>CAYSGH010000035.1:0-15943 GCA_964430505.1 uncultured Akkermansia sp. | reverse complement strand
ATGACCCCAATGACCCCAATGGGATCCAGCCCTAGGAAGGTTTGCGCATGAAGAAGTTCCTCAAGTGGCTCTTGGCCCTGCTTGTGATGGTGGCGGTGGGGTGCCTCCAGCCGCTGGACCGGACGCCGTACCTGTCCGCCGCGTACCATCAGGAAACGCTGCGTCGTTGGGAGTTGGGGGCGGGAGCCCATGGATCCACCAACGGCCCGGTTCGAGCGGGTTGGGCGAAGGTGAAGCTCACGCCGACGCTGGGCGTGGACGACGAACCGGGCGCGGGACGGTTCCAGGCGGTTCCGTTGGCCGGGTATGGGGCGCGGAAGGGGCGTCCGGCAACGGGCGTTGCGGACGACGTGTGGGTGAAGGCGTTGGCCTTGGAGGTGGGTGGCCGCCGGGTCGTTTGGGTGGCCTTGGACGCGTTGATCGTCCCATGGGAGGTGGCGGATGCGGCGTGCCGCGAGTTGGCGGTTCAGCCCGGTCTGAAGCGCGAGGAGGTGTACCTGGGCGCGACCCACACGCATTCGAGCCTCGGTGGCTGGGGCGAGGGAATCGTGCCGGAAATGTTCGCGGGGCCGTTCCAGCCGGGGACGCGGACGTGGATGAGTCGTTGCATGGTGGACGCGGCGCGCGGTGCGGTGTCGAACCTGGCTCCGGCCACGGTGGCGACGGGCGGGGTGGATGCGCCCGAATGGGTGCGGAACCGCCTGGTGGGAACGGCGGGCCGGACGGACGGGCACCTGGCGTTGATGGCGGTGCGGCGCGCCGACGGGGCGACGGCCGTGCTGGGGGCGTTTGCCGCCCACGCCACGTTGCTGGGCGCGGACAACATGCAATTCGACCGCGACTACCCGGGCGCGTGGGCGTCGGTGGTGGAGAAGGGAACGGGCGGGATGGCGTTGTTCATGGCAGGGGCCGTGGGGAGCCAGTCGGTGCAAGGCGGAGGCGGCACGGGCCGGGAGCGTGTGGAGCGCGTGGGTCGGGCCCTGGGCGAGCGCACGTTGGAGGCGTTGGGCGGGATGGCGTTCCGGGGCACGACTCGGCTGGGCGCGGTGGGCGTGGAGGTCACGTTGCCATCCTTGCACCTGCGGTTGACGGAGGGATTGCGGGTGCGGCCGTGGTGGTCGCGGCATGTGGTGCCGGTGCGTCCGACGACGTTCGTGCAGGCGGTGCGGGTGGGGGATGCGACGTGGTTGTCGATGCCGTGCGACTTCAGCGGGGAGTTGGCCGTGGGGTTGCGGGAGGAGGCGCGGGCGCGTGGCCGGCAGCTTGCGGTGACGAGCTTCAACGGGGATTACGTGGGGTACGTGATCCCGGGGAAGTACTATCACCTGGGCGGATACGAGCCTCGGGTGATGTCGTTCCACGGGCCGACGATGGGGGATTACATGGAGGATTGGGGGCGACGACTGGGATGGGGGTGGGAATAGTGCGGCGAGGGAGGGTTGCTTGATGCGGATGGATGCGACGGCGAAGTGGCTGGTGAAGGTGGCGCGCGAGGAGGTGGAGTCGTTGATGAAGGCGCTTCCAGACGGGCTTCGTGGGCGGGCCGAGGGGGTGACGCTGGTGCTGGACCCGTGGCCGTCGGAGGCGTTGGTGGCGGAGGGATGGGACGAGGGGTTGCTGGGGATGTTCACGGGGCAACCCGATGGGGCGCCATGGGAGGGGACGCCGCCGTTGCCGCCGCAGATCCTGCTGTTTTACGAGAACCTGTGGGACTTCGCGGGGGAGGACGAGGAGACGTACCGCCGGGAGGTTCGCGTGACCTACCTGCATGAGCTGGGACATTTCCTCGGGTTGGACGAGGACGAGATCGACGAGCGTGGGTTGTTGTGAGGGGACGTCGCGCGTCGGGGGCGGCGATGGCGGGGAAAAATCGCTTGAGCGATCTGGGGCGGGGCGGGCACTCTGACGGCTCAGTAGCCCGCGTGGCGGAATTGGCAGACGCGCTAGATTCAGGTTCTAGTGAGTAACATCGTACAGGTTCAAGTCCTGTCGCGGGCACCACTTCTTGGTGATGTGCGGACGTTGTTGACCGGATTGACCCAATGGATCGGGTGCACGGGATGGGTGGTGAGTTGACCGGGTGAACGGGGAGCGGGCAGCCTTTGCCGATGGAATCCCCACAAGCTTCGCCGGGCCCTTCGACGGCGGCTCCCGTTCCCGCACAGCGGGCTGGCTCCATGGATGCCTATCGCGGCTGGGTGATGCTGCTCATGGCCGGCGAGGTCCTTGGGTTGCACGCCGTGGCGCGAAACCTTCCGGACTCGGGCTTCTGGGCCTTTCTCGCGCGCCAGCAGGACCATGTGGACTGGCGCGGGTGCACGTTGCACGACTTGATCCAGCCGTCGTTCTCGTTCCTGGTGGGGTGCGCGTTGCCGTGGTCGATTGCGAATCGCCGGGCGCGCGGGCAGGGGATGTCGGGGATGTGGCTGCACACGTTGTGGCGCGCGTTCGCGCTGGTGGCGTTGGGCGTGTTCCTGCGTTCGATGGGTTCGAGCCTGACGCGCTTCACGTTGGAAGACACGTTGTCGCAGATTGGGCTGGGCTACGTGTTCCTGTGGTTGTTGGCGTGGCGCGGCGTGCGGTTCCAGGTGGGGGCCTTGGTGGCGATCCTGGTGGGGTACTGGGCGTTGTTTGCGTTGCATCCGTTGCCACCGGCGGGCTTTGACCCGACGACGGTGGGCGTGGAGAAGGATTGGAAGGAGTGGCTGGGGGGCTTTGCGGCGCATTGGAACAAGAACGCGAACCCGGCGCAGGACTTCGACCTGTGGTTCTTGAACCTGTTCCCCCGGACAAAGCCGTGGACGTACAACGGCGGGGGCTACGTGACGCTGAGCTTCATCCCGACGCTGGGGACGATGGTGCTGGGCTTGCTGGCCGGGCAATGGCTGCGGCGCGGGGACGTGACGCCGACGCGGCGCTTCTGGACGTTGGTGGGGATGGGGTTGGCGGGCTTGCTGGCGGGGACGGTGCTGGACCGGACGGGGTTGTGCCCGAGCGTGAAGCGGATCTGGACGCCGTCCTGGGTGCTGTTCAGCGGCGGTTGGTGCGCGATCTTCCTGGCGTTGTTCCATGCCTTGGTGGACGTGCATGGGTGGCGACGGATGTTCTTCCCGTTCGTGGTGGTGGGGATGAACTCGATCTTCATGTACGTCATCGCGCACCTGTGGGACGGGTTCTTCAAGGCGAACACGACGAACCATCTCAACACGCTGGTGATGGCGGTGCACGGTCCCGGGGCGCTGGATGGCGGGCGGACGTTTTGGACGTTGCTGGCCGGTCCTTATGCGCCGCTCGTGCAGGGCGCGACGGTGCTCTTCCTGCTGTGGCTGTGTTGCTACTGGCTTTGGAAACGGAAGGTCTTCATCCGCATCTAGCACCCGGTGGGAGGCTGTCATGAGGACGTGGCGTGTGGGATGGGGGTGGGCCTTCACTTGGGTGGTGGCATGGGCGGCGTGCGTGGTCCTGCCCCGGGCACTGGAGGCGGCACGGCCTCCGAACATCGTATTGATGGTGGCGGACGACCTCGGATGGGCCGAGTTGGGTTGCTACGGGCAGCAAAAGATCCGGACCCCGAACCTCGACCGACTGGCGGCGGAGGGGCGACGGTTCACGCGGCATTATTCGGGAGCGCCCACGTGCGCGCCGTCCCGCTGCGTGTTGCTGACGGGTCGGCACCTTGGGCACGCGGACATCCGTGGCAATCGGCAGGCCACGGACGCGGCCGGGAAGGCCATCGAGGGGCAGCATCCGATCTCGGCGACGACGCGAACGTTGGCCGAGGCGTTGAAGGGCCAGGGGTATGCGACGGCGGCGTTTGGGAAGTGGGGGCTGGGTCGGCCCGACAGCACGGGGTCGCCGGGGCGCCATGGGTTCGACGCGTTTCTCGGGTACAACTGCCAGGCCCAGGCGCACTCGTATTATCCGCCGCACCTGTGGCGGAACGAGGAGAAGGTTCCCTTCAATGCGCGACCGGTGCCGGGTCATGCGCGGCGGACGAACGGCGTGGTGGCGACGTCGGACTGGGTGGGGGAACGACGCGCGCCGGAGCACCTGGTGGACGAGGCGTTGGCTTGGATGCGGCGGCATCGGGGCGAGCGCTTCTTCCTGTACCTGCCGTTCATCGAGCCGCACGTGGCCTTGCAGCCCCCGCCGGACTTGGTCGGGACGTACCCGATGGAATGGGACGACCGTCCGTATCTCGGTCAATGCGGGTACACGCCGCACCCGAGGCCGAGGGCGGCGTATGCGGCGTTGGTGACGGCGTTGGACCGGCACGTGGGGCGGGTGTTGGCGGGGTTGGATGCGATGGGGTTGCGCGAGGAGACGCTGGTGGTGTTCACGAGCGACAACGGGACGACGCACGACGCGCCGGGTGATCCGGTGCTGGGGGTGGGCGGGGTGGATGCGCGGTTCTTTGGATCGACGGCGGGCCTGCGCGGGCGCAAGGGATCGGTGCATGAAGGCGGGCTGCGCGTGCCGTTGATCGTCCGTTGGCCGGGGGTGGTCCCGGCGGGGACGACGAGCGCGAGCCCGACGTACTTCGCGGATCACCTGGCCACGTTGTGCGACGCGGCGGGGATCGCGGTGCCGGAGGGGTTGGATGGCACGAGCCAATGGCCGGATTGGACGGGGCGCCCGCAGCCGGCCCGGCGCACGCCGATGACATGGGTCTTCGCGGAGTACGGCGGTCAGGCGGCGCTGCGGGACGGGGCGTTGAAGCTGGTTCGGACCAACTTGTTGGCAAAGGGCGGGCCGGGGCCGTGGGAGTTGTATGACGTGGAGTCGGACCCGGGCGAGGAGCGGAACCTGGCGTCGCAACGGCCCGGCGACGTGCGACGCATGGTGGAGATGCTGGCGCGCGAAACGGCCGAGAACGCGACCTTCCCCGTGCCGCTGGGGAAGTAGGCGAGGCGCGGACGCGCACGGCGGCGCGACGGGATGGGGTCCTGTAAACCTTGGGATTGCAATGGGGCTTGCTGTAGGCCGCGTGCCCTCACGCGGCGGCACTCATGTAGCACCGTCATGCGCCGGGTCAGGGGACCCGGCCTACTTTCCAGTTGGGCGCATGGGCTCTTTGACCCGAATCCAAGGGGTCACCCTGTGGGTGAGGTCGAGGTGAGTTGCTGAGGGCTGTAGGCCGGGTCCCCTGACCCGGCGCACAGGGGCGCGGCATCACTGCCGCCGCGTGAGGGCACGCGGCCTACAGCAAGCACAACGGTCGCTGTTACGTTCAACGGGCATAGCATCGCGTCAGGACCCCGACCAAGCCCTTCGCAGGACGCGGAGGAAGTTGCCGGAAAAGACGCCCTCGATGTCGGGCTCGCTCCACCCGCGGGCGCGGAGATGGTCGGCCAGTTGGAGGATGTCGGCGATGGACTGGACCTCGCGGGGTGTTTGCTCGTTGCCGAAGGCTCCGTCGAGGTCGGTGCCGATGCCGACGTGCCGTGCGGAGCCGGTGACTTGGGCGATGTGGTCGGCGTGCTCGGCGACGTGCCGGAGGCTGGCTCCGGTGGATTCCGGGGTGCTTTGGCCGCGGACCCAGCCGGGGACGACCATCCACGCGTCGAGGGCGAGGCCGACGACGGCGTCGCGCTGGGCGAGGAGGCGGAGGTGTTCGTCGGGGAGCTGGCGTTGATGCGGGACGAGGGCGCGGCAGAGGTGGTGGCTGGCCCAGACGGGGCCGTCGAAGAGATCGAGGGCTTCCACGAGGCATTCGTCGCTGAGGTGGGTGACGTCGAGGAGGATGCCGAGGCGTTGCATCTCGCGGAGGAGGTCGCGTCCGCGGGCGTTGAAGCCGCCGGTGGTGGAGGTGCCCTGCGCATAGACGCCGGGGCCGTAATGGGCGGGGCCAACGGCTCGGAGGCCGTCGTTCCATGAGCGTTCGAGATGCTGGAGGGTGACGAGGGAGTCGGCTCCTTCGAGCGAGAGGATGCAGCCGATGGGGCGGCGGTCGGCCGCGGCCGGGGAGGGGGAGGGGACGGGGGCGGGGCTGGACCAGAGGGCCAGGTGCTGGTCGAGGTCGTGGAGGTTGCGGAGGATGCGGATTTCGCCGGCCTCCTCCATGGCGTCGTACCAGGCGCGTTGGGCGCGGGTCATGGCCCATGCCTGGGCGGGGGACGCCCATCCGGCGACGGGGCTGTAGGCGTCGTGCTCGACGCGGGCGATCTGGGTGGCGACGCAGAGGCCGATGCCCGCACGGCGCATCTCGTCAAAGGAGACGGTGCCGCGGCCGCGGTCGGGCTTGTCGCGCTTGTGGGCCTCGCGGGCGCGGAGGTGGGCGAGGGGTTGGGAGAGGTCACGGTTCCATTCGACCGCGTTCATGGCGAGGTCGAGGTGGGCGTCGAAGACGAGCATGGGAAGGGCGGGGTGGGGAATGGCGAATGGGGAAGGGGGAAAGGGCGCGGTCGGGCTAGCGGCGGTTGGCGGCCCAGTTGAGGGCTTCGAGGACGATGGACTCGCGGAGGAGCTCGGGCAGGGCGCGAGGGGGTTCGGAGGGGTTGGCGGGATAGACGAGGACGAGGGGGACGCCGGGGCGTTGATAGGCCTGGAGGACGGCGGCAATACGCGCGTCGTTTCGGGAGAAGTCGGCCATGAAGACGAGGGTGCCGGTTTCCTGGACGCGTTGGATGACGGCGGGGACCTCGATGGCGAGGCGGAGGTTGGAGTTGCAGGTGGTGCAATAGTCGGCGGTGAAGTCCACGAGGATGGGCTTGCCGGAGGCGCGGGCCATCTCGACGGCCTCGGGGGACCATGGCTGCCACGGGAGCTTGTGCTTGCTGGAGGCACGGAGGGGCGAGCCGGAGTTGGTGGAGGAAGCGGCGGGGTCGGCCGGGTGTCGCCAGTCCACCTCGCGCTCGAGCATCCAGAAGTAGGCGGCGGCCAGGAGGCCGAGGAAGGAGACCCACGCCAGCTTGGAAACGCGGACGGCAGGTTGGATGAACTGGCCGTACACCCACGCGGCGAGCACGACGACGACGATGGCCCAGCCGAGCCAGAGGATGCGGTCCTTGTCGTAGTGATTGGCCGTGAGCATGAACAGCCAGACGGCGGTGGCCAGCATGGGGAAGCCCATGAACTTCTTGAACAGGACCATCCAGTTGCCGGGCTTGGGGAGGAGCTGGAGCCAGCGGGGCTGGAAGCAGAGGACGACGTAGGGGAGGGCGAGCCCGAGCCCGGCGGTGAGGTACATGGCGAGGGTGACCCACGGGCTTTGGCCCGGGCGGAGCGCGTAGCCAATGGAGACGCCGAGGTAGGGGGCGCTGCACGGCGTGGCGAGGACGGTGGCGAGGACGCCGTTGAAGAAGGCGCCGCCGGCACCCTCCTTGGACGCCAGTTCGTCGGCCTTGCCCAACCCACCGGTGCCGAGCGTGACCTCGAAGACGCCGAAGAGATTGAGGGCGATGACGACCACGAGCAGGGTCATGAGCACGAGGAAGATGCTGCTCTGGAACAGGATGCCTTGATGCACGGCCTGCTTGGCGAGGCTGAGGGCCACCATGACGCCGCCCAGCAGGCCAAACGATGAGATGACGCCGGCCCCGTACATGAGGCCGAGCATCCGGACGCGCGCGGGCGATTCCTGCGCTTGCCGGACGAAGCCGAGGATCTTGAGGGCGATGACGGGCAGGACGCACGGCATGATGTTGAGGATCAACCCGCCCACCAAGGCCATGACGAGCACGAGGCCAAACGGGCGGTCTGGCTGCGGGGCGTTGCCGGCGGCCGGGGCCGTGGCGGGGGTGCTGTTGGTGGCGCTCGGGGTGGCCGATGATTCGATGGCCTGGGCCACGACGCGGTAGGCGGTTGCGGGCGCATCGCCAGTTGTACTGGCCACGTTGACGAGCAACCCGGCCAGCGAGGCGGGCCAGTTCCCTTGCTCCAGCTCGGCGGTTCCGGCGACCTGGACGACGCCCTGGGCATTTGGCGAAGACTCCGGGCCGCCCTCGAAGGCGAGGCCCTCGACCGGCTCCGGATAGAAGTCCCAGCGTCCCCCCGGTGAGGCGGGCTGGAATTGGACGGCATAGGATTTCTTCTTGGGATCCGCCGGGGTGGTCGCGGGGGACCATGCGAGGGAGACCGGGAAGGGCTGGGCCTTGGGCAAGCGCGACTGGAATACGGGGAACTCGGCGGCGGCGGGCGAGGGCGCGGCGGTCGTGCCAATGGCGAGGCGCGCCTCAAGGGTGGCCCGGCCCGGGACGCAGGACTTCTCGCATTCGAGCCACGAGACCTTGGCGCGCAGGGTGACATCGCCGGGCGGGGTGGTGCTGGAGATCTCAAGGGGAATGAGGAGGGCCACGGTGTCCTCGTAGGCAAAGACGGAGCCGGCCTCCTCCTTGAGGCGTCGTGGGACGGGCCATTGGATGGCCTGGGCGCTGACGCCCTGAGGCAGTTCCCATTCCACGGCGGTGGCTTGCCCGCCGAGGCCGGCCTCGCTGGGGTTCAGCCAGTACGTGTGCCAATGATCCGGCATCGTGAGGCGAACGGCGGCCATCACGCGGGAGCCGGGGACGGCGGTGGCGTGGTCCAGGAGAAGCGCGGCTTGCGTCCGAGCCTGGGCGAATGCCGGCGATGCACACCATCCCACCCATGCCGGGATGAACCACCGGAGAAGAAGGCGCGTCAGCAAGCTCATGGCCATGATGGTGCCGAAACACGGCCGCAACCTCAACCTTGCCCCGGCGCGATCTCTTCGCATGGGATGCCATGCACTCACCCGCGCTTGCCGTTCGCCCTTCGCCATGGCCATTCGCTCATTGAGTTTCGGGTCCTTCCCCGAACACAGTCTTTCGCATGAACCGTTGCGCCGCCGGGATTCTTGCATGGGTCGCTTGGGGAGTTTGCCTGCTTCATGCCGCGCCCCTGCCCATGCCCACCCTGGAGGGCGCCTTGGCCAACGCGGGCGCGCGCCGCGAGGCCATCGAGCGGCTGATCGCGGACGCGCCGCTCGCGCACCGGCCCAGCCTGGAGTTCCTCGTCACCCACATGCCCGCCATCGACCTGGAGTCCGTGGACCTGGGCATGGTGGCCACCAACACCGCCTTGGCCCACGAGGCCATGGACTCCGCGCCTTGGGCGTCACGCATTCCCCGCGAGTTGTTCCTCAACGACATCCTTCCGTATGCCTGCGCCAACGAGGCCCGCGAACATTGGCGCCCGCGCCTGCGCGAGATTGCATGGCCGCTGGTCCGGGATTGCACGGCGCCCGGCGAGGCGGCGCGCCGCCTGAACGAGCGCCTCTTCTCCCTCCTGAAGGTGGGCTACAACACCAAGCGACGTCGGCCCGACCAGGCGCCCCTCGAGACGATGGCTTCCGGCATGGCCACCTGCACCGGGCTTTCCATCCTGCTGGCCGACGCCTGCCGCGCCGTGGGGGTCCCCGCCCGCATCGCCGGCACGCCGCTCTGGTCCAACATGCGCGGCAACCACACCTGGGTGGAGGTTTGGGACGGCGACTGGCACTTCGTGGGCGCGGCCGAACCCGACCCCGCCGGGCTCGACCGCGGATGGTTCGTCCACGACGCCTCGCAGGCGAAGGCCGACGAGCCGCGCCACGCCATCTATGCCAGCAGCTTCCGCCAGACGGGACTGCCCTTCCCGCTCGTGTGGGCCCGTTCCATCCACTGGGTCCCCGCCGTGAACGTCACGCACCGGTACATCCCGAAGTCCTCCGGACCCGCCGTCCCGGAAGGCCAGACGCGGCTCCTTGTGAAGGTCCTCGACCAACCGGCGGGTCGCCGTGTCCGGGCGCATGTCTTCGTCCTCGACGACCTGGACCCGGCGCGTAGCTGGACGGGTTCCAGCCGCGATGAATCGGTGGACCTCAACGACATCCTCCCCCTCGTGGTGCCGTCGGGTCGCAGCTATAGGATCATGGCGTCGCTGGACTGGAACACGGCCGAGACCCGCGTGGGCCCCGTGTCTGGGAGGGAATCCGTCGTGGTGCTGCCGATGGCGGAACGACGGCTCCTGTCGGTTCCGTCGCAGGCCTGCTATCAGCCGGGGACCAACCGGCCCGCCGCGCGACTGCTTCCGGCCCCGTGACGTGGGGGAGTCAGGTTGGACGTTTGTCCATGGCCCCCGGGCGGCGGCGACGCGGCCATTGGACATGTTGCGAATTGGCAGCACTGTCCGCGCATGTCGGCCCTGCGCGCCTTGCTGGTGGATGACGAGCCCCTCGCCCGGGAGCGATTGCGGACGTTCTTGCAGCGCGAGCCCGGCGTGGAGGTTGCGGGGGAATGCCAGAACGGCGAGGAGGCCCTCGCGGCCGTTCCACGGCATCGGCCGGATCTTTTGTTCCTGGACGTCCAAATGCCCGGGATGAACGGCTTTGACGTCCTGAAGCGACTGGGTGCGAACGCGCCCCCGGCCGTCATCTTCACCACGGCCCATGACCAGTTCGCGGTGAAGGCATTCGAGGTTCACGCGGTGGACTACCTGTTGAAGCCATTCGACCGCGAGCGTCTGCGGTCCGCCTTGGAACGTGCGCGGGGCCGGGTGGGCACGCCCAAGCCCGACGACATCCAGGCCAAGCTCTCGGCCATGCTGGAGGACATCAAGTCCGGCGCGCGCGAGCCCGAGCGCATCCCCGTGAAGACGGCGGGCAAGGTGAGCTTCGTGCGCATCCCGGACATCGACTGGATTGGCAGCGCGGACAACTACGTGGAGCTGCACGTGGGCACGCATTCGCACCTGATCCGGGAGACGATGTCCTCGATTTCCGCGCGCCTGCCGGAGGAGCAGTTCGTTCGCATCAGCCGGACGGCCATCGTGAACCTGTCGCGGGTGAAGGAGTTGCAGCCGTTGTTCCACGGGGAGTACTCGGTCCTGCTCACGACGGGTGCGAAGCTGACGCTGTCGCGGAGCTATCGGGACCAGCTCCCGCGCTTGGGCGTGCATTGACGGTGAGGCCTCGCAAGCGGGGTTGATTGCGGCTCGTGGAGGCAGGTGGCCCACGGTTTGGGAGATGAAACGTCACGGTGTCCGGGCGGGTCCTCGCAGCAATCCATGAGCGCTTCTGTTCCCAGCCCCCGAAGGCATGACCTTGATGCCTTGCGCGCGGCCGCCATGCTGTTGGGGATCGTGTATCACGCGTCCCTGTCGTTCGCACTGGGGCCGGCCTGGATGGCCATGGACGTGAGCCAAAGCCCGGCGGCCTATGTGTTCCAAGCGTTCGTGCACGGGTTTCGGATGCCGTTGTTCATGCTCGTGAGCGGCTACTTCACGGCGATGTTGTGGCGACAGAAGGGCATGAAGGCGTTGCTGTGGCATCGGTGTCGCCGCGTCTTGTTCCCGTGCTTGGCAGGCCTGGTGACCATCGTGCCGGCCATGGGTTGGGCGAATGCCTATGCGACGCGGCGCAAGGCGGAGTTTGGCCGTGCTGGGGCCGAGGCGCGGTTGCGGGCGGCGGGTCCCACCCATGTTTGGAATGCCATCCAACTGGCCGACATGGACGCGTTGGCACGGTTGGCGACGAACCGCGCGGCGTTGACGGGCCTGCATCCGGTGTACCGGATCACGCCCCTCACATGGTCCGCGTTGCTTGGCAGGACGGATGCGGCGCGCTGGTTGCTGGACCATGGCGTGGAGGTGGGAATCCGGAACGAGGACGGGGGCACCGCGCTGCATGCGGCGGCGTTCATGGGGTCGGATGGGGTGGCGACCTTGCTGCTGGACCGGGGCGCGGACCCGGTGGCGCGCAACGCGTCGGGGGAGCAACCCTTGCAGAGCGCGGCGCATTCGTTCGACGTGGTGCAATACATCGCGGGTTTGGTGTCGATCCCCGCCGAGCGTGGCGCGGTGGAGGGGGGGCGAGGTCGGTTGATGCCACGGTTGCAGGAGGCGGCAGCCCGGGCCAAGGAGGTCGGCGCGGGTCCCCCTGGAATGGAGGGGGCAGGAAAAGGGGCGTCCGGAAAGGGGGCGGGCTGGGCGGAGAGGGCTGCGGGGACGTGGCGGTTCCTGACGGAGACGCCGGTGTTTGTCTTGGTGTGGTTCCTGTGGTTCCTCGTGTGGTTGGTGGGGTTGTTTGCGGTGCTGGCGTGGGCGGGCGGCCGGCTGGGGATGGGGACGTGGCCTGCCTGGGTGACGTTGTCGCCGTGGAAGCTGGCGTGGTGGGTGCCGGTGACCGCCATTCCGGGATGGTTCATGGGCGTGGGGCAGGGCGAGTTCGGGCCGGACACGGTGATGGGGATCGTGCCGAAGCCACACGTGTTGGCGTACTACGCGTCGTTCTTTTTCTTTGGGGCGTTGTACTATGACCGGGACGATGGCGAGCCTTGCCTGGGGAAGGGTTGGCGGTGGGCGTTGCCGGTCACGTTGATGGCGTTGTTCCCGCTGGCGTTGGAAGTCTCCACGGGGGCCTTTGGGATCCGCGGGCCATGGGGTTCGGCGGCATGGCATCGGCCGGCTGCCGTCGTGCTGCAATCGGCGTATGCATGGTCGATGAGCCTGTGCTGGATGGGCGCCTTCCGATCGTTGCTCACGCGCGAGAGCGGCGTGGTGCGGTACCTGTCGGACTCGGCGTATTGGATGTACCTCGCGCACCTGCCGCCGGTCATCGTGGCGCAGTCTTGGATCAGCCAGTGGCCCTACCCGGCGTGGCTGAAGTTGTCCGTGATGTCGTTGGTGATGGTGGCGGCATTGCTGGGCTCGTACCACGTGCTGGTGCGCCCGACCCCGATAGGCTGGTTCCTGAACGGTCGCAGGAGGAAGGCGGCGTAGGGGAGCGGGGAGCGGTGGGCGGCGGGCGAACGCGGGGGCCGGGGATTCGCGCTGGAGGCGGGCCATGGACATGGGCAGCGTTTCTCCCATGCGAGCGTTCTGGCGGTGGTTGCTGGTTGGCTTTCTTGGGCTGTCGGGCGCGGCGGCGGCCTGCGGCGCGACAAATCGTTGGGATGCCGAGGTGGCGGCATTCGCCCGGATCGATGCCACCCAAGCGCCGCCGCCTCGCCCGGTGCTGTTCGTGGGAAGCTCGACGGTGCGGGCATGGAGGACGTTGGCGGCGGATTTCCCGGGTCAACCGGTCCTGAACCGGGGCTTTGGGGGAAGCCATCTTTCGGACGTGAACCATCACTTTGACCGCGTGGTGGGGGCTTATCGGCCGGGGGTCATCCTGCTGTATGCGGGCGACAACGACGTGGTGGAGGGGAAGACGGCGCCGGACGTGGCGGCGGACTTTGCGGAGTTTCGGCGTTTGGTACGGGAGCGGGTGCCGGAGGCGCGGTGTGCGTTCCTGGCGATCAAGCCAAGCCCGAAGCGGGTTTCGGCGTTGGAGGTGCAACGGGAGGCGAATGCGCTGGTTGCGGCGCAGGTGCGCGGGGACCGTCAGTGGACGGTGCTGGACACGTTCACGCCGTTGCTGGGGGCGGATGGACGACCGGACGCGAGCCTTTTCAAGGACGACAGGCTGCACCTGAACGCAGAGGGGTACCGGCGGTGGGTGCGGGTGATCCGTCCGTGGCTGGAGGAGGGGAAGGCGGGACACTGAAGCGTCCGGGCTGGGGGGCAGGGTGCGGCGCACGGCGCACGGCGCCCCTCCTATTTCGCATGCGGGAGAAAAAACCGTTGCAGCGCAAGGCAGCGGTCGGCCATCGTCTCGCCCGCATTTGGAGTCGGGGCGTAGCGTAGCCTGGTAGCGCGCTTGTTTCGGGTACAAGAGGTCGTGAGTTCGAATCTCACCGCCCCGACCATTTGCGGTTGCCCCGTAAGGGGTGACCATGCTCCCCGGAGCACGCGCACGTGGCGGAATTGGCAGACGCGCTACTTTGAGGTGGTAGTGCCGTAAGGCGTGCAGGTTCAAGTCCTGCCGTGCGCACCATCCGGGGGGAAAGCCTTGGAATCGGTCCCAAGCTCCGGGAAACCGGAAAAGGTCGTAAGACGGCCTCCCCCCCTTCGCCAAGGACGACAACTTCCTTACGGAGGGGATTAGTCCTTGTCGTGCCGATGTGACGGAACCGGTTTGGGACGCCCGTTGTCGTGAACAAGGCACCCGACGGAATGCGAGAAATCTCCCGGCCCACGACGCCCGGTCGATGCCCAGGCTTCAACCGTCCTCTCGTCGATCCCTAGGACCCTCCAAGGACAGGGCCTGGTGGACCAAAAGGCCGAAGCCCCGGCATCTAATTTCCGAACATCATCCGCTTCTCGAACACCACGCCCTTCTCGCGGCCTGCCAGTTGGGCCTCCAAGGACGCGTGCCGACGCACGATGAAGCGATGCATCCGGTGCACGGGGCGGAATGGGTCGTCGATTCGCGGTTCGGGGCCGTCTTCCTCCCACGTTTCCTCCATGGCCTGCTCGAACCGGCTGACCCGATAGTCGCTTTCCTCGGCCACGGTGGGCCGAACCAATGCCGCCAGTTCGCGCACCTCCGCACGCAGCCGCGTCGGCACGAACAGGTCCCTGACGATCCGTTCCAGTTCCGCCCGGTACACCCGGCGGAACGACTCGGTGGCGAACAGACGTTCCAGCAACCGATGGTCGGCCACCCAGGGCCGGTCGATGCTGGCCTGTTCCCGGCCTTTCACGGTGCCCACGATGGGGAACTCGCCCCAGGCTTGGTCGAGGTCCCAAGGCACGAACCCGAACCGTCCACGCGGCCCGTCGAGGTACATCATGAAGTTCTGGCCGTTGTAGAGGAACCCGTCGTAGCTGGAGATCGCCGCCGTCACGGCCACGAAGCGCGCCACCTCCACGAAGTCAAAGTACTCCGCCGCCTGCGCTGCGAACTCCGCATCCGTTGCGGACGTCACGAGCCGCGCCGCCTCCATGAGGCGCGCCTTGTGGGCGTCCGTGGCCCGCGTCTTGGGGTCATAGATGCGCTCGTAGGCGGACCAGTTGGTGCCGAGGTCCCTGAAAAGCTCGTAGGTCACCGGCTTGAACAGCGCCGCGTCCTTGCCGCGGAACGCCTCTGCCATCCAGCCCTCGTCGAGGTTTTCCACCAACACGTACAACCCCAGCGGCCGATGACGGTATCGATCCCCAATCCCCAGTCGTACCCGGGCGTAGGCCGTTCGCGGCGACGGCACCCCCGCCTCCCGGTACATCCGATACCCCATCGCGTCGCTCATCGACGAGAAGTCGGACACCAGGTTGTTGAGGTTGAGGACCGCGTTCCCGGCGAGGCCGCGGCCGGCATGGCCCCGGGCGAGGTCCACCTTGAAGGGCTTCTTCAATGCCGTGAACGAGTTCAGGAACGTCCCGTTGCCCTTCAACCGGACCGAGGTGCTCTCGAACGTCACGCCCCCGACGGTCACGCGACCCTTGGACCAGGGTTGCCCGAGCCCCATCACCCCCGCCAAGCCATTGCGCGGCGCGGCGTCGTTGCGAAGGGGGAACTTTCCGTCGGGCGCATTGAAGTCCACCGACGGCGTGTGGCCCGTGGGTTGCAAGTCCCGCCATTCCTGCTCCGTGAAGGCCAAGTCCACCCGCCAGACGTTGGTTCGGACGAAGAACGCCGCGCGGTCCAGCATCCGGGACGCGTCCAACGTCGGCCCCGGCCACCGGTCCTCCGGCTCCTGGCCCGCCGGCGTCCCGGGCGGGGGCCACGGGCGATCCGTTGGCGCGACGGACTCGGTCTTGGATGATTGATTCCCGGCAAACCACAGGGAAACCCGCCCGGTCCGCCACAGCACGACGCCGGTCAAGGCGGCCAGCAACACCAACGCCACGATCCCGCCTGCGAGCCAGAGGCAACCCGTCAACAGCCGACGCCACAAGGGCCGCCGCGCCTTCCCTTCTTCGCTTCCTGGTAACGACACGGTCGTCATTCAGCCATGCGGACGCTCCGTGGTCGATGCCGATGCGCCCCCCGCGCCCAGGTCCGGGCGCCCTCCGTGGGCGGCTGGGGGGCGATGCCCGGGCGCGTGGGCCCGACCGCTGGGCGACGCGCGAGGGAGGCGGCGCCAGGACCTCGCCGAGCGGGGAGGGGGTGCGGGGAGGGGGTGCG
>CAYSGH010000034.1:0-40213 GCA_964430505.1 uncultured Akkermansia sp. | reverse complement strand
ACAGTCAAAAAAAAGCAGCAAAACGAGGTGGATCAACAAATCCGTCATGCACCCTTCCCCGGCCGCACCTTCTGACGTGGTGGGTGTTGGTGGAAAGAGGGACGGGAGCGGGGAGCGGGGGGCGCGGTGTCGCGAGACGAGCGATGCCGCCATGGATGGACGCGTTGCCGGGCGGAGGATTGAACCTAGAAACGGCCGTTGGGCAGTCTGTAGGCCGCGTGCCCTCACGCGGCGATGGCGATGCCGCATGCCCCGTGCGCCGGGTCAGGGGACCCGGCCTACAGCCGAACCGGGCCTACCTCGACCTCACCCGCAGGGTGAGCCCTTGGGTTCCTGCCCGTGAGCCCATCCTCCCTGATGGGAGGGCCCTTTCCTCGTCTTGAAATCCTCTTCGACTGCCGTTTCTAGGGTGAACCTCCGTGTTCTCCGTGAGCCCAGAAACGGGCGTTGGGCCGGCCATGGGTGGTGCGCCCGATGGAACAAAGTCATGCGCGGCTGCGGATGGGACTCCAAGCAGGGCGACGGTTGCTCCGGGGTGCAACGCACGGTCGGGCCTGCCCCCGCGTGGGCCTGCGCCGACGTCAGTCCTCGATCTTGGGGTCCACCTTGATGTCCAGCGAGAGGGCGACCTTGCGCCCAAGGACCCGCTGAAGCTCCCGTCGGGAAAACTCGCGCAGTTGCTTCACGCGCGCCCCGCCCCGCCCGATCAACATGCGTTGGTACTTCTCGGCCGATGCGAACACGGTGGCATCCACGCCCAGGCGTTCCGGGGACTTGGCCGTGGCGGGCATCACCTCGACGCGGTCGATGGAGACCACCGTCCGGTACGGCACCTCGTCGCCCGCCTGGATGTACACCTGCTCGCGGATGACCTCGGCGATGCGGAAGTCGCGCGTGGCGTTGGTGACGTCCTCCGGCGGGTACAACGGCTCGGACTCCGGCAACAGCGTCCCAATGGCATGAAGGAGGTCGTCGGTCCCGATGCCCGTCGCGCCGGAGACGTCGAGCACGTGGCGGTAGGAATCGGAGCCCGGTCGCCATGCGGCGCGGTGCGGTCGGGGCAGGTCGGCCTTGCCGAGGCACAGGATGCGGGGCCCGCGCCAGTTCGCGAGGGCGTCCGCCACCATGGCGTCCTCGGGGCCGGGCTCGCGCGTGGGGTCGGCCAGGTACACGACGACATCGACGTCCTGCAAGGCCTCCATGGCCCGTTGATGCAGGGAATCCACCAACGCCGAGCGGCGG
Organism: uncultured Akkermansia sp.; assembly: GCA_964430505.1. Lineage (GTDB taxonomy): Bacteria > Verrucomicrobiota > Verrucomicrobiia > Limisphaerales > UBA9464 > UBA6176. Next base: position 38,971 of record CAYSGH010000034.1, on the reverse strand, counting down.
GTGCGAAAGAAGCCGGGCGTATCGACGAAGACGATCTGCACGCCCGGTCGATGGACGATGCCGTGGACGGCATGGCGCGTGGTCTGGGGCTTGGGCGTGACGATGGAGACCTTTTGCCCGACGAGGCGGTTCAGCAGCGTGCTCTTGCCGGCGTTGGTGCGGCCGACGATCGCGACGAGGCCCGCGCGGAACGGGGCCGCAGGCACGGGGGGAGTCAGCGTCGGCGTCGGCGTCGGCGTCGGCGTGGGGATGCCGGGGTCTTGCTTGGGTTGGGACGTTGGGGCGGCGGGCGTGGCGGCGGCGTTTGGGGGTTGGGCGTTTTCGTTCATGAGCGTTGCAGTGCGGGCTGGCGTTGCCGCCAGGCCTCGTAGAAAAACACGGCGGAGGCATTCCCCACGTTGAGCGAGTCCACGCCCGACTGCATCGGGACCACGACCCGCTGGTCGCAGGCCTCGCGCACGACGGCCCGGATGCCCTCGCCCTCGGACCCGAGGACGATGCAGGCGTCGCGGTCGAGGCGGGCGTCGGGCAACAGGACCTCGTCCGTGTGGGGATGGGCGGCGAGGCACGCGATGCTGTCGGCGCGCAGTTGATGGAGGGTGGCGACGAGGTCGTGGCTGAGGAGGTAGGGGATCTTGAAGACGGTCCCCATGCAGGTGCGGACGGAGCGGCGCAGGTAGGGATGCGCGGAGGTTTCGCCGACGATGAGCGCCTGGACGCCCATGGCGACGGCATTGCGGAGGACAAGGCCCACGTTGACGGCGTTGACGACGCCATCGACGGCGGCGAGCAGGCGCGGCCGCGGGAGGGCGAGGATGTCGTCGAGGCTTGCCGGCTCCGGCACGCGCCCGAGCGCCAGCACGCCCTGGAACATCTTGAAGCCGGTCAACTGGCTCAGCACCTCCTTGGGCGCCACGAAGACGTCAATGGGCTCCGGACGCGCCTCGACGATGGGCGTGTACTCGTCCACCCACTCGGGCGGCAACAGGATCGACGCGACGCCGTGGGGCGACTCGAGGAGCCGGCGCACAACCTTCTCGCCCTCGGCGACGAAGAACCCGGCCCCAAGCGGCTCCACCTGCGACCGCATGTTGCGGTACGGGGCCATGCGCGGGTCGTCGAAGGACTCGATGGCGTGGCGAAGCATCATGGGCGACGAGCGATGGGCGCGCGGGCTAGGCCGCCGTGCCGTGGGTTGGCCGGCTCGCCTCCCTGGCCTGGGCGATTTGCCCCGCGCAGTAAGCCTCGAAGGTGCGGCGGTCGGCGTCGGTGGCGAAGGCGCGGTGGGGGATGACGACGCCCCCGCTGGACGTCAGGCACAGGAAGATCCGCTGCCGCCCGTGCCGGACGCGTTCAAAGGTTCCCCAGGCCACCGTCGATTGGCCGCGTGAGGAGACGGCATGGAACCCCGCCTCATCCGCGCGGACGGCGGCCTCGACGAGGAACGTGGGATGCGTGCGGAGGAGCGTCAGCAGGGGAATGATCAGGAGGAAGGCCGCCCAGTGCCCGAGGAACGTCACGATGCCCGCCTGGACGTGGAAGGAGGGAGGATGCCCCGTGCGAAAGGACATCCACGTGATGAAGATCGAGGCCGTGATGGACAGCCCCCAGAGGGCGCGGATCCGCAGGGCGTAGCGCCACGTCCAGTCGAGGAGGTCGAGGCGGTTGAGCGTGAACCGGACTTCCGGCGGGGGATTCATGCGCGCTTGAGCTTGGGGCCGGAGGGGGTGTCCTCGACGACCCAGCCCTTGGCCCGGATCTCGGCGCGAAGCGCGTCGGCACGCGCGAAGTCACGGGCCTTTTTGGCCGCGACGCGTTGCGCGGCAAGCTCGGTCACCTCGGCGGGGGTGTCGTCGCCGGTGGCCGGAGCCGGGGCCACGCCCAGCACGGCATCGATGGAGGCGAACGCGGCCAACTCGGCGGCGGCGGCGGCGGGCGTGAGCGAGCCTTGGGCCAAGGCGCGGTTCTGGTCGCGCACCCAGTCGAAGACGGCGGCCCAAGCGCGGGAGACGTTGAGGTCGTCGTTGATGGCGTCGCGAAAGGCCCCGGCCAATGAAGACGTGGCCGTCGGGGCGGGGCCAGCGTGCGAGGCGGCCCGCTCGCGCAATTTCCCGAGGCATTCGTCGAGCCGGCCCAGGGCCGTCCGCGCGCCCTCCAGCCCGGCCACCGTGAAGTTGAAGGTCTCGCGGTAATGCGCCGAGAGGAGGAGGAAGCGGACCTCGCGCCCGGAGAAGCCCTTGGCGAGGAGGTCGCGCACGGTGAAGTAGTTGCCGAGGGACTTGGACATCTTGCGGCCCTCGACGAGGAGGTGCGCGCCATGGAGCCAATGGCGGACGAAGGGAAGCTTTTGGCCGTGGAGGTCGCCGCGGAGGCCGCCCGCTCCCTCGCTTTGGGCGATCTCGTCCTCGTGATGGGGGAAGGCGAGGTCCTCGCCGCCGAGGTGGATGTCGAAGGAGTCGCCCAGCAGGGCCATGCTCATGGCGGAGCACTCGATGTGCCACCCGGGCCGGCCCTGACCCCACGGGCTCTCCCAGAAGACGTCGCCGTCCTCCGGCACGCGGGCCTTCCACAGGGCAAAGTCGGCCACGTGGTCCTTGTCGTACTCATCGGCGGAGACGCGCCCGGTCTGCCGTTGATGGTCGGGGTCGATGTGGACGAGCTGGCCGTACTGGCACGCGCAGCCGGGCCAGCGCTCGGAGGCCTGGTAACGCTCGATGTTGAAGTACACGGACCCGTCCGGGGCCTGGTACGCGATGCCGCGTTCCATGAGGCGGCCGATGAGGCGGACCATGTCGGCGATGTGGTCCGTCGCGCGCGGCAGGTGATGGGGCCGGAGGCAGCGGAGGGCGTCGAGGTCGGCGAGGAAGGCGTCGATGTAGGTGGCGGTGAACGGGCGGAGCGCGCTGCCGGTCTCGCGGAGGCGGCGGAGGATCTTGTCCTCGACGTCCGTGACGTTCATGACGTGCGTGACGTCTAGGCCGTTGAAGGCGAGCACGCGGCGGACGAGGTCCGCGAAGACGAAGGTGCGGAAGTTCCCGACGTGCCCGAAGTCATAGACCGTGGGGCCGCAGCAGTAGAGCCCAACGCGCGGCGGGGCGGCGGGGACGAAGGGCTCGACGGACCGTGTGAGCGTGTTGTGCAGCCGAAGGCTCATGTGCTCCGGGGACTTCGGGGCGGTGCGCGGCAAGTTTCAAGGGCCAAGTTTCCGGTTCCTGACCGGTGAATCCGTGCTTCACTGGACGGGATGGAAGAAGCCACGCGATGGCGTTCGTGCCTGTATGAGTGCCGGGTGATGCACCATCGGCTGCGGCCGAGGGAGCACCGGTTCGAGTACGGGATCTTCCTGGCGTGCATCGACCTGGGTGAGCTGGCCGAGCTGGACGCCGGGCTCCGTTGGTTTGGATGGAATCGGCGCCGCGTGGTGTCCTTTCACGACGCCGACCACATGGGGATGCGTGGGAAGGCCGGTCCGGTGGCGGACGCGAGGGCGGCGGTGGACCAATGGCTGGCGACGCAGGACGTCGTGGTGCCGAAGGGAGCGCGGGTGAGGCTGGTGACGTTTCCCCGCGTGCTGGGGTACGTCTTCAACCCGGTGAGCTTCTACTTCGTGGAGACGGCGGAGGGCCGGCCCGTGGTGGCGGTGGCGGAGGTGGGGAACACGTTTGGGGAACAGAAGCCCTACGTCGTGCCGGTGGAGGGGCAGGGCACCCCAGGCGGGGGCGGGCGAGGCGCGCGGTTCCGGGTGGTGGCCCCGAAGCATTTCTACGTGTCGCCGTTCAGCGCCCTGGACCTGAGCTTTGACTTTCGGCTGGAGGACCCGGGCGACCGGTTGGTGGTGGGCGTGAACGACGTCGATGCGGAGGGCAGGACGGTGTTGGTCAGCACGTTGACGGGGACGCGCGTGCCGCTGACGGACGGTTCGTTGCGGCGGATGCTGTGGCGTTACCCGCTGGTGACCTTGCGCACGATCACCCTGATCCATTGGCAGGCGCTCCGCCTCTGGCTCAAGCGCATCCCCTGGCACCGCAAGTCCGACCGTGCCGACCTCCAACGAGGCATTGTGGGAGGGTAGGGGGGCGGTCCGGCCTCTCACCTGCGCCCTGGGGGCCTGCGTGGGGGCGGTTCCGTGGAGCTCCGTTGCGATGGATTCGCGTGTTGGATGCGACGCATGGAATCGGTGGTCACGTTGACAGCATCCGTGGATGGCTCGTCCCCGTGAGGTGTTTCGCAGCAATCGGGCCTATCGTCCGCCCTTGCAATGCGCACATGCCGCTCCGTGGAGGAAGCGTGACTTGAAGTAGGCATCACGCCCCGTCTCTCGCGGCGCTCCGGCATCCGCCGCAGCCTGCATCTCCCGCCAGACATCCGGCAGCGGTCTTGGGTTCCATCCGTGGCCCTTGCCGGGGCCAAACTCGAACCGCGCCCCGGTCGGCGGCGTGAGTTGGGCCATCGCATCGGCCAGGCGATGCACGGCGTGGTTGAGGAAGTACTCGTCGGACTCGCCCACCCATACCCGGATCTTTCCCCGCAGCTTCGGGGCCAGCGACTGCCAGTTGCCCTCGATCACGCGGCGGAGGTCCCAGCGCGCCCAGCTCGTGCCCGTGCCCGGCATCATCCCCCCCGACCTGGGATCCCAGCCCGGCAACGGCCACCCGTCCGCGCCGCGGCCCGCGAACGTGGCGTTCCAGGCACCCCATTGGCCTCCGCTGCGCGTGAAGACCCCGCCCAGCCCCAGCACGTTCTCGTATTGGACCTCGTGCCGGATCGTGAATCGCGTCCGGCCGTCCAGCTCCCGCGCGGAGGCCCTTTCGCGGCCGCCAGCATCCACGAACGCGTTTGGGTCCGCATAGAGGTTCACCAGCTGGAAGTCCCGGAAGTCCACGGGGTCGGGAAACCCGGACCAACAGCCGCCGAAGAAGTCCGGGTACAGCACCTGCAAGGCCAACGACACCCAGCCGCCCGTGGACCCGCCGGTCGTGAAGCGCGCCCACGGCTGGCCCAGCCCGCGAAACTCATGCTCGATGGCGGGCAACACCTCCTCGACCAGGGCGCGGCCATAGGGGCCATGGTTCTCCGAGTCCACCTGGTACGGGTCCCCCAACGGCCCGGCCCCATCCAACGTCACCCAGATCAACTGGGGCGTCTCCGGGGCGTTCCAGTCCTTGGCCAGCCGCGTGCCCTCGCGCGCCCACGCCAAGGCCCGGTCGTAACGCGACGCAAACCCTCCGATGTCCACCACCACCGGGTAACGCCGCGATGGCTCGGATTCCCAGGACCTCGGCAAGACCACACCCACGCGACAATGCATGTCGCGTTTCCAGAACCGGGACAACACCTCCGAGCGCACCTTGCGGAACCGGACCTGCGGCGTCTCGGGCGGCAACGTCTCGGGTGGCAGCGCACGCGTGAGGTCGATGCGCGTGATGCCCGGGCGTTCGCCGTTGAGGTGGATCGACTTCGGCTCCGACACCCAGTTGCCGGGCGCGCCGGGCATCCACAGGTCGCGGTTCGTCATCAGCACTGCCTGGATGGAGCACGGCCCCGGGGGCCAATCCCGCAGCCGATCCCACGGGAACACGTCCGACCCGGCGCCCATCCGGATGCGGCCGTCCTTGGGGACGCGGGTGACGTCCGTCCCGAGGACGGTGGGCGCCTTCGCGCCGAGTTCGCCCAGTTGCCGGCGGGGCTCGCCGGGGCCGGCCGGCGTTGCGACGAGGACCAGGCGCGAGTCGGCGTGGAGTTGGAATCCGCGGGGCAGTTGGATCTCGAAGGCGGGCTCGGTGGCGGCTGCATGGGCTGGGCGAGCTGCGGATCCCCGCGGGCTGGTCGGTTGGCACCACGCCATGGGCCCGGCGGCGCACGCCAACGCCAGGATCTTTGCCCATCGAATTCCCCCGGCCATGCGCTTCATGGCCTGCATCGTATCCCCATGCCGTCGTGGCGGGCCAGCCCTGCGAGCGCGCCGTCGGGCCGCTGGGCCGGAAGCTCCAACTGGGCGCTCGCTCCGGGCTCGGCATCCCGACATGCTGGTGGCCGCACTATGCTGAAAGCAGGAATTGTCGGGCTTCCCAACGTGGGAAAGTCCACCTTGTTCAACGCCGTCACCCGCACGCGCAAGGCGCAGGCGGCCAACTATCCGTTCTGCACGATCGACCCCAACGTGGGGGTGGTGACGGTGCCGGACGAGCGCCTGGGCGTGCTGGCCCGCATTGCAAAGACGCAGGTGATCATCCCCGCCGCGGTCGAGTTCGTGGACATTGCCGGGCTGGTGAAGGGCGCCTCGGCCGGCGAGGGCCTCGGCAACAAGTTCCTGAGCCACATCCGGGAGGTGGACGCCATCGTGCAGGTCGTCCGGTGCTTTGAGGACGCCGACATCCACCACGTGTCGGGCACGGTGGACCCGGTTCGGGACATTGAGATCATCAACACGGAGTTGGTGATGGCGGACCTCGACACGGTGCGGAAGCGCCGCGAGAAGCTGCAGAAGGACGTGAAGCGCGGGGACAAGGCGGCGGCGGCCGAGGATGCGGCGCTGGCGAAGCTGGAGCCGTCGCTGGACCAGGGGCGGCCCGCCATCACGGTCGAGCTGACGGCCGAGGAGCGCGCGTTGGCCCATCCCCTCTTCCTGCTCACGTCCAAGCCCACGATCTTCGCGTGCAACGTGAAGGAGTCGGAGCTGGCGCGGGCGGACGCGAACCCGTTCGTGGCGAAGGTCCGGGAGTATGCGCGCACCCACCTTGCGTGCGGGACGGCCGTGATCAGCGCGCAGATCGAGTCGGACCTTGTGGACCTTTCGGAGGAGGAGGCGCGGGAGTTCCTCAGGGAGCTGGGCGTGCAGGAGTCGGGCGTGGGCGGCCTGATCCGCGCCACGTACCATTTGCTCGGCCTGCGCACGTACTTTACGGCGGGCGAGAAGGAGGTGCGGGCCTGGACGATTCACGAGGGCGACACGGCCCCGAAGGCGGCGGGCGTGATTCACTCGGACTTCGAGCGCGGGTTCATCAAGGCGGAGACGGTGGCCTACAAGGACCTCGTTGAGTGCGGTTCCGTGGCCGTCGCCCGGGAGAAGGGCCTGTACCGCATGGAAGGCAAGGAATACGTGGTCGAGGACGGCGACGTGCTGCTCTTCAAGTTCAATGTCTGAACGGATGCGTGCCTCCGGCATCGCGTGGCGTCTCGCCCGGGCAACGTGGCTTGCCTGGGCAATGCTAGGCGTCCTGGGTGTCGCCTGTCTGCTGGCCGAGTCGCGCGTGGAGATCGGCCCGTGGACGGGCGGCATCACCAGCACCTCCGCCGTGCTCAAGGCGAAGGTCCGCAAGCCCGGCTACGACGTCTTCCTGAACCTGGCCTCCGAGGACGGCTTCGACGTGCGCCGGCTGGGGCCCGTCCCCTCGCTCACCAACCTGCACCGCGTCGTGACGTTCCGGCTGGAGGGGCTGAGGCCCGACACCGCGTATCGCGCGACGCTGGAGGTCAAGGGGACCAACGAGGCGGGCGACGCGGCGCGGTTCCGCACCTTCCCAACAGGGCGTGCGTCCTTCCAGTTTGCGTTCGCGTCGTGTGGCCGCACCGGCTCGAAGCTGGCGACCTATGACCGGGTTCGGGAGCACCGGCCCTTGTTCTTCCTGTGCCCCGGCGACCTGCACTACGAGGACATCACGACGAACCGCGTGGAAAAGTTCTGGGCTGCCTACGACAAGGTGCTGGGCTCCAAGGTGCAGGGGAGGCTCTACCGTGACGTGCCGCTGGTGTACGTGTGGGACGACCATGACTTCGGGGGCAACTCGAGCGACGACCGGGCGTCGTCGAGGTCCGCCGCACGGGCCGCCTACGAGCTGTATGCGCCGCATTACCCGCTGCCCTTCACTGGCCCGACCCAGCCCATCTGCCAGGCATTCAGCGTCGGTCGCGTGCGGTTCATCGTGACGGACCTGCGGTCGCAGCGGGAGCGGGTGTCGGCCCTGGACGGTCCGGCCAAGACGATGCTGGGGACGCCGCAGAAGGAGTGGCTCAAGCGCGAGTTGCGAGCCGCGAACGGGACCCACCCATTGATCTTCTGGGTCAGCCCGGTGCCGTGGAACGGATCCACCTCCACGAACTACTACTGGCCGGTCACCACGAACCAACTGGGCTACGTCCACCATGAGACGCTGGCCTACACCACCAACAACAGGGCGAAGCCCTCCCGGCCCACGGGCGACTCGTGGGCCTGGTATGCAGCGGAACGCGAGGAGATCGCCACCTTCATCCGGGACCAGGGCATCCGCGGTGTGGTAATCCTGCATGGAGACATGCATGCGCTGGCGGCGGACGATGGCCGCAACTCGGACTTTGCACGGGGTGGTGGCGCGCCCATTCCCGTGTTCGCGGCCGCGCCGCTCGACCAGGCATGGAGCATCAAGGGAGGTCCCTATTCGGCGGGCGTGTACGCGCCGAGGAAGGGGGAAGGCTGCTTTGGCCTCGTGGAGGTCACGGACATGGGGGACGCCATCCGTGCCCGGTTCTCGGGCCGGACGCAGGACGACATCGAGCGGCTGCACCTCGAGGTGACGATGCCGGCGAACTAGGCCCGCGGGTCATCCGGGCGTCGGCGGCTCCGAACGGTTCGCGGTCACGATCCCTTGGCGCCGGAGAACTGGGATTCCTTGTCCTTGAAGAGGACGTTGAAGGTGGTCATGGAGCCGTAGCAGCGCGTGATGTACTGCTGGCAATCGAACTTGTCGGCCGAGGACAGGGCCTCGCACGCGTTCACCTTTTGCTCCAGGAGGCGCAGGTTGTTCCGCATCATCACGATCTTGTGGAAGAAGAGTTCCAACTCCACCTCCTTGGTCGCGAGGGCGGGGTCAGCGGGATGCAGGACGAGCCGGCCACCGTGCCAGCGGGACGCGAGCTCCTGCACGATGGCGTCGGGCGCGACCCATCCGACGCGGTCCGCCATGGCGTCCACGGCCTCGCGGACAACGGTGCTGAGCGGGAGGGTGAGTCCGGAGAGGGCGGCCTGTGGTTCCGCGGGCTCCAGCCCGCTGGCGACGGGATCCACGGTGCGGCGTTGATCGTCGAACTGGATGTCCGCCGCGTGCTCGGTGATGGCCTTGACGGTTCCCGGGCCATGGGCCGGGTGACGGACGCGCATGCCGACGTGGAGGGCGCTGCATTGCATGGCGCATTGAACGGGTTGCGAAGGGTGGGCAGCAAGCGCGGGAAGGCGTGGGCGAGTGACGGCGATGGGGCGGGCAAGACGCGTTCGTCCCGGCTTGGGGCGCACCGCTTGGAAAGGGGCATCACCGACAGGGGCATCACCGCGAGCGGATGCGCGCACGCCACGAGGCGATCCGCTCGATGTCCGCAAAGCGGAGGCGGTCGAAGGGAAAGAACCAACGCCGCGGGGAGGGTAGGGGGGCCGGCTGGGGAAGGCTGCCGACGTGCGCCAGGAAGCCGCCGATCCGTTCGAGGTAACGGCGGGGCTCGTGGCGGGCGGCGAGCTGCGAAGCACGCCCTTGAGCGAGGCTCCTTCGCTCCTTGTCCCACGTCGCGATGTCCAGCGCCTGCCGGGCCAGGCCCTCCATGTCGGCGGGAGGATACACGAGCCCGGGGTCGATGGCCCGCGCGTAGTCGTCGCCGCCGCACCCGACGTTGGGATGCAGCGGAAGGACGCCGGCCGTGATGGCCTCGATGAGCGCGATGGGGGTTCCCTCGTAGTCCGAGGTGAAGACGATGGCGTCCCAGGACGCGATGGCCCGCCAGTAGTCGTCGCCCTGGAGGCGGCCATGGAACCGATGGCGTTGGCGGTCTGGAAGCGCGGCCTCGAGCGCGGGGCGCAGCGAGCCTTCCCCCACGAACTCGATGCGCCAGGGAACGGTGGAGGACGCAAGCCGGCCGGAGAGCTCGATGAATCGCTCGACGCGTTTTTGGGTGGACTCGAGCCGGCCCGCGAAGCCCAGGACCAACCCCGGGCCTGGGCGGCATCGCCGTTCCCGGGTCAGCCACGATGGCGGGTGAACGGGGTAGTCGATGCGCAGGAAGCGATCCTGCGGCCAGTGGGGCGCCGCGACGCGGGCCTTGTGGACGAGGATGTCGCTGACGCCGATGGCGCCCTGCATGGAATGCAGCCGACGGGGGAGGATGGCGTCGAGCGCCGGGATGTCGCTGTGGAGCATCAGCGCGCGGCGCGGGGCGCGGTCGAGGTCGAGGAGGAAGGGCTGGCCCCAGGTGGTGTGGTGGACGGCGACGTCGGGTTGAAAGCCGGGCCATGCGTCGGCCATCCGACGGCGCGCCTCGCGGATCGAAAGGGTGCGGCGGTAGTCGAGGAAGCGGGCGCGTGGGAAGCCTTCACGGAACGGTTCCCAGAGGGCGATGAACCGGGAGTCCATGCCGTGCCGGTGGTCGGACTCGTGCTGGTAACGAAGGACGGACTCGACGCCGCCGAGCGATGCGAACTGGGTGTTGAGGTGCAGGACCTTCATTCGGTCGCGGCCTGCGGCGGGAGGACGACCCAGACGCGTCCGTCGCGGACCTCGGCCTGGTAGGAGGCGACGGGGCGGTCGGGGCGCGTGAGGCATTGGCCGGAGCGGACGTCGAAGGCCCAGCCGTGGAGCGGGCAAAGGACCTGGCCGCCTTCGCACCATCCCTCGGCGAGGGATGCCCCTCGGTGGGGGCATGCGTCGTCGATGGCGTGGAAGGAGCCTTCGAGGTTGAAGAGGGCGATTCGACGGCCGTTGCACTCGACGGTGCGATGGGATCCCGGCGGGAGAGTGGCTGCCTCGGCGACGGGGATGGCGGTGGACATGGGAGGCGGGGGACGGGGGGTTACGACGCCTGGGACTGGGGGGGCTCCCGGACGATGAGGGGCAAGGAGGCGAGGTGGTTGGCGTCGATGGCGAGGTCGATGGTGTAGTCGCCGAGCTTGGGGAGCTTCAACTGGGGCAGGATGACGATGAGGTTGATGGGGACGGACAACTCGTTGGAGGGGAAGCGCAGCTCGATGCCGGACTCCATGGGCGGGATGACGAGCTGGCCGTCTTCGTCGGCGAAGCTGATGCGGATGCGGTGGGTTCCCTCCTCGATGCGGGAGAAGCGGACGCGGGCTGCGACGGCGCAGTGCGCGAGCGTGGCGGGGACCTCGCGGGTCCAGACGCGGTCGAAGGCGCCGAGGACGTTGAGCTTCCCGGCCGCCTCGGTGGCGGCGTCGCAAAGGCAGAAGAGTTCAACCTTCATGGGGCCGGGTCAGGGGGTTGGGCTTTGGGGTGGCGTGCCCACCTTGGGCTGCTTCTTCCAGGGCATGTCGGGGAATTTCTCCGGGAGTTTGAAGGCCTTGGGCTTGGGTTGCGCGAGCTGGAGCTCGGAGTCGGTGGAGGCGGGGTCGGCAGCCCGTTGCGCCGGCGCGGACATGTCCTGTTTCCAGGCCGCGACGCGGGCCTTGAGTCCGTGGCTCTCGGCGGTCGTCTTGTCGCCGGACTTCATGTAAAAGAGGGAGAGGTTGGTGTGGACGAGCTGCTCGTTGGGCCGGAGCTGCTCGGCCTGGTGCCCCTCGGCGATGGCGGAGGCAAAGTCACCCATGCGGTAGTGGCACATGGCGAGGGCGAGGCGGGCGTCGAAGTGGACGGGATCGACCGCGAGGATTCCCTGAAGCTTTCGGAGGGCGGCGTCGAACGCGCCGGTGGAGTAGTCGAACATGGCGTCGTCGTATTGGCCCTGAAGGCTGGCATCGGAGGAGGTCTCGCTCACGCGTTCGACGGTGCGGATGGCGGGGGAATCCGGCAAGGATGGGGTGACGCGCGGGGACTGGCCGGGGTGGGACTCCGTGGGCAATGCCTTGGCAACGAAATAAATGGGAACGTTGGCCGTGGCTTGGTAGCAATCGCGCCGATGAAGGTGGACAAGGCGTTGATCACGGCGGCAGGGCGAGGGCAGCGGACGCTTCCGTTGCAGACGATGGTGGACCGCGAGGGGGTGCAACGGTCGGTGCTGTCGATCATCATCAGCGAGGCATTGGATGCAGGGGTGGGGCGTGTGGGGGTGGTGGTGCACCCGGGAGACCAGCAGGCCTACGCGGTGGCGGCGGGCGAGCACGTTGGAAAGGTGGAGTTCCTGGAGCAACGGGAGCCGTTGGGGTACGGGCATGCGGTGTGGTGCGGTCGTTCGTTCGTGGGGCGCGATCCCTTCCTCCTGTTGGTGGGGGACCACGTGTACGTCAGCCACCGGGCCGAGGGCTGCGCCCGGCAGCTCGTGGAGGTGGCGTCCCGGGAGGGATGCCCGGTGTCCGCCGTGCAGGCGACGCACGAGAGCAAGCTGCCTCATTTCGGCGCCGTGGGCGGACGCCGGGTTCCGGGCCAGGTGGGCTTGTACGAGGTGCGGGAGGTCATGGAGAAGCCAACCCCAACGGAGGCGGAGCAACGACTGGTGGTGCCTGGGCTGAGGTCCGGCCGGTACCTGTGCTTCTTCGGGATGCATGTTCTAACCCAAGGGGTGATGGATCGCCTCGATGGCAGGATGGGCGATGCGGTCGGTGCGGGCGGCCTGCACTTGTCGGAGGTTCTCCGCGAGGTCGCTGCCCAGGAGAGGTACCTGGCCTGCGAGTTGGAAGGCCGGCGGCACGACCTGGGGGCGAGGTATGGCTTGTTGTCGGCCCAGCTTGGGTTGGCGTTGGCTGGCCGGGATCGCGAGGAGGTCCTGGCGGGGTTGGTGGAGTTGCTGGCCCAGCGGGGCTAGGCCCAGGGCGACACAAGGCGAAAGGAAACGGGGTGGATGCACAAAGTTTGCTGGAGACGATCACGTCGGGCGATGCCGGCCTGAGGGACCGCGGGCTGGAGGCGTTGCTGGAGGGCGCGACCTCCGCAGAGTTGGTCTCGGTGGCGGGCGAGTTGGACGCCTTTCGACGCCGTTCCGAGAACCTTTACGAGCGGGTGCGTGCCTTGTTCTTCCTGCACGCCATCCACCGGTATCACCTGCCGGCCCGATTGTCCGCAGAGGGCCGTGGGGGCGTTGGGCTCATCCCCTTCGAGGGCTTCGAGGACTTGCTGGGCCGCCATTTTGGCGAGGCGGTGGATGTATTCCTGACGCAGCAGGCGGCACAGGGGCCCAGCGATGCGATCAGCTCGGCGCTGGCGGCGGCGTACCAAAGGTTGGCGTTCCAGACCCTGGCGGACCAGGTGCGACGGAGCGTGCGGTCGGTGCGGGGCAACCAGTGGATGTTCCGGATGGGGCATCCGTTGGACCAGCCGCTGCGCATCCGGCCCGAGCTGCTGGCGAAGGACGCGGACGGCGCCTACCCGATCCTCCGCGAGGAGACGCCGGTGCGCATGGACCTCACGCACTCGGCGTGGTCGGACATCTTCTTCCTCGGGATGGATTACCCGGAGGGCGCCCGGGTGGTGAACATCTCGGTGGACCTTGGGGTGCATGGGCGGGATGCGGGGCCGCGTCCGCCGGTGAGCGCGTGGATCCGGGTCCTGGACGAGCCGGTGTTGCGCCTGACGTCGGTGGACCTTGGGGCGACGGCGGACGTGGAGTCGCTGGCGGACGTCTTTGACTTTGCGAAGGACTACCTGGGCCTGCTGAAGGCGGCGGTGATTGCGTCGGGCATCGTGCCGCCGGGGATCGAGGGGTCGGGGCACTCGTTGTCCGAGGTGCTGGCACGGGTGGTGGGGCCGGGGCGGGGGCTCGAGGTGGTTTCGAGCGTGAATGGAATCCCCAAGGGATCGCGGTTGGCCGTGAGCACGAACTTGCTGGGCTCGTTGATCTCGGCGTGCATGCGGGCCACGGGCCAGGCGCGGTCGTTGGCGGGCGCGCTGGAGGAACCGGAGCGGCGCCTGGTGTTGGCCCGGGCCTTGCTCGGCGAATGGTTGGGCGGGTCCGGGGGGGGATGGCAGGACTCGGGCGGGGTTTGGCCGGGGATCAAGCTGATCACGGGCATGGCGGCGACGGAGGACGACCCGGAGTGGGGAATCTCGCGGGGGCGGTTGATGCCGGTGCACCATGTGTTTGGCAGGGATGAGGTGCCGGAGAGCGCGCGGCGGGCCTTGCAGGAATCGCTCGTGGTGGTGCACGGGGGAATGGCGCAGAACGTGGGGCCCATCCTTGAGATGGTGACCGAGAAGTACCTGTTGCGGTCGGGCCCCGAATGGCGCGGCCGGCAGGAGGCGTTGGGAGTGCTGGATGAGGTGGTGAATGCCCTGAGGCGCGGGGACATCCGCGCGCTGGGTGCCGCCACGACCCGCAACTTCCGCGGCCCTCTTCAGGCCATCATTCCCTGGGCGACGAACCACTTCACCGAGCGGGTCATCGCGGCGGCGTCGGAGGCGTTCGGGGACGACTTCTGGGGATTCTGGATGCTCGGGGGCATGTCCGGCGGCGGGATGGGCTTCATTTTTGAGCCGTCGCGCAAGGCGGAGGCCCAGGGACGGTTGCTGGACATCATGGTCCGGACGAAGCGCGAAATGCAGGAGGGCCTGCCGTTTGCGATGGACCCGGTGGTGTTCGACTACGCGATCAACGAGCGGGGCACTTGGGCCGAGGTGCTCCGGGGCCCGGAGGCGTTGATGCCCCGGGACTACTATGCGCTGACGGTGCCGTCCCTGGTACGGCATGACAGCCGGCTGCTGCCGACGGTCCGCCGCGTCGAGCTGGACCGGTTTGGTGCGGCGGCGAGGACCCAGCCCGAGCTGAGGGGCATGGTCCAGGTGTTGTTCGACGCCCTGTTGCCGCGGGGCCACGCCGGTCGCGGCGCGGATGGCAGCCTGCGGGAGCTGTTGAATGCGAACGGGTTTGACCCCGAACAGCACGAGACGGTGCGGCGGGACATGCGCGAGGGACGCATTGGCCTGGCCCAGAACCGGCTGCGGGCGGATGCGCGGATCGAGGATGTTGCGCCGGGGGACGTGGCGCGGTGGACGGAGCTGGCCGGCGATGCGGCATTGCGAGCGGAAGGGGAATCCGCCTTGGCGGGCGGGGAAGTGGCGGTGGTGACGCTGGCTGCGGGCGCGGGCTCGCGCTGGACGCAGGGCGCCGGTGTTTGCAAGGCGTTGCATCCCTTCTGCCGCCTCGCGGGCCGGCACCGGACGTTCCTGGAGGTCCACCTTGCCAAGACGCGTCGCGTGGCGGGGCACCACGGGAAGCAGCCGTTTCACGTGTTCACGACGAGCTACCTGACGCATGCCCCCACGGAGCGATACATCGCGCGGGAGCTGGCCAGCCTCGCCGAGGTCGGGCGTGGGCAGGTGCTGGTCTCGCCGGGCCGAAGCGTCGGGCTGCGGATGGTGCCGATGGCAAGGGACCTGCGGTTTCAGTGGGAGGAGATGCCACAGCAAGTGCTGGACGAGCAGCAGCAGAAGGTTCGGGAATCGCTGCGTTCGGCCTTGATGGGTTGGGCGACGGCGGCGGGGGAGGGCACCGACTACGTGGACAACGTGCCGCTGCAATGCATGCATCCGGTTGGGCACTTCTATGAGGTTCCCAACCTGCTTCGCAACGGGGTGCTGGCACGGATGCTCCGTGCCCGGCCTGGGCTCCGGACGTTGATGCTGCACAACATCGACACCTTGGGCGCGGACTTGGACCCGGTCCTGGTGGGCTGGCACCGGCGGAGCGGTGCCGCGCTGGGCTTCGAGGTGATCCCGAGGCGCCTGGAGGACCGGGGTGGCGGGCTGGCGCGCGTGAATGGGCAAGTGCGCCTCGTGGAGGGGCTGGCGATGCCCCGGGAGGAGGATGAGTTTGGGTTGTCCTACTACAACTCGATGACGACCTGGATCGACATCGACCGTTGGCTGGCGGCGCTGGGGTTGGACCGGGAGGTGGTGTTGGCCGAGGACGGCGTGCGCATCGGCGCGGCGATCCGGGAGATGGCATTGCGCCTGCCGACCTACGTCACGCTCAAGGACGTGAAGAAGCGCTGGGGACATGGCCAGGAGGACGTGTTCCCGGTGGCCCAGTTCGAGAAGCTGTGGGGGGACCTGACCGCGTTGTCCGACGTGCGCTCGGCGTTCGTGGCAGTGCCGAGGTTGCGGGGCCAGCAGCTCAAGGACCCGGCACAGCTCGACGGCTGGCTGCGGGACGGCTCCGCCGCGCACGTGGAGGCGCTCGGGGCGTGGATGGCCTGACATCATGCGTCCGGCCGATCCGTCGGATCGGACGGGATCGGCGGGATCCCGGGGCTACCGGCGGAAGCCGTGGCCCGTGGTGCGCGTGCGGATGCGTAGCAGGTGCATGTCCGCAGTGATGTAGAGGGTGGCGCCGTCGTCGCCCCAGCAACAGTTGCCGGTGGCCTCGCCGGTGTTGAGCAGGCCCAGCAATCGTCCCTCGGGGGACAGCACGAGCACGCCGCCTGGGCCGGTGGCGAACACGTTGCCGCGGGCATCCACCTTCAGGCCATCGGGCAGGCCCTTGCCGCCCGATTGCATGAGGTGCGTCGTGTCAAAGAAGATGCGTCCCTCGCCGAGTGTGCCGTCCTGCCGGACCGGGAACGCGCGGATAATGGGCGCCTTGGGGTCGGATTGGTTGACGTAGAGGGTGCGTTCGTCGGGCGAAAGTGCGATGCCATTGGGAAAGGTCATGGAACTCGTGAGCAGCCGGACGCTGCCGCCGGGCTGCAGGAGGTACACGCCGTTGAAGGCCAGTTCCTTGGCGTCGCCATCGTTGCCCCCCTTCAACCCATACGGCGGGTCGGTGAAGTACAAGTTGCCACGCCGGTCGAAGACGAGGTCGTTGGGCGAATTGAAACGGCGGTTGTCAAAGTGTGAGGCGAGCGGCGTGAAGGCTCCGCCCCGGTCGAGGCGGGAGATGCGCCGGTCGCCATGCTGGCAGAGGATGAGTCGCCCGGCGGCATCGGTCGCCAGGCCATTGGAGCCCTGCTCGTTGAACTCGAGGGCCTGGCCCGTGTAGCCGCTGGGCTTGAGGTACACGGACAAGCCGTCGCGGTCGGACCATCGGTACACCACGTTTTCCGGCACGTCCGAAAACACGATGGCCTTCTCGCGCGGGAGCCACGTGGGGCCCTCGGACCAGTTGAAGCCGGAGGCAAGGCGCTCCATTTGGACGCCGGGTGCGATCAGCGCGTCCAATGCGGGGTCGAAACGGTCCACGCTGCCATGGATGGGGTGGGCGGGGGCGGGCCGCAACTTGCTGGCCTTGGCCGGGACGGGGGCGGCATCCACGGGCGGGAAGGGGGATGCAACGAGAAGGCCAAGGGCGCAGGCGGCGGCAGGGATCTTCGTGAAGTTCATGCGGGACTGGTGGGCAAGGATGGGCGAGCGCGAGGGGCGGGAGGCAAGCCCATTGTCAGGAGGCGAGGCGGGCCGCAGTCTGGCGCGGATGGAAGCGCACGAGGCACCGTTGGGGTTGATCGCCGGCAGCAAGCGGTTGCCGTTCGTGTTTGCCGCCGAGGCCCGGAGGCAAGGACGCCGGGTTGCCGCCGTGGCCTTCGAGGGCGAGACGGACCCGGCGTTGGCTGGCGAGGTGGACGCGGTGGGTTGGGTCAAGGTGGGGCAGTTGGGCCGGATGATCGAGGTGCTGCGGGAATCGGGCGTTCGGGAGTGCGTGATGCTGGGGCAATTGGCGCCATCGAACCTGTTCAACATCCGTCCGGACCTGCGGGGCATGAGGCTGTTGCTGGGCGTCAGGGAACGAAACGCGCACACCTTGTTCGGGGCGGTGGCCGACGAGCTGGGCAAGGATGGGATTCGGTTGGTGGACCCGCTGCCCTACCTGGGGCCTTGGATGCCCGGGGTGGGCTTGGTGGCGGGCCCGAAGCCGAGCGAGCCCGAGATGGAGGATGTGGCGTTCGGCTTTCGGATCGCCCGCGAGGTGGCGCGGCTGGAGATTGGGCAATCCGTGGTGGTCAAGGAGGGGACGGTGCTGGCGGTGGAGGGGTTCGAGGGAACGGACGCCTGCCTGGAACGGGGCGGAGGACTGGCGGGCAAGTCAAAGGCGGCGGTGGCGGTGAAGCTGGCCAAGCGCGGGCATGACGTGCGCTTCGACCTGCCGTGCGTCGGCCCGCGGACGGTGGAAACGTGCGCGCGCTCGGGCATTCGGGTGCTTGCGTTCGAGGCTGGGTTGACAGTGTTGCTGGACCGGCCGGAGGCGGAGGCCGTGGCGCGGCGCGAGGGTGTCAGCCTGTTGGGCTGGCGCGAGGCATGAGGCGCGAGGCCCAGCTCACGAGGCAGCAGGCGCTGCTGGCCGGGTGAAGTCGATCTCGAGCAGTTCGTACCCGGCGGGTCGCCAGCCCAGCCGGGTGTAGGCGGCCCGTGCTCGGTGGTTGTGGGGCTCCATGTACAGTCGCAGCCCGCACACGTCAGCCCTCGCACGCGCCTCCTTCTCGACGGCATGGGCCAGCGATCGAAACACGCCCTGGCCGCGCCAAGCCGGGGCCACATAGACGCTTTGGAGCCACCAGAACCAACCGTTGCGCCAGTCGCTCCATTCCAGCGTCACCATGAGCTGGCCCACGACGGTTCCCGCCGCGTCCGCCAGCCAGTACAAGCCCTTGCCCGGATCCGACAAGGCCGATGCAACGCCTGGCGACAGGCGTGCCGGGTCGAGGTCGCGCCCCTCGGTCTCCCGGGCGAGTGCGCGGTTGAAGTCCACGACGGTGGCATGGTCCTCGGGCGTTCCGCGTCGGATGACCCATGGTGCCATGGCTGGAGGGGGTTGTGGCATGGCGACGACGCGGCAGCCGTTGGGCCGACTTCAGATTTGGTAGTCGAGGTCCGCCGTGCGCCCGCGCTTGGGCAGGACGCGGACTCGAGTCTCCTCCATCACGACGGTCGAGTCCGGTGGGACGCTTTGCAGGAGGAAGACGTTGCCCCCGATGGTGGAGTTGCGGCCGATGATGGTTTCGCCTCCGAGGATGACGGCCCCGGAGTAGATGGTCACGTGGTCTTCGATGGTGGGGTGGCGCTTGCGGCCGCGAAGGGCTTGGCCGCCGGAGGTGCTGGTCGCCCCGAGCGTGACGCCATGGAAGATCTTCACGTGATTGCCCAGGATGCAGGACTCGCCGATGACTGTTCCGGTCCCGTGGTCGATGAAGAAGTGGGAGCCGATGCTCGCCCCGGGGTGGATGTCGATGCCCGTCCGGCCGTGCGCCCACTCGGTCATCATGCGCGGGAGCAGGGGAACGCCCTGCCGATGAAGCTCGTGCGCCAGGCGCTGTACGGCGACGGCCTCGATGAAGGGGTAGGCGGTGATGATTTCCTCGCGGCTGCGGGCGGCCGGGTCGCCTTGGAAGGCGGCCTCGACGTCGGTTTGCAGGAGGGCCCGGATGAAGGGAAGGCGGCGGAGGAACTCGCCCACCAACGCGCGGGAACGAGCCCGGTGCTCGACGGTGCTGCGGTCCGCGTCCGTGCAGGCGAGGCTCTTGCAGATCTCGTCCTCGAGCCTGCCGGCGACGGAGTCCATGCGGAGGACGGTGTCCGCCTTGAGATCGGAGGCATGGACGACGGCGTCGTCAAAGAATCCCGGGAACAGGAGGCGCAACAGCTCGAGGGTGATGTCCACCACGGCGCCGCGGGAGGGGAGGTTGGCGCCATCGACGTGGTTGATCCCGCCGTGCTGCCGATAGCTGACCAGCAGGGCGTCCGTCAGCTCGGTGATCGGCAGTCCATTCACGGCGTGACCCTCCCGAGTCGCGCCAAGGATGTCACGGTCGCGCCGTTCAAAGTCCGGGCCCCTCGGCGCGGTCGGCGTCGAGTTGGTAGATGCCCAAGAGGTAGCCGTTCTCGGAGAACTCGCCGACCTTGAGCTTCCCCACGAGGGTGACGGCTTGGTCCATGACGGCCCGGGTGCCCTCGCCGGTCATCTTGACGGTCAAGAACTCGTTGATCTTGGGCACCGCCCCGAAGCAGCACATGGATTGGTCCCGCATGAGGAGGAGCTCTTGGACCTTTCCGTCCTTGACCTTGAGGGGAAGCATGAAGCCCTTCACGGCAACGGTCTTGCCATCCAGCCCTCGGACGGATGCGGGGATTTGGTTCGTGTCCGGGGCGGGGGGCGGCGTGGTGCCGGTGTACTCAGGGACGACGTAGTTGAAGCCCGCGAGTTGGTCGAAGCCGAGCGGCATGGGGCCGCCGGGCTTGGCGGGTGCGTTGGTGGAGGAAGCGGGGGGCCCGACGACCGTCGCATTCGTTGGGCGTGCGGCCGGGGTGTTGGTGGAGGCACGAACGATGGGCTGCCCCTTGGGCGCCGCAGGCTTGATGGGTTGACCGCGGACGCCGCCGGAGGGCTTGCCGTCCTGGGCGAACATCCACGAGCCCACCAGGGCGGCGCCCACGAAGCCCATGGCGGTGCGGAGCCATTCGGTTTTCGAGGAATCTTTCATCGGATGGTTGCCTGTTTGGAGTGCCGTCCGGAGCGCGGGGGCTCAGCGCGCCTTGGGAGAGGGGCCATGCTGGAACGTGACGTTGCCGAAGCCGGCCCCGCGGATGGCAACGTCATGAAAGGTGCCCGAGAACGCGGGTGTGGACTTGAGCCATTCGGCAACGCCCTCGAATTGCGAGGTGTCGCCCACCTTTTCGCCGGAGGCGGGGTTGGCAACGGCAGCGAGGGTGACCTCATGCTGCTGGCCGCCCGCAACGGCGGACAGGCGCAACGTGGGCGCGGGGATGCGCACGTAATCCTCGGCATGCGCGTCGAGGATCCATGCGGTGACCTTGCCCTTCGAGGCGTCGACGAGGACCTCGATGTTGAACTGATGCTTGCCGACCTCAAGGAGTTGCCCGCCGTTCTTGGCTTGGTGGGCGTGGCCGGACGGTTCCGGCGCGTGGCCGTCGTGCTTGCCGCAACCTGCGGCCATCCATGGGGCCAACGCGACGGCCATCCATGACATGCCCCTGCTCAATCCCGACGTGAAGGAACGCGCGTCCATGGCTTGAACCTACCCTTGGTCGGGGTGGTCAGGAAAGGAACACTTTGGGGCGTGATTTGGGACCGTCCCTTGGGTAGGGAGTGGCCATGCCGATCTACGAGTTTCACTGTGATGCCTGCGACCGGGACAGCGAGGTGCTGGTGAGGACGTCCGAGTGGAAGGGGACCGTCTGCCCACACTGCGGATCGACCCGCTTGAGCAAGAAGTTCTCGACGTTTGCCGCAGCCGTCCAGGGCGGCGGAGGCGAAGGTGCCGCCTGCACGGGGACGCCGTCCTCATGCGGGCTTTGCGGGACGGGCAAGGCGCACTCGCACTAGACGCCTGAAGGATGTCCACGTCGCGGGCCATGCCGACGCAAACGTTCGACTTCCTGGTGCTCGGCACGGGAATGGCGGGGCTCACCTTTGCGCTGAGGGCCGCCCAGTTGGGCACGGTCGCGGTCGTTACCAAAAAGAACCGCGCCGATTCCAACACCAACTGGGCGCAAGGCGGGATCGCGTCGGTGTGGGCGGATGACGACACCGTCGAGTTGCACGTGCGCGACACGCTGGATGCCGGCGCAGGGCTTTGCCGGGAGGACGTGGTGCGGTCCATCTTGTCGGAGGGACCGGCCCGCATCCGGGAGTTGATCGAGCTGGGGGCGCAGTTCGATGGGCGGCCGGACCCGTCGCACCCCGGGGAGGTGTCGTTGGACCTGACCCGCGAGGGGGGGCATTCGCGTCGAAGGGTTCTCCATGCCAAGGACGCGACGGGCGCGGAGATTGAGCGGGCCTTGTTGAAGGCGGTGGCGGCCGAGCGGCGCATCCGGGTGTTTGAAAACCACGTGGCGGTGGACTTGGTGACGACGTCGAAGCTGGGCTTGGGAGGGGCGCCTCGCTGCGTGGGTGCGTATGTGCTCGACCGTGCGACGCAGCAGGTGACGGCGTTTGCCGCGCGGACGGTGGCGTTGGCGACGGGTGGTTGCGGGAAGGTCTATGTTTATACCACCAATCCGGACATCGCGACGGGGGATGGGGTGGCGATGGCGTACCGTGCCGGGGCTGGAGTCGCGAACATGGAGTTCATCCAGTTTCATCCCACGTGCTTGTTTCATCCCAAGGCCAAGTCCTTCCTGGTTTCGGAGGCGGTGCGGGGCGAGGGGGCGGTGTTGCGAGGGGCGGATGGGGCGCGGTTCATGGAGCGGTATGACCCGCGGCTCGAACTGGCACCTCGGGACATCGTGGCGCGGGCGATTGATTCCGAGATGAAGCGAACGGGCGCGGAGTGCGTGTTCTTGGACATCACGCACAAGCCGGCGCGCTTCATCATGGATCACTTCCCGAACATTTACGGTCGATGCCTGGAGCATGGGATTGACATGACGAAGGAGCCGGTGCCGGTGGTTCCTGCCGCGCATTACCAGTGCGGTGGGGTGTTGGTGGACTTGGAGGGACGGACGGAGATCGAGGGTTTGCTGGCGATCGGGGAGGTGGCGTGCACCGGGTTGCATGGGGCAAACCGGCTGGCCAGCAACTCCCTTCTCGAGGCGTTGGTATGCGCGCACCGGGCGGCGGACCACCTCGCAGCGGACCCGCCGGAGCCCGTGTCCGTGGCCATCCCCCCTTGGGAACCGGGCCAGGCGACGGACCCGGACGAGATGGTGGTGGTGAGCCACAACTGGGACGAAATTCGCCGAACCATGTGGGACTACGTCGGGATTGTGCGCACGGACAAGCGGCTGCGCCGGGCAGAGAAACGCCTGGGAAACCTGCAGGACGAAATCCGTGAGTATTATTGGAACTTCCGGATCACCTCCGACCTGATCGAGTTGCGGAACATTGCGACGGTGGCGGAGTTGATCGTGGGCTGCGCGTTGCAACGCCCGGAAAGCCGGGGATTGCACTACAATCTGGACCATCCGGCCCTCTTGGAGGGTTGGGCGCAGCGGGACTCGGTCTTGCGCCGTGTGGCGAGGGGTTGACGCCATCAGGGCCCGCCCCCGTCCCGGTGCCAGCGGGGCCCGACGACCCGGTCTGGGGGGGGGGCAGGCTTGGTGATTGACGCCTTGGCACGCCCCTAGCTTACTGGCGGCAGTTGCTTCGGAGATGTCCTAGCTTTGCGACTTTGGGGAACCCTTAAACGCTACTCTCACAGGGCCCTGTTTTCGCGGGGGATCTTTCTGTCGTGACGGCGAACTGGCGGCGGTTGCTCACAAGGCAACCGCTGCTTTTGTTTCGTGAGAACGCAGCGCGGCCGCAAACAATCGGTGACTGGCCACCGCTTCGTCTGGGGTTACGCACCCAAACCGGCATCCCAGCACACCAGCCCGTTCCACGGCAAACGCCGCCCACATTTGTTGGAAGCAATCCGGGAATCCGGGTTCAAAAATTCCGCCGGTGATGGTTGGGAAGACGCTGCCAAAGCCGAGGTCAGTCCTTGACCAAGGCTGCTCCTTGCCGCGTTGGAACTCCCAGTAGGTCTTGGGCTCCGCCGTCGAGAAGCGCGCCCCGCCATCCGTTCCCAGCACCTCCAGCGACCACGTGTTCGTTGCCCCCGGAGCCAATCGCTTCATCTCCAATCGCATCGGAACCTCGCGCCCTTCCACCAGCAGGTCCGTGTGCAGCATCGCGTTGTCCCACGTGTCACACGCCGCCATGCCGCCCTTCCCGTCGGGACGTTCCCCATAAACCTTTTGCAACTGGGCATAGACCCGCACGGGGTTCCATCCGAGGCGGAAGGGGAGGTGGACGACGTGCATGCCCAGGTCGCCCATGACCCCGATCTCGCCGCAGGTCTTCACCTGGCGCTTCCAGTTGGCGGGCTTGGTCGGGTCGAGGTCGCTGGCGTGCCAGAAGCACGAGCGCACCTCGAGGAGCTTCCCGATGCGGCCGCTGCGGGCGGCCTCGAACACCCGCTGCGCGCCCGGCAGGAATGGAAACTCCGAGCTGCAACGAACAAAGCGACCCGATCGGCGCGCCTCTGCGCCAATCCGTTCCGCTGCGGCGAGGTCGATACCGAAGGGCTTCTCCGCCAAGAGGTCCTTTCCGGCGCGCAACACGTCCGTGTAGATCGACTCGTGCAGGTTGTGCGGCACCGCGACGTACACCACGTCCACGTCCGCGCTTGCCAGCAACTCGCGGTGGTCCCTCGTGAGCAACCGAACCCCGGGAACGCCCTTGAACCACTCCAGCAGGGAAGGTTGCAGGTCGCATACCGCCGTCAGTTCCACCCGCACGGGCACCTTGTCCCGGTCCAAGACAAACCACCGCCCAAACGCGCTGGCGGCCTCGCGGCCCATTAGCCCCCCGCCGATGATCCCGACTCGCATCACGTTGCTCATGCAGGCGGAGAATCCCCGTGTCGGCGAAGACTTTGCAAGTGCGGCGCCCATCCGCGCGGGGGCGCTCTTGGTTTCTTGCGAAGTCCCCCCGGGACGGCCCAGCCTTCCGCATGACGTTGACCGCGTTGGAAATCGCCCGGCACATCGACCACACCCTGTTGCGTCCCGACGCGACCGCCGAGGACATCGGCCGCCTGTGCGCGGAGGCGGCGCGGCATCGGTTCCATGCCGTCTGCGTGAACGGTTGCCGCGTCGCCTTGGCGTCCGCGAGGCTCGAGGAGTCCGAGTCGGGCGTGTTGGTGGCGGCTGTGGTGGGCTTCCCGCTCGGGTCTGGCGACGGGGACAGCAAGCGCTTCGAGGTGGAGTCCGTCATCGACCTTGGCGCGCAGGAAGTAGACGTCGTCCTCAATGTCGGGCGGCTAAAGGATGGCGACGACCGCGGCGTGCTGCGCGAGCTTCGGGATCTGGTGGAGGCGGCCGAAATGGTCCCGGTGAAGCTCATCCTGGAGACATGCCTGCTCACGGAGGACGAGAAGCGCAGGGCGTGTTCCCTCGCGGTCGAGGCCGGAGTCAAGATGGTGAAGACGTCCACGGGCCTTGGAAAAGGCGGCGCCACCGTCGAGGACGTCCGACTCCTGCGCGCGTGCGTGGGCCCCAGGCTGGGCGTCAAGGCCTCCGGCGGCATCCGGGACGTGGCGACGGCGCTGGCCATGATCGAGGCCGGGGCAAGCCGTCTGGGCACCAGCGCGGGGGTTGCGATCGTCGAGGGCGTCCAAGGCGTCCAAGATGGGTCTTACTGAAGCCATGCCCCGTGGGGTCGGCGACGCCCCATGCGGGGCCTCCCTCGATGCGGGGGCGGATCGATGATCCCCGCAATCGGCGGTTGGCGGCCGCACATCGCTTTCGTAGCCTGCCGCAATGATCTCACGAATCCCGGGTGTCCTCGCCCTTGCTGCGGCCGTGGCCTTGCACGCGGCCGACTCGTTCACGATTGCCGTCATCCCCAAGGGGACCACCCACGAGTTCTGGAAATCCGTCCATGCCGGCGCCGCCAAGGCCGAGCAGGAACTCAACGCCAAGGGCGTGAAGACCCGCATCTTCTGGAAGGGACCGCTTCGCGAAGACGACCGCGACCAGCAAATCCAGGTCGTCGAGAACTTCGCCAGCCGCCACGTCTCCGGCATCGTGCTCGCCCCCCTTGACTCCCGCGCGCTCGCCCAACCCGTCAAGGGAGCCGTCCAGTCTGGCGTGCCCGTCGTGGTCATCGACTCCGACCTCAGCTCCGAGCAGCACGTCAGCTTCGTGGCCACGGACAATCACAAGGGTGGCATGATGGCCGGCGAGCACATGGCCAAGCTCCTCAACGGGAAGGGCAACGTCATCCTCCTCCGTTACCAGGTCGGATCCGCCAGCACCGAGGCCCGCGAAAAGGGTTTCCTCGAAGCCTTGTCCAAGCATCCCGGCATCCGGTTGATCTCCGCCGACCAATACTCCGGCCCCACCCGCGAGACCGGCTACCAGGCGGCCCAGAACATTCTCAACCGCTTCGGCAGCCAAGTGGACGGCATTTTTTGCCCGTGCGAGCCCCCCACTGTCGCCATGGCCAAGGCCCTCCGGGACATCGGCAAGGCCGGCGGCAAGGTGAAGATGATCGGGTTTGACTCGGGTTCCGCCTCCGTGCTGGACCTCAGGAACGGCGACCTCCAGGCGCTCGTCGTCCAGGACCCCGTCAAGATGGGCTACCTCGGCGTCATGACCATGGTCGAGCATCTCCAGGGCAAGAAGCCAGAGAAGCGCATCGACACGGGCGTCGTGCTCGTCACCTCCGAGAACATGGCCCAGCCCGCCATCCGCGAGCTCCTGGAGCCGCCCATCAAGAAGTACCTGAAGGAATAATCCGCCCTCGCCTTGCCTCATCCCGGCACCATGACCGCCCCTGATGACACCCCACCGCGCCTGAGCATCCGGGGCGTCCGCAAGGCCTTCGGGGCCACCTTGGCCCTTCGCGGCGTGGACCTCGTCGTCCAGCCGGGCGAGGTCCATGCCTTGATCGGCGAAAACGGGGCCGGCAAGAGCACCCTGATGAAGGTCTTGTCGGGGGCCCATGCGCCCGACGCGGGAACGATCGAGTTGGATGGCCGGACGTTCCAGCCCGAGGACCCGTTGTCCGCGCGGCAGGCAGGCGTGGCGATGATCTACCAGGAGCTGAACCTCGCCCCGCACCTCAGCGTGGAGGAGAACATCCTGCTGGGCTCCACGCCGAACCGCCTGGGATGGATCCAACGGCGGGAACGAACGGCCCGCGCCCGCGCGGCCCTCTCCCAGCTCGGGGCCGACGACATCCCCACGTGGGCGCCCGTCAGATCCCTCACCGTCGCACGGCAGCAACTGGTCGAGATCGCGCGCTCGCTTTTGGCGCAGCCAAAGGTCCTGATCATGGACGAGCCAACGAGCAGCCTCACACGCGTGGACACGGAAAACCTGTTCCGAGTGATCCGGAGGCTGTCGGCGTCGGGCGTGGCGGTCGTGTACATCTCCCACTTCCTGGAGGAGTGCCAGGCGCTGTGCAGCCGGTGGACCGTCCTCCGCGACGGCGAGTCCGTTGGGACCGGCCCCATGGCCGGGACGCGCGTCGAGGAAATCATCCGCCTCATGGTGGGGCGCGACGTCCATGAGTTGTATCCCCGGACGCCGCACGAGCTGGGGCCGCGGGTGTTGGAGTTGCGCGGGCTCCAAGGCCATTCCAAGCCTGCCTCCGTCTCGTTGTCGCTGCGCCGGGGCGAGATCCTCGGGATCGCCGGGCTGGTGGGTGCGGGACGGACGGAGACATTGAGGGCCTTGTTTGGATTGGACGACCTCCGGGGGGGCGAGGTGGTGTGGGACGGGGCGCGCGATGGCGGGGCCGATCCCGCCCAAAGGCTGGCGCGCGGCATGGGGTTGCTGAGCGAAGACCGCAAGGACGAGGGCCTGCTGCTCAACCGAAGCGTGTCGGAGAACCTGTTGCTGACCCGGCTCGGGCCGCTGACCCGGATGGGGTGGGTGTCGGCCGGGCGTGCGCGGGCGGAGGCGAGCCGCTGGATTGAGACCATGGAGGTGAAGACGCCCGGGCCCGAGACGCCGCTGGGCCACCTAAGCGGGGGGAACCAGCAGAAGGTGGCGCTGGGGAGACTGTTGTATCACGACGCCCGAGTCCTGCTCCTCGACGAGCCCACTCGGGGCATCGACGTGGGCTCGAAGGCCTCGATTTACCGGCGCATCGGCGAAGCGGCGCGGGACGGAAAGTCCGTGATATTCGTCAGTTCCTACCTGCCCGAGCTTCTGGGCGTCTGCGACACCGTCGCGGTGATGAGCCGCGGGACGTTGGTGGCGTCGCGCCCGGCGTCCGAATGGACCGAGCACGAGGTCATTGCGGCGGCGATCGGGCAGCCGGATGGCGGCCCGGGCGAGGTGCAACCCCATTTCAAAGAACGATGAGTTCCCATGCAATGACGCCGGGCGCCGTGCCCGGGATCCTACGACGCTGGCTCGATGTCCTCGGCCCGTTCCTCGGCTTGATGTTGGTGCTGGGCCTGCTGGCGCTCAGCGAGGAGGCCCGGCCGTTCATCTTCACCGGCGCGAACTTCAAGGTCGTCCTCACGCAGACCGTCATCGTGGCGATTGGAGCGCTCGGCATGACGCTGGTGATCGTGAGCGGCGGCATCGACCTGAGCGTGGGGTCGGTCGTGGCGTTCACGAGCGTGCTGGGGGCGCGGCTGCTGGTGGCGGGCGTCCATCCGGCATGGGCCGTCGCGGCGGTGATTGCGGCGGGCGGGGCGATTGGGTTGCTCAACGGCTCCATCATCGCGGGGTTCCGCATGCTTCCGTTCATTGTGACGCTTGGCATGATGGGGGTGGTCCGGGGCGCCGCGAAGTGGTTGTCCAACAAGCAAACCGTGTCGGCGCCGGAGGATTCCGCCGTCAATGCCATCATGGCCCGGCTCAAGCCTGCGGAATTCTTCCCCCTGCCGCACGGCGTGTGGATCGCGGTCGCGCTCGCCGCATTGATGGCCGTGGTCATGAACCGGACGATCTTTGGAAGGCATGTCTTTGCCATCGGATCGAACGAGGCCACCGCGCGGTTGTGCGGCATCCGGGTGCGCTGGACGAAGCTGTGGATTTACGGGCTCGCAGGCCTGTTCTTCGGGACGTCCGGCCTGATGCAGCTCTCGCGGTTGACGCAGGGCGACCCGTCGGTGGCGGTGGGCCTTGAGTTGGACATCATCGCCGCCGTGGTCATCGGCGGGGCCAGCCTCAGCGGTGGGACCGGCTCCGTCCTGGGCGCGATGATTGGCGCGCTGATCATGGCCGTGCTGCGGAACGGGACGAACCAGCTCGGATGGGAGACCTACGTGCAGGAAATCCTGATCGGCGTCGTCATCGTTCTGGCCGTGGGCGTCGACCGGTTCCGTCA
The DNA here is from genome assembly GCA_964430505.1 of uncultured Akkermansia sp. Classification (GTDB taxonomy): domain Bacteria; phylum Verrucomicrobiota; class Verrucomicrobiia; order Limisphaerales; family UBA9464; genus UBA6176. The sequence goes on along the minus strand of CAYSGH010000034.1, from coordinate 10,351 downwards.
CGCCCGGGCGCGATAACGAGCGCCAGCGAGGCCGAGGTTGGCCGTTTTTCGCGTTCGGGGGTACGCTCACCCCATGGCGGGCGATGCTTCGATGGACGGGTTGATGCAGGCGACGTGGGACGGCGCGCGGGTTTCGGCGTCGGACCTCGCGCGGCTGGCGACGTTGCCATTGCCGGAGCTGGGCATGTTGGCAGACCGCCGCCGGAGGCTTGCCCGGGCGACGGCCCATGCGGGGCGCGGGGCGGACACGATCACCTACATCGTCGATCGCAACGTCAACTACACCAACGTCTGCAACGTCTATTGCAAGTTCTGCGCGTTCTGGCGGACGGAGAAGGACGCGGATTCCTACGTGATCACCCACGAGGAACTGGACCGGAAGATCGAGGAGACCATCGCGCTGGGCGGCACCCAAATCCTCATGCAAGGCGGGCATCATCCCCGTCTCGGCAAGCAATGGTACCTCGACCTCCTCTCCCATGTCCGGGACAGGCACCCAGGCTTCAACGTCCATGGGTTCAGCCCGTCGGAGTTCATTCATTTCGAGGAGGTGTTCGGTGAACCGGTGGAGGACTTGCTCCGGCAGTTCATGGCGGCGGGCCTCGGGTCGTTGCCGGGCGGCGGCGGGGAAATCTTGGTGGACCGCGTGCGGAAGCGGATTGCGCCGCTGAAGGCCACGACGGGCGAGTGGATGGGGGTGATGGACGTCGCGCACGGGCTGGGGCTGGCGAGCAGTGCCACCATGATGTTCGGGCACGTCGAAACCCTCGAGGATCGCATCGAGCATCTGGAGGTCGTGCGCGCGCAGCAGGACCGTTCCCTCGCCCGGATGGTAGGGCAGGGGAGGCTTCCGGCGGTTGCCGGCCCCATCGGCCAAGCCGCCGCCTTCTCCCGGGCCCTGGAGGAGGGATCCGTCAACGGCGGCGCGTTCACGGCGTTCATCTGCTGGACGTTCCAGCCGGAAAACACCGTGCTGAAGGCCCCCACCGTGGGCGCGCATGAATACCTTCGGATGCAGGCGTTGGCGCGCATCTACCTCGACAACATCCCCAGTATCCAAAGCTCGTGGGTGACCCAGGGGCTCGACGTAGGCCAGGTCGCCCTCTGCTACGGGGCCAACGACCTCGGCTCCATCATGATCGAGGAAAACGTGGTCTCCAGCGCCGGAACCACCCACCGCATGGGCGTCGAGGACATGCAACGGCTCATCCGGGACCTGGGATTGGAGGCGAGGCAGCGGGACAACTGGTACCGCCTCGTGGACAAGCCCATGGCCAAGGCCGCCTGAGCCCGTTCCCGGGATGCTGGCCCATTCGACACTCCTCCTGTTGGGGCACGGATCGACCCTGAACGCTCAGTCGAGCGCCGCCACGCGACTCCATGCGGAAGCCGTGCGCCGCACCGGGCGTTTTGGACAGGTGCTGGAAGGTTATTGGAAACAGGAGCCCTCGTTCTCAGGCGTGCTCCGCTCGGCATGGCATGACGAGGTGTTCGTGGTGCCCTTCTTCGTCTCGGAGGGTTACTTCACGGAGCAGGTGATCCCGCGTGAGCTTGGATTGCCCCTGTCGGCGGGCATCGGTCGCCCCGGGACGTACCGGGTCGGGCGGCAGCGGGTGCATTACTGCGGGCCGGTGGGGACGCATCCATCCATGACGCGGGTCTTGGAAGGACGCGCCATCGAGACAATCCGTTTGCATCCCGGCCTGGGGGACGTCCCGCAACCCTCCGATGTCTCCCTGTTCGTCGCCGGGCACGGCACGTCCCAATCGGAGAACTCACGCCGCGCCGTCGAGGATCAGGTGGCATTGATTGCGGCGCGCGGAGCCTTCCATGACGTGCATGCGGTCTTCATGGAGGAATCGCCTCGGATCGGGGAGGCCATCTCCATGGCAAGGACTGACAACGTGGTGATGGTGCCGTTTTTTTTGAGCGATGGCCTGCACGTGCAAGAGGATATCCCCGTCTTGCTGGGGGCCGATCCGGAGACGGTTCGGACGCGCTTGCGTGACGGCGAGCATGGCTGGGCGAACCCCACGGCGATGGGTGGGAGTAGGGTCTGGTACGCGCGCGCGATCGGAGATGCGCCCGGAATGCCGGATGTGATCGTGGAGCGGGCGATGGAGGGGGGAAAGAGCGTTGCTGATTTGAACAAATCGCGTTGAGTCGAAGGCATGCAGGTGGTTGTGCCCGAAGAATCTCGAACCCGTGCATTGACACCATGGAGGTGGTTTCTAGGCTGCCTCGGTCCGGGTTGCGGGACGTTTCTTCAGCGGGGTTCTCCACCCCCACCTCCTTGGCGTCTGCAGCCCGGACATTCCCTCTGTTCAGCATCCATTTTGGGATGGTCGTGACCCTCCAGTAGGACGGCCCCTTGGGTGTTCGATCCTCGGGTTCTTTGGCCTTAACCCGTCCAGCATCGGCTTGGTTGAGCGCCACGGCATTGTACAAACGACCTCATCCAAGGCATCGGTGGTGGGCAATTGACCGGCTTGAGTGAAGGGGCTCGGCCCAACTTGGCCCCCAAGTCCACGCCTGCATTGGGTCAGGCGTGTCCATCCCGGTTGCATTGCCAAATACTCCACGAGTCGCCGCGTCGGACCCCGCTCTTGGAGCGGGTTACGTGACACTCTGCGGGCACCATCGGTATCCGCCCCATCCGCTTTAGAGGCTTTAGCGGCTTCAGCGGCCCCGGGTGGCACGCTCGACCTTGCCGGAGGGGCCAGCCTTTCAGGCCACCGACGACGCTGTCGGCTAGCTTGAGATTCCCAATTCAAATCTCGTGGTGCACCCATCGCGTCCTGCGTGCCACCGATTGCCGGAGATTCGACCGATCCCGCATCCCCGTTGGGTCGGGCGTTGCAGCGGCACCAATGCCTTGCGCTGCCTCGAAAGCTCGCCGAGTTGCGGGTAAAGCAGACAGAAGGGCGCCTCGCCTCAGCGGCGGGCGCCCCAACCTGATCGTCCGCCGAAGCGGGCGAAGTGCGGCGTGACGAGGAAGCCGTCGCCTTTGGACGAGAGGGTTCTACTTGGAACCGTCGCTCCCGATGGCTTCGACGGGACAGCCCGCCAACGCCTCCATGCAGAGAGTCTCTTCCTCCTTCGTCTCGGGCTGCTTGTGCACGTAGGAGTAGCCGCCCTCTTCCCAGCGCGTGAAGTTCTTGGGGGCGGTCTCGCGGCAGAGGTCACAGTCGATGCACTGGTTGTCGACGAAGAACTTGCCGGGGACGTTTTCGGGGTAGCGGTTCGCGATGTCAGCCATAGGCGATAGTGTTAAAAGACGCGCGATTTATGCTGCGGCATGCTCCGGGTCGCAAGGGTCATTTTGGGCGGGACAGTTGGACCGGCAGTGTGGGGACTTGGGTTGCGCGCCCGGGTTGTTGGTGGCCGAGGCGCCCGCCTGCACGGTGCGGAGCGTTCATGGTTGCCGGTGGGATTCGTCTTCATAGCCTTTGTGAATGATTTACACGACGGCGGACCTTTTCGACTTGGAGCAGACGGAGCACCGGGACGTGTTTGTAGGCTTGGAGTTTCCGTGGGAGGTGTTGGATCGATTGGCGACGTATCTGGCGGCGACGCTGCGCCCGGCACAGCACCATCGGGTTGTGGGCACCGCGTACGTGGGAGGCAGCGTGTTCATTGGGGAGGGGACTGTGGTGGAGCATGGCGCGATGATTGTTGGCCCGGCAATCATCGGCCGGAACTGCCGGATCCGGCACAACGCATACATCCGGGAGAACGTCTTGGTGGGGGATGGGTGCACCGTGGGAAACGCATGCGAGATTAAGAACGCGTTGCTGTTCAACGGCGCGGAGGTGCCGCACTTCAACTACGTGGGCGACTCGGTGCTGGGGTACCGGGCGCACTTGGGCGCAGGGGCGGCCATCTCGAACCTCAAGTTGTCGCGCGACAGCGTTTGGGTCGAGATGGACGGACGATGCATTGACACGGGGTTGCGTAAGTTTGGGGCATTGATCGGCGACGGGGCCGAGGTGGGTTGCAACGCAGTGCTCAACCCGGGATCGATCATCGGGAGGGGGGCCTTGGTTTATCCCGGGGTTTCGTGGAGGGGGATCCTACCGGCGAACATGATCGCCAAGAACCGGTCGCCTCAAGACGTGGCCGTGCGTCGTCCGCGGGGGCCGATCAACTAGTCGGCCTGCGGCGGCGGTTCCGGAGCCTCATTTCGGTCCTTCCTGCCCAAGGACCGTGAATGGTATGGCCGCCTGGGTTGTACCGGGCCGTAACATCCCAAAGGCGACGGTTGCAGTGTCGTGTCGTGTTGTGGCCTGTCCTGTGACTGGATGCTGACTTGCATGGCCGACGGGGCCACGGCCGCGCTCGGGGTTGGACTCGTGCGCCGGGCGACCTAGGGCTGACCGATGGACACTTGCTGACGTTGCGGGGCGGGGGCGGATGTTGTCTGAAGTTCGTGCAACGCGAGATACTGCAAGGATAGCCACCAGCCTCCGGGTCGCTCCAGCACCACGGGTCCGGGGGACTCCTCGAATCGGATGGGCGTGCAGAGGCGAACCCGACCGGCGGAGGCGACCAGCTCCAGGTGAGAGGGCGTGCGAACGATGGTCCACCGTTCGGTGTCGGCTGCGGGCGGCAGCGTCGCCTTGGCATCTCCCAAAGACAACTCGCGGCGGCCACCGTCAAACCGAACGACCTCGCTGGACAAACGGAGCAGCAACCGGTGATGCGGTGACGCGCGGAATTCCAGGCGGATCTCGCAGGAAGATGGAAGCCGTGCCAGCAGTTGGTTGGTCCCGGCCTTGCTAAGGCGGGGAACGTTCAGGGTCCGTGATTTAGACCGAAGGCTCTCGAATTCCGCCGCTGGCAGCCAGACCAGTTGGGGCCCGTCCTCAAACTCCTCGCAGGCAACCTCCCAAGGCGTCCCTCCATCCCACGGTCCGCCGTTGCCGGTTCGGCCCACGACCAGCCTCCGGCCGCGTGGCGGAAGCACGCCGGGCGTTGGAAGGAAACCCCACGAGCCGTCCCCGCGCATGGCGGCCATCCGGCGCCGTTCTGGGAGGACTTGGCCATCGCTGAGAATGGCAATCCGCGCCTCGTTTCTCGAGTCCACCAGCACCCACCGCGCGGTCCCCTGGTTGCGGCGTTCCGGAAACTCGCATAGCCCCCCCCGTGCATGGTCTCCTTCCACCCGTCCTAGCGGAACCCAGTCGAGCAGGTTGGAGGATCCGTGAAACGAGATCGCATCGCCCGATTGATCGCGGACCGGGGTTCCCAGCACCCAACGTTGGGAGGGCGAATGCCAAACCAAGCTCAGGTTTCCGGTGGTTGCACCCGGAATGCGCAGGACTGTTTCGCCCGGGTCGATCGCGTAGGCGCGCCCGTCAGCTGACCGCAGCAATTTGAGGGAAGGCAACCCGGCATCGACCAGCACAAGCATCGCGTGCCACGGGCCGGAAGCGTTGGTCGCACCAGCCGCTGGGTTGGCTACCTCGATGCCGCAAGCGCCGAGCACCTTGCCTGCCGGGAGAGGGGGCAGTGCAACGCCCGTGTTGGTCCAGTTCACAAGGTCTCGGCTCACGTCATGCCGAGCCCAGGTTTCATCGCCCGGTGCAATGCGATGGAAGTGTTGGCCAAACGTGGAAACGGCCGGGGGCCAGTCGGCACCCAGAAGCCGGGTGAGGAGGAGGCATGCGGCCATGAAGGCAAGGCGGCACACCACGAGGGTTGCGCATGGCGCCGGCCTGTTCATGGGACTTGGTTGCTGCCGACGGGATCGTTGCTGGACCTGACGGCGACGTAGGACTTTGGAAGAATCCAAAGCAGGCGCTCGGTGATGATACGGCAGTCGGGGAACAAGCCCTCGAACTCGCGACGCGACAACAGGCGGGTGTGGTTGAGGATGTCCTGCATGGTTTCGGACCCGGGCCCATGGATCCACGCGGCTGGGGACAGGTATTTCCGGGCGAGATAGCCAAGTCGGCCGGGTATCCAATGCAGGCCAATAGCAAGGAGGTGGGGCTCGAAGGGGCATTCCAAGGCGGGGGTTTGGAGCCATACCTTGCGGCCCACCCGCCGGACCTCGCGTGCGAAGGCGGATTGCTTCTCGAGGCTGCCCACGTGCTCGATGACCGAATTGGAGAAGGCAACGTCAAAGGATGCGTCGGGGAACGCCAAGGCGCATCCGTCGCCCTTGCATTGGCGAACGTTGGGCTCGCCCGAGGCGGCGCCGTCACCCGCCTCGACGGGGTTGACACACAGGATGCTACCGAAGGACGAGGCGCGCCCCTGCCAGTTCCACCAGTAGCCCCCCACGTCGAGGAGGGAGCAAGCCGGGCCGGGCTGGATCGCGGCAATGAACCATTGGAATCGCCGCACGCGCCAGCGCTTGAAGATGAGCTTGTAGAACCCGTGGATCATGAATCGCCCGAGGAGGGTGCTGGCGTGTGACCGCCTCCCGGCAAGCCTTCATCGGCTTCGAGGCCCCCTCCCGGATTTGCTATCAGCATCGCATCGTTGCAGCAATGTCCTTCCCAACAGACCAACCCGCCCGGATCACAGCAGCTCCCGAATGGGCGTGCCGTTCTCAACGATGAAGAGGGGCCGACCTTGGTGGTCGTTGAATGTGCCGTCGAGCGGGACGCCCATGTGATGGTAGATGGTGGCGGCAAGGTCCCCGGGCGTGACCGGGCGCTCGGCAATCTCGCCACCATCGCGGGTGCTGGCGCCAATTACCTGCCCATGGCGGAGACCGCCGCCCGCCATGCACAGGGACATCACGACGGGCCAGTGGTCTCGGCCGTCGGTGCTCCCCTGCGTCCCCAACGTCGGCGTCCGTCCAAACTCGCCCATGGCCACCACGAGGGTGTCATCAAGAAGCCCTCGGTCGGCCAGGTCGGAGACGAGCGTGGTGATAAGGTGGTCGAACACGGGAAGCAACGGGCGTAGCCCGTTCCAAATGCCGCCGTAGGGCGGGATGTTGTCGCCGTGGTTGTCCCATGTTCCGGAGGCTCCATGGTTGCTCAGGTCGATGGTGACAAAGCTCACGCCTCGCTCGACCAGCCGGCGGGCAAGGAGGGCTTGGCGGCACCAGTCATGGCTGCCATACCGTTCCACGATCCGCCGGGGCTCCTTGGACAGGTCAAAGGCCTCGTGCGCCTGGGCTCCGGCCACGAGGTCAAAGGCTTGTTGGCTGAAGTGGTCCATTGACTCCATGTGGCCGCCGGCGTCCATGGACGACCGCAAGGCGTCGAGTTGGCTGGTGAGGTCCCGCCGGTCCCGGAGCCGGTCCATGGTGAGTCCCGTGGGCAAGCCGAACAGGTCGCCCACCTGGTCGCCGCGGAAGGGGTCATGTTGTCCTCCTAGCCACCCGGCCCACGGCACGTGGGACTTGGACTTTAGGTTGAGAACGACGGAGGGCGGCATGCCCGGGCGATGGGCTCCCCGGAAGCGCGCCACAACGGAGCTGATGGCGGGGTAAAGGTGGCCCTGAGGATTGACTCGCGGGGTGGCAGCCCGGAACCCGGTCTGCATCACGTGGTCGGGCTCATGATTGCTGTCCCGGCAATCCACCGAGCGGATGAGCGTGAAGCGGTCGAGCATGGCGGCCTGCTTGGGCAGGTGCTCGCAAATGTGAACGCCGGGGATGGCGGTCGGGATGTCCCGGAATGGCCCTCGAATCTCGGAGGGCATGTCCGGCTTCACGTCCCACGTGTCAATGTGGGAGGGTCCTCCGGCCATCCAGAGGAGGATTACCGACTTGCCGCGAGAGGGACGGACGGCTGCGGTGGCATCGGCGCGGAGTTGAAGCAGTCGAGGCATCGTCATGCCGGCAAGGCCCGCAAGGCCCGCCTTGAGCATGGAACGGCGGCTGGTAACGACAAGCCCCTCGCGGACCCGAGGATGAAGGAACGTGAAGGCGTGGCTTCGAGCGTGCGAATGGCCTTCCCACGGGCACATGCACAAAGGCTATGCGCGGCGACGTGGGCGGGTCAATCGGCCACCAGCGAGGTGGCGTCGCCAATGCGTTGCTCGATGTCGCGGACGACGGGAAGGGCGCGTGCGACGGTTGTGGACTCGACCTGCCCGGGGAACGCCTTGAGTCCCACATTGGCGATGCCCAGGACATCCCCATTGCGGTCGTGGATGGGAAGGGTAACCCAGGAGACGTCCTTTCCCTTCGTGAAGTATGCGCGGTTCTCTTCCCAGGTGCGTTGCTCCGGCTCGACGGCAGCGCGCCCAACATCGGAGGCCGAACGAGATGCGAGCACGACCAAATCCCGGGAGCCGGGCTTGCGTCCGAGGATATGCAGGCCGACGAGGCGGGGATGCCTCTGGAGCGCGTTGCGCAGGACCACGGCCGCGAGGCTTTCCAAGGGGCGGTACTGGAGGCGCAGGTCGGCAAAGTAGGCGGTGGAGTCCGACTTGGTGAAAAAGCCGACCTTGCCGGTGGCGTGGGAGTTGTCGGTGAGGGCCGGGATGGCCTCCTTGCCGTCGAGGAAGACCTCGATTCGGTTGCCGGTGCACTTGATCGAGAGCTCGTGCCACTCGCCCTTTGAAATGGAGATGTCGGGTCCGATGGGGGCGGAGCGCTGGCCGTTGACAAATTTATAGAACCGGATGTTCCGGCCGAGCGTGCTGATCCGGACGACGTAGAAGTTGTTTTCGTCCACGAGGCGGAAGACGAGGCCAGCCATCTCGGCGACCCCGGCCCCGGAAACCTGGAGGCGTGTCTTGGCCTCGAAGTCCCCGAACCGTTCCTCGTCGAAGACGAACAGGGGGTAGCGTTCGTCGGTGGAATCGAGTCGAACCTGTGTGATGACCGCGCGTCGGGCCACCTTGGGAGCGAGGTCGCTGAGGGGCTTGAGGGTGGGTGGGACGTCGGCGAGGACTGTCCTCCACTCCGCGTCGGATCCTTGTCCGATGCGAAGCGCCCTCCAACCAGGAGGCCGGTCGCCCTCCCGCAGTGTTGCGAAGTCAAAGATACGCTCGTCCGCGCGAGCGGCGAGCGCGCAAACCAGGCTGAAGGCGGCCGCCGCAGCCATCCAGGCACGTGTCATGGCATGAGGATACATGGGGTTTGCCTTCGGGGGGAGACTTGGTTGCCGCCGTTTCGGGGCGGATGAAGCCAGCGGACGGGGTACAGGCTCGCCGTCCGCCACACGGGCAGGGCATCTTGCCCCCCGAATGCCTGGCAAGTTCACGTTCCAGATGACGAGCGACGATCGGCGGCGTCCGTTGCCGCACAAGATTCTCCTGGGACAGCGGCCGACCGAATCGGTGCGGCATGTGTTCCTCAAGTTCCTCGCATGGGTGTTGTTCCACCGCGACCGACTGGTGATCGAGGGCGACACCCAAAACGATGCGATCCCTTTTGAGCCCGACCTGCTTCAGTTGGGGTACGACATGCGGCCCCAGCTTTGGATCGAGTGCGGGGACTGTTCGGCGACCAAGCTGGACAAGCTGTCGGTGAAGTGTCCGGAGGCCGCGATCTGGGTCGTGAAGGCCTCGGTTGAGGAGGCGATTGCCCTCTTGCGGGTGATGCAAAGGGAGGAGTTTCGGACAGGACGTTACGGCATCGTTGCCCTGGATCCCGAGATGGTGCAGGAGGCCGAGGGGTTGATCCGGGAGCGAAACAGCTTCCACTGGTATCGGGGTGAACTGGAACAGGCGCGGATGCAATTCGACCTCAATGGCCTGTGGTTTGACCATGGATTCGACGTCTTCCGTCATTAGCCGGAGGATTCCTGACCAAGATACTGAGGCCTGCCGTGCTGCACTAGGGCGAGTCACAGGCCGCACCGACCGAACGATGGGATTCCGCTGGCTCGCAGATGGCATCAAGCGTCCCAGGGTTGTCATGCCTCCCCCCGGTCCCTCCGCTCGGAGGACGACGCGCGGCCGTGCCTCCATGGGTCAGCCGAAAGCCTAGGCCTTGGGCGCCTTGTCGGGAGTGAGCTTGAGTACTTGCTCGCGCATTTCCTTGCCCGGCTTGAACTTCACGACGGCCCGCGGAGGGATCGGCACGTCTGCGGTGGGCGAGTTGGGATTCCGGCCGATGCGAGCCTTGCGGACCTTGACCTCGAACACACCGAAGTTCCGCAACTCGACGGTTTCGCCTCGTGCCACGGCATCCAGAATGATGTCCAGGGTCTTCTGGACGATGGCCAGAAGAACGTCTTGGCTGAGATGCTGGGCTTTGTCAGCCATGGGTCCATCGCCGATGTCCTCGGCGATGCGCATGACAATTTCTCGTTTGGTCATGGCAACCAGTCTTCAAAGGTTAGGGGTAACTTCCCGAGGTGATAGGGAAGGAGGACCTTGCAGGTCAAGCGGCCAATTCAATCCCAAGCGACGCCGGTATTTCCCAAGGAATCAA
>CAYSGH010000033.1:0-40828 GCA_964430505.1 uncultured Akkermansia sp. | reverse complement strand
CCCGCGCAGGCCCGCGCCGATCCCGGGGTCACCGGGCGGATGGATGAACCTAGAACCGGCAGTTGGGCAGTCTGTAGGCCGCGTGCCCTCACGCGGCGATGGCGATGCCGCACGCCCGGTGCGCCGGGTCAGGGGACCCGGCCTACTTGAGATGGAGGCGGCCGGGGACGGCCGCGCCGTTCTTGGGAACACTGACAACGTCGGGATGCAACGCCCGGCGATGGGGGCACCCGAGAGCACTAGCAGCCCGAGGTCCGAGAGGGCATCCTGACCGCATGTCGCACCGGATCCATGACGAGGTCGGGCTTGAGCTGGCTCGGCAGGTCGCCGTCCGCCTGCGCGAGTCCGGTCAACCCCTGGTCATCGCACGGGAGAATCTCGCGCGCTGGAGACGCCTCAACCCGGGCAGCCCCGCCCTGCTCCGCTGCTATGACGAATGGGACGCCATCCTCGGGCGGCCCGTGGACGAGATTTGCAACGTCCTTTGCGCAGACACGGAGGAGGGACGCCGGCTCCGGCAAAACTCCCCGTTCGCAGGGGTGCTTTCAGCCGAGTCCGTGTGGTCCACCAAACGCAGGCTCCGACTCGCCCATGCAACGGCACCAGCTTGAGCACATCGTCCGGGCAGCCGCCGGTATCACCGGCGCACCCGAGTTCGTGATCGTCGGTAGCCAGTCCATCCTCGGCCAGTTCCCAGAGGCCCCGGCCGAGCTTCTTGCGTCCATGGAAGCCGACATCTTCTCGCTTCGCAGCCCCGAAGACGCCGACCTCGTGGACGGGTGCATCGGGGAAGGTTCCCCGTTCCATCAAACCTTTGGATACTATGCCCATGGCGTGGGCCACGACACGGCGGTGTTGCCAGACGGGTGGGCGGGCCGGTTGGTTCCAGTGCGAAACGCCAACACCGGGATGGGTACCGGATTGTGCCTGGAAGTGCACGACCTCGCCGCGTCCAAGCTGGTGGCAGGCCGGGAGAAGGACATGGATTTCGTCGCTGGGTTGTTTCGCCACGGGATGCTCTCGGCCGACATCCTGAGGAGCCGAGTACTTGCCACCCGCCTCACGCCTAACCTGAGGACCCTTTGCGAGGGACGCATCCAGAGATTGTCGGGCGCCTGAACAATCCCAGGCGAACAGTTGCCAACGGGCTAGCGCACGGGTCGTCCGCGTGAGCCCGATGTAGGAGGCCAAGCCACCTCTCACATGACCCGTCGGCCCATCTCCAGGGCACAGGACCCAGACGCAGGCATGGGTTCACGCCATCGGGTGCTCGGGGTGGCGACCCAAATGGCCCGCCCCTCGCTCCTCGCCGCTCGCCGCTCGCCGCTCGCCGCTCGCCGCTCGCCGCTCGCCGCTCGCCCCCCACCCCCCCCGGAGCCGAGACGGCTCCGCCACCTTGCCCGCCCCTCGCCCCCCGGGGTTTCACGTCGCCTTCCGTCCCCGTTTTTGGCGTGATCACCGCGTGTCGGTCTCGTCCATCCGCATCGTCGGCGCGCGGCAGCACAACCTGCGGAACCTGTCCCTCGAAATCCCGCGGGACCGCCTCGTCGTGTTCACCGGCCCCAGCGGTTCCGGCAAGTCCTCGCTCGCCTTCGACACGCTCTTCGCCGAGGGCCAACGCAAGTACGTCGAGTCCCTGTCCGCCTACGCCCGGCAGTTCCTCGACCAACTCGCCAAGCCCGACGTGGACCACATCGAGGGCCTCTCCCCCGCCATCGCCATCGAGCAACGCTCCGCCTCCGGCAACCCGCGCTCCACCGTCGCCACCACCACCGAGATCTACGACTACCTGCGCCTCCTCTACGCCACCGTCGGCCAGGCCCACGACCCCGACTCCGGCGAGCCCATCTCCTCCCAGACCCCCACCGAGATCGTGGACCGCATCCTCCAACGCCCCCAGCGGACGCGCCTCATGGTGCTCGCGCCCGTCGTGGACGACCAACGCGGCGAGTTCCGCGACGTCCTCGAGCGCCTGACCCGCGAGGGCTTCGTCCGCGCGCGCATCGACGGGCAGGTCACCGAGCTCAACGCCAAGCAACCGCCCCGCCTCGACCCCAAGGCCCGCCACTCCATCGACGTCGTCGTGGATCGCCTCATCGTGGCGGAGGGGCTCCGGCCCCGGTTGGCGGATTCCGTGGAGACGGCCCTGCGCTGGGGCGACGGCCGCCTGCGCCTGCTGGAACAGGGGCCGGGAGCCGGCCCGGACGCATGGACCGAGACGTTGCACTCCACCCGCATGGTGTCGCGCCGCACCGGCCGCTCGTTCGACACGCCGACGCCGCAGCACTTCTCGTTCAACTCCCCGCGCGGCGCCTGCCCGGAATGCCTCGGCCTCGGCCAAAAGCAGGTGTTCGACGCCGGCCTCCTCGTCCCCGACCCGACCGTGTCCATCGCCGACGGCGCCCTGCACCCGTACCGGCGCCTCGGGGGGCAGCGCATGGCGGGCTACTACCAGTCCCTGCTTGATGCCGTCGCCCGCCATGGCGGCGTGCGCACGGACCTTCCCTGGAAGGACCTCCCCGAATCCTTCCATCGCCTGATGCTGCACGGCTCGGGCGAGGAGGAGGTCGTCTTCAAGATCCAACGGGCGGGCAAGTGGACGGAGCTGCGCAGGCCTTGGGAGGGCGTGCTGGGCAACCTCCAGCGGTTCCTTCGCGAGTCCGAGAGCGAGTTCACCAAGAACCGGCTCAAGGCCTACATGACCCTCCACCCGTGCGACGCCTGCGGCGGGCAACGCCTCCGACCCGAGATGCTCGCCGTCACGCTGGGCGACGCGCCGCCCGCGCCCGGCGGCCCGCCCGTCCCCGGCCTCAGCATCGCCGGCTTCTGCCGCCTCTCGGTCACGCAGGCCGCCGCCTTCCTCCAGTCGCTGCGCCTCACCGACTTCCAGCAACGCCTCGCCGGCGAGGTCGTCGAGCACGTCCGCCGTCGCCTCGCCTTCCTCGACGAGGTGGGCCTTGGCTACCTCACCCTCGACCGCGAGAGCGGCACCCTCAGCGGCGGCGAGGCCCAGCGCATCCGCCTCGCCACCCAGATCGGGGCCGGGCTCGTCGGCGTCCTCTACATCCTCGACGAGCCCAGCATCGGCCTCCATCAACGCGACAACGAACGCCTCCTCGCCACCCTCCGACGCCTCCGCGACCTCGGGAACTCCGTCGTCGTCGTCGAGCACGACGAGGACACCATCCGCCAGGCGGACCACGTCGTGGACCTCGGCCCCGGCGCGGGCGTGCATGGCGGCCAGGTCGTGGCCCAGGGCTCCGTCGCCGACATCCTCGCCCACCCGCGCTCCATCACCGGCCAGTACCTTTCCGGGGCCTTGTCCATCCCCGTCCCCCGGCAACGCGTCGCACCCCGCGCGGACAAGGGCTGGCTCGAAGTGGTCGGGGCCACCGAGAACAACCTCCGCGACATCGACGTCCGCATCCCCCTCGGCACCCTCGCCTGCGTCACCGGCGTGAGCGGCTCCGGCAAGTCCACCCTCGTGGACGACATCCTCCGCCGGGCCGTGTTCCGGCAATGGTACGGCTCCAAGGAACGCCCCGGCGCGCACCGGGCCATCCGCGGTCTGGAGCAGCTCGAGAAGTGCGTCGTCGTGGACCAGTCGCCCATCGGCCGCACGCCCCGCAGCAACCCCGCCACGTACACCGGCATGTTCAACGAGGTGCGCGACCTCTTCGCCTCGTTGCCCGCCGCGCGCGTCCGCGGCTACGACGCCGGCCGCTTCTCCTTCAACATCCAGGGCGGGCGCTGCGAGAAGTGCGAGGGCGACGGCGTCCTCGCCATCGAGATGCACTTCCTCCCCCCCGTCTATGTCACCTGCGAGGCCTGCAACGGCCGCCGCTACAACCGCGAGACCCTCGAGATCACCTACAAGGGCCTCAACGTCGCCGCCGTCCTCGACCTCACCATCGACGAGGCCGTCTCCTTCTTCCGCGCCATCCCCAAGCTCCACGACCCCTGCCGCACCTTGTCCGAGGTCGGCCTCGGCTACCTCCGCCTCGGCCAGTCCGCCACCACCCTCTCCGGCGGCGAGGCCCAGCGCCTCAAGCTCGCCGCCGAGCTCTCCCGCCGTCAGTCCGGCCGCGTCCTCTACCTCCTCGACGAGCCCACCACCGGCCTCCACTTCCAGGACGTCGAGCGCCTCCTCCAGGTCCTCTTCAAGCTGCGCGACTCCGGCAACACCCTCGTCGTCATCGAGCATCACCTCGACGTCATCAAGTGCGCCGACTGGGTCGTGGACCTCGGGCCCGAGGGCGGCGCCGGCGGCGGCCGCGTCGTCGCCTGCGGAACCCCCGAGGAGGTTGCCCGTTGCCCCGAAAGCCACACCGGCCGCTTTTTGAATCGAATCCTCCACCCCAACGCCCCCACCGTTGCTCCCCATGCCTGACGGGCCCTCCAACGCGCCGCGGTTCCCCGGGGGCGTCGGCCCGGCCCGACGCCGCACGGCCCCTTGGCTGGCCGGCCTGCTCTTCCTCGTCGTCGTGCTCCACGGCCTCCGCGCCCAGGAACCCACCCCGGACCAGCTCGCCTTCGACGCCGCCCTCCGCGCCATGGACGGTCGCCTGTTCCAGCGCGCCGCCGACGACTTCGCCGCCCTCGCCGAGCGCTTCCCCACCTCCCCGCTGCGCGACGCCGCCCTCGAGCGTTCCCGCCTCGCCCGGGCCGAGGCCGCCCTCGCCTCCGGCCAATGGAAGGCCGCCGCCGATTCCTTCGCCGGATTCCTCAAGGACTTCCCCGCCTCCACCAACCGCCTCCACGCCAGCCTCCGCGAGGCCTTCTCCTTGCTGCGCTCCGGCGACGCCGCCTCCGCCCGCGACCGGTTGGCCGCCCCGGCGTCCCCGTTCCAATCCTCCCTCGCCGCCAACGCCGCCCCCGCCGAGGCCCGTCTCGAAGGCCTCCTCCTCCTCGCCGAGGCCCGCCAACGAACCGGCGAACACCCCGCCGCACTCGCCGCCCTCGAAGCCGCACGCCCCAACGCCACCGACCCCGACGCCCGTTGGCGCCTCGAACGCCTCCGGCATGACGTCGCCCTCGACGCCAAGCTCCCCGCGCCTCGCATGCAGGCCGCCGAGGCCCTCCTCGCCCTCGCCGACGCCTCCACCAACGTCGTCCGCAAGGCCGAGGCCCATGCCCTCGCCGCCCGCGCCCACCTCGACGCCGGCCAACCCGACCGCGCCGAGCCCTTGTGGGAACGCAACACCGCCCCCGAGATGCCCCCTGCGTTCCAACGCGAGGCCATCCTCCAGGTCGGCAAGGCCCTCCTCGACCGCGCCAACCTCGCCGTCGCGCGCGCCCGTCTCGAACGCTTCCTCGCCGGCCGCACCCTGGATCCCGATTGGCACCCCGTGCGCCTCCTCCTCGGGCAAGTGTTGTTCCGGCAATACGCCGCCGCCCGCGCCCAGGCCGCCGTCCCCGCCGAGGTCGCCGCGCTCCCCGCCCTCGTCCTCGGCCAGCTCGACGCCCTTCTCACCAACCGTCCCCCCGCCGACCTCGCCGGCCCCATCCAATACCTGCGCGGCTGGTGCCTCTGGGAGGAAGGCCTCGGCCAGCCCGTCCGCCTCATCGAGGCCGACGCCGCCTTCCGCAAGGCCGCCGAGGCCCTCCCACCCTCCCCCGAGCAAGCCACCGCGCGGTTCAAGCTCGGCGACGCCTCCCTCCTCCGCGGCGAGCCCGCCGCCGCCCTCCCCCACTTCCTGGCCGTCGCCGAGGGCTACACCAACGACGCCGTGGTTACCCGCGAGCTGCGCCCCATGGCCTGGCAACAAGCCATCGCCGCCGCCATCGCCGCCACCAACGCCCCCGCCGCCAGCCGGGCCATGGAACGGCTCCTCCAAACCCATCCCGACGCCGAGGTCTCCGGCCGCAGCGCCCTCCTCGTCGGCCAATCCCTCGTGCGCCAGGGCGACGCCGCCTCCGGACGCGAGCTGCTCTCCCGCTTCGCCGAGCGCTTCCCCGACGTCCCCGTCACCGCCAGCGTCCGCCTCGCCCTCGCCTCCGCCTTCATCGCCGAGCGCCAATGGACGCCCGCCCTCCGCGAGCTCGACGGCTGGGTCGCCCGCTACACCAACCACCCCTCCCTGCCCCAGGCCGAGTACGACCGCGCCTATGCCTCCGCCGAGTCCGGCCTCGCCACCAATGCCGTCGAGCAGTTCCGCGCCCTCGCCCTCCGCTTCCCCACCAACGCCCTCTCCCAGACCGCCCAGCTCTGGCTCGGAACCCACTTCTACAACCACGGCGACTTCGGACAGGCCGAGCTCGCCTACGTCGGCGTCCTCACCAACTCCCTCTGGAAGGGCTCCGCCGCCGCCCAGCGCGCCCGCCTCCTCGCCAGCCAGGCCGCCCTCGCCCGCGGCAGCTCCACCAACGCCATCCAATACCTCCTCGACCTCCTCAACGACCCCGCCACCCCCGAGCCCGAGCGCGCCTCCGGCTACTTCTACCTCGGCGAGGCCCGCCTGGCCGCCCTGCCCCCCGGCACCAACGCCCCCCTCGCCGGCTTCTCCGAGGCCCTCGAGGCCTTCACCGGGGCCGCCCGCTTCACCAACCAACCCGTCGTCGTCGCCGCTTGGGGCCGCATGGCCTACTGCCACCTCCAGCTCGCCGCCCAATCCCCCCTCGCCCTCTCCCGCGCCATCGAGCTCTTCCAACGCATCCTCGAATCCCCCGCCGCCGACGTCGCCTCCCGCGCCAAGGCCCTCGTCGGCATCGGGGCCGCCTGCGAGCGCATGGCCTCCAGCAAGGGGCCCGCCGAGGCCTCCGAGCTCCTCGAACGCGCCCTCAAGCACTACCTCGACGTCGTCCTCGGCTCCGGCTTCCTCCGCCCCGGCGAATCCGTCCCGCCCCGCCTCCTCGAAGAGGCCGGCATCGCCGCCGGCCAACTCCTCGAGGAACGCCGCCGCTACCTCGAGGCCGACGGCCTCTACGACCGCCTCGGCCGCGAGCTCCCCGCCCTCAAGCCCGTCTGGGACGCCCGCCGCGACCGCGCCCGCCGCCTCGCCCAACCCACCCCATAGCTCCCCCCTTCACCCCTCATCCTTCATCCTTCAACCCTCATCCTTCCCCCCCCGGAGCCGAGACGGCTCCGCCACCTTCCCCACCCCTTCCCCGCCCATGTTCCAGATCGTCCTTCTCGAGCCCGAGATCCCGCCCAACACCGGCAACATCGCCCGCCTCTGCGCCGCCACCCGCTCCACGCTGCACCTCGTCGAGCCCCTCGGGTTCGACCTCGACGACCGCCAGCTCCGCCGCGCCGGCATGGACTACTGGCAACACGTCCCCTGGCATCGATGGCCCAACTGGGACGCCCTCGTCCGACACCTCGGCCCGGGCTGCCGACCTTGGCTGGTCGAGCAAGGAGCCCCGCGCCCCTATCACGAAGCCGCCTTTGCCCCTGGCGATGTCCTCGTCTTCGGACGCGAGTCCGCCGGCCTGCCCCGCCCCCTCCTCCAAGCCGCCCCGGATCGTTGGATCGACATCCCCATGGCCAACCCCGAGGCCCGTTCCCTGAACCTGTCCAACTGCGTGGCCATCGTCCTCTTCGAGGCCCTCCGCCAACAGGCGCGCGCACCCCAACGTGGCGGGTAACCCGAGAAACCGCCGTTGGATTTGCTGTAGGCCGCGTGCCCTCACGCGGCGACGGCGATGCCATCTGCCCTGTGCGCCGAGTTAGGGGAACCGCCTACTTCCAACGACCGAACGAAGCGCCGCAACGACCGAACGAAGTCTCGTCAGGATGGCCTTGAGCCTGCGCCCGAGGACGGGCGCGCTCCCCGCCCCCCGCCCCCCGCCCCCCGCTTCCCGCTCCCCGAGACCCCATCCCATCGAGCGCGCCCCCAGGATCGGCCACGCCAAATCCGGACTTTTAACCGCCCACGGCCTGACCACACTGCGCCCATGAAACGCCGGGACTTCCTCGAACAGTGGGGCATCTCCGGGCTCAAGCTGAGCTTGCCCTTCATCGACGCCGAGTTCTCCCCGCGCGATCCCGACCGCGCGGCGGCCTGGGAACTGTACGTCGAGCTGCTGACGCGCATCACCACCCAGCCGTTGCCCGTGGAGCATGGGGACGAAAAGGCGGCGCTCGACAGCGTCCACGCGCTCTTTCCGCTCACGCGCGACATCCTCAAGCGGCACGGGTCCGGCGCGGGCGAGTTCGCCAAGCTGGCCATCCCCGTGCTGAACCAGATCGTGCGCCCCTTCACCGCCAAGTGGCATCGCGCAACGCTGGCGGGAGCCTTCCAGGACGCAGCCCGCCGCGCCGAGTTCCGGGCCGAGTTGACGACGTTGCAAGCCACGCTGCGCAACTACTCCCGGGCCCTGGCCAGCCTGGCCGACGTCGAAGACTTGACCACCCTCGAGACCGGCTGATTGGGCCTCCAAAAGCTCACGCATGACGCTCCATGCTGAACCGGGTCGGTGGCGTGCAGGACGCCTCGGACTTGGCCCAGTGGGCTCAGGATCGTGCTGTCGTGGAGATGGAGCTGGCCGCCTGCCGGTCTCGGGCGGAAGGATCCGAAGCCTAATCCAGCCCTTCCGGGCAGGAATCGCAGGGCGGATCCTTCCGCATCCTCTCCCTCGATGGCGGCGGCATCGCAGGGACGTTCACCGCGTCGGCATTGGCGGCCTGGGAGAAGGATACCCGTCTGCGACGGGTGGACCACTTCGACCTCATCGCGGGCACGTCCACAGGGCGCATCTTGGACCTCCTCATGAACGCGCAGGGCGAGGCGGCGTGGAAGCAGGCCATGCTGCTGGTGGGGCCGGAGCGTTTCCTTCGGGTGAACTGCGAGACGCGTCCGGGCGACGACGCGTTGGACCATGCGGACGAAATCGACGCGCTGGCGGCGCTGGGCCGGGGCAAGGCGGTGGAGAAGGCGATCCTCGGGCCGGTGAGGGCCCGCTTTCTCAATGGCATGGCGGCGGAGCCGTTTCGACCGCAGTTGTGACCGTCGAGAGGTTGGGTTGAGCCCCCTGGGCGACACCTCACCTTGCCCCAAGGCTGGCGTGTCTTGGCCCGATGGATCTTGGGGTTTGCCGGCGGGTCTCCGCGCCTCCGCGCCTCCGCGTGACCCTCGTGTCCATGCACCGAGGCGTCCCGCTCGCGCCGGCGATCCCATGGCGCCTGGCCGCGCCTTGGGCGGCCTTCCACCCGTTCTTTTCGTGGACAATACCCTCTAACGGAACCCACCGACTCCCTGTCGATCCCTTGTGGAGCCGTCCCGCAGGCAGCCTCAGGAAAGGTGAAGGCAGCTTGCGGGATCGGCCGTGGCCCCGGGGCAAGCCCGGCAGGAAGCGAGTTGCCTCGGTCGCCACACGCCACACGACGTCCGCATCCTCCAAAACATCATGAAAACCACGTTCAACCTCCCCGGAAACCCGGGCCTCGCCATCGCCGTGACCGCAGCGCTCGGGTTCGGCCTCCTCCTCAACGCCGCCGACGAGCACCTTTGGATGAAGGGGGCGGAGCACTTGCAGCATCTCCGGAGCCCGGCGCAGGCCCAGCAACTCAAGAAGGGCGACACCGTCGCCATGGTCTGCGCGAAGTGCAAAAACGTCGCCGTCACGCGCGTCGAGAGGGAGCGCGGCCGCGAGTTCGTCCGGCCCGGCAGCAAGCACGCCTGTGCCGGATGCAGTTCCGAGATCGAGGTGGTGGGCGTGGAGGGGCATGGCCTCGACAAGCAGAACCACGGCACCGTGAAGCACGTCTGCAAGTCGTGCGGGGACGATTCGGCGTTCTGCTGCGCCACGAAACGCGGTGCCGGCGCGACCAAGGGCATGGAGAAAAAGTAGTCCGGCCAACGGCCCGAACGGCCCGGCTCGGGTGGCCTGCCCGTTGCAACAGGCCACCCACGCGCGGCATCGCCCGCTTCCATGACGCCCAGCGGCAACACAACGCCCTGGGCGACTCCTCGCCCGCCCAATTCGAGCAATTCTCCGGGCGAAGAGAATCGCCTGCCTGGTTCTCCTAATTTTTGAGGCAGGGCCGCCGTCGTCCGAACACCCCGCAAGGACGGTGATTGGGCTTCGGATCGTATGGCGCTCGCTCGGGCACTCCTTGCGCTGGCGCTGGTCGCCATGGGATGGACCTGGGCCGCATTTTGGTCGTTTTGGGCGGGGATCAGCCACGGGCACAAGGGCAGCTTTTGTCTGGAATCAAGCATCGGCCTGACCCCGATTGCCATTGCCATCATTCTGCTAACGAGGCCAAGCCGGGGCCGTGCCTGAACCGCCTGCGGGAGAAACCGGTCCCGTGCCCCTTCTTGGCCCCACCTTGACGTCATAACACGCGTGAATACGCTTCGACGATGATTCTGGAACTCAAGCTTCGCAGGATTGGCAACTCCGTGGGCCTGGTGCTCCCCAAGGAAGTCCTCGCGCACATGAAGGTCGAGGAAGGGGATACCGTGACCGTGACGGATGCCGCCGAGGGAGGCCTGCGGCTGAGCCCGCACAAGGCCGAGGTGGCCCGGCAGATGGAGGTGGTCCAGGACGTCATGAAGCGCTACCGCCACACGTTGCGGGAGCTGGCCAAGTGAAGGAACCCATCTGGATCCTCCGCGAGGTGGTCCTGCTGGCGCATGAACAGTCGCTGGCCCAGTTCGGTGGGGCGGACGGCCTTCGCGACGAGGGCTTGCTCGACTCGGCGCTCGGAAAGCCACGCAACCTGTACGCCTACGGCAAGCCCAGCCTGTTCGAGCTGGCCGCCCGCTACGCCTTCGGAGTCGTGAGGAACCTCCCATTCGTGGACGGCAACAAGAGAACGGGCTTCGTCGTGGCCGTTGCCTTCCTGGAGATCAACGGCTGGGCCTTCGAGGCCAGCGAGGTGGACGCCGCGCTGCGCACGCTCGCCCTGGCTGCGGGCGCGATGACCGAGGCCGAGTACGCCGGCTGGCTCAAGGCCAACTGCCGACGCCCGTGACCGGGTTTCGTCGCGAACGGGGCGGACGGGCGTCCCAACGACGAACCGCCCTGGGATGAAGCCCGGCGGGTCCGCCTCGTTCAGGGGACGTGCTCGATTCGCACCAACTGGGTGTCGCGGTTCCCGGTCCATGCCGTGCCGTTCTCCAGCACGTACAAGCAACCGTCCGGGCCCACCTCCATGTCCGTCGGGCGCAGGAAGGTCATCCCCGGGCAAAACTTCTCCATCCAAGGCGTGCCATCGGCCCGACGCGCGATGCGCTCCTCCGCGTCGAGGTGCACGGCCATAATCCAGTTGCGGGACCATTCATGGACGAAGAGCACGTGGTCGAGCTCCCGGGGAAGACGCCGGGGCGAGGCGGAAGCGGGGTCAAAGCGATAGACCGGCCCGGCGCAGGCCGTGCGGCCGCCGCTGCCCACGGCGGGGAACCGCGTGGACGCCCCATAGGGATACCAGACGAACGCGCCCTGGGCCGGCGGCAGATCGCGCGGTCCCGTGTTGTGGCGCGACTCGTTGGCGGGATGCTCCGGATCCCACGCGGGGCCGTTCGTGCGGCTGGCGAAGTCGTGGCGTCGATACGGGCGGTTGTCGCCGATGAACATGGGCCATCCGAAGTTCCCCGCCGCACGGGCTTGGTTGACCTCGTCGAAGCCGGCGGGCCCGCGGTTCTCGGAAGGCCCGCCCGCATCGGGCCCCACCTCGCCCCAGTACAGGAAGCCGGTGACGCGATCGACCGAGATGCGCCAGGGGTTGCGGTTGCCCATGACGTAGATCTCCGGGCGCGTCTGGGGCGTGCCGGGGGCGAAGAGGTTGCCCTGGGGAATCGTCGCCGTGCCATCCGGCTCGGGATGAATGCGGAGGATCTTGCCGCGCAGGTCGTTGGCGTTCGCGGCGGACTTGAGCGCGTTCCACGGGCCGCGCCCGTCGCGTTCGTCCGAGGGCGAGTAGCCATCGGACTCGCCCGGGTGGGTGTTGTCGCCGGTGGCCACGTACAGGTTGCCCTGTGCGTCGAAGGCGAGGGAACCGGCCGAGTGGCAGCATTGCTCGCGTTGGGTAGGAATGCGGAGCAGTTCCTTGCGCGACGCCATGTCGAGCACGTCGCCCTGGAGGGTGAAGCGGGAAACGATGTTGTCGCCCATCTTGCCCACGCCCTCCACGACCCGGGTGGCCGGGTCCGAGTGGAACAGGTACACCCACCCGTTGGAGGCGAAGGCCGGGTCCAGCGCAATCCCCAGCAGGCCGTCCTCCAGCTCATGGAACACCTGGATGCGGCCCGCCACGACGGGGTCGCGGTCGCCGGGGCGGAGCACCTTCACGACGCCGGCACGTTCCACGATCAACACCCGCCCGTCCGGGGCCACGGCGATCTCCACCGGGTCCACCAGCACGTCGTCCACCTTGCCATCCCCGTCCACGTCGCGGTCGGCGGCGAGGATGACCTTTCGGAACGGCCCGTCGGACTGGGGCCCGGAGGGGACGGGTTGCGGCTTGTCGGCCGCGAGGGCGACGACGGAAAAGGCCTGGAGCGAGGCCAGGAAGCACAGGCAGCGGCGCAAGGTCATGGGTGATTGGAAGGAATCCCGGAAGGCCATGGCGAGCCTGATCTTCCGGGCAAGGCCGCTGTTCACCTTCGGTGAAATTGTTGCTATGAACGGGGACCGCCCGGCCTTGCCGGGCCTTGCATTTGCTTTGCCATGCCCACCTACGAGTACGTCTGCCAGAAATGCGGGCACGCCTTTGAGTGCGTGCAGTCGATGAAGGCCCCGGCCCTCGAGACTTGTCCCAAGGAATCCTGCCCGAAGCCGCGCTGGGGCAAGGGCCGCGTGCGCCGCGGCATCGGCGGCGGCGCGGGCCTGATCTTCAAGGGGTCCGGGTTCTACATCACGGATTACCGATCCGAGGGCTACAAGTCCGCCGCCAAGGCCGACACCGGATCCGGGTCCGCCACGTCGGCCGCGTCCGACTCGAAGCCCAAGGCCGAGTCGAAGCCCTCCACGCCCGCGCCGACCTCCGCGCCCTCCAAGCCGGCGTCCGGCGGGTCCTCCGGCGGCGGAGCCAAGGCCTCGTGACCACGACCGCCCGACGCGTGGGGCCGCGGGGGGGCGCCGTTTTCCTGGTCGTGGCGACGGTGGCGGCCGCGTTCGCGCCGGTGGCGCGGGCGCAGAAGATCCCGAGGACCGTCCTCCCTGGCTCGGTGGTCGCGCCGTTCACGGCACGCGACGTGTCGGGGCAGTTCATCGTGTCGGGCGGCCCGCCTCCGGAGACGCGCGTGGGATGGATCCCGGAGGCGGCGCGGGACCTGGAGGACCTGGAATTGCAGGCGCAGTGGCTGGCCGTGGCGGCGGACCGGACGCGGCGGACGCTCGACCTGCTGCTCGGCGCGCCCGAGGGCTGGCGTGGGAAGATCTTCGTGAACATCCACGACGCCGGGGACGCGTCGGGCAAGGGCGTCCACCTGCGGCCGGTGCTGCTGCAAGGCGCGTGGAACGTGCGCCTGGACCTGCCCCACAAGCTGCCGTGGAAGACGGTCGTGCGCGTGCTCGTGGACGCCCTGCTCGTGGAGAAGGCCAACCGCGACGCCGGCCCCAGCGCGGGCGCGGTGCCGCTGTGGGTGTCGGAGGGCATGACCGGCCTGGTGCTGGCGGACCGGGGCCGGGACCTGCTGGTGGAGGGGCACACGGCGGTGATGCGCAACGCGGTGAAGCCGGAGTTGCTGGCGGAGGTCCGCAAGGTTCTCGCCGGCCGGGCTCCGTTGCTTCTCGACGAGCTGGCGTTCCCGCCGTCCAGCATGGCCTCCGACGCGGCCGCCCATGCCGCCTACCGGGCCTCCGCGACGCTCCTGTGCCACGAGTTGCTGGGCGACCGCGACGGGCGCGCGGCCTTCAACGCCTTCCTCGCGTCGTTGCCCCGGCACGAGAACTGGCAAATGGCCTTCCTCCAGTCCCACGGCGGGCGGTTCCTCACGATGCTCGAGGCGGAGAAATGGTGGGCGGTCAATGGGCTCCATGTCCTCGGGCGCGACCCCGCGCAGGTCTGGGGCCGCGCCGCCACGCTGTCCCACCTCGAAGGGCTGCTCGTGGAAAACGCCGAGATCCGGGTCGCCACCAACGCGCCCGCCTCGTTCCAGTCCATACGGCTGGCCGACCTGGTCGTGCGCTGGGACCCGGACGTGCAACGCGACGTCGTGCGGCGCAAGCTCGGGCAACTGCGCTCCCTCCAGCTGCACGCGGCCAAGGAACTCCTGCCTCTTGTCACGGACTTCCTCCAGGCGTTGCAACCCCTCGACGACCCCACCCTCCACCCCGACGCCGACGCGCTCCGACGCAACGACATGGAGCCCCGTCGGCAGATGGTCGCCGCCAAGGTTGCCCGCGAATTGCGGGCGCTGGACGCCCGGCTGGCCGAGTGGAAGAAGCTCCCCCCGAACGCCGTCCCGCCCGCCCCTCAACGACGGCGCAGGCGATAGAATCGGGCCGTGCCGGGGGCCGACACCGCCAGGTCCCCCTGCCCCGCCGCCACCGACGCCGCCTCCTGCCATGGCCCCGAAGGCGTCTCGGCCGACTCCAAGACCAGCGTCGCGGCCGGCTCGGCGACCCAGCTCAGCCGCACGTCCGCGCCGCTCCAGGCCACCCGCAGGTCGGGCACCGCCGTCGCCTCCACATCCGTGCCCCAGTTGGCGGGATCGTTGCCGTACCGCGCGAGGTCGATGCGGCGGAGCGCCGGGCCGTTCCCGTTGGCAGCGGCGGGCCACGGGGCCACCGGCAGGTAGTCCACCTCCTCCACGAGAATGTAGGGCACGAGGCCCGCGTCCGGGTGCGGCGGCAACTGCGGCGGGTCCGGCTTGAACAACGCCACGCGCTCGCCCGCGTTGCTCAACTGGTTCGTGTAGGGGCCCCACACGCGGGTGGTCGCCGGGATGGCGTACTTCGCACGGAACACGTCCGGCGCGACCGGCACCACCAGCGCCCTCTCGCCCGGCGCCAGGATCACGTCCCGGGGAAAATCAAAGTCGATGCCGTCGCGCATCCGCCACGTGTTTTCCGGGTACATCGGGTCGAACAACGGCACCGGGAACGTCGTGCCATTGGCCACCTCCACGAACTCGTCCCCGCCCGCCGCCGGACGATACTGGATCCGGCTGAACACGACCGGGCCCACCTTGGGCAGGCCGTTCGACTGCCCCGCGCCCGTCCGGAACTCCCCCAATCTCAACGGCGAATCAAACCGCCGCACCGCCGTGCCGAGGCTCAGGTCCGACAACGTCACCAGCGAGCCCGTGCCGTCCGGCCAGCGCCCGAAACTCACCCCGTTCTCGTTCGGGCCAAAGCTCACCACGTCCATCCAGAACTGCGGCGTGCCGTTGGCGTCGGCCGACATCAACACCGCCTCGTCGCCTTGGGAGGAGTTGAAGGTGAAGGGCTCGTCGCCGCCCGAAGGAACGATCGCGTTGAACTGGAACTCGTAGAACACGCGATACCCGCCGGGCGGGATCACCGCCGGCGACGGGATGCGATGCTTGGTGGGCTTGCCCCGGGTGTCGGACAGGTACCACCCCCCCACGTCGATGGGCTCCGACGTGATGTTTTTGAGCTCGATGGCGTCTTCCAGAGGCGGGTCCGTGTGCGCCAGCACCTCGTTCACCACCACGCGCCGCAACGGCCCCACGCCCGCGCGTCCCGGCGACCCCAGGTACTCCGACGAGGACCGCCAATTCGACGCGTCGCCCAGGTTCCCGTCCGGGTCCAACGCCTCCAGGCTCGAGCCCAGCCCGTTGGCCCGCGACGGCCATGCGCCGTCGGGCCGGTACGAGAAGTCAAACAACACGGTGCCGTCCGCCGCGACGAACGTCACCGCCTCGCCCTCGTCCGCGAGGCGGCCCGTGTACGAGGACGGGGCCAGATTTGGGATGGTGCCGTAGCGCGCCGCGAACTTGGAACGATCCCGGCACACCACCACGCGCTGTCCCGGAGCCAGTGCCACGGCCCCGAACGTGTAGGTGATCCCCGCCGTGAACCGGCAGCCGGCGAGATTGTACGAAG
The DNA here is from genome assembly GCA_964430505.1 of uncultured Akkermansia sp. Taxonomy (GTDB): domain Bacteria; phylum Verrucomicrobiota; class Verrucomicrobiia; order Limisphaerales; family UBA9464; genus UBA6176. The sequence goes on along the minus strand of CAYSGH010000033.1, from coordinate 24,868 downwards.
CCGCGCTGGTGTTGATCAGCTCGATGTATTCCTCGTCGCCGTCGTTCGCCGGCCGGTAGTTCAACTCCGCCACCGACACCGGCCCCGCCCAGGCCACCCCGGCCACGATGCCCATCCAAACCCCTGCGATGCGCGCCACGACGCTTCCCGATCCAACGAATGGATTCATGTTCTCGTCCTCGTCCCGCAACCCTGCGGACAAGACTGGCTTCGGCAAGCACGCACGGTGCCAAGGGGTGCATCCCGAGGGTGGGTGTGAAAGCGGGAAGCGGGAAGCGGGGGGCGGGCCATCAACCTAAATGGGGCGGTCGAAGAGGACCCGCGGCATCGACGTCGCCGCGTGAGGGCACGCGGCCTACAGGCGGCCCAACGGCCGTTTCCAGGAGGAATCCACCCTTCCGGATGCAGGGCGGCTCAGGCCATCTCGCGCCAGCGATGGGCGACGGGCATGCGGCGGCCGACGCCGAACGCTCGGGGGCTGACCTTGAGCCCGGGCGCGGCCTGGCGGCGCTTGTACTCGGCCCCGTCAATCAGTCGCACCACGCGGTTCACGTCCGCGGCGGCGAACCCCTCCGCGACAATGTCGGCCGGGGCGCGATGCAGGACGACGTAGCGTTCGAGGATCGCGTCGAGGGTGTCGTAGGGGGGCAGGCTGTCCTGGTCGGTTTGGTTGGGGCGAAGCTCGGCGCTGGGGGGCTTGACCAACGTGGACTCCGGGATCGGCGGGAGGCGTCCGGCCTGGGCGGCTTGCTCGTTGATCCAGCGCGCAAGGCGGTACACGGACGTCTTGGGCACGTCGCTGATGACGGCCAGGCCGCCGCACATGTCGCCGTACAACGTGCAATAGCCCACCGCCAGCTCGCTCTTGTTGCCCGTCGTGAGCAGGAGCGACCCAAACTTGTTGGACAATGCCATCAGGTAGAGGCCCCGCAGGCGCGCCTGCATGTTCTCCTCCGTCACGTCCTCCGGCCTGCCCTCGAAGACGCCGGACAGGGCGGCCTTGATGGACCCGAAGGGTTGCTGGATGGGGACCAGGCTGTGCCGGATGCCGAGGGCGAGGGCGAGGGAGCGGGCGTCGTCGATGCTGTGCTGGGAGGAGAACTGGGAGGGCATGAGGAGGCCGCGGACGTTGGCCGGGCCCAGCGCCTCCGCCGCGATGCACGCGACCAACGCCGAGTCGATGCCGCCGCTCAGGCCCAGGACGACGGATTGGAAGCCGCACTTCACGCAATAGTCCCGCGTGCCCAGCACCAGCGCGCGGAACAGCGCCTCCTCGTCCGGGAGCCACCGCGGGGACTGCCCGCCCTGCGCGCCCAGGTCGATGACGCGGAAGTCCTCCGCGAACGCCTCCGCGTGGCACAGCATCCGGCCGTCCCCGTCGAACGCCATGGACTGGCCGTCGAACACCAGCTCGTCGTTGCCCCCGACCAGGTTGGCATAGGCGACGGGCACCCGGGTTCGCCGCGCGAGCCGTTGGAGCAGCTCCAGGCGTGTCCGTTCCTTGCCCACGTGCCAGGGTGACGCGGACAGGTTCACGAGGAAATCCACCCCGGCGCTCGCCAGGGCCATGGCCGGATCCGACGGATACCGCGGGTCTTGCCACACGGCCTCGTCGCTCCAGATGTCCTCGCAAATGGTGATGCCCAGGCGACGGCCCTTGAACTCGACGGGCTCGTTGGACCGCGCGGGCTCGAAGTAGCGGTCCTCGTCGAAGACGTCGTAGGTGGGCAGGAGCGTCTTGTGGCGCACGGCGGCGATGCGGCCCGCGTGGAGGAGAGCGGCGGCGTTGGCGAGGGACCGCCCCGGCCGGGTCGCGGGCTCGTCCACGAAGCCCACGACCAAGCCGGTGGACTCCACCGTCGCGGCGGCCAGCCGCGTCAGGCTGTCCAGGTTGGCCCGCAGGAACGCGGGGCGCAGCAACAGGTCGCGCGGCGGGTAGCCCGTGATGGAAAGCTCCGGGCACAAGACCAGATCCGCCCCGGCCTCCACCCCGCGCCGGTACGCCGCGAGGATGCGGCCCTCGTTCCCGACGATGTCCCCGACGACGAGATTGGGCTGGGCGAGGGCGATGCGCATGGAAGGGGGCGGCGGCAAGCGAGAGGTGAATGGGGAATGGCGAACGGCTGGAGATCCTCCGGGCTTACTGGAGCTGGGCGAGGCGGGCGACGGTGGTGTCGAGGGGGCCTTGGATGGTCGTGACCAGCGCGCCCTTGGAGATGCCATGGCGCTCGAACCAGTCGGGGGCCGTCTCGAGGACATACTGGATGTTGGCGGACTGGGACGGCACGGGCGTGGTGTCCATGGCCTTGAGATGGACGACCTCGTCCACCACGCCCTCCGCGTCGATGTAGGCGACGGCGATGGGGAACGGGACGTTCTTCATGTAGAACGACCGCTGCTGGCGCGTGCCGAACGCGAAGAACATGGCGTCGTCCGGCCCGATGGCCTTGCGGTGCATGAGGCCGGTGGCGACCTGGGTGACGGTGGTGCAGAGCTCGGCGGTGAGCTGCTTGGGGCCCACCATGAGGCGGACGCGCGGGAGGTTGGTCTGGGCGTGGTTAAGATGATAGACGGGCTCGTCGGCCGGGGCCGTGGGCGCGGCCGGGGCAACGGCGGCGGTTGCCGTGGGTGCGCCCGAGGCGGCCTGGGCAACGACGGGCGTTGCGGCGGGGGGCGTCGCGGTCGTCGGCGCGGGCGCGGGCGCGGGGCCGGAGGCCGGCTTGCAACCGAGGAGGACCGCCAAGGCTCCGCAGAGCCCGGCCAGAAGAACGCGCGTCGTCATGGGAGGGAGGGTGTTCCCGCCGGGGACGACGTTCAACGAGGAAGGCGCGGGCTGGGGCATCGCGGTTGCCATGCGCGGCGTCCGTGGGGGACGCTGGGCGCATGCCCCTCCTTCGTGTCCTTCTTCGCGGGTGGATCGCGTGCACGGCCGCCTGGCTGTTCCATGCCAAGGCCCTCCCGCCGTCGCGTCCCAACATCGTGGTCATCCTGAGCGACGACGTGGGCTTCTCGGACATCGGCTGCTACGGCGGGGAAATTGACACGCCCCACCTGGATGCGTTGGCGCGGAACGGGCTTCGGTTCACCCAGTTCTACAACACGGCGCGGTGCTGTCCCACGCGCGCGTCCCTGCTCACCGGCCTGCACCCGCACCAGGCGGGCGTCGGGCACATGATGGAGGACCGGCGGCACCCCGGTTACCGCGGCCGCCTCAACACGCAGTGCGTCACCCTCGCGGAGGTGCTCCGCGACGCGGGCTATCGCACGTATGCGACGGGGAAGTGGCACGTCACCCCCGGCCACAATGCCGCCGCCCTCGCCGACACCTCCAACTGGCCCCTGCAACGCGGCTTCGACCGGTACTACGGCACCATCCATGGCGCCGGGAGCTACTTCGACCCCAGCTCGCTGGTCCGCGACAACCAACCCATCACCGTCGCCAACGACCGCGCGTACCGGCCCGAGTCCTACTACTACACGGACGCCATCGCCGACCACGCGGTGCGGTTCATCCGCGAGCACGGCGGGCCGGGGGGTTCCGGGGCCGCGCCGGCGCCGTTCTTCCTGTACGTCGCCTTCACCGCCGCCCATTGGCCCCTGCACGCCAAGCCCTCCGACATCGCCAAGTACCGCGGCCGCTACGATGCCGGGTACGAGCCCGTGCGCGCCGCCCGTCGCGAGCGCCTGCGGCAGCTTGGCATCCTGGACCCGCGCTGGAGCCCGGCGCCGGCGGCGGAGTCCTGGGACGGCGTGCGCAACAAGGCCTTCGAGAGCCGCTGCATGGAGGTGTATGCCGCCCAGCTCGACTCCATGGACCAAGGCATCGGGCGCATCGTCGCGGAGCTGAAGGCGGCGGGTGCGCTCGACAACACCCTGCTGTTCTACCTGCAGGACAACGGCGGCTGCGCCGAGGGCATGGGGCGGGGGACGAACGCCACCCCGCGCCCGGCCATGCCCACCTTCCCTGCCCTGCAACCCGACGCGCCCCAGTTTGGAAGCCAGCCCCGCCAGACCCGCGACGGCTTCCCGGTGCGCTCCGGCATCGGCGTCCTGCCCGGCGGTCCTGACACCTATGTCGCCTACGGGCGCGGCTGGGCGAGCGTGAGCGTGACGCCCTTCCGCGAGTTCAAGCATTGGACCCATGAGGGCGGCATCAGCACGCCGTTGGTCGTCCATTGGCCGCAAGGCATCCCGGTCGCGCAACGCGGACGGCTCGAACGTCAACCGGGCCAGCTCATGGACGTCATGGCGACGTGCCTGGACGTCGCCCGGGCATCCTATCCCGCCCGCCGTGGGGGCCATGACATCCTCCCGCACGAGGGCGCCAGCCTCGCGCCCGCCTTCCATGGCCGCCGCATCCGTCGCAGCCAGCCGCTGGCATGGGAACACGAGGGCAACCGCGCCCTGCGCGACGGAAAGTGGAAGATCGTCGCCCGGGAAAACCGGCCCTGGGAACTCTATGACCTCGACGCCGACCGATCCGAGTCCCGCGACCTGGCCGCGCGGCAGCCCGCGCGCGTGCAACGCATGGCGGGGCAATGGGAGGCGTGGGCCACGCGCGCCCACGTCCTCCCCCTGGGCGCGTGGCGGGGCCAGTAACGCGCCGCGGGCTCCGAGCCCGGGCCCAAACTTGGGCTTCCACGCATCGGCGCGATTGGGGACGCTCGTGGAACATCGTGAAGGACATGCTTACGGGTATCTACACGGCGATCGTCACGCCGTTCCGCAACGGGCAGGTGGACGAGGAGGGTCTGCGCCGCGTCGTCGAGGGCCAGGTCAAGGGCGGCGTGGATGGCATCGTGCCGGTGGGCACCACCGGCGAGTCGCCCACGCTGGACCATGACGAGCACATCCGCGTCATCGAGCTCGCGGTGCAGTTCGCGCGCGGACGGGTGAAGGTGATGGCCGGCACCGGCGCCAACGCCACGGCCGAGGCCATCGAGCTGACGCGCGCGGCGGAAAAGGTGGGCGCGGACGCCTCGCTCCAGGTGGCCCCCTACTACAACAAGCCCACCCAGGGCGGCCTGCATGAGCACTTCGCGGCCGTCGCCCGCGCCACGCGCCTGCCCATCCTGCTCTACAGCATCCCGGGCCGCTGCGGCGTCGAGATCGGCGTGGACACCTGCGCGCGCCTCGCCCGCGAATTCAAGACGGTCGTGGGCATCAAGGAGGCCGGCGGCAACGCCGACCGCGTCAGCCAGCTCCGCGCCGCGTGCGGGCCCCGCTTCACCATCCTCAGCGGCGACGACTCCCTCACCCTCCCCTTCATGGCCGTCGGCGCCCAGGGCGTCGTCAGCGTCGCCACCAACGTCGCCCCCAAGCCCGTGTGCAAGATGGTCCGCGCGTTCGCGGCCGGCGACCTGCGCACCGCCCAGCGGCTGCACGCGCAGTTGTACCCGCTGTTCAAGGACCTCTTCATCGAGACCAACCCCGTCCCCGTGAAGGCCGCCCTCGCCCTCCAAGGCGTCTGCACCGAGGAGGTCCGGCTGCCGTTGGTCCCGTTGACGGACAAGTCCCGCGCCCAGCTCGCCGCCACCCTCAAGGCCGTCCTCTAGCGCCCCCGCACCCCGCACCCCGCCCCTCGGTCCCCTCCCTGCAACGCCACCATGTCGTTCGTCGTCATCGGGCTGAGCCACCGCGACGCGCCCGTGCCCGTGCGCGAGGCGCTGGCCTGCGGGGGCGACGCCGCCATGGCCTTCCTCAAGGCGCTGGTGGCGACCGGCCTCGCACGGGAAGGGGTCCTGGTCTCCACGTGCAACCGGGTGGAGGTGTACGCGGTGCCGGGGTCGGGCGACGCCGGCGCGGCGGGCCGCCTGCGCGACTGGGTGGCGCGGGAGCGCGGGTTGTCGTCGGGCGAGGCGGCGTTGCTGCGCGTGCGGGAGGGCGAGGCGGCGGCGGCGCACGTGTTCCGCGTGGCGGCCGGGCTGGAGTCGATGGTGCTGGGCGAGACGGAGATCCTGGGGCAGCTCAAGCGCGCCTACGAGGCCGCCCGGACGTGTGGCACGACCGGCCCGGTGCTCAACCGCGTGTTCCAGCGCGCGTTCGCGGCGGCCAAGCAGGCCCGGACGGAGACGGGCATCCAACGCGGGAACACGTCGGTTGCGTCGGTCGCCGTCGAGTTGGCGGCGCGCATCTTCAAGGGCCTGGCGGGACGCCGCGTGCTCGTGCTGGGCGCGGGCGAGGCGGGCGAGGCCACGGCGCGGGCGTTGGTGTCGCGCGGGGCGCAGGGCATCCTCGTGGCCAATCGTTCCTTCGAGCGCGCGCAGGCGTTGGCCGCGGAGCTGGGAGGCCGGGCCATCCGGTTCGATTCTTTGGAGGCGGAGTTTGACGCGGTGGACGTGGTGATCAGCACGACGGCCGCCCCGCACCATGTGCTGGGCGTGGCGCGGCTCGGGCGGTTGCTGGAGGCGCGCCCGTCGCGGCCCCTGCTCCTCGTGGACCTTGCGGTGCCGCGCGACATCGACCCGGAGGTGCGTCGGCTGCCCGGGGTGCACTTGTTCGACATGGACGACTTGCAGGCGGTGGTGGAGGCGCAGGTGGAACGGCGACGCGGGGAGGCGGCGCGATGCGAGGAGATCGTCGAGGCGCACGTGGCGGCGTTGATGGGCGCGCCCGGCCTGGGTGCCCCAACGCCGGGAACGCGCTGAGGAACGGTCATGCACCGCGCGCGGCCCATGCCATCCAACGCCCGCAACGTGGCCCCCGTGGAACCGCGGCTGGAACGACGCCGCTGGGTCGTGGGGACGCGCGGGTCGCCGCTGGCGCTCGCGCAGGCGGAGGAGTTCGCGCGGCGGGTGCGGGCGACGCTGCGGGGCAGCGTCGTGGACGTGCGCGTGATCCAGACGTCGGGCGACGCGATGCCGGAGGCGGCCTTGGCGGCGGGCGGGGCAGGCGGAGCCGGCGCGAAGGGATGGTTCACGCGGGAGCTGGAGGAGGCCTTGCACGGGGGAACGATCGACTTCGCCGTGCACAGCCTGAAGGACCTGCCCACGACGTTGCCGGAAGGGCTGGAGCTCGCCGGGGTGCTGGAGCGCGCGGACGTGCGCGACGTGCTGGTGTACCGGGATGAGGCATGGGTGCAGGCACGCGGCGGGCCGGAGGAATGGTCGCCCGGGCAACGGTTGATGCGCGGGTTCCGGCCGGGCCTTGAACTCAACGAGTTGCCGAAGGACGCGCGGGTGGGAACCAGCAGTCCTCGGCGGGCGGCATGGGTGCGGCGGGCGGTTCCCACGGCGGACGTGACGCCGCTCCGGGGCAACGTGGGGACGCGGCTGGCGCGGTTGGCGGCGACGGATGCGATGGATGCGGCGGTGCTGGCGTTGGCGGGCCTTCAACGGCTGGGATTGTTCGTGGGGCCGGGCGGGCACGTCGCCCGGGACCCGCGGCGGCCGACGGCGGCCGGGACGCCCCCGACGACGGTGCCCGACGGGCTGATGGGCACGGTGCTGGAGCCGGAGTCGATGTTGCCGGCGCCGGGCCAAGGCGCGTTGGGCATCGAGGTGGCGTCGGGCAACGCGGACGCGGCGGCGGTGGCGGCGCGGTTGAACCACCGGAACACATGGGTGGCGGTGCAGGCGGAGCGCGAGTTCCTCCGCGGCTTGGGCGGCGGGTGCGCGGCCCCGGTTTCTGCCCTGGGACGGGTGTTGGGCCACCAACTGGAGCTGCGCGTGGCGGTGGAGCGGCACGGTCGGTGGTGGACGGCGACGGGACGTCGGGTGGCGTCCGAGGGGACGTTGCTGGGAGCGGAGCTGGCGGCGGAGGCACGGCGGGAATCAGGAGGGTGGGCATGAAGGAGAGGCGGGGAGGGACATGGGGCGCTCGATGGCGCGCGGCGATGACCGGAGCGCTGGCGTGCTGGCTGGGGATGGTGGCGGCCCTGGCGCAGGAACGGGCGCCGGCGCGCATCAGCCCAAGGAAGACGCTCGAAGGCCCGGTGGATCCCTTCCTCGGGGCGCCGCGGTTCGAGACACGGCGGCTGTTTGATTCCGGGCGGTTCCCCAACGTGGTGGTGGCGGCGGACGGCGGGGTGCTGGCGTTCTGGGGCGGCGTCCAGGTTCGACGCAGCGAGGATGGAGGCAAGGCATGGGGCGCGCCGGTCGAGGTCGGCAAGGGCTTCATGGGCGGGGGCGTGACCGTGGACGCGCTCGTCGGCGACATCCTGGCATTCGTCGAGGAACGCCATCCGCCAGCCCCATTGACGCAGTACCGCTCGCGCGACCACGGGCGCACGTGGACGGCGGAGACGCCCGTCATCCGGCCGGGCAAGTCCCGCAACGTGCCGTCGATGCACATGAACGAGCACGGCATCACGCTGATCCATGGGGCATACCGCGGCCGGCTGGTCCGCGCGTCCCGCTGGTATGACGGGAAGAACGACAAGGACCATCATCCGCGGCACTACACGGACGCCATCTTCAGCGACGACGGCGGCCGGACCTGGCAGGCCAGCGAGCCGTTCCCTGCGATGGGCACGGGGGAGGCGGCGGTGGCGGAGTTGTCGGATGGCCGCCTCTACTACAATTCCAGAAGGCACTGGGCTCCGCCCGGCGTGAACGCGCGGCGGCGCTGGACGGCGTGGAGCGACGACGGCGGCACGACGTGGGGCCAGGTGGCGATCTGCGAGGCGTTGCCCGACGGCGACCAGGACCGCGACTATGGGTTGATGGGCGGGTTGGTCCGCTTGCCCGTGAAGGGCCGGGACATCCTGTTGTTCAGCAATATTGCCAGCGCCTCCGGGCGGCATCACGGGATGGTGTGGGCCAGCTTCGACGGGGGACGCACCTGGCCGGTGCGACAGCTCGTGACACCCGGTGCGTTCGCGTACTCGTCGCTGGACGCGGGACGCCCCGGGACGGCCGCCGAGGGCTGGGCGTTCCTGCTCTACGAGGACGACGGCGGCGGATCGATGGCGCGCTTCAACCTCGGCTGGGTCGTGGACGGCGAGCTGACCGGCGACGGCACGGTGCCCTCGTGGGCCGGCCGACGACGTTGAGTCAACGCCCGCCACCATGCGCCCGAGGACCGGCGCGTTCCCATCGCCCCCCTTCTTCCCTCTTCCCTCTTCCCTCTTCCCGCCCCCCGCTTCCCGCTTCCCGCTTCCCCGCTCGCCGTCTGCGAGGTTGCCTTCGGCGCGCGTTCGGCTTGGAATCACGTCAATGAAGCTTCCCGGTGATTGGTTGGGCTGCGCCCTGGCGACGGGCGTGATTTTGGGCATGGGGTTGCAAGCGGCCGACTGGCCGCAGTGGCGCGGCCCCGGTCGCGAGGACCGATCGGAGGAGAAGGGCCTGCTCAAGGAATGGCCCGCCGAGGGCCCGAAGCAGCTTTGGGTCAACAAGGATGCCGGCCTGGGCTACGCCGGGGTCGCCGTGGTGGGGAAGCGGTTGTACACGATGGGCCTTCGCGACGAGACGGAGCACGTGATCGCCCTGGACGTGGACACGGGCGCGCAGGCTTGGGCCACGCCCGTCGGGCCGCGCTACGAGAACAACTGGGGCGACGGCCCCCGGATGACGCCGTCGGTCGTGGACGGCCGGGTCTATGCCTTGGGCGCGCGCGGCGACCTGGTGTGCCTCAACGCCAAGGACGGCTCGCAGGTTTGGGCCAAGTCCTTGGTCAAGGACCTCGGCGGCAAGCTCCAGAGCTGGGGCTACACCGAGTCCCCGCTCGTGCACGGCGGCCTCGTGTTCTGCACGCCCGGTGGCCCCGAAGGCACGATGGCCGCGCTCGATGCCCAGACCGGCGCCGTCGCATGGCGCACCAAGGACCTCACCGACGAGGCCCAGTACTCGTCGCCCGTGCTCGCCAAGGTCGGCGGCAAGGAGCAGGTCGTGCAGTTGGTCATGAAGCGCTTCTTCGGCGTGGACGCCAAGACCGGCGCGGTCGCCTGGAACATCGACTTCCCCGGGCGCGTGGCCGTCATCCCCACGCCGATCGTCCATGACAACATCGCCTACGTGTCCGCCGGGTACGGCGTCGGCTGCAAGGCCGTCCGCTGGAACGGCTCCGCCATGGAGACGCTCTACGAGGACAACAAGGTCATGAAGAACCATCACGGCGGCGTGATCCGCGTGGGCGACCACCTGTACGGGCACTCGGATGGCTACGGCTGGGTTTGCCAAGATCTCAAGACGGGCAAGGAAACGTGGGTTCACAAGGGCTTTGGCAAGGGAGCCGTTCACTACGCGGACGGACACCTCTACTGCGTCGATGAAGGCTCGGGGGCGGTGGCCTTGGTCGAGGTCTCCACCGAAGGCTGGAAGCAAAAGGGCTCGTTCAAGCTCTCGCCGCAGACCACCCAGCGAAAGCCCCAGGGCCGCATCTGGGTCCACCCGGTCGTCTCCGGCGGCAAGCTGTTCCTGCGCGACCAGGAGTTGTTGCACTGCTACGACGTCCAGGCCCGCTAAGCCCGGGCGCTGAACCCATGAGGAGGCTCCGGCAGGCCCACGCACGGTGGATGCGCGTCGCAGGCGCGGCCTGCCTTGCCGCGCACCTGCTCGGCCTCGGCTGGCTTGCCCCCTTCGTCACGGCGCTCGTCGCGGCGTCGGACCATGATCACCGCGTGCTCCTCTCCATCAATGGCGAGGGCGCGCGCGTCGTCCTCGCCCATGATGCCGCCCGCCGCGGCATGGAACCCAGCCACGAACACTGCCCGGTTGCCGCGTTCCTCGTTGCCCTCGCGTCCGATTCCCCCGGCGGCGGCGACCATGTCCTTTCCTTCCCATCCGGCATCGAGATCGGCCGCGCGTCGTCCGGCGGAACGGTGGATGCGCCCGCACCCTCCGAGGCTCGCCCTTGCCAGGCTCGACCGGGCGGGCCCAGCCCGTGGATGGATGCCACCGGCCTTCCTTCCCCGTTGGATCCCTCTCGGAGGGACGCCGCCTCGGTTGCCGTGGTGACCGTGGTTCGGTCGACCATCCTGCGTTGCTGAACCGGCGGCGCCCCGCGCGCGCGCCGGCAGTGATGGCAACCTCGGGATTCAACGGGCCAACGCCCGCCCTTCGCGGACGCGGCAAGCCAGCCGCCTCCCCAACCTCCCGCTCCTTCCCGCCATTCCCTCCCGGCCATGGGCTCGCGGGCCCTTGCCGTGCCCGTGCTTGCCCGTCGATGGCGTCCCGCAGCGGGGACGCAAACGGCAAGGGGCTCGCCTCCGATGCGGCGGCGCGGGCCCGCACGGGTTCACCGCGGTGACGGAGGATGGAGGACGACATGGAATTCTGGATGTTTCGGGGATGGATGCGGGGCGTCATGGCCGGGTTGGCCTGCGCGGCGCTGGGTTTGGCCACGCGGGCACGGGCGGAAGGTCCCTTCACGGCGGCCCAGTTGGCCGAGCAAGTCGTGAAGGCCAACCCCGAGCTGCGGATCTACGAGCAAGCCCTGGCCTCGGCACGCGCCGAGGTGCGCACGGCCGGGAAGCCTTCCGTCCCCGCGTTCCAGGGCGAGGCCGGCCAGATCCGCAGCAAGAACCTGGACGGCAGCCTGGCCGGCGAGGGCGCCGTCTGGTCGGCCAGCGTGCAGCAAACCTTCGAGTGGCCCGGCCGCCTCGCGCTGCGAAAGGCCATCGCCAACGCCGACGTCCGCCTGGCCGAGCTCGGCCTTGCGCGCTTCCGGCAAGCCCTGTCTGGAAGGGCGCGCGAGCTGGCCCTGGGCATGTCCGGCGAGGAGGAAAAGGCCCGGGTCGCCCGCGAGGTCGCGGACCGGTTCCATGCGTTGCGCGAGGTGTTGGTGCAACGGGACCCCGCCGGGGTCACGCCCCTCCTGGAGATCCGCATCCTGGAGGCCACCGAGCTTTCCCTGAGGCGTCGCGCGGCAGACCACGAGCTGGCGGCCTCGGGCCAGCGGCTGGAGCTGAACCTCCTGCGCGGGGCCGCGCCGGACGCGGCGTTGCCCGTCGCGTGGCAGGCGCCCGCCCTGCGGGAGGCGCCCTCGTCACAAGGCCTGTTGATGGCGGCCTCCACCAACAACCTCGACTTGCAGGCGCGGCTCGCGGACATGGCGCAGCAGGGGCTGCGGGCCAAGCTGGCGCGCAACGAGCGTTGGCCCGCCATCTCGATCAACCCGACCTTCGCGGAGGAGCACGGGAGCACCGTGGACCGCTTCATGAAGGTCGGCGTCTCGGTTCCCCTGCCCCTCTGGCGCAGCAACGCGTCCAACGTCGCCGCCGCCGAGGCACGCGAGAAGCAGGCCACCGCCGCCCTCGAGGCCGCCCGGCGCGAGGTGGAACTCAAGGTGCTCACGTCCGCCCAACGCTACGCGTCGCGCCGCGACGAGATGGGCCGGTGGCGCGACGACTCGGTGAAGGCCTTCCGCGAGGCGGCCGAGCTGGCGGACCGGCACTACCGCCTCGGGGCGGTCCCTGCCACGACCTACGTCGAGCTGCAAAAGCAGTACCTCGAGGCCGTGGAGACGTTGCTCGACACGCGGCGCGACGCGTTGTCGGCCGCCATCGACCTCGAGCAGGCGACGGGATTGCGGCTGGCCGACGAGGGGGCCGCGGCGGAGGGAGGCTCCCGATGATCGACGCCATCCTGGGCTGGGCGCTCCGGCAGCGCGCCATGGTGCTGCTGGGCGCGGCGGGCCTGCTGGCCGCAGGACTGTACGCCGCCCTGCACCTGCCCGTGGACGCCGTCCCCGACATCACCAACGTGCAGGTGCAGGTCAACACCCGCGTGCCCGCGCTCGCCCCGGAGGAAATCGAGCGGCTTGTTACCATCCCCATGGAGGTGGAGATGAGCGGCCTCCCCGGGTTGCAGGAGCGCCGGTCGCTCACGAAGTCCGGCCTTTCCCAGGTCACGTTGATCTTCGAGGACGGCACGGACCTGTATCGCTCCCGCCAGCTCGTGACGGAGCGGTTGCAGGGATTGCTGGCCAACTTGCCGCCCGGCAGCGAGCCCCGCCTCGCGCCCGTCACCACGGGACTGGGCGAGATCTTCTACTACGCCCTGCGCTGGAAGGACGGCGCCACGAACCGGCCCGCCGACCCCATGGAGGCCCTCATGGACCTGCGCGAGACGCACGAGTACGTGGTCAAGCCCCTCGTCCGGGCCATCCCCGGCGTCGCCGAGGTCAACGTGTCCGGCGGCCACGAGCGCCAGTTCGTCGTGATGCCACGCCCCGCCGACCTTGCGGCCCGCGGCGTTGCCATCGACGAGCTCGCATCCGTCCTCGCTCGCAACGCCGGGAACGCCGGCGGCGGCACCGTGCAACGCGACGGCATCCAATACGTCATCCGCGCGTCGGGCCGGGCCGAGACATCGGATCAACTGGCCGCGCTCCCCGTGAAGCTCGGGCCCGGCGTCGAGCCCATCCGCGTCCGGGACGTCGCCGACGTAGGCATCGGGGCAGCCACGAGGACCGGAGCCGCCACGGTGGACGGGGACGAGGCCGTGCTGGCGACGGCGATGATGTTGTCCGGGGAGAACAGCCGGATCGTGGCGCGGCGGCTGGCGGAGGCCATGCCCATGGTGCGGGATCAACTGCCGCCGGGGGTGGAGCTGAAGGTGCTGTATGACCGGTCGGAGCTGGTGGACCGGACGGTGGCGACGGTCCGCAGGAACCTCGTGGAAGGCGCGCTGCTGGTGGTGGCCGTGCTGCTGTTGCTCCTGGGCAACTGGCGCGCCGCGTTGATCGTGGCCCTCGCCATCCCGTTGTCGTTCCTGTGCGCATTGTTGGGCATGTGGAAGGGCGGCGTCTCCGGCAACCTGATGAGCCTCGGGGCGATCGACTTCGGGCTCATCATCGACGGCGCGGTGGTCATGGTGGAGAACGTGGTGCGGCGGCTGGGGCTGCGAGAGGCGGAGCTGCGTCGGCGCCTCACGGCCGCCGAGCGCTCGGAAACGGTCCTCGCGGCCGGCGTCCAGGTGGCGCGCCCGATGGTCTTCGGGGTGCTCATCATCACGCTGGTGTACGCCCCCATCCTGGCCCTCACGGGGATCGAGGGGAAAATGTTCCATCCCATGGCGGTGACGGTGATGCTGGCGCTCGGGGCGGCGCTGGCGTTGTCCGTGACGTTGATGCCGGTGTTGTGCTCGCTGGTGCTGACCCGGGTGACGGGCCACGCGAAGGCGACGGCCGCGACCGCGGTGGCGGACGGCCAGCCTTCCGCCGCGGGAGCCACGCACGCCGAGGACGGGCATGACAACGCGGCGCTGCGCCTGGCCAAGCGCATCTACCGGCCGGCGCTCGAAGCCTCCGTCCGTCATCCCTTGGTCGTGGGACTCGCGGCCCTCGCGTTGACCGCCGCCGCGTTCCTCGGGCTTCGGCACTTGGGCTCCGAGTTCGTGCCCAAGCTGGACGAGGGCTCGTTCACGGTCATGACGTACCGCACCAACTCCATGGGGCTGGAACGGTCGCTCGAGCTGGACCGCGTGAACCAACGGGTCCTGCGGGAGAAGTTCCCGGAGGTCACGGGAACGTTCACGCGGCTCGGGACCAGCGAGGTGGCGACCGACCCCATGCCTCCCAGCCAGAGCGACCTCTACATCACGTACCGGCCGCGGTCGGAATGGCGCCGGACGAACGGCGTCCCGTGGAGCAAGGAGGAGCTCGCGACGCACATCGAGGCCGCCATGCTCGACGCAGCCCCGGAGCAAACGTTCCTTTTCGCCCAGCCCATCGAGATGCGCTTCAACGAGCTGCTCGAGGGCGTGCGCGCCGACATCTCGGTCAAGGTGGTGGGGACGGACTACGACATCATCGACGCGGCGGCGGCGCGCATCCGCGACATCCTCCAGACGATCCCCGGTACCCGCGAGGGCGAGGGGGAGGTGGAATTCGAGGCGCAAGGACGCGTGCCGGTGCTCGTGATCCGGGCGCGGCGCGACGTCCTCGCACGGCGCGGGTTGTCGGGGGAGTCCATCAACCAAGCCGTGCGCGTGGCGCTGGGGGGCGAGGTCGTGGGTTCCATGTTCCGCGGCATGAGGCGCAACGACCTCGTCGTGCGGCTGCCGGAATCCGGGCGCGCCAACCTGGACGTCGTGCGGTCGGTGCCCGTCCGCCTGGACGAGGGGACGGTGGCGCCGCTCGGAAGCCTGGTGGAAGTCGAGACCGTGTCCGCCGTGGAGCCCATCGTGCGCGAGGACGGGCACCGGCGGTCGGCCCTGCTGGTGAACCTGCGCGGGCGCGACGTGGAGGGTTGGGTGATGGAGGCGCAACGGCGCGTGGCGTCGGAGGTGCCCTTGCCCGAGGGCTACCGCGTGGAGTTTGGCGGCCAGTTCGAGAACCTGCGCGAGGCGCAGGCGCGTCTGCGGGTGGTCGTTCCGGCGGCGGGGTTGCTCATCTTTGTCCTCGTGTACCTCGCGCTGGGCTCGGCGCGGCAGGCGGCGTTGGTCTACACGGGCATCCCGCTCGCCGTGACCGGGGGCGTGCTGGCGCTTTGGATGCGCGGCATGCCCTTCAGCATCACGGCGGCCGTCGGGTTCATCGCGTTGAGCGGCGTGGCCGTGCTCAACGGGCTCGTGCTCGTCAGCCAGTTCAACGAGCTGCGCGCCGAGGGCCATGCCCTCCGCCTGTCCGTGGTCACCGGCTCCATGATGCGGCTGCGCCCCGTGTTGATGACGGCGCTCGTCGCCGGGCTCGGGTTCGTCCCCATGGCGGTCGCCACGGGGGCCGGGGCCGAGATCCAGCGCCCGCTCGCGACGGTCGTCATCGGCGGGATTGCGAGCTCGACGTTGCTCACGCTGCTGGTTCTGCCGGCGCTGTTCGCCGCCTTGATGCCCAACCCGGGCCCCGGGGAGGGGTCGCGCCCGGCCGCCGCCGCCGTCACTTGAGCGCAAACCACCCCGCGCCCGCAAACACGAGCGCCAGCCCCACCGCCACCAACACCCACGTCAGGGACATCCCTGGGCTGCGGCCCGCACGCCTGCGGGGCCGTCCCCTTCCAAACTCCCGGGCAACAAAGTCGTCGTAGTCGAAGTCGTCGTCGGGCAGGTCCAAACCATCCGTGCGTGCCGCCTCGGACCAGCCGTCGGTGGCCGAGCTGCCGCAATGGGGGCACGAACGACGCCCGGCGGGGACGTGCTCGTGGCAGGCCGGGCAATCGCCCGGTGGACGAAAGGCCGGCATGGGCGTTCAGGCCGACTGGCGTGCCGCCGCCTCCACGGTGTTCGCCAGCAACAGGGCAATCGTCATGGGGCCCACCCCGCCGGGGTTGGGGGTGATGCGGCCCGCGACGGGCTGGACGTTCTCGAAGTCCACGTCCCCCACCAGGCGCGTGGCTCCCGGCTTGGAAGGGTCCGGGACCCGATTCACGCCCACGTCGATCACGGTCGCCCCTGGCTTGACCATGTGGGCCTTCACGAAATGCGGAACGCCCATCGCGGCGACGAGGATGTCCGCCCGACGACAATGCGCGGCGATGTCACGGGTAGCGCTGTGGCAGACGGTGACGGTGGCGTTCGCATGGCGCGCCTTCTGGACGAGGATGGAGGCCATGGGCTTGCCCACGATGTTGCCGCGGCCCAGGACGACGACCTCCGCGCCCTCGATGGGGATGTTGGAGCGGATGAGGAGCTGGTGGACGCCGGCCGGGGTGCAAGGCATGAAGCCGCCCTCGTCACCGAGGAGGAGCCTTCCCACGTTGAGCGGATGAAAGCCATCGACGTCCTTGCGGGGATCCACGGCGGCATAGATGACGGCCTGGTCGATGTGTCGGGGAAGCGGTGCCTGGACCAGGATGCCATGCCATGAGGGGTCGGCGTTGAGGCGGTCGATCAACGCGAGGAGGTCGGCCTGCGAGGTGGCCTCCGGAAGGACCAGGGTCTCGGACCGGATGCCCAGCTCGCGGGCCTTGCGTTCCTTCATCCCGACATAGACCTGCGAGGCAGGGTCCTCGCCCACGCGAACGAAGACGATGCCGGGCTGGATGCCGCGCCGCTGGAGTTCCTGGGCACGACGCAAGGTCTCCGAGTGCACGTCGGCCGCGATGGCACGGCCATCGATGAGGTTCTGCATGAAGGCGAGGATGGGACGAAACCCTCGGGAAGGCGAGCCAACGAACTATTTGGCGCCCGCGCCCGTGAACACGGCCGGGATGGTCCGGAGCAGGATCTTGATGTCGAGCCACAGCGACCAGTTGTCGATGTACTCAAGGTCCAGGCGGACCCACTCCTTGAAGTCCTTCACGTCATTGCGGCCGCTGACCTGCCAGAGGCACGTGAGGCCGGGCGGGACGGAGAGCCGCCGCCGGTGCGCCAGGTCGTCGAAGCGCGCCACCTCGTCCACGGGCAACGGGCGCGGCCCGACGAGGGACATCTCGCCGCGGACGACGTTGAGGAGCTGCGGCAGCTCGTCGATGGACCACTTGCGGAGGAACTTGCCCACGCGGGTGATGCGGGGGTCGTTGGTGACCTTGAAGACGGGCCCCGACATCTCGTTGAGGGCGGCAAGCTCCTGCTTGAGTTGCTCGGCGTTGGTCACCATGGAACGGAACTTGAACATGGTGAACGGCCGCCCGTTGAGGCCCGCCCGCTGTTGCCGGAACAAGACGGGGCCCGGCGAGGAGAGCCGCACCGCCAACGCCGCCGCCAACATGACCGGCGACATCGCCAGCAACAGGACGCACCCGCCCACGAAGTCGATGACGCCCTTCCCCAGCGCCTGCCACGAGGCGTCCGGCCCGGAGCGAAACACCAGCATCGGATGACCATGAATGTCATCGATGGACGTTTGCGAAATGCGGGTCTGGAAGAAGTCGGCGAGCAACCACACCTCCACGCCCTCCAGCTCGCACAGGTGGATGGTGGCCTCGATCTGGCCGAACATGGAATGGCGCGGCGCCACGAGCACGGCGTTGGCCGAATGGGCGTGGATGCGGTCGCCCAGGTCCTTCAGCGACGACTCGTTCAGGTCCACGCGGTCCATGACCTCGACGTCCTCGAGGCCGCGCAGTCCCAGCAGGCGCTCCAGGCGGCCGGCGTCGTCCTTGCTCCCGACGAGGATCACGCGCCGACGCAGGGATTCCTTTCGGCTCTTGCTGCGGCTCCACGCGGAGAGCAGGGACTCCTTGGCCCACATCACGCCGAAGGCGACGGGCACGTACAGGGCGAAGATCAGCCGCGCGCCCTCCGTCTTGCGGAAGAACAACACCAGGATGGCGGCAAGGGCGATGTAGGCCGACGTGCGCAGCAGGATCCACAAGGCTCGGCGTTGGGAGCCCAGCACGCCACGGCGGTAGAATCCATGAACTTCCAGCAGCGGCGGCGCCAAGGGCGCCACCACCAGCAAAAGCCAGGCATACTCGGAGAACGGTCGGATGATGCGCTCGGGATCGAAGAACGTCAGGGACCGCAACCGGTGGGTCAGCCAAAAGGCAAAGGCGAACAAGAGCGCATCAACGACCTTGCCAACCTTGGTGTAAACATGGCGCTTCCGCCCAAACATTTAGCTTCCTTTCAGGAATGTCCCACCCCGCCGGCCCACCCAACACGTCGATCAGGATTCAAGGACCCTTCCCGGCGGTCAACTGGAAGTCCGCCACCGACGCCTGGACCAGTTCGACGATGGCCTGGTACGTCGCCTCCTCCTCGCCGGGGTTGCAGTCCGCGAAGTACGCCACGTACGCCCATCGTTGCAGCACCTGCCTGAGCAGGAGGTCCCGGATCAGCCAACCCTGCCGCTCCAGGTGGCTGTTCGTCAGCTGGCCGTCCGCCACGAACCAAAACACATAAATGCCCGATCGCTCCGCCACGCGCCCATCTGCCAACCCCGTGAACCGCATGTCGTAGCGCTGCACCGGCAACAGGTACGGCCGGGGCCGCTCGACCGGGATCCCCATGGCTTGCTTGCGCCGGATGTTCCAACCCTGCCCCGTCAGGCAGTACTCCGGCCGATGGATGCTCGTCCGGTCCGTGCCCATGAGGACGACCGACGCCTGGATCCGCAGCTTGCCCGACCTCGGCACATAGACCCGTCGCCCGTACGACGTGTCCGGCGGCAGGTAATCCAGCTCCATCCGGGGGATCGCCTCCACCGTCGTCGCGTAGCCCTCGACCCGAACCGGCAACGCCACGGAGTTCGTCCGCGCCACCCGCGACTCCTCGTCGAGCACGGGCAGGTTGGACACCTTGACCCCGGGCGGACCGAGCCGGACCGAGGTCCGCAAATGCTGCAAGCCCAGCGCCCCGGCCCCCACCATCGCGAGCGCCGCCACAAACCATGCATGGGAGGAAGCCTTCATGGGACCGATGTCGCCGTCGCCTCGCCGCCGGGTCCCTCCGCCTTCGTGGGCGGCGACGCGTCGTCCGGTTCACGGAGCAGGCGTCCTAGGGCGAACACCCCGGCCAGCGCCACGGCAAACGTGATGAAGCCCGCCTTCGTCTCCACCTGGCTCGCGGCATCCTGCCCCCAGACGTCCGCCACCGCGAACGTCACCACCAACCGCACCACGTTGCCCAGCAACGCCAACGGCACCGAGCACAGCACCAACGCCACCCGGCGCCCCGTCCCGCGCAGGTTCAGCCACGCAAACACCACCGTCAGCAACACCACCACCGTCAGGCTCCGGATCCCCGAGCACGCGGGCGCGACGTCGAACAGGAAGCCCGCCCGGCCCGCCCCACCGCCCGGGCGCGGCGCCACCGGCGAAAACTCCACCGACGTCCCCACGCGCGTGAGGCGAATGCTCAGCAACCCTTGGCAAATCGCCGTGGACACCCATGTGGACAACAACCGCAACCGGAACGTCAGGCCATCCAGGTAGGCCGACACCGGGATCGAGAACCCCAGCAGGAAGTACGGGAAGAACACCGCCTTCAGCCACCCCGGCCCCCACGCCAGGCCCATGATGCCGTAAAGGCCCACCAAGAACGCCACGATCGACACCCGCGTCTGCTGCACGAGAAAACCCATCGCATGCAGCACCAAGGCCAGCGCCAGCAGCCACAACCCCGGCGGCCACGTCCGCTTGGCCGCCTCCAGCAACTCCCGGCGCCGGACCAGGATCAAGGCCACCACCAGCCACGGCACATACCGCCCAAACGCGTCGTCCGAGTCCGTCCGCTCCGCGTTCGCATGCAACGCGTCCAGCCACACGAACACCGACGGCGTGTCCACGTAGCCCAGCACCGAGTTGCCCAGGAAATGGAACAAGGCCACCCAGGCCGCCGTCACCACGGCAAACCCAGCCTTGTTGGGCAGGCTTGCCCCCAGTTGTCGTAGCTCGCTCAGCATCCGGAACGTCCTGGCATCCTCCGCAGTCGCCCGGCCCATGTCGAGCCACGCCGCAACCCCACCCCCCTCGCGCGTCACCGCGGACGCTGCGTCGCGTTCGTCCAGTTCTTGTGCCACGTCAGCGCCCACAGCCGCTCGTTGCGCACCAGCTCCGCATGGCCATCCGTGAACACCAGGTTGATCGACGCCGGCAACGGCTCCCCGGCCGGCCACGACCGCGGCACCCCGTTCAGCCCCGTTCCATGCCGCGCCAAAACAATCCGTGCCATGCCCGCGTTCAAGCCCGCGTCCCCCTCGCGCAGGTTTCCGGCCGGCCGATCCCGCTCCTGCGGCCATGCGTCCACCCACATCCCGTCGCAAAAGACCGGCGTCGTCGTCGGGGCCACGATGTCCGCCTCCGCGCGGAAGGCGTTGACCACCTTCGGGAACAAGCCCGACCCGTCCGGCCAGTCGCCCGCGTACATCCACCCGTTCAGGGCATAGCTCCCCGTCCAGCGTGGCTCCCTCGAGCCCGGGCGGGTCTCGCCGCCCCAGACCCATGACGTGTTTGCCGAGCCCGAGGGCTTCTTCGCGTTGTAGGGCGCGTTGGGGCAGAGCCGGACGGCATCGACGGCCGAGTACAACTGTACCAACCCGCGCATCCAAAGGTCCCCGCTCAGGGTGTACGGCAGGATCTTCCCCGTGTCGTTGACGTACATGAAGTTGGCGAGCCCCAGCTGCTTCAGGTTGCTCCCGCACTTCATCGACATCGCCTTGCTCTTCGCGCGGCCCAGCGCCGGCAACAGCATCCCCGCGAGGATCGCAATGATCGCAATTACCACCAGCAGCTCGATCAGCGTGAAGCCCCGTCGTCTCGTCGCCCGTTCACGCCGCCGCCGCCCTCGCACGCCATGGGGAATCATGCGCCCTTGCTATGCACTCCCACCGCCTCCAACAAGGAAAATGTCCGGCCCGGACGCGCGCGTCGTCCCCTCCCCCGGACGCGCCGCTTGAAACCCCGCCTCCATCGTCCCCATGCTGCCCCAACGGATGAACGACGTCCTGCAACTTGATGAGCTCCTCGACTCGCGCCTCGACCAAGGCCGCCGCCCCGTCGAGCCCTGCACCGTGGTCATCTTCGGGGCCTCCGGCGACCTGACGTCCCGCAAGCTCATCCCCGCCCTCTACCACCTCCGCCTCGAGGGGTTGATGCCCCAGCCCTTCCGCATCATCGGCTTCGCACGCCGCGACAAGTCCGACGACGCCTGGCGCGCCGAGCTGCGCGAGGGCCTCGGACGCTTCTCCCGCACCCAGCCCGTCCGCGACGACGTGTGGTCCGACTTCGCATCGAACATCCACTATTGCCAGGCGGACATCGCCGACCCGGCGGGCTACCAACGGCTCAAGGCCATGCTCCAGGGGTTCCCCGAGGAGCGGCTCCGCACGAACCTCCTCTTCTACCTCGCCACCAGCCCCAGCCAGTTCTCGGAAATCACCGCCCACCTCGGCCACGCCGGCCTGCTTCACAAGAAGGAAACGGGCATCACCCCCGAGCGCATCGTCGTCGAAAAGCCCTTCGGACACGACCTCGCCAGCGCCCAGCAGCTCAACGGCGACCTCACCCGCTTCGCCCACGAGAAGCAGATCTTCCGCATCGACCACTACCTCGGGAAGGAAACCGTCCAGAACATCCTCACCTTCCGCTTCAGCAACGGCATCTTCGAGCGCCTCTGGAACCGCGAGGCCATCGACCATGTCCAGATCACCGTCGCCGAGAAGCTCGGCGTCGGAGCCCGCGGCGGCTACTACGAGGAGGCCGGAGCCCTCCGCGACATGGTCCAAAACCACGTCCTCCAGGTCCTCGCCCTCGTCGGCATGGAACCCCCCGTCTCCCTCGAGGCCGAGTCCGTCCGCGACGAGAAGGTCAAGCTCCTCCGCTCCATCCGCCCCATGTCCCGCGACGCCGTCGCCCAGGACGTCGTCCGCGGCCAGTACTTCGCCGGCGAGGTCGATGGCGAGGCCCGCCCCGCCTACCGCTCCGAGCCCAAGGTCAAGCCCAACTCCAACGTCGAGACCTTCGTCGCCCTCCGCCTCTTCATCGACAACTGGCGCTGGTCCGGCGTCCCCTTCTACCTCCGCACCGGCAAGAACCTCCCCCTCTCCGCCTCCGAGGTCCGCGTCCAGTTCCGACCCGCGCCCAACGTCCTCTTCAACGCCCACCGCGACGTCCGCCTCGACGCCAACTCCCTCACCCTGCGCCTCCAGCCCAACGAGGGCATGACCCTTCGCTTCAATGGCAAGGTCCCCGGAGGCGGCACCTCCCTGCGACCCGTTCGCATGCACTTCTCCTACGACTCGGAGTTCGGAGCCTACACCCCCGAGGCCTACGAGCGCCTCCTCCTCGAGGCCATGGCCGGCGACGCCACCCTCTTCATCCGCCGCGACGAGGTGGAGACCGCATGGAGCATCGTGGACTCCATCCGCACCGCCTGGGTCGGCAAACCCCTCTCCAATCGCGAGTTCTACGGCGCCGGCACCTGGGGCCCCTTCGCCGCCGACGACCTCCTCGCCAAGGACGGACGCGAGTGGCGCAACCCCCAGCGCACCAAGTAACCCCCTCCCCGCATCGGCCCGGCCCGGGCACCGTCGCCTGACACGCCTCCCACACCCCATCGCGCCTCCCATGCCCCCCTCCCCCCTGGCCGGCCTCACCGTCCTCGTCGTGGATGACGAACCCCTCCTTCGCCGCCACATCGTCGCCACCCTCGAGCGACTCGGCGCCGACGTCTCCGCCGCCGATTCCGTCGCCGCCGCCCGTCGCCATGCCGCCCAGTCCGGATTCGACTTCGTCCTTCTCGACGTCCACCTCCCCGACGGCCTGGGCACGGATCTCCTCAAGGAAAAGGCCTTCGGGAACCATGCCGGCGTCGTCGTCATGACCGCCGAGGGCGGCATCCAAGGCGCCGTCGAGGCCATGAAGCTCGGCGCCATTGACTACCTCCCCAAACCCTTCGAGCCCGAGGCCCTCGCCCTCGCCCTCGCCCGAGGCCGCCGCTCCCGCCAGTCCGCACGCGCCGAGGAACACCGCAACGCCGCCCTCGCCCCGGACCTCAACTTCTTCTTCGGCGACACCCTCCAACCCTTGCAGGTCCAGCTCGACCGCATCCTCCTCGCCGACCGCCGCCTCGAAACCGGGCTCCCCCCCGTCCTCCTCCTCGGCGAGACGGGCACCGGCAAGACCACCCTCGCCCGTTGGCTCCACCACAAGGGCCCCCGCGCCTCCGGCCCGTTCATCGAGGCCAACTGCTCCGCCATCCCCGACTCCCTCGCCGAGTCCGAGTTGTTCGGCCACGAGAAGGGAGCCTTCACCGACGCGCGCTCCGCACGCATCGGCCTGTTCGAGGCCGCCGCCGGCGGCACCCTCTTCCTCGACGAGGTCAACTCCCTGCCCCTGCCCCTCCAAGGCAAGCTCCTCACCGCCATCGAGGAACGCCGCATCCGCCGCGTCGGTGGCAACCACCAGATCCCCGTCGATGCCCGCGTCGTTGCCGCCTCCAACCGCGACCTCCGCCAAGAGGTCGCCGAGCGACGCTTCCGCGAGGACCTCTACCACCGACTGGACCTGTACCGCGTCGCCATCCCCCCGCTGCGCGAACGAGGCGAGGACATCCTTCGCCTCGCCCAGCACCTCATCCAACGCGTCGGCCAACGCCAACGCCTCCCCCCGCGCCCCATCTCCGCCATCGGCCGCCGTCGCCTCCTCCATTACGCATGGCCCGGCAACGTCCGAGAGCTCGCCCACGAGATCGAACGCGCCCTCGTCTTCGAGGATGCCCCGGAAATGGAGTTCAACTCCCTCATCGGAAGCTCCGGCGCGCCCGCTTCCCCCTCCGGCGACGGCCACCCAGCGCCCGGGCCCGACTGGCTCGTCGCCTCCTTTCGCTTTCCCGAGACCGGCTTCTCCCTCGAGGACGCCATCCTGCGCCTCATCCACCGCGCCCTCGACCAAACCGGCAGCAACGTCTCCAAGGCCGCCCGTCTCCTCGGCGTCTCCCGCGACTACCTCCGCTATCGCCTCGCCGAGCCCAAGCCCACCGCCCCCGCCGTGGGCGATCCAAACAACGAGGCGCCTCCCCACGCGTAGGGTCCGGACCTCATCACGCCGTGACGGTGGTGGGAGACCCTGCTGCCTTTCAGAAAAGAGGTTCCTCGACGTCTTCGCCGGGCACGTCAGACCCGCCCGGGACGACCCAGTGTTTGGCGACCCATTCGCAGGACCAGCCGTTCGCCTGGCGGCAGGCACCCGGCCCTTTGGAGAGGCGCATCTGCGATTCGCCCGTGCTGCCAACTCTGGCAGCGCACGCCTCCGCGTCCGCCCACCCAATCCATCACGGAGGAATGCCAGCCTGTAGCCGCTGGTGAGCGAAGCGACACCACCGGAACCAAGCACCCCATCCATCCACCGACCCCGGACAGAGTCGCAGCCAGCCGGCAATCCCTTTGCGCCTTTTGCGGCCGTTCAACCTAGAAACGGCAGTTGGGCAGTCTGTAGGCCGCGTGCCCTCACGCGCCGATGGCGATGCCGCATGCCCGGTGCGCCGGGTCAGGGGACCCGGCCTACAGCCGCGTCGAGCCCACCACGACCTCACTCGCAGGGTGAGCCCTTGGGTTCCTTGAGGTTGCCTCGATTCACTGGACAGAGAATCCGAGACAAAAACAGCATCAC
>CAYSGH010000032.1:0-41078 GCA_964430505.1 uncultured Akkermansia sp. | reverse complement strand
GTGCAGTTGGCGCGGATGGGGTGCGTGGTGTGGCAATGGGACATGCTGGGCAACTCGGACAGCCAGCAGGTGTCGATGGCGCTGGCGCATGGGTTTGGGAAGCAGCGCCCGGAGATGAACACGACGACGGACTGGGGGTTGTTCAGTCCGCAGGCGGAGGCGCACTTGCAGTCGGTGATGGGTTTGCAGACCTGGAACGCGGTGCGTTCGCTGGACTTCCTGGTGTCGTTGCCGGAGGTGGACGCGTCGCGGGTGGCGATAACGGGGGCGAGCGGCGGCGGGACGCAGACAATGTTGTTGGCGGGGGTGGACCCGCGGGTGGCGCTGTCGTTCCCGGCGGTGATGGTGAGCACGGCGATGCAAGGGGGGTGCACGTGCGAGAACGCGAGCCTGCTGCGCGTGGGCACGGGCAACGTGGAGTTCGCCGGGTTGTTCGCGCCGCGGCCGCAGGGGATGACGTCGGCGAACGACTGGACGAAGGAGATGGCGACGAAGGGGTTCCCGGAGCTGAAGCGGTTGTATGGGATGCTGGGCGCGCCGGACAACGTGATGCTCAAGCGTGGCGAGCACTTCCCGCACAACTACAACGCGGTGTCGCGGTCGGCGTTCTATACGTGGTTGAACCGTCATTTCCGGCTGGGCCACGCGGAGCCGGTCGTCGAGCGGGACTATCGTCGGGCGACGCGGGCGGAGCTGAGCGTGTGGGATGACAAGCATCCGTCGCCGAAGGCGGGGGACTTGGGGTTTGAGCGGGCGTTGCTTCGGCAGTGGCACGAGGACGACCAGCGACGGCTGGGTGAGGCGGCGGCGGACCCGGCACGGTTCCGGGAGGTGTTTGGCAAGGGTTGGGACATTGTCCTGGGCGGCGCGTCGGTGGAGGGAGGCGCGGTGGCGTGGGACTTGAAGGACAAGCGCGACCGTGGCGGGTGGACGGAGATGTCTGGGATGCTGCGGGACGCGGGCCGAGGCTCTGCGTTGCCGGTGGTGTTTGCGTATCCGAAGGAGTGGAACGGCCGGACGACGATCTGGCTGACGGGCGAGGGCAAGGCGGGCCTTTACGGTGCGGACGGTGCGTTAAAGGGGGCGGTGCAGGCGTTGGTGGACGGGGGCACGACGGTGCTGGGGGTGGACTTGTTGTACCAAGGCGAGTTCCTGGCGGATGGCAAGCCCTTGGTGCAGACGCCGAAGGTGAAGAACCCGCGCGAGGCGTGGGCCTACACGTTTGGCTATAATTCGTCGGTGTTCGTGCAGCGCGTGCACGACGTGTTGTCGGTGGTGCGGTTTGTGCGGGACCACGAGAAGCGGTCGAGCCGGATCGATCTGGTGGCGGTGGAGGGGATGGGGCCGGTGGGCGCGGCGGCGCGCGCGGTGGCGGGGGCGACGGTGGGTCGCGCGGCGCTGGACCTGGATGGGTTCCGGTTCGGGGCGTTGACGGACCTTCGGGATCCTGACTTCACGCCGGGCGGGGCGAAGTATGGGGACGTGGACGGGTTGATCGCGTTGGGGGCTCCCGGGGCGACGTTGCTCCTGGGGGAGAAGTCGGTGCCGCCACTGGCGACGCGGATGTACGCGGGGACGACGGCGGCAGCGATCCCGATCCGGGTGTCGGCGGCGGCGGACAATGATGCGAAGAAGGCGCGGGAGGCGTCGGGGTTTGTGGGGGAGAAGTGAGGGGGAGGGGTGCCCTTGTGGGGGCTACCGCTCGCGACTGTCGTACACCCCAAACCAGCGGAGGCTGCCGGTGGGGGTGCCGGTGACGGAGATGCGGAGGGGGCGTGTGGCGGCGGCGGCGTTGGATAGCTCGAGTTCCATGACGCCGTTGCTGTCCTCGCTGTTGCGTTCCTCGACGCGATAGCGGAGGCGGCCGGCTCCGGGCGGGTCGAGGGGCCATTGGGCGTCGTCCATGGCGACGTCGAACTCCACCTCGCCCACGTCCTCGATGCGCAGGACGAAGTGGCCCTTGGGCTGGGATTGAAGGCCCATGGCGACGGGCCAGCGATGCATGGCCGCGCCGGGGGCAGGCCGGGACACCCATTCGAGCCGGTTGGTGCCCGTGTCTTGTCGGCAGACGCGCAGGGGAAGTCGGCCAAGCCACGAGGCGTAGGGCAGGACGGGCTCGACGCAGCGGAAGTCGCCGGTGCCGGACGGGGCCTGCTTCGTCCATCGGTCTCGGTTGGCGCGCGCTTGGTCGGGCGATGCCATGCCGAAGGGACGGGGCGCCTCGCGCACCCATGCGGCGAGGTCCGCCATGGCCTGCGGCGGGAGCGACTCCTCGAATCCCTCGGGCATCAACGACGCGGCGACGTCCTCCATCCGCGCGATGGCGGTGCGTTCGATGCGTTCCCGGATGCCGCCGGGTTGGACGAGGACGAAGCCCGTCCGGCCTTCCTCGGTGGCGACGCCCACGAGTTCCCGTCCGTCCTTCAACTCGACGCGCCGCGTGCGATGGCGGCCGTCCACGGCGGCATTGGGATCGAGCACGGCAAGGAGGAAGTCGGCGAACGGCTTGCCGCGATAGGGGCCGAGGTCGGGTCCGACGGCGTGGCCGCGCCCGGCCATGGCGTGGCAACTGGCGCAGAGGCGCTCGAAGTGTGCGGCTCCCGCGCTTCGGTCTCCGGTCATCCCCGACGCGGCCGCATAGCGTTGGATGACGTCCGCACGCGCTGGGCTTGGGGGTAAAGCGGGCGAGCCTTCGCCGCGTTCCTTGAGGAACTGGCGTTGTTCAAGGGTCCAATCGTCGGTGGCCACCACGCCCTTGCGGACGGCGTCGGCCAGGGCGCGAGCGGAGGTGCGTCGGGCCAGCAACACGGCGAGGCGGGACTGGCGTGCGCGAGGCGAGGCGGTGGCGAGCCCGTCCATGCAACGGGTGGCGAGCTCGGGGCGCTCGATGGCCGAGAGCGCCCGGACCCACGTGTCGAGGACGGTTCCGGGCGGGAGTTCGTCGAGGGCCTGGATGCATTCGACGTCGAGGGCGGCGTCCTTGATGGCCCTTGCGGCGGCGACGGAGGCGGCGGCGATGCGTTGGGGTTCGGGGCGTGCAGGGTCGCGGAGGACTTGGGTGGCGCGTGCCGCGAGGGCGGGTTCCCAGGCGTTGAGGAGTGCGCGGGCGGCGTCGGGCCAGCGCGAGCGATCGGCCTCGCCGCCGGCGAGCGCGGCGAGCCATGGGAAGGCGACGCCGACGTCGGGTCGCGCGGCTTCCATCAATGCGGGCGCGATGGCTGCGAGCGCTTCGGGGTTGGATTGGGCCCATGCCTGGAGCCAGCGGTCGAGGGCGGGGCCGAGGCGAACGAGATCGGCAGGGGCGGTGGCGAGGCTTCGGGCGAAGGCGGGCCCGTGGGAGCGGGCGGCCCCGTGGGCGACGGAGGCGAGCCATGCGTCGGCGGGATGGGCAAGCATCAGGGATGCGATGCGCGCGGCCCCGGCGTCGCCGGCGCGGGCCAGCACGAGGGCGGTGCGGAAGCGCAGGGCCGGGGTGGAGAGGAGGTTTGCGGGGGGGTGTTTGGGAAGGGGGTGGGAACGGACGAAGGCGAGGTCGAGGGCGGCGAGGCGGGCGCGTTCGTCGGGGTCGTTGCAGCCGAGTTCGAGGGCGTTGGGCGGCAAGGCGTCGATGTTGTGAAGGGTCCAGAGGGCCTGGGCGCGGACGGCGGGCGAGGGATGTTGCAGCAGGCGTGACAGTTCGGGGAGGAGGCCTGCGCGCTGGGGCGGTGGGAGGAGTTGGATTTCGCGTTGAGCGAGGTCGCGCAGCGGGCCTTCGGGGGATGCGAGGAACGCGGCGAGTGCGGCGGGTCCACCCGGGCGACGGAGGTTGGGGAGCGGGGTGGCGGGGCGGTTGGCGGCGCGGAGCCGGTAGATGCGGCCGCAGTCGGCTCCGGCGCGAACGTCAAGTTGCGCGAGGCGTTCGGGGGCGATCCAACGGGGGTGCTCGATGACGAGGCGTTGCATGTCCACGACCCAGAGGCATCCGTCGGTGCCCGTGCGGACCTCGACGGGGCGGAACCAGTGGTCGGTGCTGGAGAGGAACTCGGAATTCTTTTCGGACGCATCGCGGTGGGCGGCAAAGCCGACGCCGTCGCGCGTGAGGCGTGCGCGGCGCACGAGGTTGTGGACGGGCTCGCAGACGAAGGCGTCGTGGGCGAAGGCGGGGCCGAGGCCGGAGCCGCGGAAGATCTCGGGTCCGCAGGCGCTGGTGAGGTGGTTGGCGGTGTGCGGGTCGTTGAAGCGCTCGAGGGTGCGGCTGGTGGGGAAGACGCGGTTGCCATCGCGGTTGGCGGGCAATGAGGCGCGGGGTGGCTCGAAGCCGAGGGCGGCGGCGGCGGGAGGCATGGGGTAGCTCCAGAGGAGGCTGCCATTGTCGTTGCCGAACCATTCGCCGAAGTCGTCGCGGGGCCGTCCCTGCTGGCTGACGCCGGGCAATGGCTCGAAGGCACCGGTGTCGGGCTGGAAGCGGAAGTCGCGTCCGGTGGCGTCGGTGATGAGGCTGGAGCGCGCGGAGGTGATCTTGCCACCGAAGAGTCCGCCGGCGCCGTGGACCCAGCCGTCGAGGCCCCAGCGGAGGCCGTTGACGCGCGCCTGGTAGTTGTGGGTGGCGAAGCCCGAGAGCAGGCGTTCGCGGCGGGAGCCGTCGTTGGAGATCCACCAGACGTCGGGGGCGCTGCACACGAGGACGCCGTCCTTCCATGCCATGATGCCGGTGGGGAAGGGGAGGCCGGTCGCGACGACGCGGGCGTGGTCGAACACGCCGTCTTGGTCTGGGTCCTCGAGGACCTTGACGCGTCCGCCGGGCTCGAACCCGCCGCGTTCGCCGGCCGGGTAGTCCGACATTTCGGCGACCCACAGGCGGCCGTCGGCCCCGAAGTCGATGGCGACGGGGGATTGGACAAGGTGGTCGCCGGCCACGAGTTCGAGGACGAGGGAGGCGGGGTGGGAGAAGGTTTCGAGGGCGCGGCGTGCGTCGTGGGGCGGGGTCATTTCGCCCCGGGGCGGCGGGGCCTTGAAGCGTGGGAGGAGGGGACGCTGGACGGCGTCCACGAGGCGGTCCTCGAGCTCGGGCGCGAACTGCTGGGGGCGGTCGTAGTACCAGAGGGAGGACTCGGCCTCGTAGCCGCCCTCGGCGAGGATGCGGCGGGAGGGGATGTAGCCGGGGACGTCGTTGGCGTAGGCGGTGATCCAGAGGCGTCGGCCATCGAGCTCGCGCTTGAGGCGGAGGGCGTAGTCCACGACGACCTCGCCGCCGAGGAACACCATGGCGAGGTTGGTGGAGAAGGACCATGTCTGGACGGGGTAGGGGAGGGTGGGAGGCAGGGCTTCCCCGCCATTGATGCGTTCGAGCCAACGGCGCGCGTGGTGGCCGACAATGCCCGGGGTAGCGGCGCGCTTCTCCCATTGGTCGCGAGTGAAGTGGGGTTGGAAGGGAATGGCGATGGTTTCGAGGGTGGCGTCCGGGGCGGCGGCGAGGGGTTGCAAGGGGAGGCGAAGGAGGCGTCGGACCTCGGAGGCGAGGGCGCGGCCGTGGCGTTCGACGAGCTCGATGGAGCCGCGCGGGTCGGGGTTGGCGTCGGCGCCGCAGCCGATGGAGACGAGGGCGAGGGCGGCGGGATGGGAGGCTTCGAGGTCGAGGGCAGCGACGCCGGCCCAGTCGCCGTGGGTGGCGTTGAGGTCGCCACCGAGGGTGGTGCAATGGCAGGCGTAGTTGGCGAGGACGGCGCGGAGGGATCCGTCGGGCGCGGCGGCGCGGAGGATGGGGAGGTCGTGGTCCACGGGGCCGCCGGGGGTTCGGCGGTTCTTGGCGAAGCCGACGCGGCCTTGGCCCCATGAAAGGAGGGCGGGGCGGCGGTCCTTGAGGGCCTGGAGGACGACATCCTCGACGCGGTCGATGAAGAAGCGGGTGTAGGCGTCGATGCCGTCGCGTTCGGCGGGGGTGAAGGTGCGGCCGAGGATGTTGGGGGCGGCCCCGGTGAGGCAGGGGGCGGCGTGGGTGTGGGTGACGGTGAAGGCGACCTGGGGTTCGCGCAGGCCGACGCGCGCGGCGAGGCGGCGACGGAGCTCGGAGGTGACGGCCCCGGGAAGGATGCATTGGTCGATGGTGACGACGACGGCGGTGCGGTCGCCCTCGCCGATGGCGATGGCGCGGGCGTGGAGTCGTTGCAGGGCGTTGGAGGCGGGCCCGAGGGATGCGCGGGCGGCGTAGCCCATGAGGGTGACGGGTTTCGGTGGCGTGATGTCCACGCGCGCGGCCCCGACGGGGATGAGCGGATCGGCGGCGAGGGCGAGTGCGGCCGAGAGCCAGAGGGCGATCCATGCGGCGATGCCACGGGCGGGCGACGCGGGGTGCATGAGGCAGATCGTGGGCGAAGGGTGCGGGTGAATTCGAGCGGGAAGGGGCGGGTGTGAAAGCGGGAAGCGGGCGCCCCCCCCCCCCCCCCCCCCCCCCCCCCCCCCCCCCCCCCCCCCCGCGCCGCACGGTGGTGTTTACGTGGGGTTGTGGAGGCGGCAGGGTTCGAGGCGTGGAGTGCGAGCGGCATCGGGACCCGGTGGTGGAGGTGTACAAGCAGCATGTGGATCGGACGTTGCTGCGCGAGAACCTGCGGCTGAGCCACGACCAACGGATGCGCAAGTTCCTGTCCGCGCTCCGCATGGCAACGCAGCTTCGGGGGGCGGCGCGGAACGGGAAGGCGAAGGGGTCATGACGACGCCTTGCTTTGAGAGGCTGCTGCCGACGCTGGCCTTGGTGATCGATCTGCGGCGGGTGGCTGGACGGTGCAAGGATTGGAGATCCAAGGTGGAGCTGGAGTCCCTGCTGCCGGGCGAATGACGAGCCTTGAACGGAAGGGCGCTGAACCGTCCCTCCCGCCTTCCGCCTCCGGCCGCTTCCCGCTTCCCGCTTCCCGCTTCCCAGGCGATGCCTCCCGCGTTGCCACGGTGCGTTGGGTCTGGCCAGTCTCGCCCATGGAAGCGAGGTGGCTGGGTCGGTGGTGCCGGGCGATGGCGTGGGCGGCGTGCGTTGCGGGTGCGGCATGGCTGGTGCCGACGGCACGGGGCCAAGGCGAGGGATCGATGTTGGTGGCGGACGGGATTCCGTCGGCTCCTGCGGGGTTGAAGGAGCGGATGGCCCCGTACCTGGAGAGCCGGGCGGCGAGCTTCCAAGGCTGGCATCCCGTGCGGCGCGAGATGCTGGTGCTCACGCGGTTCGCGGACACGATGCAGGTCCACGCGGTGTCGCATCCGGGCGGGGACCGGAAGCAGTGGACGTTCTCGTCGGAGCCGGTGGCGTCGGCCAGGTACCGGCCGGTGACGGGGGACGCCGTGTTGATGAGCCAAGACACGGGCGGCGGGGAGTTTTTCCAGTTGTACCTGCGGGACGTGGCGACGGGACGCACGACGCGGCTGACGGATGGGAAGAGCCGGAACACGGGGGCTGCATGGTCCCGGGACGGCATGCAGGTGGCGTGGTCCTCGACACGCCGGAACGGGAAGGACACGGACGTCTGGGTGATGGACCCGTCGCGCCCGGGCGAGGCACGGATGGCGTGGCAACGGGAGGGCGGCGGATGGCAGGTGATGGACTGGTCGCCGGATGGCCGGAGGCTGTTGGTGCTCGAGTACGTGTCGATCAACGAGGCGTGGATCCATGTGTTGGACGTGGCGACGGGGACGGCGCGGTTGCTGACGCCGCACGAGGGCAAGGCGAGCCATGCGGACGCGCGTTTTTCGGCGGATGGACGGCGGGTGTTTTGCACGTCGGACGCGGGCTCGGAGTTCCGGCGATTGACGGTGATCGACGTTGGGACGGGGCGGCGGGAGGGGTGGCTTCCGGGTTTGGAGTGGGACGTGGAGGCCTTGGAGGCGTCGCCGGATGGGAAGTGGCTGGCGGTGGTGTCGAACGAGGACGGCGTGGGGGTGCTGCGTTTGGTGGATGCGCGGAATGGCCGGGAGAAGCGGCGGGCGGCGTTGCCGAAGGGCGTGATCACGGGTTTGGAGTGGCATCCGTCGGGCCGTGAGGTGGGGTTCACGTTGTCCCACGCGCGGTCGCCGGCCGACGCGCACTCGTGGGATGTTCGGACGGGCGTGGTGACACGTTGGACGGAGAGCGAGTCGGGCGGGCTGGACACGGGGCGGTTCGCGGAGCCGGAGATTGTCCGGGTGAAGGGCTTCGACGGGACGAGCGTGAGCGGGTTCCTTTATCGGCCGGATCGGGCGCGGTTCCCGGGGCCGCGGCCGGTGCTGGTGGTGATCCATGGGGGGCCGGAGTCGCAGTCGCGCCCGGTGTTCCTGGGGCGGGGGAACTATTACCTGGAGGAGATGGGCGTGGCGTTGCTGTACCCGAACGTCCGGGGGTCGGCGGGGTACGGGAAGACGTTCCTGATGCTGGACAACGGGGCGCGTCGCGAGGACTCGGTGAAGGACATCGGGGCGTTCTTGGACTGGATCGGGAAGGACGCGGGGCTGGACGCGGGGCGGGTGGCGGTGACGGGCGGGAGCTACGGGGGCTACATGACGTTGGCGAGCCTGGTGCATTACTCGGCGCGGCTGCGTTGCGGGGTGGACGTGGTGGGCATTTCGAGCTTCGTGACGTTCCTGGAGCGGACGCAGGATTATCGGAAGGACCTGCGTCGCGCGGAGTACGGGGACGAGCGGGACCCGGCAATGCGGGAGCTGCTGGGGAAGATTTCGCCGCTGACGCGCGTGCGGGACATTCGGGTGCCGTTGATGGTGGTGCAGGGGTTGAACGACCCGCGGGTGCCGGCGAGCGAGGCGGAGCAGATCGTGAAGGCGGTGCGGGGCGCGGGGGGCGAGTGCTGGTACCTGTTGGCGAAGGACGAGGGCCATGGGTTTGCGAAGAAGCGGAACGTGGACTTCCAGTTCCTGTCCACGGTGCAGTTCCTGGGCCGCCACCTGGCGTCGCCCGACGCGCGGTGAGCGGGATGGTTCCGGGGTGGCGAGGCGGGCTCCGGGCTCGCGTCGTGGGCGGGGCTGGGACAAGGATGGGGGGAGGCGCATGGCATCGAGACGCATTCCATCGTTGCAAGGGCAACTGTTGCTCGACGGCGGCAAGCTGTCGGGCTCGGTGTTCCAGCGTTCGGTCGTGCTGGTGTGCCACCATGATGCGAAGGGGGCGCTGGGGCTCGTGTTGACGGCGACGGGCGGGCACGTGTTGCACGCGGTGCTGGACGTGGAGGTGCCTCCGGCATTGAGGGAGTTGCCGCTGGGGCTGGGCGGGCCGGTGCAGAAGACGGCGTTGAGCTATCTGGTGACGGAGCCGGCCCTGCTGAACGCGAACGTGATGCCCGGGCTAAGGCTGGGGCATGACGTGGAGGAGCTGCTGGACCTGGGGCGGCCGTGGATGCCGGGTCGCAAGGTGCGCGTGTTTGCGGGCTATGCGGGCTGGTCTGCGGGGCAGCTCGACGACGAGGTGCTGCGCGAGTCGTGGCTGCAACATCCGGCGACGCTGGAGTTGGTGTTCAACGTGCCTCCAGAGGGGCTTTGGCGGCACATCATGAGGTCGCGGCCGCGTTGGCAGGAACGCATCTTTGCGGACGCGCCGGTCAACCTGTTGGACAACTAGGGACGATGGGCACCGGGCTGGTCATGTTTGCCGTGACGCAGGAGGCGACGCCGTTCGTGCGGAGGTCGGCGGCGGCGGGTCATGCGGTGCGACGCGAGGGCCGGTGCGTGGCGACGGTGTCGCGGCAATGGTCCGTGGGCGGGCATCGGGTGTTGGTGAGCGGGATGGGAGCCGCCCGGGCCGTGGCGGCCGCGCGCGCGGCCATGGGGCTGGAGGAACCGGACTGGGTGTTGACGTGCGGTTTTGCAGGCGGGCTCGCGCCGGGATTGCGGTTGGGGGACGTGGTGCATGACCTGGACCCTTGGTTCCCGGTTGGATTTCGAGAGGGCGAGGCGGGCGCTCGGCCGGGCCGGTTCCATTGCTCGGAGCGGGTGGCGGTCACGCGCGGGGAAAAGGAACGGCTGCGGAACGAGACGGGCGCGGACGCCGTGGAGATGGAATCGGGGGCGATCCGGGACCTATGCCGGGCGCGGGGGGTGCCCTCGGCGACGGTGCGGGTGGTTTCGGACGAGGCAGGGGAGGACCTGCCGCTGGATTTCAACGCGTTGATGACGGAGGCGCACGAGCTGCACCCGGGTCGCATGGCGTGGGCGCTGGCCCGTGCGCCGTGGAAGGTCGTGGAGCTGATTCGATTCCAGCGCCGGGTGGCGCGGGCGTCGTCGAGCCTTGCGGGTTTCTTGGTGCGTTGGATGGGGCGGCTGGACGGAGCGGGATTGCCATGAACGAGGGGGAGCAACCGGTGGAGTTGGCAGGGCTTCGCGTGACGGTGGACCGCGTCGTGTACCGGCTGATGCCATTCGCGGACAAGCCGCACTCCTTCGTGTACTTCATCACGATCCACAACGACGCGGACGTGGCGGTGACGATTGCGCTGCGGAAGTGGGTGGTGACCTACGCGGACGGCCAAAAAGAGGTGTTGGTCGGCAAGGGCGTGGTGGGGAAGACCCCGGAGATCCAGACGGGCGAGTCGTTCTCGTACAACTCGCAGCACTTTATTCCGGGGCCGCACGCGACGGCCACGGGCGCCTACCTTGGGACGACGGGGGACGGGCGGCCGGTGGTGGTGCGGATTCCCGCGTTCCGAATGGTGGTGCCCAAGGAGGACTGACCCGCATTCGCCCCGGCGGCCGATGGCACGTGGCCGCCCGTCCCTTGCCACGCGCGGGCCATCGGCTCAGTCGGCACGCGGCCTGGGAACATGAATGTCCTGGGCCATCACCTGGTACACCTTCAGCGGACGCACGGCGGCCAGCAATGCTTCCACCTGCGCGGGGTGCAACTCATGCCGATGCCGGAACCGCGTGGAATAAGCCCGCTCCAGCGCCCCCCGAACCGACCCCGCCTCCCGTCGCCGCAAGGCATCCAGCCACGCTTGTCCCGACCCCGGCGACGTCCGCTCCGCGCGGCTCGGCGGTGCGCCAAACCCAAGGAAGCCCTCCATCTCCGTGATGCCGGTCACCATCCGGATCGCGTCGAGGACGCAGTCCGAGTTCGGGTCGAAGGGAATCCCCGCGTTGGCCACCGCCCGCATCACGGCCGCCACGCTGGGGATGTTTCGGATGTGTTCGTAAAGCTCCGGCAGCGACCGATCCGACCTCGGGTAATGCTCCAGCGTCGAGGCAAACATCGCGGTGGGGAGACCCGACTCGGCTGCAAGGATGGGGAGCAGCTCGGGATCGCGGACGGCCGGCATGTCATGGGTCAGGTCCGACGCCCATAGCATGACCGAGACATTGGTGATGTGGCCGCGGATGCTAATGAAGTCCGGGTCGAGTTCATCCACGAAGGCATGGAACTGTGGTTGCTCTGGGGGACGCACGCGCACGCGTCCAGGACTTGAAGGCGCGCTGCCAGGCTTCGCCATTGTTTCCGGACCGGAGCCAGCCTGTGCCACCCCTCCTTCGGTCCACAACGAGACCCGCACCCGATCCCGAAGGGCATGGGCCAAACCCAATCCGAGCACGACGACCCACACGGCAATCCAACGACGTTTCATGGGAGAGGATGGCTAGTGTGCGTGGTAAAACTGGTTGTCCCACCGGCCGTCTGGGATGGGATCGTTCCCGGGAAGGTTCGGGTCTGGAACCTCGAAGAGTGGGGTTGGGAAGCGAAAGAACGGCCATAGCGGAGCGGTCAGTACTGACCAGTAATCACCGTATTGGAAGTTGACCCCTCTCAGGCCAAGACAGAAGAACGTAGGTCCGAACGGCGTGAACATGACACTCCGGGTGCAATTTTCCGTCTGGCCTGCCTTGTCCTGGCACGACGATGGCAATTTTGTCCGCCTGTAGTTGAAGTCCATGGGCCACCTTTGATCGCTGGCGGCCCCGACGAACCCGGTGACGCGAAACGAGTCCGCCCATGCCGCAAGGATAAAGCCCCCGTTCTTGATCTCGTAACCAAAGCCCGGGTTCCCCGGCGAGCCCCAGAAGCAACTCGCCTCGCGAACCTGCATGACCAGGTCGAACGGTTTACGGGAGATGACAGATGGCTTTCCGTCGTACGCGTGCTCATAACGGTACTCCGGCTTGTTGGAGTCTGACGTGTGCCGATAGGTCCACATTTCCACGATCGTGACCCCGCCGTAGTGGCGTTCGTGAACCCGCCAATGCCGTGAAACCATGATGCGGGCGTCAAAGGTGACCTTAGTGGGCAAGCTGGAGGCGATCGGCCAGAGCGTGGTGGCGACGTCCTTCATGGTAGCCAGGACGACGGGTGCCTGAGCATGGGTATTGCTGGCTCCGCCCAGGTAAAGAAGCAGGACAGTGAGGATGCTAACGATGGTTTTCATGGGATGGTTCATGGCTGATGTCTGGATGGCTATGGCTAACGCCGACCTTTGCATGGGTTGGAATCGGATGGTGGAGCCAACCAAGGATCCGCGCATCACCCTGTCAAGCAGCACACGCCATCCATTTCCCCCCTTGAAAACCTCCGTGCCGCCGTGAGAGGCCCGCCGTAGCCGTCGCGATAGGACACTCGGCCGACGGCGTGCCCCACTGACATTTCATGGGTGAAGAGGCATCCCATCGGTGTGGGTTGGGGCGCCCTGGAAGGGCCGTGAAAACCCATTGTCCACACGTGCATCGGGACCTAGCCCATCCCATCAGCGAACAGCCAAGGCACCAGCAGGCCAGTCCGACACCGGCGACCGTTGCCGGACTTCATCAGGGGCTGCCCAAGTGTGGATAGGCAGCGCCACGCATCATGACTCCTTCCAAAACAGATCCGCCCGTTCACTCCACCTCCCGCCGTTCGCGACCCCGGCTGCCTTCGGCTGCGGGCAGGACCGACCCCGTGGCACGCGCGTTCTGGCTGTGCGCCTTGGCGCTGGGCGTCGCCTGTGGACTACGGATGCTTTGGCCTCTTCCTTCCATGCGCGTTGAGCTGGCAGGCCCGGCCGCCGCCGCCAGCGAAACCCCGGGCTCTGGCCGGGGCAAGAACCGCGCCGTTGGCCTCCTGCATGAGGCCTCACGCTTTGCGTCGATGTCCACCCCGGACATGCAGGCTGCGTGTGCGGCGGGGCTGGATGCCTTGGCCATTCATGGGGGCATCAGGCACCTGCTGCGGACGGGCACCTGGTGCATCGCGCTGGCAGACGCCGTCGAGGGAGACTCATGGATCACCGAGGAGGCCCTCTTTGGCGTGTTGTTGGCGGTGGGTGCTCGTGACGCGGCGGCGGCCGATCTTGTCTTGGGGTATCCCGTGGCCTTCGACATGACTTCAGGTTCGGGAGGGGGCGGGAGCGCGGTGGAGTTGGCCGCTGCGCACGGTCGTATCCGGAGGGTCGTGGAGGACGCATTTGCGCTCCATGGGAAGGCGCTCCCGGAGGCTTCGGAGACGTTCAACGCGCTGGTTGTCGAGGGCCTG
Organism: uncultured Akkermansia sp.; assembly: GCA_964430505.1. GTDB lineage: Bacteria > Verrucomicrobiota > Verrucomicrobiia > Limisphaerales > UBA9464 > UBA6176. The sequence continues at coordinate 27,646 of CAYSGH010000032.1, read as the reverse complement.
CGTTGTGCTTGGTTGACGACCCATGCCGTGGGGACGTTGCACAGCTTCGCAGACTTCTTCACCACGGAGCCTGACGAGCCGGGGGAGCATGGCCTGCTCGACGAGGCATCGGACCTGCGGCGCGAGGCGGGGGAAGCGGCACGGTGGTGCGCCGGATACTTTGCCGCTCGCTTCATCCAACGGCATCACGTCGAGCCGGCGATGGCCCTCGAGCTCGCGATGGCGCTTGGGGCGGTGGAGGAGGGGCAGCTTGCCACCCCGAGCCAACTGTTCCCGCCGCGATGGGCGAATCCGTAGCTGGGACGATTCAGGCCGGGCGGTCACGTCCCGGCGCCAGGGGCCGGGGGATTCGTGAAGTTGCCCGTGTTGGGTGCCGTTGGAACAACCCGGGGACCCGGTGGCCGGCGCCTGTTGAGGGTCAGTTGCCGACGGCGTTGGTGCGCCAGCGGTCGGTGACGGCCCAGAGGTTGAGGGGGGCGATGGACTTGCCGTGCTTGAGGTAGCGGGTGCTGCCGTCGGCGAAGGCGTAGTTGGATCCGCCGCCCTGGCCGCCGGAGGCGCTGCGGACGCCGGAGTTGTGCATGCTGTGGTTCAGCACCTCGACGTCGTTGCCGAGCTTGCCCTCGAGGAAGTCCATGAAGTAGTGGCCGATGGGGTAGAGCTTCTCGCCGAAGACGATGGTCTCGGAGACCTGGGGGATGGCGGCCTCGTTGATGGACTTGCCCACGGTGGCCCCCATGGAGAACTGGGAGCCCATGGTGTCCTGGAAGTAGTCGTTCCAGCCGTTGATGATGTAGGAGCGGGGCGCGGCGTCGGCGACGAGATTGGTGCGGGACTCGGCGGTGGCGGGCTTGCCCTTGCCATCGGGGCCCATGTCCGAGGGGCACACGAGGAGGCGGACCTGGTTGTAGTTGGGGCGGAGGCGCTCGGGCCAGCTTGGGCCGAGGCTGCGTTCGGGGTAGTTGCCGTTGTTGTCCGAGACATAGACGGCGGTGGCGATGCCGAGCTGGCGGAGCTGGTTGACGCAGGAGATGCGCTTGGCGGCCTCCTTGGCCTTTCCGAGGCTGGGCAGGAGCATGCCCGCGAGGATCGCGATGATGGCGATCACGACGAGCAGCTCGATGAGGGTGAAGGCGCGGTTGCGTGCGTGGCGGTTGCCCGAAGCGGGGGCTCGACGGGATGTTCCTTCGTTCGTCATGTTGTTCCTGTTCACCGTGGATGTGTTGTGGCCGCACGACGTGATGGCGGGCGTGGTGCGGCCGCGTCGAATGAGGCAACCCGACCGTTCGTCCGCCCTCCGGCTCGCATGATGCGCAAGAAACATTTCCTGGTCACGCTCCTGGTCGTCCTTGCGGCCGGCTACGTCTATCGGTTCACGGACTGGATCGTGGCGCCGCGCATTCAAGTGGATGTCACGACGCGGCCGGTGCGTGGAACGGCGGCGGAGGGTTCCGTGCTGACGCCGGTCTTCATGCTGGACCGGGATTGCCCGCTGACGGCGGTGCGGGTGACGGCCCTGAGCAACGTGCCTCCGGCGCTGTTGGGAAAGGTGGCGTGGCGCGTCACTCGGCCCCCGGGGCGCGAGCCGGTGCGGGGCTTCCTGTTCGACGACGCATTGCCAGGCGGGAAGGTGGAGACGAAGGCGCAGCCGCTGGTGGCGGGTGGCGTGTATCGCGTCGAGGTGGAGGCGGGCCGGCTGCGAGGGGAACGGGACTTTGTGGCCCGGGCAGCCGTGGAACTGCCGCAACCGGAATAGGGCTGGCGCGGGCGGGCCGGGCGGTGGGCGTCAGGCCAACGCGGCGAATCGCAGGCCGCGCGTGCTGACCCCAAGGATCGGGAGATCCAGGACGCGGAGCACGGCCTCGTAAATCGCGGCGCCGAACAACACGACGTCGGCACGCTCCGGCGGGAGCCCCCGGCGCAGGCGTCGGGTGGCGAGGCTTTCGGACCACAGCGCATCGACGCTTCGCGAGATGCCGTCGCGGGTGAAGTGCGTGGCCTCGATGGCGTCGCGGTCAAAGTCATCCCGTCCTTGCTCCATGAGGGCGAGGATGGCGGTGGTGCCGCCCACGCCGAGGACATGGCGGGGCCGGGACCATGCCCGCATGGCCTCCTCAAGGGCGGGCGCGACCTCGGTGTGCAGGAAGTCATCGAGCCATGCCCGCACGCGCGGCAGTTCGTCGGGGCGGGGCGGGTCGCCGGGCGGGAACCGTTCCTGGAGCCGAACGGAGCCGACGGGATGGGAGGAGCGATGGGCCACGTGGGCGGGGCGGCCGGGGTCGCGTTGGCCAAGGATGAACTCGGTGCTGCCACCGCCGACGTCGAGCACGAGCAAGGGGAGCCCTTGGTGCGAGGGATGAGTGGTAACGCCGACGAAGGCCCAGTTGGCCTCGGTGTCACCCGAGATGACCTCGCAGGGGAGTCCGGCCGCCTCTTGGATGGCGAGGGTCAACTCGGATCCATTGATGGCATCGCGCGCGGCGGAGGTGGCCACCACGCGGATAGTGGCGGCACCCCGGGCGCAAGACTCGCGAGCAAACGCCGCGACGGCGTCGGCCGTCGTGCGGATGGGCCCGGGCTGGAGGGTGCGTGACTCGTAGAAGCCCTGGCCCAGTCGGGTCTGGGTGGAGGTTTCCCAGACGGGAAGGACGCCGCCGTCATCGACGTCGGCGAGGAGCACCTTCACGGAGTTGGTGCCGACGTCGATGACGGCCCTGCGGGGCATGGGTGCTACTTGAGGGTGGCGATGAACTCGACGAGGTGGCGGAGGTCCTGGCGGGAGAGGAGGTCCCCGAAGCCCTCGGGCATGCCGGAGAGGCCCTTCTCGCGTTCCTTGATGTCTGCCTTGCTGATCTTCACGAGGCCGTCCTCGGGGCTGTTGATCTCGAGGGTGTCGGCGGACTCGGACTTGATGACGCCGGCGTAGGAATTGCCGTTCTTGAGGGTGACCAGGAGGTTCTCGAAGCCGGCCGCGATGGCGGCGTTGGGGTGGACGATGCTGGTGAGGATGTAGGCGCGGTCCTTCTTCTCGATGAGGCCGGTGAGCTCGGGACCGACCTCGCCACCCTCGCCGTTGGCCTTGTGGCAGCGGACGCAGCTCACCTCGGCGCGCTCGAGGAAGATCTTGCGGCCTTCCTCGGCCGAGCCGCCCGCGAGGCAAGCGCGCCACTTGGCAATGGGGTCCTTGGGGTCGGTGGCGGCGGCCTCGAGGGCGGCGGCGGCGGCCTTGAGGGACGGGCGCTTGGCGGCGGCATCGAGGACGTCGAGGTGCAGCGGCGCCGGGACGGAGCCCGCCTTGAGATCGTTGAGCCAGCGCCCGATCACGTCGTCGGCGGCCGCGCCCTCGACGGTGGCGAGGGTGGCGAGGGCGTTTTGTTTCTCGGAGGTGGTGCCGGTTGAGAGGATGGCGGCGAGCTTGCCGACCTTGTCGGCGGCCGGGCCTGCGCCGGGGCTGGCGGAGCGTCGGGCGGTGGGCGGGGCTTGGACGCTGAGCTTGGCGGCGGCCTTGCGGACCTTGTCGGAGGGATCCTTGGCGGCGGCGTCGAGGGTGGCGGTGAGCTCCGGTGCTCCCAGTTCCCACAAGGCCTGCAAGGCGGCCACGCGGGCGTTGTCGTCGGATTGGGCCTGGGCGACCAACGCGGCGAGGGCGGGGGCGGCCTCCTCGATGCGGAGTTGGCCGACGGCGGTGGCTGCGGCCTTGCGGACGGGGTTGGGCGCCTGGGCGAGCAGCGTGTTGACCACGGGACGGAGTGCGTCGGCGGGGACCTTGCGGTCGCGCGGGGAGGCGGTGGGACGCCAGAGGCCGGTGACGCGGTCGCGGCCGCCGTTGGCGGGCCAGACGCCGAGGGCGACGAGGGCCTCGGCGCGGACGGACTCGGGGAGGGCGTCGCGGGCGGCGGCGTTGGCGAGGGCCTTGGCGGTGTCGGCGGTGCCGAAGCGGAGGTTGGCGTTGAGCACGCGTCGGGCGAGGGCGGGCGCGGCGTCCGGCGCGAGGCTGGAGTCGATCAACGCGGCGAGGTCGGGCATGGCCCCGGCGATGGGCACGTCGTTGATGGCGCGTGCGGCCTCGGTGACGAGCGCGGGGTTCTTGTCCTGGAGGAAGCCGGCGATCTCGTTGCGCTCGGCGCGGCGCATGGCGAGGAGAACGCCCATGCGGACGGCGTCGGACGGGTCCTTGGCGGCGGCGATGAGGTCGTCAGGGTCGGCGGCGGTGACGAGGGCCTGGACGGCGGCGTGGCGCAGGTGCGGGTCACGGTCCGCGTTGTCGCGCAGAACCTGGTAGATGGTGGGAAGGGAGGCGCGGTTGCGCAGCTTGCCGAGGGCGATGACGCCGGTGGCGCGGACGTGGGCGTCGGCGTCGGCCGCGAGGCGCGCGAGGGCGTCGTGGGCCGGGGCGTAGGCGGCGTCGCCGAGGACGCGGGCGACGTTGGCGCGCACGTGGGGCTCGGGGTCGGTGATGAGGGGCAGGAGGGGCTCGAGGGCGGGCGACTTGCCTCCGAGGGCGGTGACGCGGGTGGTGCGGGAGACCTGGCCGAGGGCCCAGATGGCGTGGAGCCGGGCGTGGAGGCTCTTGGAGGAACGCGCGACCTTGGCGAGGGCGGGAACGGCGGGCTCACCCTTGCCGGCGAGGGTGAACTGGGCGTTTTGGCGGACGCGTTGGTTGGGGTGGGCCAGGAAGCCGAGCAGGTCCTTTTCGGATCGCTGGGCAAGACCCTCGGCGAGGAGCTTGCGGGTGGCGACGACCTCGGCGGACTCGATCTTGGCGGGGTCAAAGAAGCGATAGAGGCGGCCCTTGCCGACGGGCTCCCAACCGTCCACCCAGTCGAAGACCCAGTAGGCTCCGTCGGGGCCCCATGTGGCGTCGGTGGCCTCGATGGACCAGAGGAACTGCTTGTCCTCGACGATCTCGAAGGAGGCTCCCTTGGGCTTGAGCTTGAAGCTCCAGATGCCGGAGCCGGCGCCGGACCCGCGGAAGTCGCAGAGGGTGAAGGTGCCGTTCCAGGACGAGTCGAGGCCGGTGCCGGGGTAGTAGGCGACGCCGGAGGGCCCGGCGGAGATGTTCTTGATGGGCGGGGTGATGTAGGCGGGCTGCAGGTTGTTTTGCGGCTGCCACATCTTCTCCATGTTCCACGGGCCGCGGGGGACGGGGGCGTCGGCTCCTTCGAGGAACTGCCATCCGATGCGCCAGCCGCTGTCGCCGCCCTCGATGAGGTAGGTCCAGCGGGCCTGGTCGCCGCCGTCGGAGTTGTTGTCGCCGGTGAAGAGGTTGCCCCATTCGTCGAAGACGAGCTCCTGGGGGTTGCGAAGGCCGACGTAGAACATTTCCATGCCGGAGCCGTCGGGGTTGCAGCGGAAGACGGCGCCGGTGTCGGGGGTGCCCACGGTGCGGCCCTCGGTGCGGAGGACGGAGGCGCGGTCGCCGATGCTGAAGTAGAGGCGGCCGTCGGGCCCGAAGGTGAGGCCGTGGAGGTCATGGCCAAGGAATCCCACGCGGACGCCGTGGCCGTAGGAGATGCTGCGCCGGGCGTCGGCGACGCCGTCGAGGTTGTCGTCGCGCAGGTGCCAGACGTTGGGGATGTTGGCGAACCACACGTCGTTGCCGCGGGCGAGGACGCCGGCCGCGACGCCGTCGAGGGGGGTTGCGAAGTTGTCGGCGAACACCTTGGACACGTCGGCGCGGCCGTCGCCGTCCTGGTCCTTGAGGAAGCGGATGCGCTCGGTGTTCTTGTAGTAGTCCTTCATCCCCTTCTCGCCGAGGTGGCGCCGCATCATCATGAGGCGATCCTCGACGGACTTGCAGGCGAGGTCCTCGTCCAGCCAGTCCATGATGCCGCGGATGTCGGGCACGCCGCGCCAGGCGCGGAAGCTTTCCACGACGAAGACGCGGCCATCGTCGGCGACGTCGAAGGACACGCCATGGGCGACGTCGGGCTCGGCGGCGAAGAGTTGGCCCTTCCAGCCCTGGGGGATGCGGAACCGTTTGAGGAGGCGTTCGCCCTCGTCGGAGGCGGCGGCGATCTTGGGGGGCTCGAAGCTGCCCTGGGGACCCAGCTTGTGTTGTGCGTGGACGCCCGCCGACGCGGCGGCGAGGACGATCGCAAGACGAAGGAGGAACGCTCGTGACATAGCCGCGGTCAGGATACGGACGTCCGCCCGGAGGCCAAGGAGGCAGTTGCCTTGTGGGGCGGGAAGCATCCTTGTCAGGACGGCGTTGGCGGGTTCAGCCTTGCGGCATGATTCCCCTTCGGAAGGCATCCATGGCGCGTGGCGTCCTGGCGTTCACGCTGATTGAGCTCCTGGTGGTGGTGGCGATCATCGCGATCCTGGCCGGGATGCTGCTCCCGGCCTTGGGGCGCGCGAAGTCCAAGGCCCAGGCGATCAAGTGCATCTCGAACCAGAAGCAGGTGGGCCTCGCGTTCCAGATGTATGCCGACGACAACCGGGACTGGTATCCGCTGTGCCGGGACTGGGCCTCGTCCGGTGGCAAGAGCGGCACGTATGACGTCTTCACGGCGATGACCAACCGTCCCCTGTTCAAGTACCAGGGCAGCCCGGAGATCTTCCGGTGCCCGTCGGACAAGGGCGACATCTTCTCGGACCGTGTGAGGGGGGTGCGGACGACGAACTGCTACATGCAGTTCGGGAACAGCTACCTGATGGAGTGGGCGGTGGACTTTGCCCGCACGAAGCGCATCACGGGCAACGTGGGCGCGTCGCCCAACAACTACGACGGGCAGTCGATGAAGTCCTCCGAGATCGCGCTGAGCCCGGTCAACAAGATCATCCAGGGCGACTGGATCTGGCATCCGAACCGCGGTTGGACCGAGCGCAAGAGCCTGTGGCACAACTACAAGGGCAAGAGCCTGGCGAACGTCCTCTTCGGCGACCTGCACGTCGAGGGCTACAAGTTCCCGGTGCGGCCCGACACGGACCCGTTCTGGTCCGCCCCGGCCAGCCCCACGAACGCGTGGTGGTAGGAAGGCGGCGCATGTCGCTGGCGTGGGCTGCCGCTGGACGAGGACCGGGAGGCGGGAGGCGGGAAGCGGGAAGCGGGGGGTGGCGCTCCATCGGCTCGGTGGCCGGGGCGCGGGTCGGAATCTTGATGCTCAACTTCGGAGGACGTGCCTGGGACTTCCGTGGTTGTTTTCGGCGTTTGCCCCGGGGCGTGTTGCGGCTTTGCTGTGCGCATGACGGAGCGCGACCGATGCCTGTACGATGCGTGGACCCGCCAGTTGGAGCGGATGCGGGCCATGCAGTACGCCTACAACCGGAAGTTCTTCGCCCTGTTGATGGCCAGCGCGGCGGCGGCGCTGGTGGCGTTTCACCTGGGGTCGCCCTCGTTGCTCGCGTTGGTGGGGCCGGGGTTGGTGACGACGGGGATGACGGCGTCGTTCTTCCTGCACCAATGCGACTTTGCGCGGGTGCACGCCCGGGCCATGGAGCGCCGCATCAACCGGTTGCTGGGCGGGCGCGTGCTGATCGCCAGCGAGCTGGAGGCGGAATACTTCTATCCCCATGCGGCGCCGAAGCTCAGCGGCGTGACGTGGGAGGGGCGCTGGACGTTGTTCAACTGGTTCACCCTGCACTTCACGGCGGCGTGGGCCGCGCTCTCGGCGTGGGCGTTGTGGCGCCTGCATCAAGCCTGGGAGCCAGAGCCATTCCTTTTCTACGTGCTGGGACTGGGCGCGTGGGCGGCGGCGAACGTCTGGATTCTGGCCCGATGGTTCGGGACCGCCCATGCCGAGCGCCGGATGCAGGAGCAACTCGACGCGGACGATGGCCTGGGCCTGAAGTGAGCCGCGCGGCGGCCTCCGGGCCTGTTCACGGCCCCGGCGCGGGCGTGGGGGCGACGGGCTGCTGCTGGGGCTGAGGCCGTGCCGTCTGGGTCGTGGGCGTGGGCTCGGGCGGCCTTGGAACAATCGCCTTGAACTGGTCCCGGCAGGCGGGCCACGACGCCAGCAAGTCCGCCGCACGGGGCGAGCGGGTCAGCTCATGGTGCCGCGCCAGCAGGCCCAGCACCCGGGCGGCGTCGTCGTCGGAAAGGGGTTGCACGACGACCATGCCCGGGTTGCAGCGGGCAGGAAGTTGGTCGGCGGGGTCCCATGCCCAGGCGCGTCCCCCGGACATGCCGGCCGCGAAGTTGTCGCCGACGTCGCCGAGGATGAGGACGGAGCCGCCGGTCATGTACTCGCAGCCGTGGTCGCCCACGCCCTCGACGACGGCGACGGCCCCGGAGTTGCGGACGGCGAAGCGTTCGCCGGCCGTGCCCGCGAAGAAGGCCTCGCCGCCGGTGGCGCCGTACAGGCAGGTGTTGCCGGCGATGACGTTGGAGGCCCACGGGAAGGTGGCGCACGCCGGCGGGCGCACGACGATGCGGCCGCCGTTCATGCCCTTGCCAACGTAGTCGTTGGCCTCGCCCACGAGCGTCAGGTGAACGCCCTTGGCGAGGAACGTCCCGAGGCTCTGGCCGGACGCGCCCCGCAGCGTGATGTCGAGGGCCGATCCCTCGGGCAGGCCGCCGTCGCCGTAGATGTAGGCGATGTGGCCGGACACGCGCGTGCCGACGTTGCGATGGAGGTTGGTGACCTTGTAGTCGAGGCGCGCGACGCCGCGGCCCTGCAACGCGAGGCGGCCCTCGGTGAGGATGCGGTCGTCGAGTGGGGAATCCCCGAAGCGCTCGTTGCGCTCGCGCGTGTGGAGGCGCGGGGCGTCGCCGGTGGGGTCCGTCACGGCCAGGAGGCGCTCGACCTCGAGGGTGGCCGCCTTGTCCCGCACCTCCACGGGCAGCTCGTCGAGGGGGCGCCGTTCCAGCAGGTCGGTGCGCCCGACGACGCCGTCGAGGCGGCGGAATCCCAGGGAGGCCAGGATCTCGCGCACCTCCTGGGCGATGGCGTCGAAGTAGGCGACGACGTTCTCGGGCTTGCCGCGGAACTTGGCGCGCAGCTCGTCCTTCTGGGTGGCGACGCCGACGGGGCAGGTGTTGAGGTGGCAGACGCGGAACATGGCGCAGCCGGCCGCGACCAGCGCGGCGGTTCCGAAGTTGAACTCCTCCGCCCCGAGGAGGGCCGCGACGACGATGTCGCGCCCGGTCTTCATGCCGCCGTCGGTGCGGAGCACGACGCGGGAACGGAGGTCGTTCAGGACGAGCGTCTGCTGGGCCTCCGCGACGCCGAACTCCCACGGCCCGCCCGTGTTCTTGATGGAGGTCAGCGGCGACGCGCCGGTGCCGCCGTCATGGCCGGACACGAGGATGACGTCGGCGTAGGCCTTGGCGACTCCGGCCGCGACGGTGCCGACGCCGGCGCGGGCGACGAGCTTGACGCAGACCTTGGCGCGCGGGTTGACCTGCTTGAGGTCGTACACGAGCTGGGACAGGTCCTCGATGGAATAGATGTCGTGGTGGGGCGGCGGCGAGATGAGGGGCACGCCGGGAACGGAATGGCGGAGCCGCGCGATGAGGGGCGTGACCTTGTGGCCCGGAAGCTGGCCGCCCTCCCCGGGCTTGGCCCCCTGGGCCATCTTGATCTCGATCTCGTGCGCCGACGCGAGGTAGGCGGGGGTGACGCCGAAGCGGCCGGAGGCGACCTGCTTGATGGCGGAGTTGCGATGGGTGGAATAGCGGGCGGGATCCTCGCCGCCCTCGCCGGAGTTGGACTTGCCGCCGATGGAGTTCATGGCGACGGCGAGGCATTCGTGGGCCTCGGGCGAGAGGGCTCCCAGGGACATGCCGGCCGTGGTGAAGCGGCGGCGGATCTCGGTGATGGGCTCGACCTCGTCCAGGGGCACCGGGTGGGGGGAGGCCTTGAAGCGGAGCAGGTCCCTGGGGCTCACCGGCTCGCGCTTCTCGACGGTCTCCATGAAGCGGAGGAACTCCTCGCGCGCGCCCGACTTCAGGAACCGGTGCAGGGTGAGCACGACCTGCGGGTTGTACGCGTGGAACTCGCCCTTGCCGCCCTTGGCGACGCGGTAGTGGCCGCCCACGTCGAGGACGGGGGCAATGGGGGCCGCGAAGGCGACCTGGTGCCGGCGCAGCGTGTCGAGGGCGACATGACCCAGCCCAATGCCCCCCACATGGCTGGTCGTCCCGTGGAAGCAGCGCTCCACGAGGTCATGCCCGAGACCGATGGCCTCGAAGACCTGCGCGCCCTGGTAGCTCGCCAGCGTCGAGATGCCCATCTTGGAAAACACCTTGAGCAGGCCGTTCTCGACGGCCTTCCGGTAGTTGGCCTCGCCCTGGGCCGGGGTGATGCCCGGGAAGGCCCCGGACGCGGCGGCCGAGCGAATGGCGGCCAGCGCGACATAGGGCAGCACGGCGGACGCACCGTAGCCCACCAGGCACGCGAAGTGATGGACGTCCCGCGCCTCGCCGCTCTCGCACGCGATGGAGCAACGGAGGCGCTTGCCCGACCGGATGAGGTGATGGTGCACCGCGCCCACGGCGGCCAGCATGGGGATGGCCGCGCGTTCGGAGGTCACGCCGCGGTCGGTCAGCACCAACAGGACCGCCCCCTCGTCCACGGCCGCCTCGGCCTCGGCCGCAAGGCGGGAGAGGGCGGCGTCCATCGCGTCGGCCCCGCCGCCGGCATCGAAGCACGCCGTCAACACGCGGCACGGGAACCCGGGCAGCGAGCGCAAGGCCCGCGCGCCGTCCTCGTCCAGGATGGGCGAGGCCAGCAACACCTGACGGGCGTGGAGCGGGGACTCGTCCAGCCACGACCGGCGCCGCCCCAGCGCCCCGGCCAGGGACATGACGACCTTCTCGCGGATGGGGTCGATGGGCGGGTTCGTGACCTGGGCGAAGAGCTGCTTGAAGTAGTCGAACAACAGGCGCGGCCGCCGCGACAACACGGCGAACGGGGTGTCGTCGCCCATGGAGCCGACGGGCTCGGCGGCGGCGGTGGCCATGGGCTTGAGGAGGTCCTCGACCTGCTCCACGTCCCATCCGAAGGCGAGCTGCTGGAGGGTGAGGGCGACGGGATCGACGGGTTCCGGCGCGGCGCGGACGACAGAGTCGGTGAGGTGGACGGCGTTGCTGCGGACCCAGTCGCCGTAGGGCTGGCGTTGGGCGACGAGGGCCTTCACCTCATGGTCCTCGTAGAGGCGGCCCTCGGCGGTGTCGATGGCGAGGATGCGGCCGGGGCCGAGGCGGCCCTTGCGGACGACGCGGGCCTCGTCCAGCTCGACAAGGCCGAACTCGGACCCCATGACCACCAGCCCGTCGTCGTAGATCTTGAAGCGCGCGGGACGCAGGCCATTGCGGTCGAGCGTGGCGCCCACCCAGCGGCCGTCCGAGAACACGACGGCGGCGGGGCCGTCCCAGGGCTCGTTGAGGCACGCGTGATACCGGTAGAAGTCGCGCACGGCAGGGTTCATGTCCGCGCGGTTCTCCCAAGCCTCCGGCGCGAGCATCATCACGGCGTGGAGCAGGTCGCGCCCGCTCAGCTCGAGGGCCTCGAGGGCGTTGTCGAGCGCGGCCGAGTCCGATCCGCCGGGCTGGAGGATGGGCCGGAGGGCGTCGATGTGCGGCCCCCAGATGCCGGGCTCCAGCTCCCGTTCGCGCGCCCGGGTCCAGTTGCGGTTGCCGAGGAGGGTGTTGATCTCGCCGTTGTGCGCGAGGCGGCGGAAGGGATGGGCGAGGTTCCACGTGGGGAACGTGTTGGTGGAATAACGTTGGTGGAACAACGCCATCGCCGAGGCAAACGCGGGGTCGCGCAGGTCGGGATAGAAGGATGGAAGCTGGGGCGCGTTGAAGAGCCCCTTGTACACGACGGTGCGGGCCGACATGGAGGGGATGTAGAACCCGGCCAGGTCCTCCTTGCGGGCAGCGGCCTCGGCGTGGCGCCGGGCCAGGAACAGCCGACGCTCGAACTCCTCCGCGCCCCATCCCGGATCGCGAGCAAGGAGGGCCTGCTGGATTTCGGGCCGCGTGGACGCGGCCTTGTCGCCCAGGCACCGGGGGTTCACCGGCACCGCGCGCCAACCGAGGAAGTGGATGCCGTGCGCCGCGCAGGCTTGCTCGACGAGCCTTCGGCCACGCGCGGCGAGGTACGTGAGCGACCGCGGCAGGAAGACCATGGCGACCGCGAGGTCCTCGGGCGCGACGGCGCCCGCGCCCAGCAGCGTCGCCTCGCGGTGCAGGAGGGCGCGCGGCACCTGAACGAGGATCCCGGCGCCGTCGCCGGTCTTGGCATCGGCGTCGAGCGCGCCGCGGTGGGCCAACGACTCCAGGGCCTCCAGCGCGTGGCGCACGATCCGGTGCTCGGGCCGGCCGTGGATGTTGGCGACGAAGCCCACGCCGCAGGCGTCGTGCTCGAACTCGGCGGAATACAGCGAATGCGGGACGGACGGATACGGGTTCATCTCGTTCAAGTGGCCGGGGCCATGTCGGCCCCCTGCCAGTCAAGCGCCCGCGCCCACGGGGCGGCAAAAGGGAAAGCCGGGGTTGTCGAAGCAACTGCTTCATGGTTTGGGTGAATGACCCATGGTAGCGTTCGGCATGACGTTCGTTCGCAGGTCGATGGAACGCGGCCACGCCGCGCTCGGGTGGCTGGACAGCCGCCACTCGTTTTCCTTTGGCGACTACCACGATCCCGCATGGATGGGCTTCCGCAGCCTGCGCGTGATCAACGAGGACCACGTGGCTGCCGGCGGCGGCTTCCCGCCGCATCCGCACCGGGACATGGAGATCTTCACCTACGTGGTCTCGGGCGCGCTGGAGCATGGCGACAACCTGGGCAACCGCCGCGTGCTCCGGCCGGGCGACATCCAGGTGATGGGCGCGGGACGCGGGATCGTCCACAGCGAGTTCAACCCGTCCGCGACGGAGCCCGCCCACTTCCTTCAGGTGTGGTTGCGTCCATCGGCCACGGGCCTGCCTCCCCAATACGCCGAGTGGCACATGCCCGCGGGGCGGGGGAACGACCCGAAGCTCTTGATCATCGCCGGGGACGGACGCGACGGGGCGGCGTCGCTGCGACAGGATGCGGACGTGTATCGGTTGCGGTGCGACGCGTCGTGCGCGGTGGACCATGAGCTGCGGCCGGGACGCGCGTTGTGGTTGCAGGTGGTGCGCGGCGGACTGGGGGTGGATGGGGTGGCCTTGGGGCCGGGCGACGCGTGGGCGACGGATGAGGCCGGCCGTCATCGGCTGGAGCTGGGGAGCGGAACGGAAGCCCTGCTGTTCGACCTGGGGTAGGCGAATGGCGGGTGCCAGGCGGCTGTTGTGGGGGCCGCCGCGCGGGGAGGGCTATCCCCAAAGCTGGCGGTCGAGGTTGCGGAACCCAATGGCCTCGGAGATGTCGCTGGCGGTGACGTCGGGGCGGCCCGCGAGGTCGGCCAAGGTGCGGGCGACCTTCAGGATGCGGTCGTGGGCGCGGGCGGAGAGGTTGAGGTCGGTCATGGCGACGCGGAGCATGTCGCGGGTGGGCTCGTCGAGGCGGACGAACTCGCGGAGGTCGCGCGGCCTCATGCGGGCGTTGCAGTTGACGGGGCGGCCGGCGTAGCGGGCGCGCTGGAGGTCGCGGGCGGCCACGACCCGTTGGCGGACGACGGCGCTGGGCTCGCCCGCTTGGGCGCGGGACAGGTCGGCAAAGCGCACGGCGGGCACCTCGACGTGGAGGTCAATGCGGTCGAGGAGGGGGCCGGAGACGCGGCCGAGGTAGCTGGCGATCTCGCGCGGGGAGGAACGGCTTTCGTGGGGCATCTTGCCGTCGGGGGTGGGGTTCATGGCGGCGACGAGGGTGAACTGTGCGGGGAAGGTCATGGTGCCGGCCGCGCGGGAGATGGTGACGCGGCCCTCCTCAAGGGGTTGGCGAAGGGTTTCGAGGACGGAGCGCTTGAACTCCGGAAGCTCGTCGAGGAACAGGACGCCATGGTGGGCGAGGGAGATTTCGCCCGGGGTGGGATGGGCGTTGCCGCCGAGGAGTCCGGCGTCGGAGGCGGTGTGGTGGGGGGATCGGAACGGGCGTTGGGTGACGAGGGCCTGGCCGGGCGTGAGGAGGCCGCAGATGGAGTGGATTTGGGTGGTTTCGAGGGCCTCGGCGAGGTGAAGGGGCGGAAGGATCGTGGCGAGGCGCTTGGCGAGCATGCTCTTGCCGGTGCCGGGCACCCCGATGAGGAGGAGGTTGTGCCCGCCGGCCGCCGCGACCTCGAGGGCGCGCTTGGCGGATTCCTGCCCGCGCACGTCGGAGAGGTCGAGGTCCTCCGTGGGCGGAGCCTGGAAGAGGGACTCGACGTCAATGCGGACGGGGTCGATGGGGGTGTTGCCCTCGAGCCAAAGGGCGGCCTCGCGGAGGTTGCGCACGGGGATGACGTCGAGGCCTTGGACGACGGCGGCCTCGGCGGCGTTTTCGGCGGGGACCAGCACCGCTTCGAGACCCATGGCGGCGGCGCGCATGGCGATGGGCAGGGCTCCCTTCACGGGACGGACGGCGCCGGTGAGGGCGAGCTCGCCCACCACCATCACGCGGTCGAGCTTGCGGGGTTCGGCCTGCTCGGTGGCGGCCAGGATGCCCAGGGCGATGGGCAGGTCGAAGGAGGGGCCTTCCTTGCGGATGTCGGCGGGGGCGAGGTTCACGACCACGCGGCCCAGCGGCGCGTGGAAGGCGGAGTTGGAAAGGGCGCTCATGACGCGGTGGGTGGATTCCTTGACGGCGGCGTCGGGGAGGCCCACGACGGTGACCTTGGTGTCGCCGTAGCCGGAATCGACCTCGACCTGGACGGGGACGGCATCGATGCCAACGACGGCGGCGGATTGGGTTTGGGCAAGCACGGTGGGGAGGTAGGAGGCGACGCGAGGGGGGGCAAGCGGGGAGCGGGGAGCGGGAAGGGCGGGGTTGTGGGGGCGGGTGGGGTGGGGGAGGATGCGCGGGATGAGCGACGAGGTGAGGGTTCGGAGGGCGCGGCGGGAGGATTGCGAGGGAATCCTGGCCATCTACAACCACGCGGTGCTGCACACGACGGCGTCGTATGACTACGAGCCCCGGACGTTGGCGCATCGAGTGGAGTGGTTTGATGCGCACGAGCGGGACGGGTACGCGGTGTTGGTGGCGGAGGATGCGTCCGGCGCCGTGGTGGGGTGGGCGGCGTTGAATCGGTTCCATGACCGCGTGGGGTATCGGTTCACGGCGGAGAACTCGGTGTACGTGGCGGAGGCCTGGCGCGGGCGCGGGGTGGGGGCGCGGCTGCTGGGGCCGTTGATGGAGGCGGCGGAGGCGCAGGGCTTGCGGGCGGTGTTGGCGGTGATCGACGCGCAGAACGAGGCCAGCATCCGGTTGCATGCGCGGTTCGGGTTCGAGCGGGTGGGGTTGTTTCGGCAGGTGGGGTTCAAGTTCGGGCGTTGGCTGGACGTGGCGTACATGGAACGGCTGCTGGGGCGGGAAGAGAGGGAAGGGTGAAGGGGGAAGGATGAAGGGTGAAGGCGGAGGGATGAGAGGGGTTTTCCTCGCGGCTTGCTTCGACGGGCGGCCTTCGCAAGCGTTCCCGGCCTTGCGCGTTCCTCTGTTCAAGACGGTTGCTGCGGCGGTCCTGGCTTCGTTGTGGGCGGGTCCGGCGCTGGCCTCCACGAACGATCCTTCGTCGGGAGGATGGCGGGCGTTTGGGCCGTTGTTTTCGGATGTGTCGCTGGCGTTGGGGCCGGGTGAAGGGTTCGAGGCGGCGGGTCCGCTGTGGGCGGAGCAGGAGTCCGACGGCGTGCACTCGTGGCGGCTGGCTCCGCTGGTTTCGAGGGAGTGGGACCCCGTGGCGGACCGCGACGAGTGGGACGTGTTGTTCCCGTTGTCCACGTACGACCGGTTTGGGACGGAGTGGCAGGTCCAGGTGTTGCAGATGCTGCGGTGGTCGGGCGGGGCGACGGTGGACGGGGACGTGAAGCGGCGCCGGACGTTGTTCCCGTTGTACTTCGAGCAGCGGAGCGCGAGCGGGACGAACGACTACCTTGCGGTGATCCCGCTTTACGGGCGGGTGCGGAACCGGCTGTTCCGGGACGAGGTGAAGTTCGTGTTGCCGCCCTTGTACGTGGAGAGCACGAAGCGCGGGATGGTGACGAGGAACGTCCTGTTCCCGGTGTTTCACGTGCGCAGCGGCGCGGGCACGCGCGGGTGGCAGGCATGGCCCCTGGTGGGCGCGCAGTCGAAGGCGCCGACGATCCGGACAAACGCGCTGGACGAGGCCGAGGTGGTGCCGGGGCACACGCTGAAGTTTGCGGCATGGCCGTTCCTGTTGTCGGAGAAGGCGGGGCTGGGCGGGCCGAACCCGACGACGAACCTGTTTGCGTTCCCGTGGCACCTGAGGACGCGGTCGCCGGAGATGGACCACACGTGGTGGATGGGCTTCAGCCATCGGACGAACCGGGCGGCGCGGTATGAGGAATGGGCGTATCCGTGGCCGTTCCTGGGTCATGCGCGCGGTCCCGGGCGGCACTCGAACCGCGTCTTCCCCTTCTGGGGCAAGGCGACCAACGCGACGCAGCAGAGCGACTTCGTCCTGTGGCCCGTGTACACGCATCGGCGGCTTCAGTCGGGCACGCTGGACCGGGAGCGGTTCCGCATCTTGTTCATGGGATACGCGTCCACGCGGGAGGAGGACACGGCGACGGGACGCGCGCTGCGGTCGCGGGCGTTGTGGCCGTTGTTCACGTGGCGACAGCAGCGCGACGGGAAGACGCGGTTGCAAGTCCTGGCCCCGGTGGAGCCCGCCATGCCGGGCAACAAGAGCATCGAGCGCCTGTACTCGCCGCTGTGGTCGGTGTGGCGGAGCGAGTCGGATCCCGGGCGCGGCAAGGCGTCGCAGTCGCTGTTGTGGAACCTGTGGCGGCGGGAGCGTGCGGGGGCGGAGACGCGGGCCTCGGCGTTGTTTGGCCTCGTTCAGACCCGTCGCGATGGCGGCGGGCGATCGTGGAAGGTTTTGGGGCTGACGCTTGGAGGCGGGGCGAAGGGAGCCCAGGCCGCGACGGGCGCGGAGAAGGCGTCAATCGCGGGTGGCCCCCGGTGGGCGGGGGTGGTTCAATCGCGGGGACGCTGAGATGTTTCGAGACTTGGGAATCATGTTGGTCCTGCTGGGGCGGGTGGTGGCGGCGCTGCCCCGTGCGGGAAGGCGAAGGAGGGCCTTTGCGGAGCACCTGCACGAGATCGGCAACGCGAGCCTGCTGATGGCGTCGTTGCTGTCGTTCTTCATTGGCGGCGTGATGTCGTTGCAGGCGGGGACGGTGCTGGTGGAGCGGGGACTGGGATCGCAACTGGGCGGGCTGGTGGGGTTGTCGCTGTGCAAGGAGCTGGCCCCGGTGATGATGGCCATCCTGCTGGCGGGGCGGATTGGGTCGGCGATGGCGGCGGAGCTGGGTTCGATGCACGTGTACCAGGAGGTGGATGCGTTGCGGACGATGAACATCTCGCCGGTGGAGTTCCTGGTCTTGCCCAGGGTGCTGGCCTTCACGATCGCGCTGCCGTGCCTGGTGATCTTTGCGAACCTGGTGGGATGGATGGGCGGGGCGGTGATTGCCGCGTTCAACGAGGACGTGGCCGTGCCCATTTCGACCTTCCTCTCCAACCTGCGCGAGATGCTGGAGCCGCATGACATCCTGCACGGGCTGCTGAAGGCGGTCGTGTTCGGGGTCGCGGTCTCGACGGTGTGCTGCCACCACGGCTTGCAGACGCGCGGCGGCCCGCGGGGCGTGGGCCGGTCCGTGACGAAGGCGGTGACGAATTCCATCGTGCTGATCCTGTTGCTGGACTACGCGCTGACGCGGTTGCTCCTGCCCTTTGACACATGAAGCCCGAAGGACCAGGAACGTCGGCGGCGTCGGGCGTCCGGGTGGTCGTCCGGAACCTGACCAAGTTGTTTCGCGGCCAGCCGGTGCTGCGCGGGATCGACCTGGAGGTGGCGCCGGGCGAGCTGCTGGTGCTCATGGGCCCCAGCGGCTCCGGCAAGTCCGTCTTCCTCCGGCACCTGATCGGCCTTGAGACGCCGGACTCGGGCGAGGTGTTGCTCGACGGGGAGGCGCCCTCGGAGGAGCTGCGGTCGCGGCTGCGGCTGGCGATGGTGTTCCAGAGCGGCGGGCTGCTGAACTCGCTGACGGTGGCCCAGAACGTGGGCTTGTACCTCTCGGAGCACCGGCTGGCCCCGCCGGCCGAGATCCAGCGCATCGTGATGGAGAAGCTGGCGCTGGTGCGGCTGGCGCCCGACGCGGCCAGCAAGCTGCCCGCCGAGCTCTCCGGCGGCATGAGGCGCCGCGCGGCCATCGCACGGGCGCTGACGATGGACCCTCAGCTCATCCTCGTGGACGAGCCCACGGCGGAGCTGGACCCGCTGGTCGCGCTGGCGATTGGGCGCGAGATCCTCTCCCTCAACCGCCGCACGCGGGCCACCACCATCGTGGTGACGCACGACCGGGACCTGGCCTTCGGGATCGCCCATCGCATCGCGTTCCTCGTGGAGGGCAAGATTGCGGCGGCGGGCACGCCCGAAGCCCTGCGCGCGACGGAGCTGCCGCTCCTGAAGGAATTCCTCGCCGCCGACTTTTCCCCCGAACCCCATCCTGCAAACCACGCATGAAGACCTCGCTTGAAACCCGACTGGGCATGTTTGCCGTGCTGGTGGCCATCGCCGCCTTCCTGCTGCTGGAGATGGGCGGCGGGCTGCACTGGTTCCAGAAGGGCATCACGGTGCGCGCGCGCTTCGCCTCCATCCAGGACCTGAAGGTGGGCGACCCCGTGAAGCTGGCCGGCGTGCCGGTGGGCCGCGTGACGTCCATCCAGATTGCCGGCGACAAGGTGGAGGTGTCCTGCCGGATTGAGCGGGACGCCCAGGTGCGCACGGACACCACCGCGTCGATCCGCTTCACCGGCCTGCTGGGCCAGAACCATGTCGCGCTCGACTTTGGCTCGCCGAACGCCCCGGTCGTCGCCAACGACGCGCTGCTCCAGTCCCGCGAGCAGCCCGACCTCGGGACGTTGATGGACAAGCTCCAGGGCGTGGCCGAGGGCGTGCAGTCCCTCACCAAGTCCTTCTCCGGCCAGGAGCTGTCCAAGCTGCTGGGGCCCGCCGCCGAGCTGCTCAAGGACAACCAGGCCCGCATCACCGGCATCCTGTCCAACGCCCACGCCGTCACCGTCCAGGTGGCGTCCGGGCAGGGGACGATGGGGCGGTTGCTCTTCGACGACACCCTGCATCGCAACGCGCTCTCGATGGCCACGAACCTCAACGAGGTCTCGTCCGACGCGAAGGCCCTGCTGGCGGACACCCGGGGGCTCGTCGCCGACGCCCGGAAGATCACGGGGGCGGTGGACAAGGGCGAGGGCTCGGTCGGGCGCCTGCTGCGCGACGACACGCTGGCGAAGGAGCTGACGGCCGCCTCGACGGCGCTCCGCGAGATCCTCCAGAAGATCAACTCCGGGCAGGGCTCCGTGGGCAAGCTGGTCAACGACGAGTCCTTCCTGCGCAACGTGAAGATGACGTTGCAGAAGGTGGACAAGGCGACCGAGGGGCTGGAGGACACCGGGCCGCTCCAGGTCATCGGGACGGCCGTCCAGACGTTGTTCTAGCGCGTTGCTTTCCATCCCTGGCTCCATGGCCCTCGAACCCGCCCTCGTCCGAGACGCCGTCGCCCGCGCCCTTCGGGAGGACGTCGGCCCGGGCGACGCGACGACGCTGGCGTGCATCCCGGCGGGGGCGCGTGCGCGGGCGGTGATGCGGGCGCGGCACCCGTTGGTCCTCGCGGGGTTGCCGCTGGCCATCGAGGCGTTCCGTCAGCTCTCGCCCAACGTCGCCATCGAGGGCGCGGCTGCCGAGGGCGCGCGGCTGGCGTGGGGCGAGACGGCGCTGGTTGCCACGGGCCCGGCCCGCGCGTTGCTGACGGCCGAGCGCACGGCCCTGAACTTCGTCCAGCGGCTGTCCGGCGTGGCCACGCTGGCGTCGCGCTTCGTCGAGGCCATCCGCGGCACGGGCGCGCGGATCCTGGACACGCGCAAGACCACGCCCGGCTGGCGCGCCTTCGAGAAGCACGCCGTCGCCTGCGGCGGAGCCACCAACCATCGCATCGGGCTCTGGGACTTGGTGCTGATCAAGGACAACCACCTCGCCGCGCTCGCGTCGGAGCCGCCGGACCCCGTCACCGCCGCCGTGCGGCGCGCGCGCGCCCTGTACCCCGGACTCCGGGTCGAGGTGGAGGCCGACACGCTCGAACAGGTCCGGCTCGCGGCCGGGGCCGGGGCGGACATCCTTCTTTTGGACAACATGGGTCCAACGCTCTTGCGCGAGGCGGTGGCGTTGGTCGCGGGACGTTGCCAGACCGAGGCGTCCGGGGGCGTCACGCTGGAGACCGTCCGCGCCATCGCCGAGACGGGCGTGGACTTTGTGTCGGCGGGGGCGATCACGCATTCGGCTCCCGCCGCCGACCTGGGGTTGGACTTCGAGTGAACACGGACGTCGAGATCCTGCGGAGCCTGCGTGCGGCCGGGGAGGCCGGCGCCTCCGGGGCCGCGCTCGCCAAGCACCTGGGCGTCAGCCGCGCCGCCGTGTGGAACCGCATCGAGGACCTGCGCCGCCATGGGTACGAGATCGAGGCCAGCCCGCACCATGGCTACATCCTGCGGGCGAGCCCGGACGCGTTGCATGGGGACGACCTGATGGCGCGGATGTCGGCGGCCCGGGTGATTGGCCGGGACATCCGCGTGTTCAGCGAGACGTCCTCGACGAACGACGTGGTGGAGAAGCTGGCGCGGGACGGCGTGCCGGAGGGCGCCGTGGTGTTCGCGGAGTCGCAGTCCGAGGGGCGCGGCCGCCTGGGACGCACCTGGGTGTCGCCCCCGGGCCTGGGCCTTTGGTTTTCCATCCTGCTGCGGCCGCGCCTGCACCCCACGTCGGCCACGCAGTTGACCGTGCTTGCGGCCGTGGGCGTCGCTCGGGCCATCGAGCGGCACACGTCGCTGCGCCCGGAGATCAAGTGGCCGAACGACATCCTCATTGGCCGACGCAAGGTGGCGGGCATCCTGCTGGAGATGTCGGCGGAGCTGGACCGCATCCGCCATGCGGTGCTGGGGATTGGCATCGACGTGAACATCCCGGCGGAGGGCTTCGCGCCGCAGCTTCGGGCGATCGCGACGTCGTTGGCGGCGGAGGCCGGGCATGCGATCGACCGGCCCGGGCTGGCGACGCGGGTGCTTGTGGAGCTGGACCACCTGTACGCTCGGATGAACGAGGGCGACTTCCACGAGGTGGGGGACGAGTGGATGCGGCGTTGCTCCACGCTGGGGCAACACGTGTCCATCCAGATGGGGTCGCGCGCCGTGGCGGGGCGCGCCGAGGCGCTGGACGAGGACGGCGCGCTGCTGGTGCGGACGGAGCACGGGGTTTTGGAGCGGATCGTGGGGGGCGACGTGACGTTGGATCGGCGGCCATGATCCTGTTGATCGACATTGGCAACACGCACACGCACGTGGGGTTGGGCACGGGCTCCCGGGTGATTCGGCCCCATGACCTTCCCACGCGGGAGGTTTTGGCGGGCCGGATGGCGACCCGCCTGCGAGGTCTGTACCCGGGCGTGCGCCTGGAGGGGGCCGTCCTGGCGTCGGTGGTGCCCCGGGCCACGGGCCTGGCATCGCGGGCCGTGCGCCGGGTTGTGGGTTGCGAGCCGCTCCTGTTGTCGCCGCGCACGCTGCGGGGGCTGGCGATCGACTATCCGAGGCCCTCGTCGATTGGGCAGGACCGCCTGGCCAACGCGTTGGCGGCGCGGCAACGCTTTGGCGCCCCCGTCGTGGTGGTGGACTTCGGGACGGCGGTGACGTTCGACGTGGTGTCGGAGGCCGGGGCCTATGTGGGGGGCATCATTGCGCCGGGGTTGGCGGCGATGACGGACTACCTGCACGAGAAGACGGCGTTGCTGCCCAGGATCCGGATTTCGGAGCCGCGGTCGCGGGTGGGGCGCTCGACACGGGAGGCGATGTTGGTGGGCGCGGTGCATGGCTACCGGGGGCTGGTCCGGCAGTTGATTGGCGAGCTTCGGGCCGAGCTGGGGCATCCGTCGCTCCCGGTCGTGGCCACCGGGGGGTATGCGGCGTTGATGGCACGGTCCCTTCCCGAGATGGGCGCGGTGGTTCCCCACCTGACGCTGGAGGGCCTGCGCATCCTGTGGGAGCTGCACCACCCCGCGTCGCCCGGGCCCGGGGCATCGCGGCGACGGCCAGCGAGCCGGCGCTCCCGGACGTCCCCGGCGCGTGCGGCCCGGCCAAAAAACCCCTGACATCCCACGCCGGATGCCGTTGCATCGCCCCGCCTTTTAGAAGCCATGCCAAAACGCACGGACATTCACACGGTCCTGATCATCGGCGCGGGGCCCATCATCATCGGACAAGCCTGCGAGTTCGACTACTCGGGCACCCAGGCGTGCAAGGCCCTCCGCGAGGAGGGCTATCGCGTCGTGCTGGTGAACTCGAACCCGGCCACGATCATGACCGACCCCGAGTTCGCCGAGCGCACCTACATCGAGCCCATCCACCCGGAGGTCATCGAGAAGATCATCGTGCGGGAGAAGGCGGAAATGGAGCGGATGGGCGCGCAGGGCAAGCTGGTGCTCTTGCCCACCCTCGGGGGCCAGACGGCGTTGAACACCGCGATGGCGCTCCACAAGTCCGGCGCGCTCGAACGCCACGACGTCGAGATGATCGGCGCCAAGGCCGATGCCATCCACCGGGGCGAGGACCGCGAGGCGTTCAAGCAGCTCATGCTGAAGATCGGGCTCGACGTCCCCATCTCCGGCACCGCCCACACCATGGAGGAGGCCCGCGCCGTCGCGGCCCGCATCGGGCGCCTGCCCCTCATCATCCGCCCCGCCTTCACCCTCGGCGGCACCGGCGGCGGCATCGCCTACAACACCGAGGAGTTCGAGGAGATCGCCAAGCGCGGCATCGACCTGTCCCCCGTGTCCGAGATCCTCGTCGAGGAATCGCTCCTCGGCTGGAAGGAGTACGAGATGGAGGTCATGCGCGACCGCGCGGACAACTGCGTCATCGTCTGCTCCATCGAGAACTTCGACCCCATGGGCGTCCACACCGGCGACTCCATCACGGTCGCGCCCATCCAGACCCTCACGGACAAGGAGTACCAGATCATGCGCGACGCGTCGTTCGCGGTGATCCGCGCCGTCGGCGTCGAGACCGGCGGCTCCAACATCCAGTTCTCCGTCGATCCCGCCACCGGGCGCATGATCGTCATCGAGATGAACCCGCGCGTGAGCCGTTCCTCCGCGTTGGCCTCCAAGGCCACCGGGTTCCCCATCGCCAAGATCGCCGCCAAGCTCGCCGTCGGATACCTGCTCGACGAGATCCGCAACGACATCACCCGCGAGACCCCCGCCTCCTTCGAGCCCACCATCGACTACGTCGTCACCAAGATCCCGCGCTTCGCCTTCGAGAAGTTCCCCCAGGCCGACCCCACCCTCACCACCCAGATGAAGTCCGTGGGCGAGGCCATGGCCATTGGCCGAACCTTCAAGGAATCCCTCCAGAAGTGCCTCCGCTCGCTCGAGATCGGCCGCTACGGCCTCGGTGGCGACGGCAAGCCGTGGCGCATCGGCGCCGAGGTGTACGGCGACCGCGACGTCCTCCCGCGCGACCTCATCACCCGCAAGCTCTCCGTCCCCAACGCCGAGCGCGTCTTCTTCATCCGGCACGCCTTCCGCGCCGGCTTCTCCGAGCAGGAGGTGCACGACCTCACCAAGATCGACCCGTGGTTCCTGCGCCACCTGCGGGAGATCGTGGACATCGAGGAGGAGATCGTCCGCAGCGTGGCGTAGGATTTGCGCCCGCGGCGGAGCCCTCATGGATCCCGTCGTCCTTTCGGAGTCGTTCTTCCAGCGGGCGGCCGGCTGGGAGGCCGTCCAGCACGCCCGCCTCCTCCTTGGCCACGGCCACGTCCTGTCCTCCAACTGGTCCCCGCCCATCCTCAAGGGCGTCGTCCAATCCGGCGACATCACCTACCGCGCCGGGTTGGTCATCAAGTCCGTCATCGACGTCGAAAACCTCTGCTCCTGCCGCCAATCCCGCGAGCTCGGCACCCTGTGCCCGCACTCGGTCGCCGTGGGCCTGCACTGGCTTCGGCCCGCCGCCGCATCGAACGTAGCACCCGCCGCCAAGCCGTCGTCCGCATCGGCGGGCGTCCCGTCGTCGCGCACCGGCGGGCCCAAGCCGTCCATCCCCGCCCCGGGCGCCCGGATGTTGCAACGCGCCCCCCAAGGCAAGCCCCTCGCCGTCCACGTCGTCGTCCCCCCCAACTTCTCGGACTCCCTCCAACGCGGCCGCCTCGCCTGCGTCCTCGAAGGCGTCTCCGGAACCGACCGCGCCCCGCTCGATGCGTGGATCCGACGCGGCCCCGTCGCCCTGGCCCCCGAGGACGAGGCCGTCGTCGCCGCCGCCGAGGCCGTCGCCCAAGGGAACACCCCGGGCATGCTCCAGCTCCCGCTCGCGGACGCGGCCCCGCTCCTGGCCGCGCTCGTCGGATTCCCGCGCGTGACCCTCGGGCGTTCCCAGCCCTTCGCCATCTCGGCCGCATCCGCGCCGCTGCCCATCCATGCCCGGCTCCAGCCCGACGGCACCATCACCCTCTCCCTGCGGCCCCAGGCCAAGCCCCCGGCCCTCGTCCCCGTCGGTGCCGCCCTGTGGCTCGTCCAGGGACCGCCCCACCCCGGCATCGCCCCCGTCTCCCTCCCTCCCGCCGTCCGCGCCGTGCTCCAAGGCCCCGTCACGCTGACGCGGCCGCAGGTCCCGTTGTTCCTGTCGCGCGACTGGCCCGCGCTCGCCGCCTCGCCCTCGTTCGATGCGAACTTCAAGCCCGACGACTTCGAGCTGACGCCCGAGCCGCCGCGCTTCCTGCTCGAGCTGGCCGGCGGCCTTGCCCAGCTCCACGCCACCCTCCAATGCGCCTACGGCACCCGCATCATGACCGTCGGCGTCACCCAGCCCGGCGAGGCGGCGTGGATCCCGGACCCTTCGAGTCCCCGGCGCTATGGCACGCGCGACCTCGCCGCCGAGCAGGCCGCCTTCCAACGACTGCGCCAGGCCGGCTTCGCGGGGCCCGACGCCCAGGGCCGCTGGCAACTCGTCGGCCAAGACCGCGTCGTCGCCTACTTCGCGCGCGTCCATCCTCGCCTGGAACGCGACTGGGAAGTCCGCCTCGAGGAACGCCTCGAACGCTCCACCCAGGCCTCCTTCGAGCGCGTCACGCCCCGCCTCAACATCACCCCCAGCGGCACGCAGTGGTTCGACCTCGACGTCGCCTACGCCGCCGAGTCCGGCACCGTCATCCCCGCCTCCGAAATCCAGCAACTCCTCCGTGGCGGCTCCCGTCGGCTCCGCAACGGCAAGCTCGCCCTCATCGATTCCGGGGCCGTCGAGGAGCTCCAGGAAATCCTTGTGGACGCCGCCCCGGAGCAGGTGGCCGGGGCCGCCGAGGGCAATCGTTACCGCCTTTCCAACGCCCAGGCCGCCTTCCTCGAATCCGGCGTGCGCGACGCCGGCCTCGCCCTCAAGGCCCCCGAGGCTTGGCGCGCCAAGGCCCGCGCCGCCACCGGCGAGGTCCGCCTCGAATGCCCTCCCCTTGGCCCGTTGGAGGACGTGCTGCGCCCGTACCAACGTCACGGCGTCGCGTGGCTCCGCTTCCTCCGCCACGAGGGCTTCGGAGGCGTCCTGGCCGACGAAATGGGCCTCGGCAAGACCTTGCAGGTCCTCGCCCACCTGGCCGCCGTCCACGCGTCCACCCCCGACGCACGGCGCCGCCCCAGCCTGGTCGTGTGCCCCACGTCGCTCGTCTTCAACTGGGCCGCCGAGGCCCGGCGGTTCACCCCGCACCTCGACGTCGTCGTCCTCCACGGGCCCGCCCGGCACGCCCTCCTGCCGCGCGTGGCCAGCGCCCACCTCGTGGTCACCTCCTACGCCTTGGTCCGGCGCGACCTCGAGGCCCTGCGCCAGCACGAGTTCGACACCGTCATCCTC
Source organism: uncultured Akkermansia sp. (assembly GCA_964430505.1). Lineage (GTDB taxonomy): Bacteria > Verrucomicrobiota > Verrucomicrobiia > Limisphaerales > UBA9464 > UBA6176. The sequence goes on along the minus strand of CAYSGH010000032.1, from coordinate 1,667 downwards.
GACGAGGCCCAGCACATCAAGAACCGCGGCACCCAAAACGCCCAGTCGGTCAAGGCGCTGCGCTCCAGCCACCGCCTCGTCCTCACCGGCACCCCCTTGGAAAACTCCGTGCTCGACCTCTGGTCCCTCATGGACTTCCTCATGCCCGGCCACCTCGGCACCGCCGACGACTTCCGCGAGCGCTACGAGGTCCCCATCGCCCGCGAGCGCGACAAGGCCGCCATGGCCCGCCTCTCCCGGCGCATCCGCCCGTTCCTCCTCCGCCGCCTCAAGCGCGACGTCGCCGCCGACCTCCCGCCCCGCATGGAGCACGTCAGCTACTGCGACCTCACCGACGAACAATCCGCCGTCTATCGCCAGCTTCTCGAAGCCACCCGCAAGGAAGTCCACGAGGCCGTCGGCCCCAACGGCCTCGCCCGCGGCCGCATGCTTGTCCTCACCGCCTTGCTCCGCCTTCGCCAGGCCTGCTGCGACCTGCGCTTGCTCCGGCCCGACGCCACCGACCTCGCCCAAGGCGGCAAGGTGCAGCTCTTCAACGAGTTGCTCGACGAGATCCTCGACGGGGGCCATCGCGCGCTCGTGTTCAGCCAGTTCACCTCCATGCTCGCCCTCCTGCGCGACGAGCTCGACCAACGCGGCATCCCCTTCTGCTACCTCGACGGCTCCACCACCGACCGCGCCGGCGTCGTCCAGCGCTTCCAGTCCGACCCCGCCGTCCCCATCTTCCTCATCTCCCTCAAGGCGGGCGGCGTGGGCCTCAACCTCACCGGGGCCGACACCGTCGTGCACTTCGACCCATGGTGGAACCCGGCCGTGGAAGACCAGGCGACGGACCGCGCGCACCGCATTGGCCAGTCCAAGGTGGTGACGAGCTACAAGCTGATCGCGCGCGGCACCGTCGAGGAAAAGATCCTCGCCTTGCAGCAACGGAAGCGCGACCTCGTCGCCGCCACCCTCACCGGCGAGGACGCCCTCGCCGGCAGCCTGTCCTGGGACGAAATCCAGGAACTCCTCGCCTGACCGCCCGCCGCGTTGCCGTCCACCCCCGGGCGACTGCGGAGCACGGCGCCGACGGAAGCCCGGCCGTCCCCGGCCGCGACCCCTCGCCACCCCCATTCCTTCCAACGCCCTCGTCGGTCCTGAACCGACCTCCATGTCTCGAAGCGAGGGCTCCCATCGAGACGGCGCCCGCGACGAGAATAACCCCAGAAACGGCAGTGGGTCCGTCTGTAGGCCGCGTGCCCTCACGCGGCGGCGGCGATGCCTCGTGCCCGGTGCGCCGGGTCAGGGGACCCGGCCTACAGCCGAACCGGGCCTACCTCGACCTCACCCGCAGGGTGAGCCCCTGGGTTCCTGTCCATGAGCCCATCCGACCCGATGGGAAGGGCGTTTCCTCGTTTTGGCACCCTCTTTGACTGCCGATTCCAGGATAACCCCGCGCCCACGCTGCAACCCCGCGACACCTCCGAAAGGGCAGGGGAACACCCCGGAGGTTTCCCCGCGCCCTCCCCACAAAGGTCGGCACCCTCCCAACCCTGCCTTGCCCATCCCCAACCTTCTCCGGAGTCCTCGAAACCTTCGAACGAACCCTCGAAAACGACCCGCGACCTTCGGTTGGCAACAAACGGACCCTCCAAAACGACCCGCGACCTTCGGTTGGCAACAAA
>CAYSGH010000031.1:0-41078 GCA_964430505.1 uncultured Akkermansia sp. | reverse complement strand
CGCGGCCGTGGCACCTCCATGGCAACCCCAAACTGCGGGAGGGCACCCCCGCACGGTGCGCATCGCTGGGCATGGGCTTCCCGACGCCCAAGGGGTGCCCCGAACTGGGGCATTGTGTTTGACGGCCTAGCGGCAAATCTCCTGACCGTGACACAGACGTTCGCGCAGCTGGGCTTCCCTGGGCGGCTCGTTGCCGTCGAGGGCCTCGATGGCTCCGGCAAGTCCACGCAGATCTACCTGCTCAAGCGTTGGCTCGAGATGCAGGGCCTGAAGGTCTTCTTCAGCGAGTGGAACTCGTCCTCGCTGGTGAAGTCGGCCACGCGACGCGGCAAGAACGAGGACCTCCTCACCCCCACCACCTTCAGCCTCATCCACGCCACGGACTTCGCGGACCGCTACGAGCGCCAGCTCGTCCCCCTTCTCCGAGCGGGCTACCTCGTGTTGTGCGACCGCTACATCTTCACCGCATTCGCCCGGGACGTCGTCCGGGGATGCCCCCCGGAATGGGTGCGGGGCCTGTACAGCTTCGCGGCGCTCCCGGACATCACCTTTTTCTTCAAGGCGAGCCTGGAGGTATCCTTGGCTCGCATCCTCGACAACCGCCCCACGCTCAAGCACCACGAGGCTGGGATGGACCTCAACCTGTCGCCCGACCCCTACGAGAGCTTCCGCATCTTCCAGGGCCGGATCTTCGAGCAGTACCTCGCGCTAGGGACCGAGTACCGGTTCGTCCTGATCGACGCCAACCAACGCATCGAGGAGCAGCAGGGGATCGTCCGCCGCATCGTCTCCGCGGAGATCCAGCTTCCGGACTATCGTCTCGCCAAGGAATCCTAGGCTGGCGGCGTCGTCCGACGGCCGCCCGCCAGCCCTCACCGATCCACCCAGGTCACCGCACCCCCCGCTTCCCATGCCCTCCCCACGCAAGAGGCCAACGCCGCCCAAGAACTCCGCCGTCCTCGTCCCCAAGGTCACGCCCAAGCGCTTCTATGGCCATGGCATCCCCGGCGTGGACCCGCATTCCCTCACCGGGAAGCTCATCGTCGTCGAGGGCGCCGACGGCTCCGGCCGTTCCACGCAAATTGCCCGGCTGGTCCAATGGCTGGAGGCGACGGGCCATCACACGGTCCAGGTGGGGCTCAAGCGCTCCACGTTGGTCGCCGACGAGCTGGAGCGAGCCCAGCAGGGCAACATTCTTTCCCGCACCACCCTGTCCCTGTTCTACGCCACCGACTTCGCCGACCAGCTCGAGAACACGATCCTGCCCGCCTTGCGCTCGGGGTCGATGGTCCTTGCCGATCGCTACATCTACACGCTGATGGCCCGGGACCTGGTGCGGGGCTCGGACGAGGCATGGCTCCGCAACCTCTACGGCATCGCGCTCGTCCCCGACGTCGTCTTCTACCTGGAGGTCGGGCCCCAGCAGCTCGTCCAGCGCGTCTTCGCCAAGAACCAGTCCCTGGACTACTGGGAAAGCGGGATGGACCTCGGCTTGTCCCGCGACATGTTCGACAGCTTCCTCCGCTACCAGGGCCTCATGCGCGATACGTTCCGGCGCCTCCAGCAAACCTACGGTTTCCAGATTGTGGACGCCGACCGCCCGCCGGAAGAGGTCAACGCGGAGCTCCAGAAGCGCATCGAGGACGTCTTGCGCGGACGATGAACGGCGGCCTCCGCGTGCTGCGACGGTATTCGCATTCCGGGTTCCCGCCTCGCTGCGGGGTGCCCAGCGCCCTCACTCAAACGCCTTCACCCCTCGCCGTGCACGTGCCACCTCGCGGCCTCTCGCCGCTCATGGTTCGCCTTGTGCCGCTCGACGCTCGATGACGTGGACGGCCACGATCCTTCCATTCACCGGATTCCAACCTTGGGCCAGCGCTGTTCGTGCGTCGGGGAAGCGCCCCTCCAGCCGGGATGCGACCGCCCTGAGTTGGCCCAGGACCAAGACCATGCGAGGGCCGGGCTGGGCCAGGAAGCGGGCGGCATCGTCCTCTGTTTGCAGGTGCCGGACCCACGGGCCGTCGTCGGGCCGGAGGTACCAGTAAATGCTGGGCTCCTGGAAGCCCAGCGTGGCGACGGCCATGCGCGGTTGGAGAAGCGGTGCGGCGACGCGCTGCAGGTCACGAGCGATGACGATCCGCGATGCCCGCGGCAACGCGATCCCGGCGAGGAGTCCGAGCACAAGGGCGGAGACCCCTGCAAGCCGAAGGAAACGGCGTGGGTCCATTCCCACCCGGTCCAGCTCGCAGGCCAGCCAGGCGGCGATCCAAGGAAATGCCGGGAGCGTGTAGTGCGGGAGCTTGGTGCGGACGAGGGTGAACACCACGAAGACCAAGGCGGCCCCGCCCAGCACATAGCGCGTGGCAACGTCAGATGTTCGCCAAGGGCGAGCGACACGCAGCCGTTGCAGGAGCCACGGCGACCACGGCAGGAACCCGATGGGGAATGCCAGCAGGTAGAAGGGCAGGCCGCCGACGTAGCCGAGAAAACCCTGGATGCCATGGCCCTCCAAAACCCCGACGGAGCGTGCCACGACATGCTTGCCCATTCCCACGTTCCAGAACTCCCCCTGGGTTTGGGTGAGCGCCGGAATCCCCCATGCTCCCACGAGCCCGAGCACCACAACGATGCCGGCGAGGGCGTCCCGTGCCCGGACTCCTGGCAGCCGGATGTCCGGCGGCACCGCGCGGGCGAGCTGCCAACGCGCCCACGCGAAGGGGATCACGGGGAGCCACGCGACGGGACCCTTGGCAAGGAAGCCCCAGGCCAAGGCTGCCAACCATCCCCAGTACCAGCCATCACCCAGGAGCGTCTGGCGGCCCGGTCGCAACAACTCCCAGCCACACCACCCGGCCACCACAAACCCGAGGATCATCGCCATGTCCGCCACGGCGAGGTGGGCGTGCACGTAGAACTGCGGGCATGTCAGGAGGATGCTCGCCGCCCATGCCCCAGCCCGTCGCGAGCCCATCCGGGCCGCCCAGGCGGCGGTCGCCGCGGCCGAAAGCATCGCGCAGAGCACGGAGGGCAGCCGGACGGCGGCCTCGGTGCGGCCGAGCCACTGGATGCAGGCCGCCTGCAGCCAGTAGATGACCGGGGGCTTGTCGAAGCGGTATTCGCCGTTCAGCCGCGGCACGATCCAGTCGCCGCTGGCCAGCATTTCGCGCGACGCCTCGGCAAACCGGGGCTCGTCTCGGTCCATCAACGGCAGGCTGGTCGTGCCGAGCCCGAGGTAAAGGAAGACAAGCACCACCGTCCCCAACCCGAGCATCCATGCCCGGGCGGGGGAGGGTGACGCGACGGCGGGGCCTGCCGGACCACTCGGGGCGTTTGCCACGCCCCCCGGCATGGCATGGCCCGGGGGCATTGTGCAAGGGTCCGATGCGGCGGGAATGTTTCTCGCCTTGCGAGCGTCGGCTTGGAAAGGCTTGGCCCGACGGACTTTGGGATGAGCAATGCGCAGTTGAACAGGATGGGGGTGCAGAGGCTTGCGTGCGCCGTGCCTCGGACGTCGGGCCTGGGCTTGCTATGGCCCTTTTTGGTGGGCCTGGGGGCCTTGATGGCCGCCCTGCACTGGGACGACGCCTTGTGGCGCTTGCGCGGTGGACAAGGCTCGGGCGCGCTTCATGCCACGGCACAGTTTCTGAGCACGTCCGCCAATGGGGGCGTCCTGATCCCGGTTGGGGCTGCCCTCGCTGCGTGGATGGCATGGCGTGGAAGGCGCGCGACTGCACGGCTGGCGTTGGCCATGGCGATGGCGGGATCCGTCGCCGGAGCGTCCGGCACGGTGCTCCGATCGGCCATCGGAAGGGCGCGACCGTTGGCCCCCGTCCAGCAGGGCTGGCACGGGCCCCGCGTGGATGGACATTGGGTCGTCGGCCGTCATGCCTATGCCTCGTTTCCGTCGGGGCACACCTCGTTGGCGGCCGGGTTCGGGGGGTTCCTGTTCCTGCACCGACGTCGTTCCGGCTTGCTGGGGCTGGGCTACGCTGCCGCCGTTGCATGGTCGCGGGTTGAGCTGGGAGCCCACCGGCCCTCGGACGTCATCGCGGGCTTGCTGGTGGGATCGGCCGTGGCCTTGGCCGTGGGCCCCTTCATGCTCGCCACGGCCCGACGTTGGCTCCCTGACAAGCCGGTGGACGGCGGCACCCTGCCTGCCTCACCCTAGGGGCACATGGAATCACGCAAGCTGGCGCAGTTGTGCCGGTCCCTCGCCGACGACAAGAAGGCCGAGGACATCGTCGTACTGGATGTCCACGATCTCTCCAGCGTCACGGATTACTTTGTCGTGGCCACCGGGACCAGCGAGCCCCACCTGCGGGCCATCGCATCCAACATCTCCGACACCCTCGCGACGGAGCACGGCGTGCGTCCCGCCGCCGTGGATGGGTCGCCCAAGGCCCAATGGGTCGTGCTCGACTACTTCGACGTGATCGTCCATGTGATGCGGAAGGAGACGCGCGAGAAGTTTGACCTGGAAGGCCTGTGGAGCGACGCGAAGCGCGTCCCGGCGGCCCGCAAGCGTTCACCGCGAAAGGCCAAGGCGTCGGGCGATGACAAGCCCGCCGAGGCGCATCCCCCTGCGGAGGCCAGGGGTGACGCCGAGGACCCTGCGACCCCCTAGGCCTGTGCACGCGACCATCGCCCATCCTCGACTCGAATGCCGGCCTCGCTGGGGCGTTGGCGTGCGGGGGATCCCAGCGAGGTTCGGGCGCGCCGCATGTTGGCTGACCTTGCTGTTGGCCATGGCCTGCGGCATGGCCGCCCCTCCGCTTCCACGGCTGCGCGTCAGCGACAACCGCCGCTTCCTCGTCACCGAGGACGGGCGGCCCTTTTTCTGGCAGGGCGACACGGCATGGGAGTTGTTCCATCGCCTCGACCGAAAGGACGCCGAGTCCTACCTGCGCACTCGTGCCGCCCAGCGCTTCAACGTCGTGCAGGCGGTGGTGCTGGCCGAACTCGACGGCCTCAGCGAGCCCAACGCCCACGGTGACCGGCCCCTGGAAGGCAACGACCCGCTCCGGCCCGTCGAGAAGTACTTTGCGCATGTGGACGCCGTCATCGGCATGGCCAATAGCCTCGGCATCTACGTCGGATTGCTCCCGACGTGGGGCGACAAGTGGAACAAGAAGTGGGGCGTCGGCCCGGAGATCTTCAATCCCACCAATGCGGGCGCCTATGGCGAATGGCTGGGGCGCCGGTACCGCGACGCTGGCGTGGTGTGGATCCTGGGCGGTGACAGGCCCGTGGAATCCGAGGCGCACAAGGCCATCCTGCGCGCCATGGCCCTTGGGCTTCGGCGCGGGGACGACGGAGCCCACCTCATCACCGTCCATCCCACCGGCGGGTCAGGCTCGTCCAAGGACTTTCACGACGAGCCGTGGCTCGACTTCAACATGCGGCAAAACGGCCACGCGGCCGAGCATACGGGCCGCTACGGCCAAACGCGCGACGACCACGGCCGCATCCCCGTGAAGCCGGTGATCGACGGGGAGCCCTTGTACGAGGGGCATCCGTTGTCCTTCGACGCCGCCAAGCAGGGGCACTCGGTGGCCGCGGACGTGCGTCCTCCGCTGTATTGGGACCTGTTCGAGGGGGCCTTTGGCCACACCTACGGGCATCACTCGGTCTGGCAAATGTGGACGACCTCCCGCAAGCCCGTGAACGCGCCCCTCATGCCGTGGGCCGAGGCGTTGCTGGAGCCCGGGGCGTCGCAGATGCGGCACGGCCGCGCGTTGATGGAATCGAGGCCCTTCCTCACGCGCGTGCCGGCCCCTGAGATCATCGTGCCCGAGCGGGTTGAGACGTCGGTGCCCGGCGCGGGCCGGGGTCGCTTGGTGGCCACCCGGGACGTCGAGGGAACCTATGGCATGGTGTATGTGCCCGTCGGTCGGCCCTTCACCGTCCGGCTGGACTTCCTGCGCGGCGAGCGCGTGCAGGCCTGGTGGTTCGACCCGCGCACCGGCAAGGCGCGCGAGGCGGGCGAGTTCAAGGCGCAGGGCGAGCGCACCTTCGAGACGCCGACTCCCGGCGAACGGTCGGACTGGGTGCTGGTGCTGGACGACGAAGGGGCGGGGTACCGGGCGCCGGGGTCCCCGATGCGAGCGCGTTGACCGGGGGGACGGCCGGGCGCCGAGGGCCTTTCGTTCTGCCGTTAGGGGTACAGCAGGTAGCGCGCGCGTCGCGAGGCGAAGGATGCCAGGGCGCGGTCACGGGTTGCCGTGATGTCGCGCCAGGCCTTGCCGGACCGGATGGCGTCCAGCGTTGCAGCGTCGCCGAGGAGGCCGGCTGCCTTGTCGAGCTTGAGTTCCGCCGGGTGCAGGCGTTGCAACGTGCACGCCAAGGCCAGCGCAAGGTCCGCCGCGCGGAAACGTTCGCGGTCGGTCACGATCACCTGGACCCCGCCGCATTCCTTGCCTTGGAAGACGCTGGCGGCCGGCGTGAAGCGCGCGGGAAGGAACCGAACCCCCTCCAAGCCGGCCGCGTTGAGCGCGGCGGCGAGGCGGCGGTCGTCGATGTAGGGCGCGCCGAGGATCTCAAAGGGAGTTCCCGTTCCCCGGCCGACGCTCAGGGCGCAGAACTCCATCACGCCCACTCCCGGGTACAGCGTGGCGGCCGTCAGCGAACGCATGTTGGGTGATGGGTTGACCCAGGGAAGGCCGGTGGCGTCGTACCATTCCGACCGCCTCCAACCCTCGCAGGGGACCACGGTGAGACGCGTGTCGAGGCGGCGCTCGTCATGGAACATTCGGGCCAGCTCGCCGGCCGTCATGCCGTGGCGCAAGGGGATTTCATGCCATGCGACGAAGCTGCGCGGACCCGTGAGGACCGGCCCCTCGACCGTGATGCCATTCACGGGGTTCACCCGGTCGAGGACGACGAACTCCTTGCCGGCCTTGGCGACCGCCTCGAGGCAGTTGCCGAGGGTGGAGATGTATGTGTAGAAGCGACAGCCGATGTCCTGGATGTCAAACACGAGGACGTCGAGCTCGGCCAACTGCTCCGGCGCCGGCGCGCGCCTGTCGCCATACAGGCTGTACACCGGCAGGCCCGTCTTCTCGTCCCTGCCATCCGAGACCTTCTCGTCAAGCACGCCGCGGATGCCGTGCTCGGGGCTAAACAAGGCCCGCAGGCTCACGCCTTCGGCGCCGTGCAACAAATCGATGGTCGCCCGGCGTTGGCGATCGCGGCCCGTGTGGTTCGTCACGAGCCCGACGCGCTTGCCCTTCAGGGCCTTGAACCCGTCGCGCGCCCAGACATCCACTCCGTTGAGGACCCCGTCCGAGCCTGGGCTTGCCATGCGATCCGCCGCGCCGTGGCCCTCGCTGGCTTCGTCGTCGGGGCTGCTCGTGGCCCCCAGTGCCGGACCCGGCGGCGGCCAGGAGATGTCCGGCAAGGCCTCGGCGGCCAGCGTGCCGACGCGACGTCGCAGCGATCGGACGTCGCCGGCCTCGTTGGGGTGGTTGCGATTGGACATGAGGATCACGGCGGTTGCAGTGCCGGGGTCGATCCAAAGGGAGGTGCCCGTCCACCCCGTGTGCCCGTAGGAGCCCACGGGGAAATGCGAGCCCCGGGGACCGGCGTAGGGCGAGTCAATGTCCCATCCCAGCCCGCGCGCGGGAAGGCCCGGGGGCGACTGAGCGGACGTCATCCGGGCGACGGTCTCCGGCTGGAGGATGCGGCGGCCATCCAGCTCGCCGCCGTTGAGGAGCATCCGCGCGAAGCGGCCCACGTCGGCCGCCGTGGTGAACAAGCCCGCATGCCCGGCGACGCCACCCATCCGACGAGCGGTGGGATCATGCACCACGCCGCGCAGCACGGATCCGTTCGTGAGTTGCTCCGTCGGGGCGATGCGTTGCACGTCGATGGCTCCCCTCCCCCCGGGACGAAACTCCGTGTCCCTCATGCCGATCGGGACGTGGATCTCGCGGCGCACGTACTCCTCCAAGGGCATCCCGGAGACGCGCCGGACCACCTCGCCGAGCAGGATGAAGTTGATGTCGCTGTACACGAACTTGGCCCCGGGCGGTTGTGCGAGGGGCTCTTGCATGGCGGAGGCAATGGCTCCGGACCAGCCCGACCAGTTGGCACCGGCACCAAGGCCCGGGCGCAGGCCGCTGACGTGGGTGAGCAGTTGACGGAGGGTGACGGCCTGCTTGCCGTTGCTTCCGAAGCCAGGCAGGTAGCGTTCGACGGGCGCCTCCACGTCCAGCTTCCCTTGGTCGGCCAGTCGCAAGATGGCTGGGGCCGTGGCCAGGACCTTGGTCAAGGAGGCGGCGTCGAAGACGGTGTCGGGAGTCATGGCCTCCGGGTGGGGAACCTGGGCGCGATGGCCCACGGCATCTTGGTGGACGCGGCCGCGGCGCTCGATGCGGACCACGCCGCCGGGCAGACGCCCTGCCGCGACGTCCTCCGACATGGCAACGCGGATGGATTCCAGCTTCTCCGGGCGGAAGGGAGGGGCGAACGCCTTGCTGGAGGCCCGGTTGCGGGCGACGCAGCCGCCCCAGGCGACGAGGAACGTCGCGGCCCACGTCATGGCCCACGCCATCCTTGGAGTTGTCGATGCCATGCGCAAAACATGCTCCGAAGGAACGATGCGTGTCACGCCGTGCGGCCGGGCATCTTCCCTCTTCCGCCGCTCGGGGCTTCATGGGCACCCTCGGCTGCGTTGCTGTATGAATCCCTACGCTTCGTTTGTTTCCCGGCATGCGGGTGGCCTGTCCGAGGGCAAGTCATGGCCCTTGGGTGGGTTTCCTGTTCCAGTGCGTCCCACGCCCGCCCCGGATGCGCCCACGGTCCTGATCTTTTCGCCGCATCCGGACGACGAATGCATCGTGGGCGGGTTGCCATTGCGATTGCAGGCCGAGAAGGGGTGGCGGGTGGTGAACGTGGCGGTGACGCAAGGGAGCAAGCGCGAGCGTCAAGCCGAGAGGCTGGAAGAGCTCAAGGCGGCCTGCCGTTACCTCGGATTTGGCCTTGAGACCCTGGGCGAGCGCGGCCTGGAGAAGGTGACGCCGCAGGCTCGTGCCCAGGATCCCGCTGGGTGGGCTGGCAAGGTGCAACCCATGGCCGACATCCTTCGGCGCCATCGACCCCGGATGATCTTGTTCCCGCACGCGCAGGATTGGAACGGCTCGCACATCGGGGTGCACTGGCTGGTCATGGATGCGCTGGGTTCGTTGGGCGGGGACTTCAGGACGCTTCTCCTGGAGACCGAGTTCTGGGGCCAGAATTACCAGCCCAACCTCCTCGTTGAAATCCCGGAGGCCCTGGTCGTCGAGATGATCACCGCCCTGACCTTCCATGTGGGCGAGGTCCGCAGGAATCCTTATCACCTCACGCTTCCAGCATGGCTGACCAACAATGTCCGACTTGGCGGGGAAACCGTCGGGGGACAGGGGGCTGCCCCGCCGGATTTCCCGTTTGGAATCGTCCATCGACTGCGGCGCTGGGCGGACGGAGGCGTGCAGGAGGTCGTTTCAGGCGGGCGGGTGATCACGGCCACGGACGATCCATCGGTGCTCCTTGCGCCGTGACGGCGAGCCAGCGGCCATGCCACCCAGCGAGCACAACGGAGACCGGTGGATCCTTTCGATGGGCTGGCTTGACCTGCTGTTCGCCCATTGGCCTGTGCCGTGCGAAGTCTTGAGGCCGTTGATTCCGGCGTCGCTCGGGATCGACGTGTTCCACGGGCATGCGTGGCTGGGGATCGTGCCGTTCCGCATGAGCGCGGTGCGGCCGCGGTGGATGCCGGCCTTGCCATCGGTCTCCGCGTTTCCCGAGCTCAACGTGCGGACCTATGTGACGCTGGGCGGACGACCGGGCGTTTGGTTCTTCAGCCTCGACGCTGCCAGCCGGTTGGCCGTCCGTGTTGCCCGGGCGACCTTTCACCTGCCGTACTTCGATGCCCAGATGACGTGCCGGCCCCTGGCCGGGGATGGCGTCGAATACACCAGCCAACGGACGCACAGGGGAGTCGTCGGGGCGCGCATGGAGGCGTTCTATCGTCCGATGGGGCCCGTGTTCCAGAGCGAGCCGGGCTCGTTGGAGCACTGGATGACCGAGCGATATTCCTTGTACTCCGTGGATGGTCGCGGCCGGGTTTTCCGGGGGGATGTCACGCACGAGCCGTGGCCCTTGCAACGGGCCGAGGCGTCATTCCGGCTTTGCGAGATGACGCGAATCCTGCAATGGGAGCCACCAAGGGAGAAGCAACCCCACCTGTTGTTTGCACGTCGGGTCGACGTGAAAGCATCGTGGCCCGAGATCGTTGCCCGAGCATGAGGAAGCCAAGCGAAGACCGCAGGGCAGTCGTCCTGCCGACGGCAGGAAGGTGCCCACTTCAGGCCGCAGCGACAGCGTAGGGCCTGTGCAACCTGCACGAGTCAACCCATGCCGCGTCCCTGACGGCAGCAGGGGGCCTTCGGCTCCGGAACCGCAGTGAGGGTCGCACCCGGTGCAGGGCGACATGATCGACAAGAACCCATTGGGAGTCCGCCCGCTGCGACTCGTCCTTCAACTCGGCAAACTTCGAGGCCGTCCCAACGAACCCGGTGGCACGCCCGCATCACCGTCCTTGCCTGTAGCCAAACATCTCTCGCGCGTCGTCGTCCGCGTCCTCCTCCGCATCCCTTGGCTTGGCGCGAGACTCGGCGCCTTCTGCCTCGTGCAAGGCAAGCCCAAGCACCTCTTCCTGATCGCCATGCATCGATGTGGCGGCACGTTGTCCCAAGAGGCCCGCCTGCCGGAGACGTTGCCTCGCTTGAGGCCATGAAGGTCGGATTCTTCCCACCGGCGGCCTCGTGTGACCTCTGCCAGCGCCTGCGCTGACTGACGGATGCCTGACACAGCTGCGGCCAGGTCCTCTACCTCCGCAAGGCGTCGGTCATGGCGATGGTGGCCTTCCGTCGCCTCATGGGCGGGCCGACGTCCATGACTTCGAGCACGTCAGCGCCCTGCATGGCCACGCGCTCGCCGACGGTGATGTGCGCCACGTGGCGGCGATCCTCGTTCGGTGGTTGCTGGAGCAGGACCTCGGGGCCATCGCCCGGCTAGCCGTGGATCGCTGGACATTGCGTGGCAGCGGCCGGCCCGACGGGTGGCAAGGAGTTGGTCAAGGTGATCCCGGTGGCGGCCCTGGTCGGCGATCAAGGCTGGGGTGTGTCGGCCTCGAAGCGTTGGGTTTGGGGCGGCAAGGCGCCGTACGAGGACCTCCCGGGCGGCGGAGGTGCCGGCGATGTTTCGGAACTTGGCCATGGTGCGCTGCGGGATGGACCGGGAATGCGGCAAAATGCGCGTTCGGTCTGCGAGGGCGTGGACAATGTGGCAGAGCTTCGGCAGGGCGCATGCAGTGCCTTGGGGCTGAGGGAAAGAAGGGCCGCAGGGACGAATCCGGGGCCGCAATGGCGGCCCAGACGTTCGATGCACCCCTTGGAACGCATACCACGAGGTTCCCCCTCCTTCCAAGCCCCCCTCAAACCCGTCCAAGAGCCGGCGTTCCTGTCGCCATGCCGCAATCCATACGAATCCGCCTTGGCCTCCCATTCCTGCAACCGTTCATCGGCCTCTCGTCGAGCGCCGCGCCGCCCAGCCCACCAGCATCAGCCCCGCCGCCACCCCCGCACCCTCCCATTCTGGGACGACGGTCAAGTTGTCCTCCCCCAGCGAGATCAATGGCGTGAGTTCCTCGAAGTCGCTCGCAAGGGTGAAAAAGGTGTCGTCCCCGTAGTTGAGGTTCACGAAACCCACGTTCAAGGACCACGTTCCAGGTGCCAACGACGTGGTGTCGAACGTCACCGTCGCCAGTTGAAAAAAACCTGACGGGATGGTTACCGTCGCTGCCGGAGCGGCGGCGAGGTTCACTGCAAGGTCCACGTTAAAAAACTGCTCGGTGATCGGGTTCGTCCACAGGATTCGCTCGCTTGCCTGCAAAGAGGAGAAGGGCGTGCCGGTCACCGCGTCCACCCCCGTGATGATCGGCGCGCCCGACGTAGGATCCCCGTTCCCGACCTGGATCGACAGGTTGACGCCCACGACCGAGAACGCGGCATTGGGGTTGTACGCCATGAGCACGTGGTTCTGGCCCGCTTGGTTCGCCGCCAGCGACACAAGCGTGGTCTCCATGTCGATCACGACCTGCGGGACCTGGCCCCATGCGATCGTCGCGGTCCACGCCCAGCCTGCCCACGCAGCCCACACCACCGCCCTTCTTGCCGTTGCCATCTTCGTTGTCGTCTTCATCTTCGTTTTTCTACTCCACCCTAAATCCCTATTCCAACGTCAACCGTACCAGCCTTGTCTCGCCCTCGACGGGTAGTTGCCATGCCAGCCATTCCCCGACGACCTCCGCTTCCGGCTCCCATGCACTCCACGCAGAGGCACCGTGTTCCACGGCCCATTGCAAGCGCCATGGCAATCCATCATCCGGTGCCCGCACCAGCACCGATGTCCCATCCGCCGAGAGGAGCATGCTCGCCAAGGGGCGTTGGTCGGCCGGGAGCACCCAAGGTTCCTCCTCCGCATCGTCTGCCCCAGAAAGGCCTGCCAAGCGTACCGAGCCTCCCCCCGAAGACGACCCGCGCAGGTCCAGCACGACCAACGCCGTCAAGGTGGTCGTCAACCGGCCCATCACCAGGAAGCCGTCCGCCGTCGTCACCGCGCGGTCGCGGTTGTGGTCGAAGCGCGACGTCAGGCTCGCGCTGTTTGGCGATGTCAGGGTTGCGACCGTCGCGTTGAAGTCCACCAACGTGACCCTCAGGTTCGAGAAGCTGTTGCCCGTCTCGCCCGGGGCATTGCCCAGATAGAACGTGTCCGGCGAGGCAAGGCCCGTGTTCGACGTCGCCTTCATCGTCACCTGCAACCATTGGCCTGCCACCGCCTCGTGGGCGTCCTGCACCGAATCCCCGTTGTTGGACGTCCACGTCAATGTCACCCGGTCGGAGCCGCCCACGCCCGCGCCTCGTCGCACGCTGACCGACGCGGGCGCGGGCGCGGCCGCCCATGTACCCGGCGACTGCGTGTTGCCGGAACGCAACTCGAAGTCCGAGGCTGTAACCGTCCCGTCGGCGGGCAGTCCGAAGACGTCCACGATCACGCCGTTCAGACCCCGACCATACGACGTCACGTTCGCATAGGTCGCCAGTCCGCCTGGTAGCAACGCCGTCTTGTCCGTCGGCACCGCAAGGTCGTCTTGCGCGTTGGCCGCCTCGTTGTTTCCGTCCCATGCGGATTGGTTGTACAGCGGGCGCCTGCCCAGCACCTGCACCCCAGTCCGCACGTTCAGGGAGCCGGGTTGGTAGAACACCGTGTAGTTGGCCAGCGACGATGGTCCGCTCACTTGGATGCCATAGGTGCCCACTGGGCTCGAGGCCATTGCCGTTGTGGATAGCGTCACGTCCCCGCTGAGGAGGTCCGTAGAGTCCCAGTCCTTGATGCCGGCATACCGTGCCACCAATGGGGGCACGGGTGCCCCTTCCGCCTTGCTGCGGTCCAGCGCCACCACCACCAACGTCGCCTTGCTCACCGTCAATGTCCCCGGTACTCCCGTCACGACGTAGTTAGCGTTCGCACCGGGCGTCACCGTGATCGGGTACGTCCCCGCCGGTGACACGGTCTGCGCGCTCGTCGCCAACGAGAAAATGGGAGCGGGCGCCCCGGCGGGGACGCCCGAAGGGGTCGCGCGCAGCCGCGGGTTCACGGTTCCATACACCCTCGTGGCGTCGAGGGCCGCGACGGTCACCGGGGCCTTGGCGACCACCAACGAACCCGTGGCGGAGCCCGTAAAATTCGGCGAATCCACCGTGGCTTCCACCACATACGTGCCCGCGTTCACCGGGGCGACGGCACTGCCGCCATACCGGAACTGGACAGCAAGTCCGGGCGGTGCCGTCGTTGCCGTCGCCACCCGGGGAGCCGCCGAGTACACCTGCTGCAAGGCACCCAGCGTCACCGCCGCCACGCCTTTCGTCACGACGAAGCTGGTCGTAACCTCGTTGGCCGCCGCAAAGCTCGCATTTCCGGGTTGGTTGGCTGCCAGCACCACCGTGCCCGCACCTGTCAACGTCACCACGTTGCCCGAGATCGTCGCGGGTCCCGTCTTCACGCTCAACGCTACCGGCAGACCCGACGACGCCACGGGCGGCGTGATCGTCACCGTCTTGCCCACCGCATACGCCTGGGACGCCACCGTAGCGAAGGCACCGATCGTGTTGGCAGCCGGCCCGGTGGCGAGCGATATGGTTGCTGGTTCCGAACTGAGGTTTTGGTTGACGGTGACCAGAGTCGCATCGGGCTTTACGACAAAGGAGGGTGCCGAGCCCAAGTGGACATTAACGAGGCTCAGCGTCCAAGGTCCGGTCGCATCCAGGTCAGTCCGACGCAGCGTGATCTCAGCGAAAGGAGCCGTTGCATTGCCCGGGATCACCTCCGTTGAATTGCCGTTGCGGTCGAAGAGGATTTGGATTGCGTCGGTGTTGTAGGAGGACACGGGTTCCGCGCCATTGACGTTTGGGTCGGCGTCCGGATCAGCATTTTGGTACGGCTTTTGTAGCCAAGGGCTTGAGGGTGTCCCGACGAGGAACGAGCCCGGGACCTTTAGGGCATTATGTTCACTCGCCAACTTGACGTCCCAAATCGTTGGCGTGCCCGGCCCGGCCACGCTGACGTACAAGGAACCCGAGTAAACCGGGACGGGCGAACCCGTGTTGCTGAGGTTGACCTTGACGGTCGTGTACTCGTTTTCGGCACCCCAGGACAGGGTGTTGGGGTCAACCGTCAGCCGCAGGGCTTCCGCCGTCTGCGCCATCGCGTTCATGCATCCAAGGCTTATCCCTGCCACAAGGGATGCCGCCCAGCCCCAGCTTTGCGCCCGTCTCATCATGCTTCCTTCAGATTCTTGAGTTGCCAACGTTGCCCATGACCCCTGCGCCGCTCTGCGGCCCCTGGCCCATCAGGCAAGGCTGGCCTTTAGGTTTCCTGATTGGGCACATCTCCCGGCCTACCTTGCCGTCTGCCCCCCGCCCACGGCATCGGCCGGAATGTATGCACTCCGGAAAAAGCGCGCCGGAACCTGCGGGTCCAAGGGCATTTGCCACCGCCACTTTGCACCGACTTGCATTCCGGGAATGTTCGCCGCCTTCCACTCCCCCTTGAGGGGATCCTCGCAAAACTCAATGGTGGGAACCGACCCGGTACCTGCGTCAGCCTCGAACACAAGCCCTCCCTCCGACGGGGCAAGCCGGACGGACACCTGGGGTGGTTCGGGCGGGCGATTCGATTCCAGGAAGAGCGCGGTGGGCTCTGCGGCGATGGGCACTTCCAACGTCAACCTTGAATCCGTGTCCGACGGAACGTTGAAGAACGACTTCGTCTTGGCGCCTGCCAACGGACCGTCGAATCGGACCTGCCAAGCCGCCGGGGTTTCCGGAATCCCCGTCGTGTCGAGAACGAGATCGCACAGGGGCCAACGGGATCCGGGTTGGATGACCACGCGACGACTCGGGAGGAAGGACAACGCCTCCACGGTGGACATCCATGCGCCTGCGGGAGATGGGTAATCCGTTTGCATCAACCTTGATGCGACAAGTGGGCTTCCTTCCAGCCCAACCAACCGGACTTGGGTGATTCGGGGCAGCAGGATCGTGGAAGCATCCGTGGGGGAGATGATCACCGTGAACGTACCGCCGAGGATGATGTAGTCGGACGTTCCTCGGTTTTCGCAGAAAAGGCGAACCTGTTGCCCGGGTTGGTTGGGCTTGAGGGGCAAGCGATTGGAGCTTCCGGTCACGACAATGTCCGACGCCCACGCGCCATTGGACAGCCCAAGGGCGGCCGCCAGAAGGGACGCCCTGAAGCAAGGGTAGGTTGCCATGCCTATGTTTTTTGTCCGTGCCGCAGGATCCCCCTGCACTCCCCTCGCGCATGGACCCCGTGGGCGTGTATCTCTCATGGCAGGTTCGTTCGGTCAAGCGTCGGGATGGTGGGCCTGTCTGCGAGATGCCCCATGCAACGTTCCGCCCCTGCGCGGCCGCGTGCTACGGCGCAATTGCATGAGGCCCACCCGTGGACCTCGATCCCTGTCCTTGCCTGAACCGGGCATGCCCCGTCGGCTTTGCCATCGCAAAAGCCCCGTGACCCCGGCAGTTTTCGCCCATGCATCCTCTTGAACACGGCGTGCATGGGCCGTGGAAGGGCATTCCACCTCGTATGCTTCACGTCCTGGCCGTGGCGGTTGCCGTCGCGTCCGCCCCGTTGTCCGGCGCGCAGGGCTTCGTGGACTTTGCAAGCCAAGTCGAGCCCATCCTGGTGAAGCGATGCAGCGAGTGCCACGGGCCGGACCAGGAAAAGGGGGGGCTGCGCCTCGACGGCCGCGCCGCCGCGCTCAAGCCGGGAAAGTCCGGCAAGGCTGCGCTGGTACCTGGCAACGCGGGCGGCAGCGAGATGTTGGTGCGGGTGACCTCGCGGGATCCTGATGAGCAGATGCCGCCCAAGGGCGAGCGTCTCACCGAGGCGGAGGTGGTCCTGCTGCGCCGTTGGATCGAGGGGGGCGCGCCTTGGCCTGAGGGGGTCGCCCTGCGGCATTGGGCGTTTCGGCCTCCCGTGCGGCCCATGCCCCCCACGCCGCCCCGGGGCGCGCGCATCCACAATGACATCGACCGGTTCATCGCCGCCCGCCTCGCCGAGGACGGATGGGCCATGCGGCCGGAGGCGGATCGTTCCGCGCTGATCCGCCGGCTCTCCCTCGACCTGACGGGCTTGCCGCCGACATGGGCCGAGGTGGAGGCATTCGAGAAGGATGCGTCAACGGGGGCCTACGAGAGGTTGGTAGACCGATTGTTGGCGTCACCCCATTACGGCGAGCACATGGCTCGCGGCTGGCTCGACCTGGCTCGGTACGCGGACTCGAATGGCTACCAGGTGGACTTGGCGCGTTCGATTTGGGCGTACCGGGATTGGGTAATTGAAAGCTTTAATCGCAACCAACCGTTCGACGCGTTCACCGTGGAGCAACTCGCGGGCGATCTCCTCCCCAACCCCAGCATTGCCCAGCGTGTGGCCACCGGCTTCAACCGCAACACCAAGATCAACGACGAGGGCGGCGGCGATGCGGAGGAGTATCGTACCAAGGCGGTGAAGGACCGCGTGGCCACGCTTGGGACGGCGTGGCTCGGGCTCACCCTGAACTGCGCCGAGTGCCACTCGCACAAGTACGACCCGATCAGCCACGAGGAGTACTACCGCCTGTACGCGTTCTTCAACAACACCGCCGACGGCGGCAACTACAGCGTGGCTCCCACCCTGGACGTGCCACGGCCGGACCTGTCCGCCACCGAGGCCCACGTGAAGGCCCGGATCGGGGCGATCCAGCGCGAGCTTGCGGAGGCCGAGGCGGAACTCGAACGCCATCGCAAGGACTGGGAACGTCGCCAGCGGGCTGCCGGGGACGTCTGGCGGCCCCTCCAGCTCCGCAACCCCATATCCACGGGGGGCTCCGGCTACACCAACCTCCCCGACGGATCCTTGCTCGCCACCGGCGTCAACCCCATCTACGACACCATCACGGTCGAGGCCGACACGCACCTGTCGGGGATCACGGCCGTGTTGCTCGAGGTGTTGCCCGACCCGTCCTTGCCCAAGAACGGGCCGGGTCGATGGGGCCAGACCGGCAACTTCATCCTCGATGAATTCGGGATGTCGGCCGTCCCCCTGGAGGGCGTGGCCCCGGCGTCCGCCCACGTGGTGTTTTCCGGTGCCGCCGCCGACTGGGAACAGACGCACTATCGCGCCGAGCATGCCGTGGATCGCAACCCCCGGACGGGCTGGGCCATCGGCCCGCGCTTTGGCGAGAGACATGTCCTCGTGGCGACGTTGAAGGAGCCCGTGGCGTTTCGTGGCGGCAGCCGCCTTGTGTTCCGGCTCGACCATTACCACGGCAACAGCCATTGCGTTGGGCGGTTTCGCATCTCCGTGACCACGTCCGAAGATCCCGCGACGTGGTGGCCGCTCCCGGGCGAGGCGCGCGCCGCCCTCGCGGCCAAAGACCGGACGCCCGGGCAACGGCAAGCCCTGGCCGCCGCCCAGCGAGCATCGTCGGCGGACATCCGCCGCGCCGAGCACGAGCTGCATCGGCTGGAGCAGCGTGCCCGCCGGTTGGCGACGTCGTCGTTCACCACGCCGGTCATGCAAGAGCGGGGCGGGAAGCCACGCCCGACGCACGTGCACGTGCGTGGCGACTTCCTCACGTTGGGCAGGGAGGTGACGCCGGGTGTTCCAGCCGTGTTTCCACGCATGCCGGACGGCATGCCCGTGAATCGCCTCGGCTTGGCTCGCTGGCTGGTGGACCCGGCGCATCCGTTGACCGCCCGGGTGGCCGTCAACCGCTTCTGGGAGCGCTGCTTTGGCACCGGGCTGGTGAAGACGTCGGAGGACTTCGGACGCCAGGGCGAGGCGCCGTCGCATCCGGAGTTGCTGGACTGGCTGGCGACGGAGTTCGTCCGCACGGGCTGGGACGTGAAGGCGATGCAGAAGTTGATCGTGATGTCGGCAACGTACCGGCAGGACGCGGCGGCCGACGGCCTTCGCCTGGAGAAGGACTTCTACAACCGGCTGGTATCCCGGGGACCCAGGTTCCGCATGGACGCCGAGATGGTGCGGGACCACGCGTTGGCGGTCAGCGGGCTCCTGAACCCCAAGGTCGGCGGCCCGAGCGTGCATCCGGTCCAGGTGGCCAACCTGTGGAAGGAGATTGGGTTCCTGCGTCCGGAGATTGGCATGGATGAGTGGCCGTTGAGCGACGGGCCCGACCTGTACCGCCGCGGCATGTACACGTTCTGGAGGCGCGTATGCACGTATCCAACGTTCGCGACGTTCGACGCGCCGAGCCGCGAGGCGTGCGTGGCGCGGCGGCCGCGGACGAACACGCCGTTGCAGGCGTTGGCAGGCCTGAACGACCCCACGTTGCTGGAGGCGGCGCGCGTGTTTGCCCAGAGGATCCTTGCCGAGGGCGGCGGCACGGCGGCCACCCGCGTGGACTTCGCGTTCCGCCATGCGCTAGGCCGACGTCCCACGACGGCCGAGGCTCGGCGGCTCGCCGAGTTCGCAACGCGCCAGGAACGGTCCTTCGCCGCGGATGCCGGCGGGGCGCGCGAGTTGGTTTCCGTGGGCCATGCCCCGTTGCCCCCGGGACTGCCGCCATCCCGGCTGGCAGCCTGGATGATGGTGGCGAACGTCCTCTTCAACACGGACGAGGCCCTGAACCAGTAATCGCGGCAAGCCCTGCCCCCGGTCGGAAGCCATGCGATGGTCCAGGGCGACCTGAGGCAACGGCAAGGGTGCGTGTTGTCATCTTCCGGGGCTGGCGAGGGGCCGGAACGGCCTGTTGTCCACCCGAACATGCCGGGCGCGCGTTGGGCGCGACCCGGTCCATGTAGGACGAGGCACCGCGTTGGGTATGGTCCCGGCGTCGGGAAGCCTCCCTACAACCGGAACAACCCCCGGGCGTTGCCCGCGAGGATGGCGGACTCGGCTGCAGGAGGCAGGCCAAGGCTGCGGAGCGGCCCAAGGATTTCCCCAGGCTCCACCCAGGGATGGTCGCTGGAAAACAGCAGGCGGTCCGGGCCGCTGAACTCGACGGCGAAGCGCATCGCCTCGGGCAGCGGTGACACGACGTCCATGTAGATCGAGCGCAGGTATTCGCTGGGCTTGCGCTGGAGGTTTTGGGAACCGCGCTTGAGAACGCGCAACTGGTGGTCCATCCGGCCGCTGATGTAGGGCAAGGCACCCCCAAGGTGGGGGCACACCAGCTTCAGGCGCGGGTGCCGGTCCAGCAGCCCGCTCGCCACGATCCGTGCCAGGGCGATCGTGTTCTCGAACATGTTCCCCAGCGTGCTGGTGAGATCATACCCCTTCACGTGGTCGGTGGTCATCGGGCGTGCCGGATGCAGCAGGATGGGGATGCCCAGTTCCTCGGCCCGGGCGTACAACCAGTGGAACCGGGGCTCGTCGCACCAGGCGTTGGCGAGGTTGGTGTAGAGCAGGACGCCCACGAACCCGAGCTTGCGGACGCATCGATCCAGCTCGGTCGCCGCCGCCCGCTCGTCCTGCAACGGCAACGAGCACAAGCCCCGGAAGCGGGTTGGATGCCGCGCGATCACCTCCGCGATGGAATCATGCACCAGCCGGGCGACCGACGGGCCGTCGTCGCCAAACCATTCGGGCCCGGGATCGTTGTTGCTGAGGAGCGTGACCCCGATGCCATGGGCGTCCATGGACGCGAGCTTGGCCTCCACGCTGGTGTAGGAGGGCGGCACCTTGCGGAGCCAGTCGCCCATCCTGAGGTAGGTGATGCCGTCCCGTTCATAGACCCAAGGGTCCGAGCGCCGTTGGCGCATGAGATCGAGCACGGGCTTCAGGAAAAGGTGGCTCTGGCAATCCACGATGCCGGTCATCGTGCGGGCTTGGACGGGAAGGTCGGCTTCGACGTGGGGTGCGGAGGCGACGAGGAGGCTGCCCGGCCCGGCGGCGGTGAGGAAGCGACGACGATTCAGGAAAGGCGCGTTCATGAGGCACTGGTTTCAATCGACGGTGTCATGGCCCAGACCCTTTGTCGTCGATCCTCTGGAGGGGCGACGTGGGTCCGATGCCCGCCGGTTGCAGCCCATCGAAAATGGCGGTTGAATGGGGAGACGAGGATCGATAGCGTGCGGATTCGGTCTGGGAACGTTTTGAAGAATGAACTCTGAACTCACGAGGCGAGCGCTGGAAAAGGTGGGCAACCCGCATGTGCTGGTGAACGTCATTTCCCGTCGCGTGCGGCAGCTCAACGGGGGCGGCGGTGCGAGCCGTCCCATGGTGGACGCTCCGCCCACCATGGGCCTCGCAGACATCGCCTTGCTCGAGGTCATCGAGGGCAAGCTCGGCTGGGAAGTGACCGATCCCGAGATCACCCTGTGATCTTGCTGGCCGTGCTCCCGGGTCGTTGCAGCGTGGAAGGCGGCCCGCTGGCTTCCACGCCTTGACACAGGCTCGCGCCACGATGGCGGACATCCTCCAGAACGCGAGGGCTCGCCACGACTACGAGGTTTTGGAGACCGTCGAGGCCGGCCTCGTGCTGCGCGGCACCGAGGTCAAGGCCCTCCGGGCTGGCCGGGCGCAGATCGCGGACGCCTTCGCCCGTGTGGAGGGCGGGCAAGCATGGCTCCACAACGCCCACATCGAGGAGTACTCGCACGGCAACATCCACAACCACATCCCCAAGACGCCCCGACGCCTGCTGCTGCACAAGTCGGAGATCGAGCACCTCGCCGGCCTCGCCAACATCAAGGGGCACGCCCTGGTGCCCCTGGCCCTCTACTGGAAGGGCAATCGCATCAAGGTCCGCCTGGCCGTCGGCAAGGGCCGTGACGCCCGGGACAAGCGCCACGAGCTGCGTCGGCGCGAGGATGACCGCGAGATGCGCCAGGCCCTGGCGCGGGCACGCAAAGGGTAGCCCGCCTGCGACGCGATGAACCCCTGGCTCATCCTCGCCGTCGCCGTGGCCTACTTCGGAGCCCTCTGCAGCGTTGCCTGGTGGACGGGGCGCGGCGCGGATTCCTCCGGCTATTTCCTGGGCAACCGCCAGTCCCGTTGGTGGGTGGTAGCCTTCGGCCTGATTGGCGACTCGTTGTCGGGCGTCACGTACCTCTCCGTGCCCGGCAAGGTGGGGTCCAACGCGTTTGGGTACTTCCAGATGGTCCTGGGCTACGTGCTCGGCTACGTCGTGATCGCCGAGGTCCTCGTGCCCCTCTACTACCGTCTCGGGCTGACGTCGATCTACGGCTACCTTGGGCAACGGTTCGGGCCGACTGCGCAGCGCACGGGGGCGACGATCTTCCTGGTGTCCCGGGTTCTGGGGGCGGCGGCGCGGCTCTTCCTGGCAGCGGAGGTCTTCCAACGGTTCGTCTTCGGCCCCTTGGGCATCCCGTTCTGGGTGGCGGTGCCCCTCATCCTGGCATTGATCCTAGCGTACACGATCCGGGGCGGGATCCGGACGCTGGTGTGGACGGACACGTTGCAGAGCGGGTTCCTGGTGCTGGGGTTGGTGATCACCGTGGTGGCGATCTCGGCGGACCTTGGGCTGGGGCCGGGGTCCTTGGCGGCGCGTGCGTGGGCCAGCGACATGACGCGGGTGTTCGACTGGGACTGGCGGTCGCCGGGCTACTTCTGGAAACAGTTTCTTTCGGGCGCCGCGATCACCGTGGTGATGACGGGCCTGGACCAAAACAACATGCAGAAGAGCCTGTCGTGCCCGGGCGCAGGCGAGGCGCGGAAGAACCTGTACGCATTCGCGCTGGTGCAGGTGCCGGTGAACCTGTGCTTCCTGTTGCTGGGCTGGCTGCTGCACGCGCACGCCGCAGAGAGGGGCATCGTGCTGCCCGGGGCAACGGACCAGGTGTTTCCAACCCTGGCGTTGCACCACTTGGGCACGCTGGCCGCCGTGGTCTTCGTGGTCGGCTTGACGGCGGCCACCTTCAACAGCGCCGACTCGGTGCTGACGACGCTCACGACGTCCTTTTGCTTCGACTTCCTGCGGTTGGAGGAGCGCCGGGACATCGACGATGCGGCGCGGGATCGCATCCGTCGACGCGTCCACATGGGGTTCGCTCTGGTGCTGCTCTGGGTGATCTTGACGCTTCGCGCCTACCGGGGCGGGACGGTGCCGGTGATCGACCTGGTCATGGGGATGGCGAGCTACACCTATGGGCCGTTGCTCGGGTTGTTTGTCTTGGGCTTGGGGACACGAGCCCGGGTGGGCGGCCCGTGGTTGCCGGTGGTGTGCGTGGCGGCGCCGCTGGCATGCGGATGGGTGGCATCGAACTCGGCGGCGTGGCTGGGGGGCTATCGCTTCGGGACGGAACTGCTCTTGGCGAATGCCTTCTTGACGGCCCTTGGCCTGTTGGCCTTGGCGCGGACGCGCGGCCCGGCCTGATTTTGGGAAGCTCCCGGGATCGCGGCCTTGTCATGGGTCGGATGCGGCGCGAGATCGAGGCGAACACGCCTCGCCGGCGTGGCGAGCCGGCGCCATGCGCAGCCCAGTTGGCTGGCTGCGAGTTCCGCAAGTGGGGGAGGGAACCCGTCCGCTTCGCGTGGCTTCAGGGCGGTTCTGCTGGCGTCGCGGGACCGGGATGCGGCACGGAGGCACCATGAAATCGTCATCCAAGGCCCCTTGGATTCGTCGCGGTGGAACTGGACAAGGACCCGGCGGCGGCCGGTGGCGAGCGCGACGTCCAGGATGGGGCGGAGAGCGTCGCGCGCCACGCGCAGGGGCACCGGCCGTCTGCCTTGGCTCCAGCCCTTGGGGTGAATGCAGCGGGCCTGCGCCAGGGGCAGGGAGTCCAGCTCGGCCCGGAGGGCATCGGCCAGGGTGCCATCTGCCGGGGGAATGTCGTGCCGTCCGTCCGCGAGGTAACGGG
Source organism: uncultured Akkermansia sp. (assembly GCA_964430505.1). Lineage (GTDB taxonomy): Bacteria > Verrucomicrobiota > Verrucomicrobiia > Limisphaerales > UBA9464 > UBA6176. Next base: position 17,628 of record CAYSGH010000031.1, on the reverse strand, counting down.
CCGCGCGGAGGATGTCGGGGAGGTCGCGTTGGATTTGGGCGGATCGTTCCTCAAGCAGGGTGAGGACGGCGCTGGCATGCGGGTCGAGTTGGTTGGAGAGGAGGGATCGCAGTGTTTCCACGGCATAGCCGATGGCCGCCGCCGCGGATAGGACCGGGATGCCGTCTTGGTTTGGGGCAGGGGAGGCGGCAGCCGCCCGGCCCGGTGCGTATCGGCGTGGCCGGGTGTTCTGCGTAGGGGCAGCGGGCATTCCGGCGAGCCGCTTTGGGTCGGGATCCGGGGGATACATGAGTGATCGAGTCAACGATGAGGTTTACCCATACAGGGTTTGGGAACTCTCGCGCCGATGGCAATACAGTAATGCGCCCGCGGAAGCCCGCAGGTTGGGGCCAATCCAGGGAACAAGGCACGCGCGTGTCCGTCCGGCGGCGTTTCCAACGGACCCGTGACTTGGGTTCTGCGCCGAGGTCCGTTGGGCGTGGATTCTGCGGCTCGTGCGGCGGGAGTTGGTTGGAATTCTTCGGTGGCCGTCGTCCACGTTTGACTTTGGGAGCGACGGGGCCGTTTACTCACGCGCGTTCTTCCCCGTCCCATTGAAGCGAGGCGAGGCCGGAGGACCTATTTTACGTTGTGGCTGCCAAAGATGACTTCTTGATCGACACCATGGTGGACATGGGGCTGATGACCCATGACCAAGTGGACGCCACGCGACCCGAGGCCGAGTCGGCCGGGGAGGGCGTGCTGGACACCCTGGTGAAGCAGGGCTTGGTGGATCCCTCGATGGTGGTGGTGGCGAAGGCCACCTACTTCGGCGTGGAGTCCGTGCAATTGGGCGACCTGCGACTGGGGGACGACGTGATCGCGGCCGTGCCGCGGCATGTTGCGCGCAAGTTCAACGCGGTTCCCGTCGCGCTCAACGACGGTGCCGTCGCGGTGGCGGTGAGCGATCCTTCGGACATTGAGGCAATCGACGGGTTGCAGGTGGCGATTGGCAAGACGGTGGAGCTGCGCGTGGCGTCGTCGTCCGACATTGAGGCCGCCCTCGCCAAGTATTACGGCGGGGCTGGACGGGACGATGGCGGCATCGCCCAAATGATCCAGGACATCACCGAGGGCGAGGTGGAGGTGACGCAGCTCACGGGCAGCGTGGGCGCGGATGGCGAGGCGGTCGATGCCGACGCGCCGATCATCAAGCTGGTCAACCAGATCATCGTCGATGCCTTCAAGATGCGGGCGTCGGACATCCACCTGGAGCCCATGGCGAAGCGGTTCCGGGTGCGGTACCGCATCGACGGCGTGATGATGGAGCAGAAGGACCCTCCCAAGCGATTGCAGCCGCCCATCGTCGCGCGCCTCAAGATCCAGTCCGGAATGAGCATCGCGGAGCGGCGGATCCCCCAGGACGGCCGCATCCAAACCAACGTGGGCGGGAAGACCATCGACCTTCGCGTCAACTGCGTTCCCACGCAGCACGGCGAGTCGATCGTCATGCGTATCCTGGACAAGACCGGGCTGCGCCTGGGCTTGGCAGAGCTGGGGTTCTTCGCGGATGACCAGCAGACGTTCGAGCGACTGATCGCGTTGCCGGACGGCATCTTGCTGGTGACGGGCCCCACGGGCTCCGGCAAGACAACGACGCTTTACTCCTGCCTCAACTACATCAACCGGCCGGACCGGAAGATCATCACGGTCGAGGATCCCGTGGAGTACATGCTGGCCGGCATCAACCAGGTGCAGGTCAACGAGGTGATCGGATTCACCTTCGCCCATGCGCTGCGGTCGATGCTCCGCCAGTCGCCCAACGTGATCATGCTGGGGGAAATCCGCGACCTGGAGACGGCGACGATCGCCATTAACGCGTCGCTGACGGGTCACTTGGTTTTCTCGACGCTGCACACCAACGACGCGCCCGGCGCCGTCGCGCGTTTGATCGACATCGGCATCAAGCCGTTCTTGGTGGCCTCGGCCACCCGCTGCTTGATGGCACAGCGGTTGGTCCGGCGCGTGTGCAAGAACTGCGGTGCCCCGGCCGTGCTGGATGAGGCCGAGTGCCGTTCCCTCAACATCACCCCGGAAATGCTGGCGACGGCGACGCCCAAGAAGGGCAAGGGCTGCCCCACCTGCAACAAGACCGGCTGCAAGGGGCGGTTCGGCATCTTCGAGATCTTCATCATCAACGACCAGGGCCGGAAGCTCATCTTCGACAAGATCCCGTCCAACGTCCTGCGCATCAAGGCGCGGGAGATGGGCATGCGCACGCTCCGCGAGGACGGCACCCGCAAGGTGCTGGCCGGCCTCACGACCGTGGACGAGGTGGTGCGCGCCACGGTCGTGGACCATTGATCCGGCAAGGGATTTGCTCCCCAGAACCCCCAGAACCCCCAGCATCGTCCGAGATCGTATCTTCAAGCCATGTCCTACCAGATGTCCGACCTGTTGCAGTTGATGGTGTCCGAAGGGGGCGCCGACCTGCACATCCGCTCGGGAATCCCCCCGGTGATCCGCATCCACGGCGTCCTGCAACGCGTGGACGGGCCGCCCCTGAGGCCGGAGGACACCGAGGAGCTCATGCGCTCCATCACCTCCGAGGACCACATCCAGCAAATCCGCGAGAAGGGCGGCGCGGACTTCGCCCTCGCGTTCGGCGAGGCCTCGCGGTTCCGTGTGTCCGCCTTCAAGGAGAAGGGGAACTTCGCCATCGTCATGCGGCAGATCCCGTCCAAGCTCCTCACGATGGAGCAGATCGGCATCCCGCCGACGGTCCGGGAGCTCCTATACCGCCCTCGCGGCCTCATCCTCGTCACGGGCCCGACGGGTTCTGGGAAGACCACGACGCTGGCCTCCTTGCTCAACATCATCAACGAGGAGAGCAACCACGCCCACATCATCACCATCGAGGACCCCATCGAGTACTACCACAAGCACAAGAAGGCCGTGGTGACGCAACGGGAGGTGAACGTGGACGTCCCGAACTTCGCCGAGGCGCTGCGCCGCGCGTTGCGACAAGACCCCGACGTCATCCTGGTGGGCGAGCTGCGCGACCTGGAGACCATGGAGGCCGCGATCACGGCGGCCGAGACGGGCCACTTGGTGTTCGGCACGCTGCACACCACCGGTGCCGCCAAGACCATCGACCGCATCGTCAACGCGTTCCCCCAGAACCAGCAGGAGCAAATCCGCATCCAGCTTTCCACCGTGCTCCAGGCGGTGATCTCGCAGCTCCTCCTGCCGCGCGTGGACAAGCCGGGCCGCGTCGCCGTCTTCGAGGTCATGGTCAACACGCCCTCCATCGGCGCCCTCATCCGCGACAACAAGACCTTCCGCATCCAGTCGGACATCCAGACCGGGTCCAAGTACGGCATGGTGACGCTGGACTCGTTCCTCTTGGACAAGTGGGGCCAGGGCCTCATCGCCGAGGAGGAGGTCGTGACCAAGGCGCAGGACCCCACGACGATCCACCAAAAGCTCCAGGAATTGAAGCAGGCGCGCGCCGAGGCGCAGGCACGGCGCAAGTAGCCGCCTCGCGTTCCCAGTCGTTTAGCCCCATCCAACCCGCCAACCCCCGCATCCTCCATGCCCGAAGTCGCATCCGATCCCCTGCTGTCCCTGATTCGCGAGCGGGGCCTGCTCGACGACATGCAGCTCGACGAGGTCGCCCAGGAAATGGCGCGCAACGGAAAGCCGTGCCTGCAGGTCGTCCAGAACTACGGGATGCTGGACCTCGACACGGCGTTGCAGGTGATCGCCGACCACCTCGGCAGCATGGTGGTGCCCGTGGACGAGGGGCAGATGACGCCGGACGTCCTTGCGACGGTGCCGCCGGAGACGGCACGGATGTACCAGTGCGTCCCCTTGGCGTTGTTTGGTGACACGGTGCAGATCGCGGTGGCGGACCCGTTGAACCCGGCGGCGCTGGACGAGATGTCCCTGACGTTGAAGCATCAGGTCCAGTTGGTGGTGGCCAACCCGGCGGACGTGGTCAAGGCGGTCGAGAAGTTCTACCCGGCGCTGGCGGGCGGCGGCTATGCAGACCTGCTCAAGGAACTGGGTGGCGACGACGTGGTGGTGGACAGCAACGAGCCCCGGGCGGGCTTGCTCAAGCTGGACGACGCGGTCAACGACGCGCCCATCGTCAAGTTCGTCAACCTCGTCCTCATGCAGGCCGTCCAGGACCGGGCGTCCGACATCCACTTCGAGCCCTTTGAGGACGAGTTCAAGATCCGGTACCGCGTGGACGGCGCCCTGTACGAAATGACGCCCCCGCCTCGCCACCTCGCGGGGCCGGTCACGTCCCGCCTCAAGGTCATGGCGAACCTGAACATCTCCGAGCGCCGCCTGCCCCAGGACGGGCGCATCTCGGTGAACATCGCGGGCAAGCAGGTGGACCTTCGCGTCTCCACGTTGCCCACGGCCTTCGGCGAGTCGGTGGTGTTGCGCGTGCTCGACCGTTCCTCCGTGAACCTCGAGATCGAGTCGTTGGGCCTTCCCAAGAACATCAACGAGTACGTTCTGGAGGCCATCAACCAGCCCAACGGCATCTTCGTCGTCACCGGCCCCACCGGCTGCGGCAAGACGACGACCTTGTACTCGTGCCTCCGGCGCGTGAACGCCATCGACACGAAGCTGCTCACGGTCGAGGACCCGGTGGAGTTCGACATCGAGGGGATCATGCAGGTGCAAGTGAACGAGGGCGCGGGCCTGACGTTCATGAAGGCGCTGCGGGCGTTCCTGCGGCAGGACCCCGACATCATCATGCTGGGCGAGATTCGCGACCTGGAGACGGCGCAGATCGCCATCCAGGCGTCCCTCACGGGTCACCTGGTGCTCTCCACGCTGCACACCAACGACGCGGCCGGCGCGGTGACCCGATTGGTGGACATGGGCGTGGAACCGTTCCTCATCTCCTCCACCCTCCTGGCCGTCCTCGCCCAGCGGCTCGTGCGGCGCGTCTGCACCCGTTGCAAGACCTCCTTCGAGCCCAACGAAAACCAGCTCGCCTCCGTCGGCCTCTCCGCCCTCGACCTCGGCGACAAGAATTTCTTCTACGGGCGCGGCTGCCCCGCCTGCAACGACACCGGCTACAAGGGCCGCAAGGGCATCTTCGAGCTCTTGGTCGTCACGGACGCGATCCGCACGCTGATCAACGAGCGCGCCCCGACCGTCGTCGTGCGCCAAAAGGCCATCGAGCTCGGCATGGTCACCCTGCGGGAGGACGGCATGCGTTCGGTGTACAATGCCGAGACCACGGTGGAAGAAGTCTTGAAATACACGTGAGGAACGGAGCCAGATAGGGCGAGACGAGCCGGAGGACGCTATGCCGAAGTTCAACTACGAGGCCATGGACACGCGTGGCAAGGAGACCAAGGGCGTGCTCGAGGTCGCCAGCCAGGCCGAGGCCATCAATCGCCTGCGCGACATGGGCTTCCATCCCACCAAGGTGGTGGAGGCGGACAAGCCCAAGGACGCGGGCAAGGCCGCCGCCGCCAAGGCCAAGGCGAAAGCCAAGGCCAAGGGCAAGGGCGGCGGGATGAACATCAACATCGGCAGCGGGGTCAAGCCGAAGGTCCTCACGACCTTCACCCGCCAGCTCGCCACGCTGGTCGAGGCGGGCCTTCCGTTGCTTCGCGGCCTTCGCGTGCTGAGCAAGCAGGAACGTCACCCCACCCTCAAGCGCATCCTCGGCGAGCTGTCGGAGTCCATCGAGGGCGGGTCCACCTTCTCCGAGGGCCTCGCGCAGCACCCCAAGGTCTTCAACAAGCTCTTCGTCAACATGGTGAAGGCGGGCGAGATCGGCGGCGTGCTCGAGGTCGTCCTCAAGCGCCTCGCCGAGTTCATGGAGAAGGCCGAGAAGATCAAGGGCAAGGTCGTGGCCGCCATGTTCTACCCGGCCGCCGTCATGGTCGTCGCCGTCGGCATCCTCGCGCTCCTCATGATCGTCGTGGTGCCCAAGTTCAAGGCGATCTTCGCAGATCTCCTCGGCGGCGACGCGGGCATGCCGGGCTTCACCCTGTTCGTCCTCAACATCTCGGACACGCTCAAGAACTACACGATCATCTTCCCCGAGTGGGCGGGCGGCTTCCCGTTGCCCGGCCCCGTCATCTGGGGCCTCGTCGCCTTCGTCATCGCCTTCAAGATCACCCTTCGCACCAAGAAGGGCGCCTACGTCTGGGACCAGGTGAAGCTCAAGTTCCCCGTCCTCGGCGCCGTCATCTCCAAGGTCGCCATCGCCCGCTTCACCCGGACCCTCGGCACCCTCGTGCAGTCCGGCGTGCCCATCCTCCAGGCCCTCACCATCGTCCGCGAGACGGCCGGCAACCTCGTCGTCGCACGCGCCGTCTCCGCCATCTATGACTCGGTCAAGGAGGGCGAGACCATCACCGCCCCCCTCGAAAAGTCCGCCGTGTTCCCGCCCATGGTCATCTCCATGGTGGACGTCGGCGAGCAAACGGGCGCGCTCCCCGAGATGTTGCTGAAGATCGCGGACAACTACGACGAGGAGGTGGACAACGCCGTGTCCGCCATGACGTCGTTGCTGGAGCCCATCATGATCGTGTTCCTCGCCGTCATCGTGGGCTCGATCGTCATCGCCCTCTTCCTCCCGCTCATCACGCTCATCGACAAGCTCGGCAGCGATGGCGGTGGCGGGGACTAGTCTCCGCATGAGCAACATCCAGTTCGGCACCGATGGCTGGCGGGCCATCATCGCGGAGGACTTTACCTTTGCGAACCTCGACCGCGTCGCCCAAGCCACCGCCGACGAATGGCGGGCCAACCCCGCCCCCGGCACGGTCCCAAAGGCCGTGGTTGGCTATGACCGGCGGTTCCTTTCGGAACAGTTCGCCGCGCGCGTGGCCGAGATCCTCGCCGCCAACGGTTTCATCGTGACCCTTACGGACCGGCCCACCCCGACGCCGTCCGTGTCGTTCGAGGTGAAGCGCCAGAAGGCGGTGGGCGGCGTCATGATCACGGCCAGCCACAATCCGCCGGCGTTCAATGGCTTCAAGCTCAAGGCCTGGTATGGCGGCTCCGCCGAGCCCGCCATTTGCAAGGCCGTCGAACGGCGCGTCGATGCGTCGCCCATCCAGGCCGTGCCCATTGCCGAGGCCCGTCGCCAGCGCAAGGTCGGCGTGAAGGACATCCGCGGAGCCCATTATGCCGCCATCAAGCGGCTGGTGGACTTCCCGTTGATCGCCCAATCCGGCCTGCGCTTTGCCCATGACGCGTTGTTCGGCGTGGGCGCCGGCTGCTTCGACGAGCTGCTGGCTGGCACCACCTGCCGCGTGACCACCCTCAACGGCGAGCACAACCCCAACTTCGGAGGGATCAACCCGGAGCCCATCGCCCGGAACTATGTGCGTTCCGCCGCCTACCTCGCCAAGCATCCCCACGACCTGTGCCTGGTCACCGATGGCGACGCCGACCGCGTGGGCGGCATGGACGGGCGCGGCAACGCGCTGACGACGCACCAGGTCATTTGCCTGTTGCTCCGGCATTACATCCTCCATCGCCGCCAGACGGGTCGCGTGGTCAAGGCCCTCACCACGACGTCCATGGTGGACAAGATCTGCCAGAAGCACGGGCTGGAGCTGGTGGAGACCGGCGTGGGCTTCAAATACATCGCCGCCGAGATGCTCAAGGGCGGCGTCCTGCTGGGGTTCGAGGAAAGCGGCGGCATCGGCTTCCCCGGCCACATCCCGGAGCGGGACGGCATCGCGGCCGGCCTCGTGATGCTGGAGGCCTTGGCCGTTGAGAAGAAGCCCTTGCCCCGGCTCCTCGCCCAGCTCGAGCGCGAGTACGGCCCGCACCGGTACGCCCGCATTGACACCCATTTCCCCCTCGAGAAGCGGGGCGATCTCATGGCGTTCTGCAAGGACAAGGGCCCCGCCAAGCTCCTCCGGTCACCCGTGCGCGAGGTCAAGTCCTTCGACGGCGTCAAGTTTGTCGCCGAGGACGGATCATGGCTCATGCTGCGCGGGTCCGGGACCGAGCCAATCCTTCGCATCTACGCCGAGGGCCGCAGCGACGCCGATGCGACGGCCTTGCTCAAGCTGGGTGTCCGCCTCACCCAGCAGGTTTGACGGGCCGTCCGTTCCCCGCCTTCCCTCGGCTCCGGTCCAACGTGGTGGTAGGCTCTTGCCCTGCGGGCCCTCGCTTCGGCGTCGCCCACAAGCCGCGCTGCCGGACGATTCGGTGGGTCGCACGAGGCCAACTTCCCAATCCACACGGTTGCGCTTCCTTGAAAGGCATAGCATTTGTGGTTTCGGCTCACGGGAAATCCTGAGGCCGCTTGCTTGCGCGTGAAAGAATCAGCCTCCATCCCCCCGTTCCCCGATGCGTCGCCCGACGTCTCGGCCCTGTCCCCTTCCGCCACCCAGCCCGTGTCTTCCTCTTGGATGGACGCATGGCTTCAGGCTGCCTTTGCATCGTTCCTCGCCCCCATGCGCCGGGGACGGCTGACGGTGCGCCTTCCCGACGGCGCGACCCTCGACCTTGGCGGGCACGAGCCCGGGCCCGACGCCTCGATCACCGTCCTCAACCGCCGAATGTTCCGCCGCTGCGCCTGGTCGGGGGACATCGGCTTCGGCGAATCCTACCAGGCGGGAGAGTGGGAGTCCGACGACCTCTACGCGGTGATCGCCTGGTTCTGCGCGAACGCGGACACGGCTCCGACGCTCGCGGGCTCGGCCAACCGCCCGTGGTCGTTGCGCCTGTTCTCGGCCGCCAACCGCCTGAGGCACCGGTTCAACCGCAACACCCGCGAGGGTTCCCGGCGAAACATCCACGCGCACTACGACCTCGGGAACGCCTTCTACCGCCTCTGGCTCGATCCCACGCTCACCTATTCCGCCGCGTTGTTTGAGTCGCCGGACCAGGCGCTGGAGTCCGCGCAGGTGGCCAAGTACGAGCGCCTGTGCCGGCAACTCCGTCTGCGTCCCGGCCTGGAGGTGCTGGAGATTGGGTCGGGCTGGGGCGGCTTCACCCGCCATGCGGTGCAGCAGCATGGGTGTCGCGTGACCACGGTGACGCTCAGCACGGAGCAACGCGACCATGCGCGGGCCATGTTCGAGCGCGAGGGCATCGCCGACCGCGCCCAGGTGTTGCTCATGGATTACCGGGACTTGCCCAGCCTCGGCCGCACGTTCGACCGGATCGCCAGCATCGAGATGCTGGAGGCGGTGGGCGACGCGTTCCTCGAGACGTATTTTTCGGTCTGCCAACGCGTGCTCCGCGTGGGCGGGCTCTTCGGAGCCCAGTTCATCACCTGCCCGGACTCGCGCTACGCCGAGATGCGGCGCGGCGTGGACTGGATCCAGAAGCACGTGTTCCCGGGGTCGCTCCTGCTCTCCATCAACCGCGTCAACGAGGCCGTCGCACGCACCGGCTCCATGCACCTGCACGACCTGCGCGACTTCGGCCCGGACTACGCCCGCACGCTGCGGATGTGGCGCGACCGGTTCAACGAGCGCATCGACGACGTCCGCGCGCTCGGCTTCGACACGTGGTTCATCCGCACCTGGAACTATTACCTGGCCTACTGCGAGGCCGCGTTCGCGCACCGGAGCATCTCGGTGGTCCAAGGCGTGTGGACGGCCCCGAACAACCCGAACGTCTAGCGCGAGTCCGCGTCGTTCCGCCCGACCCCACCCTTCCGCCCGCCCATGAATCGCGTTGGCATCGCCGCATGGTTCGCCCTCGTGCTGGTCGCCATGCTGGCCGTGACGGGCTGGGCGTCCGGCGAGGTGGCCCTGTGGAAGACCCCGCGTGCGGTGGCCACGCACCCGTGGTTCATCGCGACGTTGTTTGACGCCTACTTTGGGTTCATCGCCTTCTGGCTGTGGCTGGCGTGGCGCGAGGCGCGGGTGCTCCCGCGCGTGGCGTGGCTCGTGGCCATCCTGCTGCTCGGCAACATCGCGATGGCCGCCTATGTGCTGATCGAACTGCGCCGCCTCCCGCCCGGCTCCACCGCCTCCGCCCTGTTCACACGCAAGCCCCGCGCATGACCTTCCTGACCCTCGCGGCGGCCGCGCTCGCCTTCGTCCTCGTCGAGATGACGCTCACGTGGATGGCGGCCAGGCGGCTCCGGAACTTCGGGATCGTCGATGTCGTGTGGTCGCTGGGCTTCGCGCCCATTGCGCTCCTGTTCCTGCTGCTCACCCACGGCGGCCAGGCGCTGGCGAATCGTCCGGCGGCGGTCGTCCTGGTCGCCATGATGGTCGCCTGGTCGTTGCGCCTCGGCGGGCACCTGTTCGTGCGCGTGCGGGCGCATCATCCGGTCGAGGACGTCCGGTACGCGCGGCTGCGGGCCGAGTGGGGGGCCGGGACGGACGCGCGGATGTACCGGTTCTTCCTGCTGCAAGGCGCGTTGCAAGTCGTGTTGGCCTGGCCGGTGGCATGGGTGTGCCTCGACGCATCGCCGCGCGGCGGCCCGGCAGGATTGGGATGGTCGGGCGTCGCGGGCCTTGTCGTGTGGGCGGTTGGGATCGCGGGCGAGGCGGTGGCGGACCGGCAGTTGGCGTCGTTTCGGGGCCAACCCTCGAACCGGGGCCAGGTGTGCGACGCGGGCCTGTGGCGTTGGTCACGGCACCCGAACTACTTCTTCGAGTGGCTCGTGTGGGTGGGGTATGCGCTGTTCGCGGGCGGGTCCGCGTGGGGCTGGGCCGCGTGGCTCTCGCCGGCGCTCATGTACCACTTCCTCGTCAACGTCACCGGCATCCCGATGACCGAGGCCTTGTCCGTCGAGTCCAAGGGCGACGCCTATCGCCGCTACCAGCGGTCCACCAGCGCCTTCTTTCCCTGGCCCCGCAAGACGACCCCAGCCCCATGATCGACTTCCTCCTCACCCGCGACGTGTTCCCGGACCCGGTGCTGCGGTTGGGCATCCGCCGCCTGCTGCGCCAGCGGTTGCGCGACGAGGACGCCGGGGACGTGGAGGCCCGGCGGGCGCGGCTGCTGCGGATGGTGGCCGAGCTGCGCGAGGCGCCCATCGCGGTCGAGACGGCGGCGGCCAACGAGCAGCACTACGAGGTGCCCACGCGCTTCTACCAGCTCTGCCTGGGGCCGAACCTGAAGTACTCCAGCGGCCATTACACGACGTTCACCGAGACGCTCGCGCAGGGGGAGGAGGCCATGCTCGACCTCACCTGTCGCCGCGCGGGCATCGCCGACGGGCAGGACATCCTCGAGCTCGGCTGCGGCTGGGGCTCGCTGACCCTCTGGATGGCGTCGCGCTTCCCCAACGCCCGCGTCACCGCCGTGTCCAACTCGCGGACCCAGAAGCTCCACATCGACGCCGAGGCGGCCCGGCGCGGGCTTCGCAACGTCCAGGTGATCACCCGGGACATGAACGAGTTCGAGCCGCCCCTTGCCTTCGGGGAGCCCGCCAACGGCGGCCCATGCCAGGACCGCTTCGACCGCGTCGTCTCGGTCGAGATGTTCGAGCACATGAAGAACTACCGGCGGCTGCTCGCGCGCATCGGCCGCTGGCTCCGGCCCGATGGCCGCCTCTTCGTCCACATCTTCACCCACCACCGGTTCGCCTATCACTTCATCGCCCGCGACGAGACGGACTGGATGTCCCGGTACTTCTTCACGGGCGGCATCATGCCGAGCGACGACCTGTTGCTGTACTTCCAGGACGACCTGCTGCTGGAGGAACATTGGGTGGTGAACGGACGGCACTACGGCCGGACGGCCAACCAATGGCTGGCCAACATGGACGCCCACGAGCCCGAGGTGCGCTCCATCCTGCGCGACACCTACGGGCCCTCCGAGGAGACGCGGTGGTGGGTGTATTGGCGCGTGTTCTTCATGGCGTGCGCCGAGCTGTGGAACTTCCGGGACGGCAACGAATGGCACGTGAGCCATTATCGTTTCCGGCCGAGGAAGGGTGCCACCGGGCCGACGTGAGCCTCCGGCGGCTTGCCTTGCGCGCGCCGGGCCGTCCAGCCTCGCCCATGCGCCTGCCGGTTCCCGTTTCCCTCCTCGCAGCGTGCAGCGCCCTCCTGTTCCCGGCGCTGCTCGTCGCCCAATCCACCCCCAAGCCCCAGCGGATCCCGCTCTGGGACGGCCCGCCGCCCAACGGCTCCGGCGGGACCGACACCAACGGCCAGGCCTACGTGACCGTCCATCCCTCGCCCAAGCCACAGGGCGCGACCGTCGTCATCTGCCCGGGCGGCGGCTATGCGATGCAGGTGACGGGAGCCGAGGGCCATGGGATTGCCGAATGGTTGAACCGCCATGGCATCACCGGCGTGGTGCTGGAGTATCGGCTGCCCGCCGGACGCCCCGAGGTGCCCCTCCTCGACGCCCGCCGCGCCATCCAATGGGTCCGGCATCGTGCCCCCGGGTGGCAGGGCGACCCCGGCAAGGTGGGCATCATGGGCTTCTCCGCCGGGGGGCACCTGGCCGCCACGGCCAGCACGCTCCTGGAATCGGCCCCGGCCGCGTCGCCAGACCCCATATCCCGGGCTTCCTCGCGTCCGGACTTCGCCATCCTCGTGTATCCCGTGATCTCGATGGACGCGCTGACCCACGCCGGCATCCGACGCAACCTGTTCGGCGACTGGGAGACCCCCGTCTTGGTGGAGCGATTCTCCTGCGAACGCCAGGTCACGCGGCGCACGCCGCCGACCTTTCTGGCCCATGCCATCGACGACACGGGCGTGGTGATCGAGCACAGCCGACGGTACCAATCCGCCTGCAAGGCCCAGGGCGTCCCCGTCCGCCTGCTGGAGTTGCCCGATGGCGGCCACGGCCTCAACGGCTACAAGGGCCCGTCCTGGGACGCCTGGCAGCGCGAGTCCCTCGCATGGCTCCAGCAACTGCCCCCGAAGACGGGGCCGTGAGGGGCGCGATGGAGGCATGGCACCGATGCCGACGCCTCCACGCGCGGCCGATGGTTTGGGTCGCGCGTCATCCCCAGTGTTTCGGGAGCTTCCACGGCAAGCGTTAAAGGGGATCCCAAAATCCGTGCGTAACGCGAGGCTTCCCAGTCCAACACGATGCCGGCACGAAGGGGCAAGGCGTGGACCAGCGCGCGCCGGAAGCGGGACAACAGATCAGGCGGGCAAATCAAGTTCGCCGAAGGTGCGATGCCAAGGGGTGGACAGGTGCACGAATTGGAAGCGGGGCATGCGAACCGGCATGAGCAAGTTGTAAACCTTCTCACATTCGCGGTCTGCGGTCAGATAGTGGGTGATCCCTGGCACCACATCCGCCTGGGCGAACAGCTTGGTGTCATTGGGGACCACTGCCCGCTGCTCCAACGACACCGGCAAGGTCTTCCGGGCTTCGAACACCGCGCGGGCAAATTCACCGGCCTGCTGCGCATGATCCATGTTGAATGGCAAAATGCGGAAGTAGCGAAGGGGTAGATTTACAATGGCGTCCCCTACGGCGTACTCGGCCAGTGCAATGGTCGAGACGTAAAGATCGTGGCCGCCCTCGACCAGGAACTTCAGGTAACTGTGGGCAGCCGGGTGCAACGCGTCGTTCGGCTTTGCCCAGCGGATCAGGAAGCTCGTGTCACAGAGCACCCCGTAAACGGTCGCCGCCTTAGGCATGAGCCCCCCCGCGCAGTTTCTCCAGCCAGACATCCGCGTCCGGCACGTCGGCCCACGCGGGGGCGGCGCGTTGCACCAGGGCATCGAGATACGACTGGGAATACGCCGCGTCGTGCTCCACAAACTCCACAAACCGCAATGAGTTCGGGTCCATCTCGAACGTCTTCACGTTCTGCCTCCCGAGCGCGCGGACCCCAAACTTCCGGTACAGCAGGTTCTTTTCGCCCTGCTTGAGATAATCCTTGTCCACCGCGATTCGCAGGGTGCCGTGCTCCTTCGTGTCCAGGTGGATGTTCGGGCTGTTCTTCCCGCCGGCATTCGTGAGTTCGCCATACAGGTAGAACTCCGCCTCCACCCACACCTGTTGCCGGCGCTCGTAGTGGGTCGTGCGATCCATCCGCAGGGCCTGCCCGTTTGCCAGCACGGTCACCACGTAATCCTTCTCCCGTGCGACCCGCTGCAGCGACTCGATGGCGGCGGCGGTCTTCTCATGGAGGAAATCCAGGTGCCCTTCGCTGCCCACCTGGGCGATCACGGCGCCAAACCCGATCACGGTCTGCATCAACGTGCGGAACCGGTGGCGCACCGAACCCTCGCTGATCTCGTAGCTGATCACGGGACGCTGGGACCGCTTTTCCGTGGGGAACAGCAAGCCCGCCACCTCGCCGAGGATCTCACGGATCTCCTCAACGTCCACATGGGCGGGCGCAAGGCCTTGCGACCCCACCTTTCCTTCCATGTGAATCTCGACCTCGCCCAGCGCGTTCATGGCCTTGTTGGGGACAGGCTACCCTCGGACAGCCCCAAGCCAAGCACGGGTTGGGGCGACGTAAGCTCGGCGACCAGGGCCGAGAGGAGGTTCGCGGCGGTGGCGCGGGAGGCGGCGAGCTGCGCTTCCAACGCATCCACCATGCCCATCAGTTGCTCCACTTTGGCCACGATCCGGCGTTGCTCGGCAAGGGGGGGGATGGGAATGACAAAATCCTGTAAAACCTCAGTCTTTAGTTTGCAGGTGCCGTGCGACGAATGCTCGATTGCCGCGAGAATCTCTGGCTCAAAGGCGCGAAGCGCTACAAGCAGATACTCCTGCGTCTTCGGCTCGCTTGGCAGGAGAGCCTTCATGTCCTGATTGATACATATTTCGCGCATGGCCACCGCAACCGGGAACGCCCGCGCGAGAATCATTCCCCGGACAACCATTAGGATACTTCCTGGGGGAATGAGCCTGACGGATGAACCCTCAAGAGCGGCTGGCGAAATGTGGTCTTGAGCGTCAATGACATGAAGCACTTTCATATCCTTTGGGCTTACCCAAGGGAGGTCTCCTCCCCAGAATTCAGGACGTGACTTTGATGGGGTTCCTCCTCCGCGCCACTCGCCCAATTTACCGAGTGGCACACGGAGCCAATGTGTCGGAGAGCCATCGTTGTCGGATTGAACTGCCAAAGGGCCCAGTTTCAGGAGCGAATGTTCCACCGGTTCGTCGTTGGGGTCTTGGGGGACGAGTTTGCCTTGGACGGCGAGGGTGAGGATGGACTTTCGCAAGTCCGAGGGTTGAATGCTGAAGGATGGATGGAAGAGCAGATGGAGGTTCGCCGGGGTGGGCGCGTTGGCGAATCGGGCCAGCGACGCTCGGGCGAGCGCGGCATGGCGCACTTCCCGTTCCTGCTGCTGCGCCTCCAGCCGGTCACACAACGCCATCAACTCATCCACCTTCGCCACGATCCGCTTCTGCTCGGCAAGGGGGGGGAGGGGAAATGGTGCGCTACGGGCGTCTTCTGTCCCGAGCCGCGGCAGATTCATGCCGTAGCTCTTGGAGTTCGCGTAAGCGATGAACTCAGGTCGTTTGAGGGCGTGGCACAGATACACAGGATCGATGAACCCGAAGGCGCGAATCGGGATGATCTCAGTCGTGCAGTAGCCGGGCGAGTCGGCGACGATGACCTTGTTTAAATACGGGCGCAGCTTTCCGTAGAGAACATCACCGAAGGCAAAAGCGGTCTTGGTGCTCTTCGACGGGCTGTCTCGAAACGACTTTCGTTGAAGTAACCGCGACGTGTCTTTCTCGATGTCTTCGAGGTCGAGTAACCAAGCATCTTCCGGAATTTCGGAAGACTCGGCCTTTTCGGATGAGCCGTAATCGACCACGTTGCCGAGTCGGACCCATTCCCAGCTCGGCGGGATTTCAGGAAGCTGATCTCGGTCCATTGGCTCGACAGGCGAGCCGCGAAATTCTCTCCGGCTCCGCAGTCCTTCGATGTGCTTCTCGATCTGCGAGATCAAAGCAGACGCTGGTTCGTCGTCACTTGACTGCTCGACGAGTTTACCGTGCGCGGCCAGTTGAAGGATTAGCTCGCGCATCTTGCCGACCGCATTGGGCGTGTCCGCGAGTTCATCGAACCTGTTGAAGAACGTTTCCAGCTTCATTCGACAGTTCCGGCGGTGGCGGTGAGGGCGTGGTGGAGTTCCTGTTTCAATGCGGCGCGGGTGGCGGCGATCTGGGCGAGGAGCCTTTCGTATTCGGGCAGGAGCTGGTCCACGTCGCCGGGGCCGCTGTCGGTGGCGTGGGGGTTCTTGAGGTCGAGGTTGAAGTTGCCGGCCTTGATTTGGTCGATGGAGACGCGCCAGGCGCGTTCGTTTTCGACGCGGGATTGGAAGCCGTCCTTTTCCTCGCCCCACCAGGCGCGCTCGGCGTCGAACTCCTCGATGCGGATGGGCTTGCCCTTGTTGTAGCTCTTGGCTCCGGGCGGATAGGGGTGCTCGTAATACCAAACGTGGGGGGTGGGCGCGCCCTTGGTGAAGAAGAGGAGGTTGGTGCGGATGCCGGTGTAGGGATTGAAGACGCCGTTGGGCAGGCGGACGATGGTGTGGAGGTTGCACTCGGTGAGGAGGGCTTCCTTGATGCGGGTCTTGACGCCTTCGCCGAAGAGGGTGCCGTCGGGCAGCACGAGTCCGGCGCGGCCGCCGGGCTTGAGGAGCTTCATGAGGAGCACGAGGAAGAGGTCGGCGGTCTCGCGGGTGCGGAACTCGGCGGGGTAGTTGGCCTCGATGCCGTCCTCCTCCATGCCGCCGAAGGGCGGGTTGGTGACGATGACGTCCACGCGCTCCTTCGGGCCCCAGTCGCGCAGGGGGCGGGCGAGGGTGTTGTCGTGGCGGACGTTGGAGGGGACGTCGATGCCGTGCAGGAGGAGATTGGTCATGCACAGGACGTGCGGGAGGTGCTTCTTCTCGATGCCGGAGAAGCAGTCCTGGATGGTGCGTTCGTCGGCCTCGGTCTTGGCCTGCTTGCGCAGGTGCTCGATGGCGCAAACGAGGAAGCCGCCGGTGCCGCAGGCAGGGTCGAGGATGGTTTCGCCCAAGCGTGGATGGACCTGCTCGACGATGAACTGGGTGACGGCGCGCGGGGTGTAGAACTCGCCGGCGTTGCCCGCGGACTGGAGGTCCTTGAGGAGCTTCTCGTAGATGTCGCCAAACATGTGGCGATCCTCGGAGGCGTTGAAGTCGATGCCGTTGATCTTGTTGATGACCTGCCGCATCAACGTGCCGTTCTTCATGTAGTTGTTGGCATCCTCAAAGGCCGTGCGGATGAGCGCGGTGATCCGGTCGCCGCCGCCGGAGAGGGCCTTCAACGTCGGCAGCAGGGTGTTGTTGACGAAGTGAAGCAGCGCGTCGCCGGTGATGCCTTCCTCGTCCTTGGCCCACTGCGACCAGCGCAGGTGTTGCGGGAGCGGGGATTGGTAGCGGGCGCGGAGGAGTTCCATCTCCTGCTCGCGGTCGTCGAAAATCTTGAGGAAGAACATCCACCCGAGCTGCTCGAGGCGTTGCGCGTCGCCGTAGGTGCCGGCGTCCTTGCGCATGATGTCCTGGATGGTTTTGACGAGGTTGGAGACGTTGGGCATGGGTCAGGCGGCTTTTTGGTACAGGGCGGTTTCGAGCTCGCGGATGGCGGTGAGGTAGCCATCGCGGCCTCCGAAGAGCCTCACGATTTCCATGGGGGTGCCGTGGGCGGTGAGCGGGTCCACCTTGAGGATTTCCAGTGACTCCACGCTGGTGATGCCGCTGTCGG
>CAYSGH010000030.1:0-41640 GCA_964430505.1 uncultured Akkermansia sp. | reverse complement strand
TGACTCATCATTCGGTCGGACTAAATGCAAAATCAGGTTTCGCCAGTTGGGACGGGTCTTCTGACCTTGCGCACGGGCAGTCGGCATCGGTGCCGCCGCGTGGGCGTACGCGGCCGACCGCCCGTGGCGCCCTCCAGCGCAAGGCACGGCCTTCCCGGTCCGCCTCCCTCGGCAGCGGCGTGCCATGGATTACCGATGGCTTCAACCCCGTTGAAACCCACCGAAAGCACCGGGTGCTAGAGGACCCGTCGGCCTTGAGGCTCAGGTGTTTCCCAAGACTTCTCGCCCATCCGCGAAACACCGGCGAAACACCGGAACCATCCCGACGCACCCGCTTGTGCCGCCTGACGTCCCCGCCCCTCGCCCCCCGCTTCCCGCTTCCCGCTTCCCCCGCCCACTCCGCCCACTCCGCCCACTCCGCCCGCTTCAGCGAATGACGGGTCGGCGGAACCCAAGCACGGCCTCGATGCGGCGGACTCGCCATGGGCGCAAGGCTTGACGTCCGGCCCTCGTTTCGGTTATTTCGTTTATCATGCAAACCACGGATCCCATGAGCGTTGGAACCCGTCTTGATCCCGGTCGTTTGTCCGTCGAGGACGGCGACCGCCTGCAACGGATGCGGACGGCCCTTCGGGCCCTGCGGCGGCCGGCCTTGGTGGATGCGACGGGCCGGCTCATCGAGTTGCCGGAACCTGTTTTCCGACTGTTGTGCCACGTGGTGGAACAGGTTTCGTCCGGACGAGCCGTGCAACTCCTTCCCGAACACGAGCTCGTGACAACCCAGGCCGCCGCCAACCTTCTGGGTGTTTCGAGGCCGCACCTGGTCAAGTTGCTCGAAGCCAGGGAAATCCCCTTTCACAAGGTGGGAAGCCACCGTCGCGTCCGTTTTGCGGACGTCGCGGCCTACGCCCGGAAGCGTGCGGAGACGCGGCGCAAGGCGTTGGGGTCGATGACTCGCGAGATTGAGGAGGCCGGGCTGTACGACCGATGACCCCGCGACGTGGATGCTGGTTTTCCAGTCTTGTTGGACGCCTGCGTGCTCGCCAACCACCCGGTCACGGACCTCTTGTTGCGCCTGGTGGAGGGGCCTCGGCTGTTTTCGCCGCGCTGGACCGATGAGATCCTGTCCGAGACCCAGCGCGCCCTGGTTCAGGACTTGGGTTGGCCCGCCGAACTGGCGGAGCGCCGACACCGGGAGCTTCGGCGCCACTTTCCAGAGGCATGGGTGGAGGGCTACGATCCGCTCATGGAAAGGGTCCGAAACGATCCGAAAGATCGCCATGTCCTGGCTGCGGCGATCCGGGCCGACTGTGGCGTGATCGCCACGTTCAACCTGGCTGACTTTCCCGCCGAACACCTGGAGCCCTGGGGCGTGGAAGCGCAGCACCCCTGCGATCTCCTCATCCATCTCCTCCACATGGATCCCGTCGCCGTGGTTTCCAAGATCGATGAAATCGCCGCCGACCGACGGGTCACGCAGGTGTCCGAGCTGAGGACCTTGAACCGGCACGTCCCGGCCTTCACCCGGCTCGTCGCCGAGCGTTTGGAACTTGATCTGGACCCCTGAACGCCGGCATCCCCTTTCGCACGCCCATCTTTTTCAGATGGCGTTTGTGATCGCCCGCGCAAGAGCCCGGCAAATCTGCCGACCTGAAAAGCGGGAGGTCGCTTGGAGTCCCGGACGCCCGTTTCCTCAACCAAGCCTGCCAATCCGGCAGGCCTGACCCTGTTGGATGGCGGGAGCCATGGTCGCATCGCCGGAAGGGGAGGCTGGAAGAACGTCCGTCGTCGATGGGTAAGGAAGACGCTGATCTTGACCTAAATTCCACAGGCATTTCAGGTCGGCGAAATCCAACCCCTTAGGGAAGGGCGCTGACACTCAAGCATCCGTGGTTCAGGCCCAGTCGGCTTTTAGGTTCCGGTGTTTCGCGCGAGAAAGTCTCCCATCTGCGAAACACCTGCGAAACGCCGGAATCGTCCCAATGCACCCGCTTGTGCCGATCCCCGCCCCTCGCTTCCCGCTTCCCACCGTCTCCGCCCGCTTCAGCGAATGACGGGCCGTCGAAAACCGAGCACGGCCTCGATGCGGCGGACGCGCCATTGGCCCTCGACGCGGGCGAGGCGGAACTCGAACTCCTGGGCGTTGAACTCGCCCTTGCCACCGCCCGCCCTCGCGCTGGCGGTGAGGACGGCCCGGGCCGCGTCGTCGGACTCGAGGGTCACCTGGACGTCGTGGACCTCGACGCGCACGGCGCGGATGGCCGGGAGGCTGGCGAGCAGCATGCCCTTGATGACGTCGCGCCCGGTGACGGCCGACTCGATGGGCACGACCTGGTCCACGTGGAGCTCGGCGTCCGGGGTGAAGGCGGCGGCCAGGGACTCGACCTTGGCAAGCCGGGCGATGTTGCCCTCGTTGCCGGTGAACGACGCGTCCCGGGCCATGCCCTGGATCACGCGGCGGACGCGGTCCTCCTCGGTGGTGCGGCCCCAGACGAACCAGCCGGCGATCAGCGCCAGCCCCAGCAGCCATGGCAGGAGACGTTTCATGGCGGCGGCTCACCAGAGGATCTTGCCAACGATGCGCTCGCGCTGGAACGCGCCGTGCGTGTGGTCGCGCGGGGCCATGCCGCGGTTGTCGCCCACCAGGAAGTACTCGTCGGGCCCCAGCTCC
This sequence comes from uncultured Akkermansia sp., assembly GCA_964430505.1. Taxonomy (GTDB): domain Bacteria; phylum Verrucomicrobiota; class Verrucomicrobiia; order Limisphaerales; family UBA9464; genus UBA6176. The sequence goes on along the minus strand of CAYSGH010000030.1, from coordinate 38,969 downwards.
AGCTCGGCCTCGTTCCACGGGGCGCGTTCCTTGACGTAGGGCTCCGCGAGCGGGCGGCCGTCCACGAGCAACTGCCCGCGCTCAAAGGCCACCCGTTCGCCGGGCAGGCCCACGACGCGCTTGAGGTAGAGGATGCTCTCGCCCGTCGTGCGCACGGCGACCACGTCGCCACGCCGGGGTTCGGATCGGCGATAGGCCCAGCGATTCACCAGGTTGACCGAGTTGGATCGATAGGTGGGCTCCATGCTGATGCCGGACACGCGGACGAAGCGCAGCACGTTGCCAAAGACCAGCCACGTCAGGCCAACCAGCACGACGATGCGCACCAACGTGACCTTGGGGTTGCTCCCAATCGTCAGGACCTGCCACCACGGCGGGCGTCGTTCTTCCGGGGCGTTCATTCCGTCCACAAGCCGGGCAAGGCTATGCCCGTCCCCCGGCCGGGCAACGGGCAATTCCATCGGGCGGATGGGGCACGAGCACGAAGCCTGTGTCGTGGTCCCCGAGGACCTGCGTCCGCGACCCGCGGCCCCGCCAATGCCACCAGGCCACCAACGAGCACAGGAAGGCGTCGAGGCGATCCTCGGCGGGCTTGGTCCAGGGGCTGGCGAGCATGGCTGCCACGTCGGGGTGCACGGCCAGCGACGGCGCCTCGCGTTCGAGCCAGGCCTGGAGGAGGCGTTGGTAGCGGGTGAACTCGCTTCGGCGGAGCGCCACGGGCGGCCGCTTGTACTTCAAGACTTGGTCCAACTCGAACCACCGGACCATGGCGGGGTGGGGGAACACCTCCGCCGCCTGGAGCCGCGCGGCGAGGTCCCAGCCCAGGTCGTAGCCCATGGATTGCAGCACGCCCGCCACGCGCAGCGGCCGGCGGCACAGGTGGCCGTTCGACGGATGACAGCCGGCATGTTGCCGCCCAAACCAACGATGCGTCTCTCGGTCCACCGGACGCGACCCGTTCTCGTTGGGGCACACCAACGGGGCGTCCACCGCCGCAAACACCGCCGCGCCTTCGGGAACGCTGGCGAGCAACCAGCCCTTCAACGCCTCGTCCCCCTGGACCAAGCCGCCCGTGCGCCACGTCACGGCGTCACGCCGCGCCTCCAGCAATGCCACGCCGTCCGGCCGACGCTCACCCCAGGCCAGGTCGATGCCCACCATCCACGCCACCTCGGCATCGTTCAGCGTCGCGTTCATGTTTGCGGCCACGTCCACCCGTGCCACCGCCGCCGCCCCGCGCAACCCTTGGGAAGGCGGGCTCGTGCCACGATGCCAAGACGGCTCCGCCACGTGCTGCGCTCCCCCGCTCGCCGCTCGCCGCTCGCCGCTCGCCGCCCGCTTCCCGCTTCCCGCCCCCTACGGCTTGGCCACGTACCCATGGTACAACCCCATGTAGTACGGCAGCAGGAACACCGTCCCTGCGGCGAGCTCGTTGCCGTTCCCGTCGTAGTCCAGGTCCCACGGGTCCGTGTTCCAATGGCCGAAGTGGCGGTTCTCGACGGGGAGCACCTTGCCGCCGACGCGATGGCCGCGGGCGTTGCGCTCGGGTTGGTAGAGGTCCTTGCCGTGCACCGGCCCGAGGAGGACGAGGTCGAGGCGATGGCTGTTGCGATGCGACCAGTTGAGGCGGTCGAGGGGAAATCCCTGCAAGGTGGCGCGCGAGTCCTCCAGCCAGCCGTCCCAAGGCGAGACGGGGAACCGTCCCCAGACGCTGGTGATGGACTGGCCGGCGTTCATGGCCGCATGGGCGAAGTGGAAGAAGGGATTCATCTCCTGCGACTCGGTCGCCCAGTACTGGAAGAACGAGTACCGGGCTTGGTTCACCACGGCGGCGTCGCGCCCGTACTTCACGAGGTTGTAGAAGCACATGAACGCCATCTCGTCGTCCGACTGGTTCCCGGAGCCGGGGCCTTGGTGGACCTTGGGGAACATGAGGTTCTGGGCGTAGCCATGCTTGCGGACGAGGTCCATGGCCACCTCCCAGTAGCGCGCCTCGCCGGTGACGTGCGCGGCGACGGCAAGGTAGGACAGGATGCTGAGCGAGTTGAGGCCGCGCTCCACCCACCATTGGGGGTTGCCGTTCATCTGCGACGGCCCATAGACGCCCCAGCGCGTGGGCTTGCCGTCCACGTCCACCAGCGAGAAGTCGTGCGACACCAGATGGTCCACGAGGTCCTTCACCACCTGGCGCACGCGGGCCTTCTCGTCGGCGTCCTTGGCGCACAGGTCGTGGTAGAGCGCATAGAAGAAGAAGTGCCCGTCGAGCTCGTCGCTGCTGGTGTCGCCCTTCCAGAACCACTTGCCATCGGCGCTGCGGGGCCACCGGGGCTCGTAGGCCTTCCACAGCGCGTCGCGTTTCTGTTCCTGCCGGTCGCCCTCGATGCGTCCGACGTTCGGGTCGGGCCATTCCACGGGCCGGATGGTGCGGGCCACGTAGCCGCGGTCCGGCGCGGGCGTGCCGCCCTGCGTCACCACCTGGAGGAAGCGGAGCGCCTCGAAGGCCTTCTTGGCCCGACGCAACGACTCCGCGCTGCCCGTCGCGCCGTGGGCCAGGCACTCGCCCGCTCCGTACATGGCCGTCCACAGGCCGTCGTTGTCCGAGTCCTGCGGGTCCGCCGAGCTGCGGTCCCCCGGCCGCTTCAAAGGAGCCTCCGCCACGTACCCATAGGGCGTGCGGGCCACATGACGCTCGATCTCGACCTCATAATGCTCCGCCTTCTCCGCCAGCGTCATGCGCTTCCAACCCAGCCGCCCCACGCCGCGCGTCGTCGCCAGCCATCCTTGCCCCGTCCCGTCCACCACCACCTGCCGGACGTCGTCCGACGGCAGCCAACGCGGCCCCTGCCGATAATGAAACTCGCGCCCGTCCCATCGAATCACGCCCAGGTGCGTGGCGAACCACATCGTCTCGCCGCGCCCGGCCGCCGCCGCCGTGAAGTCGTTCCAGGGAACCCCGTCGCGCCCCTCGAAGCAGCGCCAGCCCGTCGCATCCCGCCGCGCCACACCCGCCTTCGTGGCCACCCACGGACGGCCCGATCCATCCAACGCCACCGCCAGCACGTTCGTCGTCGTCCAGTCGCGCCCGGCCGCGTCCAGGACGGCCACGCGTTCCCATCCGTTGCCCCGTTGCTGCCAGAGGCCGTTCGATGCCGCCAGCCACGGCTCCGAATCCCCGGCCGCCGCCCATTGCCGCACCACGGCCCCCGGCGGCAACGTCACCGGGCGCGGCTCGTCGCGCCCCGTCAGGTCCATCACCGCGTTGCCCGACACCACCCAGCGTCTCGAGCCCGCCCGCACCACTTGGCGAACCTCCCTCCATGGAAGGGACACCGTCACCACCCGCCCCTCGGGTCCGGCCAGGCGAAACGAGTCGGCCGTCGTCGGGTCCCACTGCGGCTCGGCCTGCCATGCATTCCCGCCCCACCGATGCCAATGCCCATCGACGAACGCGCGCACCTCGGCGCCTTCGAGATCGAGGAGCTGCACCTCGCCTTGCGGCGCGCCGTGTCCGGGTTGGTGGTGGTAGGCGACCTCCTGGTCGAACGCCTGCGGGATCGGATCCAGCGCCCTCAAGGCCAGCATGAGGCCCAGCGAGGACCACGCGGCGAAGCCAACAAGGGCGCCAAACCGGCGCGGCCACGATGCGAGACGAAACGGGTTCATGCGTTCACGATGCCCGTGTTCTGCGCGAAGCGGCAAATGGGAATCCCGAGCGGCGTTGACTCGGCCCCAGCCGCCCTTCACGCCCTCACCGGGCTTCCGCGCCTCGCACCCACGCCAGCAAGTCGGCCAGGCCTTGCTCGCCCAGCGCGGTCTCGAAGCCCGTCGGCATCAAGGAACGGCCCGTCGCCTCCATCCGACGCAGCCGCGCCCGCAACACGGGCACCTCCCCGCCGCCCGCCTGCCGCACCACCACGTTGTTGGCCGTCTCCGCAGACACCAACCCGGACAACGTCTCGCCGTCGTCCAGCTCGACCTGCCAGGCGCGATACCGGGCCTCTACGGCTTGGTCTGGGTCGAGGATCGCCGTCAGCCACCACTCCGGTGGCTTGCCCGAGGCCATCGCAAGGTCTGGCCCCACGGCCACGCCCACGTCGTGCATCCGATGGCACGGGGCGCACAACTCCATGAACCGCGCTTTGCCCTTCGACGCGTCGCCTGTCTTTCCCGCCACGTGCCCAAGGCGCGCCACCACCGCCGCGCGGTCGGGCGAGCTGGGCCTGACCATTGCCAGCACGGCCGGCGGCGGCGCCACGGCCTGGCCCGCCTTCAGCTCCCGAAACAACGCGTGTCCCGCCGGGACCGACGACTGCACGGCCCAGCGCGTCCACGCGTCGAGGTCCGGCCGCGAGGCGACCCGGCGCAGCGCCTCCTCGACGAGATCCACGGGCCATGCCCCCAGCGAGAACGCGGCCTGCAGCCGGACCTCCGCGTCGCCATCGGACGCGAGCCCGCGGACGGCATCGAGGACCGCGCCGGCCTTTGGGGCATGGGCCTCCGATTGTCGAAGGGCCTCGATGCGCACGCCGGGGTGCGGGTCCGACAATCCCCTCAACACGTCCGCCTCCTGCAAGGAGCCCAGCAAGCCGAGCGTGGCCATCGACTGGACCCGGACGCGCGGGTCGCGCGCGGGCTGCATCAGGGCACGCAAGGGCGCGTGGCTCGCGGGATCCCGCCGGTCCGCGAGGCAACGCATCGCCATGTCGCGTTGCCATCCGTTGGGATGATCCATGGCGCGGACCAGGCCCGCCGTGTCCATCGCCGCCAGCGACGGCACCGGGCGCCGGCGCGAGCCCTTGGGCGCGACGCGGTAGATGCGGCCGCGGTCGTCGCCCGCACGCAGGTTCACCCGCGCCTGCATCTCCGGCGAGATCCACTCCGGATGCTCCAGGATGAAGCGGTGCATGTCCGCCACCCACAGCGCGCCGTCCGGCCCCACGCGCGTCCCCGTGGGCCGGAACCATGGGTCCGTGCTCGAAAGGAACTCGGAGCGTTCCTCGCCCGGGGAACGACGGCTGTGCACGCCGCTGCCGTGCGGATGCAGGACCTCGCGATGCACCGTGTTGTGGACCGGCTCGCTGATGAAGACCGAGCCCTCGAACGACGCGCCGAACACGTCGTCGCGGTTCGGCGTGGGGCTGCACCCGCTCGTGACGTGGTTGAGCGACCACGGTTGGTTGGGGCGTTGCTGCGGCGCGCTCGCGGGGAACACCCGGGTCGAGTCGGGGTAGTTGGCCAGCATCTCCACGACGCGCGGCACGGCCAGCGTGGGGTTGCGGCGCAGGTAATGCTCCGGCAGCCGGACCTGCCAGAGCCACGTGGGGTTGTTGTTGCCGTACCACCGGCCCCAGTCGTCGCGGCGGCGTCCAAACTGCGTCTGCGCCGACACGGTCTCCATCTCGCCCGTGTCCGGCCGCACCCGCAGGTCACGGCCGCCGAGCTTCACGGACTTGCCGGTCGCCACGGACGTCACGGTGCCGCCGCTGTCGCCGTTGGCCAGGTACACCCATCCGTCCAATCCCCATTCAAACCCGTTGAAGCGATGCTGCTGGTTCCCCGGGTGAAACCCCGTGAACAGCACGCGGCGCACGTCCGCCACGCCGTCGCCGTTGGTGTCCTCCGCATGAATCAGGTCCGGGGCCGACGCCACCAACGCGCCGCGGCCCCACGGCATCACGCTCGAAGGGAATGGCAACCCATCCAGGAACACCGTCGCGCGCTCGAACACGCCGTCGCCGTCTCGATCCTCCAGCACCTTCACGCGCCCGCCCGGCTGGCCCCGGCCATCCATCCCCAGCGGATAGTCCCGCATTTCGACGACCCACAACCGCCCGTCCGCGCCCCAGTCCATGGAGACCGGGTCCACCACCACGGGTTCCGACGCCACGCATTGGACCTCGATGCCCGGGTCCACGCGGAACGCCGCCAAGGCCTCCGGCACCGACAACGGCGGGGGCATCGGCATGGCAATCCAACGGCCTGGTTGGAAGCGAGCCTCCGTGCCGCCGCGCGTCACCACCACCGCCGCTCCGTCCCGGCGAACCGTCGCCCCCACGAACGAGGGCGGCTCGTCGTCCTTGCCTTCGCGAGGCCCGGACCGGACCGGATGCGTCCAGCCCTTCGTCCAGCCCAGTTGCGCCTGCACGATGCGCGTCCACAGGTGCATCGACACGACGCGGTCGTTGGAGAGCACCAGGTCGTCGTGGCCGTCGCCGTTCAAGTCCACCCAACGCAACCCCACGTCCGCCGCACCCGCCGCCGCCACGACCTCGTCCGGCAACCCAAAGTCCGCCTGGGCCCATGCGCCGTCGGTGCCGCGCGTCTCCACCCGATGCCGCCCGTCGGCGCCCATGACGACGCGGTCCATGCGGCCGTCCTTGTCGAAGTCGGCCTCCACCCCTTGCGCCGTCACGCCCCATGCCGCCGCCAACGAGAGCCACAAGGCGGCACGGACGGTACGCGCGAGGCGGGGCCGGAGGCGCGGCTGACAGTGTCCCCACGTCGAGTGCTTCATCTTTGGAATGGAAGCCTAGAACCGGCAGGAAGGGTACCCCCTATGAAGCGCGCCGGTCGAGGAGCGGCCGGGCCGCATGCTGCCCAAACTTCCCTGCCCATCCCCTCTCCGGGCATCGCTACGGATTGCCCCGAGCCACGCCGAGTCTCCGCAGCAGCTCCGGCAGCCGCGCGTAGTCCGCCACGACCAAGTCCGCCCCGACCCCGCTCAGCCGTTGGCGCTTCGCCGCGTCGATGCGACCGGACCCGAAGACCTCTTCGTCCGTGGCCACGGCGACGGCGAGTGCCCCCAGCGCCTTGGCCTCCTCGATCTCGACATGGCCGTCGCCAAACACGACCAGCGCATCCCCTCCCACGCCGCCCGACGCGAGGATCGCGTCCATGATGCCGCGCTTGCTGTACGCGCGGTCCTCGGGGCCGGAGGGACCGTGGACGCGGGGCCCGAAGAACCGGGACACGCCCAGCACCTCCACCTCGACGCTCACATGGCGGACCTCGGTGCCGGAGACCACGTGGAGGACCAACCCGGCCGCCTGCAAGGCCTCGAGACAAGACGTGGTTCCGGGAGGTTGGTAGGCCGACGCCGGCCGCGTCCCGGAGCGCACCTCGGCAATCCTGGCATCGACCATGCGACGGAGGCGCGTGGCGTACTCGGCTTGGTACTCGGCGGCGGCCCGGGTTGGCCCGCCACGCTCGACCACGCGGTCCGCCAGGCATTGCATCTGGTGGATGGTCGGCTTGCCGTTCAACCGCCAGATGTCGTCGTGCGCCTGCGTCCGCCGCGTGGCGACGTCCTCGCCCGGCAACGGCGGCAGGTGCGACAGGAACAACTCCAGCATCACCTCGCCCCAACCGGCGCGGATGAAGGACAACGTGCCGTCCCAGTCGAAGATCGCATGGCGCAGCCGGGCGGGCGGATGGAACCCCGGCCTTGCCTCGATGGGTTCGCTCACGGGAGGGAGACGGTGGCGGATTGCTGCACGGACCGTTCCTCCGCCTCGCACACCTCGAGCGAGACCACGGCGTCGTCCGCCGTCACCAGCGTCGGCGCGCGCCGGTTGGCGATGGATTCGAGGAAGTGCCGCGCCTCGCCCAGGTAGCCGTCGCCGCCGTCGGGCTTCACCGTCACCGGGGCCTGCCCGGGCACGAACACCCGCAGGGCGTCGGCCCCGCGCGCGATGTCGTAGTCGATGGTCGCGCGCTCGAGGTTCACGGTGAACGCCATGTTGAAGCCGAAGCCCTCGGACATGGCCCAGCTTCCCTCGGCCGACACCGTCGGGCCGCCCGGGTAGTGGTACAGGGTGACGACGTGGTCGATGGCCCCGCTCACCCGCGAGTAGCCGGAGGACGTGACGGACTTGGGGCGCCCGAAGCAATGCACCACGAAGTCGGTGTCGTGAACGTGCAGGTCGAAGAGCCCCCCGCCGGATTGCGCCCCCTTGAGGAAATGGCCGTGGCCCCAGCCCGGGGCCTGCGCGACCCGGCGGAACCGCGCGTCGAGGACCTTGCCGTGGAGGCCCGACGCGATGACCTGGCGCGTCCAGGCGTACTCGGGCCAGAAGCGGATGCACAACGCGGGCATCAGGAACACGCCACGGGCTGCGGCGGCATGGGCGGCCTCCGCGATGCGACGGGCCTCGGCCGTGGTGCGGGCGATGGGCTTTTCCACGAGGACATGCTTCCCCGCCGCCAGGGCCGCGAGGCACAGGTCCACGTGCGTCGGCGTGGGCGTGCAGATGTCCACCGCGTGCACCTCGGGGTCCGCCAGCAGGTCCTCGATCCGCCGGTACGCCCGCACCTGGGACATGTCGAGCCGCACGGCGTCCTGCGAGCCGACGTTGCCCGCGACGTTGGAAAAGTCGCCGTCGAGGTTCCGACCGCTCGGGTTGGCGAGGGCCACGATGCGGGCCATGGGAAGCTTCCGGTAGGCCCGGATGTGGGCGACGGCCATGAAGCCGGTGCCGATGATGCCGACGTTGATCACGCCCCGAGTATCCCCGCGCCGCCCGCCGCCTGCCAAGGCGCGAAGTGGCCGCGAGCCTGCCGCCCGACATGGCGCCGTGTTGGCCCCCGTGGGGATCGGTCGTGCGCGCCCTCCGCTCCATTTGCTCCGCCCGCGGATGGCAGCGCTGCCCATCCCTGTCCCGATGGCGGGATGGCCATCCGATTGAAATGTCAATGTTACAGATCTGACCCCGTTGCCCGGTGCCCGTTCATGGGTTCGCCGGCACCACCCGGTAGAACCGCGGCCCGCCCGTGCCAGGAGGCGTGCGCGTCTTCGGCGGGCCGGCGTCGTCCCACGCCACGCCGCCGCCCGTCCCCAGCAGCGTCTGCGGCACGCGCTCCCACCGGGCAAGGTCCCCGCTGTACTCGATCGCGTACCGCACGCCCGGTTCCGGGTCGAACCGCAGCCTCACCGTCCCATCCGGACCCCATGCCGGCGCGCTCAACAGCAACGGCGGCCGCGTCGCCGTCGCCGTCGTCGCGTCCTCCACCGCCAACACCGCCGTCGCGCCCACCGGACGCCCGGTCTCCCGCGACAGGAACTGCAACGTCACCTCCACGCTCGCCCCCGGCCCGACCGCGCGCGCCACCTCCACGTACGCCACGCCGTCCTCGGCACCCGACTTGTTCAACAGCTCGACCGTCTCGGGCAGTCCGGGCACGTAGATGCGCAGGCCCCTCAGGGGTTCCTTGCCCGGGTTGGAGACGCGCACGAGGCGCGTGAACACCCCCGGCTCCATCCCATCCTCGACCGGGCTCACCACGACCTCCGTCGTGGCCGGGCGCGCCACCAGGACGGCCTCCGACGCACGGAACTCCATTCCCCAGGCGATGCCGTCGCGTCCCGCCGGCAGGTCGATGGCGGACAGTTCCTGGAGCACGGAACCGTACCGCATCAGCGGGATCTCGCGCCCCAGCTCGGGCACGATGGCCGGGTCCAGCCGAACCACCAACCGTCCCCTCAACGTCGCCTCGCCCGTGATCGTCAACCCCACGGACCCCTCCCGCGCCAGCAGTTCCAGCGTGCCCGACGTGCCCGTCGCCCACGACGACGCCACGGCTTCGCCGCCCCGCACCACGAACCGCCCCGTCCCCTCCGTGCCCACCGTCACCGGCCCGGTCGCGTTCAACCGCCCGCCCAGCACCTCCAGGGACGCCGGCTCCGCGCGGCCCGACGCCACGCGGAGGCCCGCCGTCTCCAACAGGCCGCCCTCCATGCGATACATCCCCGTCCGCCCGCTGCGGGGCCCCACGACCAGGAACCCGTTCACGCGGTTCGTGCCGCCCAACTGGACGAAGCCCGGGTCGCCCACGGTGCCCCAGACGCTCAGGCCCCGCGTGACCAGCAGCCCATTCGCAAGCGTGTAGGAACCGCGGCTGCCGGGGTTCGCCCCCATGGACACCTCCGTGGTCGTCACCGTCACCGTGCCTGATTCCTGCACGACGGAGCCCGAACCGTTCACCCCGATGGCCAAGGCCGCCACGGTGACGCTTCCGCCTCCCGACACCTGCAACTCCCCCGACCCCGTCGCCCCGTCGCCGAGCGCAAGCGCCTTGCCCACGCGCAGCGCCGCGCCATCCACCCGCAACACGCCCGCGCCGCTCGTGCCGACCACGACATTGCTCGCGAACCCGCCGGGAACGCCCAGCAACGCGCGGCCGCCGTCGATCAACGCCCGGTCCTGCGCCCGCGGCACGCCCGCGCTCCATCCGTTCGTGCTTCCCCACGCGTTGGTGCCGCCCCGCCACGACGTCACCTGGGGCGAGCTCGGATTGTAGGCGGTCACGCGCACCGTCTCGGTCACCCGCACCGCCCCCAGCGCGTCCGTCACCCGTGCCGAAAGGTTCTGAGCGCCGACGCCCACCGTGTAGCGCCACGTGTAGGGTGCGTTGGTCACGGTCCCGAGCCGTTCCGTCCCGTCGCGCAGGAACTCCACCCGCACGACTGGCGCGTCGAGGTTGGTCACCCCCACCACCACCTCCAGCGTGCCGGGCACGGTGACGAAGCCGCCGTTGGCCGGCGACACCACGGCGGCCGTCATCCGCGAGTCCACGCGTGCCGTCACCGACGGGGACGCGACCCTGGTGCCGTCGGCCTGCTCCACGACGAGCGTCAATCGGTGTTGGCCCACGGGCGCGTTGCTCCACATCAGCGGCCCCGACCCGGGTTGCCACGTTCCCGCCGCCACGCCGTTGGTGAACCATTGAACCCGGCTGACCCACGACGTCGCCATGCCCGTCGTGGGCATCAACCGGAGGACCTCGCCCGGCAGGTAGAACGGCTGCTGGGCCGACGACGGCGGCTCGACGGCCAATGCGACCGCGTTCGTCCGCGTCGCGTCTCTCGCCGCCCAGGCAAGTGCGTTCGCAATTAGTCGAAGCCCGTCACCGGTCGCTTCCCAGGAGTCGAACCGTTCCCCCACCGGGGCCGGGAACAGGTTCAGGCCCACCGTGCGCGCACGACCCACCTCGCGTGCCACGGCCAACGGTGTCCCGCCCGACCACCGCGCCACTTCCACGCCGCCGGGAGCCACCCGCACGCCGTCCATCAACAGCAGGTCCGTGCCGCCCTTCAGCCGCGCCACGCCTTCCATCAACGGGTGACCCGGCAGCATCGCCGACATCGTCGCGCCGCCCTGCGTCCGGTTCCCGGTCGCCGACCACGGCAACCAACCGTCCGCCACCAACGGACCCGTTGCGACCGCCAGCGCCGTGCCCGCCCCCGCATGTTGCGCGGCAACCAACCCGACGCCCTCCGCCACGCGCCCGGCGATCAACGGGCCCAACGCCTCCGCCACCGTCGCCACCCCGTGGCCATGCAGCAGCAGCACGTCGTGCGACGCCAACGCCCCGGCTGGCGGCACCTGCGCCGCCGTCGTCGCCGTGAAGCCGTCCACGGCCGAGAACCGAAGCGTCCGCCTCAGCGCCGCCTGGACCCAAGGGACCGACGCCGTCCCGCCCACGCCAATGACCGCGACGCGTGGTGCGTTCGTCGGCAGCGCCTGGACGACGACCGCCACGGGCGCGGACGTGGAACGCGAGGGGAAGCGATCCGACGCAACGGCCGTCCAAAGGCTCGTGCCCGCAGGACGATTCGAGGCGGTCCAGCGATACGGCCGCTGCATCACGTCGCCCACCCAGCGGCCGTCCTCGAAGAAGGATACGCGGTCGATGACTCCAGACTGCGTGCGCACGGCGGCCTGGAGGGTGATGGCGTCGCCCGCGATCCGGGTTGTGTTCGCGTCCACCCACGTCAGGTCCACGACGGGTGGTTGGTGGCTGAACTGCGTTTGGACGGCGGGGTTGGGCTGGAGCAGGAACGCCCGTGGCGTCGGGTCACCGGCCGTGCGTTGCCCGACGCCGACGACCTGCCCGGCATCGTTCATCGCCAGCGCCGCCTGCAGCAGCCATCCGGAGCCCGGCGGCACCAGCGTGTTCAGGTCATGCGTTTGGTTCGTCGCCCACAGGAACGCGCGCCCGCTCGCGCTGCCCACCACGCGCCGCAGGCGATCCACCGCCGCCGGTTCCACGCCGCCGATGCCGAGGTCGCGGATCACCGCCACGCCGTCCTCGGTCCACAACGCGCCCTCGACCCGAGAGGACGCGTCCATGCGCACCCCCGCCACGGCCCCGGACGCATGGATGGTCGTCGCGCGGCTCACCGGGAAGCCCGCCAGCCCGGGCAACGCCTCGACGACGCCCGCCGTGTCCCACTGCACCGCCTTCGCCTCGCCATTTCGGAAGCTCCAGCCCACCACCACCCCGGCGTCGTTGATTCCGAAGGCGTCGCTCTCCTCGTGCCCCGGCAAGGTCCCGAGGTCACGCAGCACGCCGTCGGCAAATCGCACGGCCCTTCGTCGCCGTGTCTCCGTCATGCCCCAGCCCACCGCCACGCCGCGCCCGTTCAACGCCCGCAGGCCCGTCTCGGACACCACCGTCGAGAGGAACGGCAAAGCCCGGAAGGAACCCGCCCGGTACAACGCCGACTTCATCCCGTCGCGGACCGCCACCGTTTGGTCGTCCGCGATGGCCACCGCCTGCGTCAGCCCAACCCAACGCAACGGCGTCACCACGCCTGCCACGTCCAGGAACGAATCGTCGCGCGTGAAGCCCACGATGTCGCCCCGGGCATTGATCCCGGTTGCCCCGCTGTCCGTGCCTGCGGCCGGTCCCACGTCCACCACGTCGAAGGGCGCCGGCGCGGGCAATACTTCGAGACATCTCGGGCTCGTCACCGTGACTCGCCCGCCCGCGTCCCATGCCGCAACCGCCAGGCACGCAGGCCCGGCCACCGTCGGAACCCACGTCGTCCGGAACGGCGCGGCCGTCGCCGTGGCCACCACGACGTGTCCCACCCGGAATTCCACCCGCGTCACCGGGCCCTCGGCGTCCGTGGCGTCCACGGACCATTCCAACGGCGTCCCGACGCGCGGCTGCACCGCGCCTGGTTCCGGCGCGTTCCATTGCACCATGGGCGCGGTTCCTTGCGGCTCCGGCATGGAGGTGGGCGTGGCGAGAAACGCCATGGTCCGCCATGTGGTCGGGTCCACGGCGATGCCCGCGACCTGCCCGGCGTCGTTGACTGCAACGGCGCGTCTCAACTGCAGGTTGCCCGCGCCCTCGACCAGGCCGTTCAAGTCATGGGCGACGCCGTCCTTCCACAGCATCGCGCGGTCGCTGACGCCGGAGCCCGTCGGCCGCCCCCATCCTACCACCGTGCCGCCCGCGTTGATGGCCGCCGCCGTTGCGTTGTGCCCCGGCAAGGTCCCCAGCACGCGCACCTCGCCCTGGTCCCACATCACGGCTCGGCGCTCGGGATCCGACTCGCCCACCACGCCCACGATCTGCCCGGCCTCGTTGATGCCCCATGCCTCGGATGCCTCCAACGACAACGTGGTGAAGAACCCGTCGTCCCAAAGGAACGCCCGCGACGGCTCGCGCAGCGAACGCCGCCAGCCCACGACCCGTCCGCGCCCGTCGATGTCGAGCGCCTCGCCCTCGTCATCGCCCAGGACCTCGGGTGCGCCCGTGCCCCGCCAGAGGAACGGACGCGAGGGCTCCATCCCCGGACGCGTGCGACCCACCACATGGCCTTGGGCATTCAAGGCCCGCGGCAGAACGGCGAGGCCCGACGCCTTTCTCAGCCCGCCCTTCGCATCGAGCAGGAACATCCCGTTCCACCCCGGATCCCCGACCGTCGCCAGGCCGAGCACCGTCCCCGACCCGTTGATGTCCCACGCCTCGGCGCGGTCTTGGTCCGGCGTCAGGTCCGTCAGAACGCCCGCGTTCCATCGGAAGCCATGCACGGCCGCCGACCCCGGCACGAGGTCGGAGTATCCCACGACCGTGCCGTCGGGGCCCAGCGCCGTGGGCGTGGGGTAGTTCCCGCCCAGGCCGGCCGTGACCGCGAGGCGATAACGCACGGGCGTCGCCGGGGCGCGCACGGTCACGGACACCGGTGCCGACGTCGCCGTGGCCCCGAACAGGTCGATGCCCACCGCGCGGAACTCGTACGTGCCGGCGGCGAGGTTGGAGACCACGAGGCGGGCCGGGTTGGTGGTGCGGTAGGTGTTGTCGAGGACGACCGGGCCGTAGCCCGCCCCCGACACCACGAACTGGTGGAACTGGAAGTAGGGCGGCTGCGTCACCGTCTCCGCCCGCAAGGCCAAGGCGGCGGGTGCGACGAGGTTCGCCGTGTCGCCCTCGACGGCGAGGTACGTCCGGGGCTTCGCGTACGGCAAGGGCACCGCCTGGTGCTGGATGACCACCGGGGCCGACGTGGCCAGCGCCCCGGCGTCGTCCATGGCCAGCACGCGGTAGGTGTTGGTTCCGGCCGGCACGTTGACCAAGGCAAAGCGGTAGGGTTCCGACGTCGTCGATCCCAACGCCACGCCGTCGCGCAACAACGTCAGCCGTTCCACCCGCCCGTCCGCGTCAGCCGCTTCAACGACGATCTTCACCTCGTTCGTGACTACGAACGCGGCCCCATCGGTCGGCGCCGTGATCCGGACGATGGGCCGGGCGTTCACCCGCACGACGACAGGCTCCGACGTCGTGCGCGCGCCGCGGTCGTCGGTCGCCACCGCCCGGAGGTTCCATGTCCCCGGCGTGGCCGAGGCGAGGACGTGCTCGAAGGGGCCCGTCGCCAGTGCCGACAGCATCTTGCCCGAGCCATCGATGAACTCGACGCGCACGACGCGCCCGCCGGGGTCGGAGGCGACGGCCCGGAAGGCGATGGGGTCGCCCTCGTTGAAGAGGGATCCCGTGGCGGGGGCGTCGATGCGGACGACGGGGGGCGCGTTGGGCGTATCAACCTCCACGTCCACGGGCGCGGTTTCGGAGAAGGATCCCGTGTCGTCATGCAGGCGCGCCCAGTACCAGTGCGTGCCCCGGACCACGTCGCTGACTTCCCAGGCAAAGGGCGGCGCGTCGGCCAAGCCGAGACGCGTCGTTCCGTCGAACCATTCCACGGATGCGATCCGCCCGTCGGGATCGCGGGCTTCGAGGGCCAGTGCCACGCGTGTGGTGGAGTTGGCGGACGGCACGAGGATCCGCGTGCCGGCCGTGGGCGAGGTGACCCGGCCCACCGGCGGCAGGTTGGCCGGGCTCCAGCGAGCCGACCGCTCCGCCGGACGTCCGCCCGCAGTCGCAAACGTCCCGGCCACCCACAGGCCGCCCGCGTCGGCCGCGACGGCGGTAACCACGGGCTCGGGGCCGCCCACGCCACCGTCCAACGCCTGCCATGCCACGCCGTCCCAACGCGCCAAGCCGGGGGTTGGGGTAGCTCCCGAAACCAGGAATCCGCCCGCCGCGATCACGTCCGGCCCGAGCACCTGCAACGACGTGATGCCGCCGTCCGTGCCCGCCCCCAACGGGTTCCAGGCCGTGCCGTTCCAGCGCGCGACGTTCGATGCCTCCACCCCTCCCGCGTGGGTGAAACGACCGCCCACGAAGACGTTGTTGCCCCGCACCCGCAGCGTCTTCACGAACGGCTGGAACCCAGGGAATCCAACGCCCCCGCCGGGCGACGTCCACCGCGCCCCGTCCCACTCGGCGAGCCCGGACGCGGCCACGTCGCCTGCCTGGTCAAACGCGCCGCCAACCCACAGGTGGCTGCCACGCCACGCCAGCGCATGAATGGTCGCGGCAGGTGCTGCGAGCGACCGGACGCCACCGCCCGGAACGAGGTTCCAGCGTTGGCCATCCCACACGGCCAGGTTCTCCACGGCGACGCCGCCCGCCGTCCCAAACGTGCCGCCCGCATACACGCGTCCCTGGGCATCCACGGCGAGCGCCCGGACCACGGCCGCCGGGCCGCCTTCGCCCGCCATCAATCCTCCACCCAGGCCGCCCCAACTCGTTCCGTCCCACCGGGCGACGTTCCATGCAGGCACGTCCCCGGCCATCGAGAACGCCCCGCCCACGAAGACGGAGCCATCCGCCCCGCGCGCGAGCGCCAGCACCGGGCCGTTCACGCCATCGACGCCGGGGGTGCCAGGCTGCCGCAATGCCTGCCACGCGGATCCGTTCCAGCGCGCGATGTTCTGGGCCGGCACATTGCCCACCTGCGTGAACGTGCCGCCCAGCCAAACCCCGCCGGAGTCGTCCGCCATCAGCGCCGAGTACACCCGAGAACCGTCCAACCCGACCGGGAACGAGCCCGGTTCCCAGCCCGCACCGAGTCCCCGGCCCGCACCGAACGCCACCAACGCCGCCTGCGCCAGGACGCCCCCCAAGCGCCTGGCCCCGTGCCGACGCACCCCCTTGAATATTGAAGTCATGCAACAATCCGCCGCCGCCAGGCCATCATGGTCCTGCCGCAGCCCACCCATAAAGCGCAGGAACCCACCCAGAAGGGACACGATGCGGCGGGAACCGGGGCGCTCGATCCCTTGACGCTCCCGGCCGCGATGTGTCACGCCCTGTCACATGAAGTCCATCACCATCCGGCAACTGCACGAACAGACCGGCCGGTGGGTGCGCCGGGCGGCCGCGCTCGGCGAGCTCCACGTCACGGACCGCGGCAGGCCGGTGGCCAGGCTGGTTCCCGCAACCGTTGCCGTCGCCACGCCGTATTTTTCCCGCCGCAATCTCCTGCCGGCCTTCCGGGCCACCCAAGCGACCGGCCGGGGTGACTCCACCGCAGGGATTTCCGCCGAGCGCGACGAACGGTGATTCGAGACGCGGCAGTCGAAGAGGGTTCCATCACGAGGGAAGGACCTTCCCATCGGGGCGGATGGGCTCATGGAGATGAATCGACGAGCTCACCCTACGAGTAAGGTCGTGATGGGCTACGGGCGGATCTAGGCCGGGTCCCCTGCCTTGGTGCGCCGGGCGTCTGGCATTTCCGCAGCCGCCTGAGGGCACGCGGGCTTCAGGCTGCCCAACGGCAGTTCATCGGGTCAATCCGGTGCGACCGAGCCCGTTCCCCCAGCGTCCCACAATGAAAGCGCCCCGCCCCGCGCCACCGCGCCCACGTAGCGGCCGTCTGGCGAGAACCTCACCCGATAGAACTTCGCCCCCTCGCCCCTCAAGGTCAGCACCTCGGCGCCCACCCCGGGGTCCCACAGCTTCACCGCATCGCGCCCGCGCCCGCCCGTCGCCAGCCTCCGTCCGTCCGGCGAGAACGCCGCCGCCCAGGCTTCCTGCAAGTGCCCCGTCATCGTCGCCCGCGCCCCCAACCCCGCCGCATCCCACAATCGAACCACCCCATCCTCCCCCGTCGTCGCCAAGCCCCGCCCATCCGGCGCATGCACGACGTCCGTGCACGGCACGCCCGTGGCCACCGGGCCGGCCAGTGGACGTCCGTCCACGGCACGCCACCAGCGCAACGTGCCATCGCGATGGACGCTCGCGATGGCTCCGAAGTCCGGCGCCAGCGACGCCGCCACCACGCCCTCGGCCAGCCGCCACAAGGGGTCTGGCATCGGCCCGTCACCGGGCCAGAGCCGCACGTTCCCGGACTGTTCCACGGCCCACCATCCGCGCACGGGCTGGTGCGCGAGAAGCACCGGCACGCCCGCGCCCATTCGCGCCCGCGCCCGAAGCCGTCGCTCGTTGAGATCCCATTCCTCGATCCATCCAGTGTCCGTCCCAACGGCCACGCGCGAGCCATCCGCTGTAATGGCCACCTCGCCAAAGCGCCCATCGAATCGCCCCAGCACGTCCGCCCGCATCGCTCCGGCATGGGGCAGGCCGCACAGGAACAACGTCCCGTCCCATCCCGACGCCACGAGCCGGCCCGTGCCCGGGAGGAACTGAAACGACGCCACGTCCCCCGGCGCACGCACCGGATCCTCCAGGGACGAGCGGCGAACTGGATCCCAGACGAGGACCCGCCCATCCCGGCCGCCGCTCGCCAAGGTCCGGCCATCCGGGGACCACGCCAACGCCTGCACCGTGTCCCAATGTCCCCGCAATCGAACCTCGGCTGGCCGGACGTCCTGGCGCGCCGGATCGGAACCCACGTCCCACACCCGCACCGTCTGGTCGCCACCGCCGCTCGCCAGACGCCGGCCCTCCGGCGACCACGCCAAGGCCGAAACCCACGATGGATGCGCTTCCCACGAGCGGACCTCGTCGCCCGTGGCCGCGTCCCAAAGCCGGATCCGCGTGTCCGAGAACCCCGCGCCCGACGCGATGCGCGAGCCCTCGGGGGAAAAGGCGAGCGCGGTGATCCCTTCCGCCGAAGCCTGCCACGAACGCAACGTGCGCAGCGCGGAGGGCTCCAGCAGATGCACCCATCCATCCGTGCCGCCCCATGCAAGCACGTCACCCGCGGGCGATGCCGCAAGCACTCCCTTCATTGTCCCTTCCGGGCGCGCCACGACCCACGATGCCATCGCCTTGCCCGAGGTCAGGTCATGGAGCCGGAGGGTGGCGTCGGCCTGGAACGAGGCGATCACCTCGCCCCTGTCCAGCATCGCCAGGGCAAGGGCGGGTGACTCGATGGGGATGGAGGTCGCCGGGCCCGTCCATGGCGCGCGCCGCACGCCGACGCCAGCACCGCCGTTGGGAAGCCTCATGCCCCACGCGATGGCGAGATCGTCCGGGGCGAGGGCCAGGGGACCGTGGGCGGGCCCCGCGTCCCATGCCGCGCGTGTCTGTCCCGATGCCATGTCGAGGACGCGCACGCCGCCGCCGCCGTCCCGCACGATGCAGGCTCCGTCGCGCGTGACGGCGAGGCCCACCACCGGCGCGGGCCCCTCGTGCAAGGTCGCCACCGCGTCGCCGCGGCTTGCCTGGTCGAGCCAACGCCATTCCCAGTGGCGCAAGTCCTCCAGACCCGGCGACGGGATCGAACGGCGAAGAATGCTGCGGACGCGACCGAGCTGTCCCTGCTCCAGGGCTGCAGCCGCCAGGTTCATGTCGGCGACGATGCCAGCCCTTCGCGCGGACAGTTCCCCGGCCTCGGCGCGCGCCCGCTGGACGTCCCCGGCGACCCGGGCGACGGCCTCGCGTCGCCATGCCCGAGTGCTGAGGACGAGGGCCATGAGGAGGGCGCAGGCAGCGACGCCGCCCGCCGTGACGGCCAGTCGGTGGCGTCCCACCCATTTCTGGAGCCGGTAGCCCGGGCCACCGGTGCGTGCATGGACGGGCTCTCCCTCGCGATGACGCCGGACGTCCTGGCCGAGGGCGTGGGCCGTCTCGTAGCGACGGGCGGGATCCTTCGCGAGGCACTTCGCCACGATGGCTTCGAGATCACCCCGCAACGACGCCCGCCAGCGCGAGGGCGTGGTGGCGCGTGCTGCGGCGACGACGGCGGCCTCGGCTTCGGTCAATCCTTGGGCGCGTCGCGCAAGGGAGGGCGGCTCGACCTCGGCGATGGTCCTGCGCAGGCCCCCGATGCCCGCTTCGATCAAGGCCTGCCCATCGAAGGGGGTGGCGCCGGCGAGGAGCTCGTGGAGCAGGACGCCGAGGCTGTAGAGGTCGCTGCGCGTGTCCACGGGCCGACCCAACGCTTGCTCCGGGCTCACGTAGGCGGGCGTCCCAAGGAATGCGGGCCATGGATGGGTCGTCCCGGGGTCGTCGTCGCCGGTGGCCGGGGACTTGGCGATGCCGAAGTCGATGACCTTGGGGATGGCCACGCCGTCGCGCAGGGCCACGAGGATGTTGGAGGGCTTGAGGTCGCGGTGGATCACGCCCTTCTGGTGGGCGTGATGGACGGCGTTGCAGACGCGTAGGAAGAGGTCGAGGCGTCCGGCGATCCCGAGGCGGTGGCGGTCGCAGAACGTGGTGATGCGCTCGCCATCGACACGTTCCATGACGAAGAACGGCCTCCCGCGAACCGTGACCCCGGCGTCAAGGACGGTGGCGATGTGGGGATGGTCCATGAGCGCGAGGGCGTGGCGCTCGGCCTCGAACCGCGCCAGGACGCGTCGCAGGTCCATGCCGGGCTTGATGAGCTTCAACGCCACCGTGCGGCGGACCGGCGCGCGTTGCTCCGCCACATAGACGACGCCCCAGCCGCCCTCGCCCAGCTTTTCGCGGAGGCAGTACGGCCCGATGACGGATCCGGGCCCTTCCTCGGGCCACGGAGCCTCGCTGGCCGCGGGCCCCGATGGACCCTCCGGCAGGAATCCCCCGGGCAGGTCCTGCGCGCGGACCAGGGCTTCCACCTGCTCCCGGAGCGTCGTGCCCACGCCACATTGGCGGTCCAGGTAGGCTGCGCGTGCGTCGTCGGGAAGCTCCAGCGCCTCGACGAACAACGTGCGGAGGCTGGGTTCGGGAACGGGCTTCATGGCGGCGTCCCGGCGTTGCGCCGGATCTCGTGGTACAACCATGCCCGGGCGAACGCCCAATGACGTTTTGCCGTGCGACCCGAGATCCCCAGCACCTCCCCGGCCTCGTCCATCGTCAGCCCCCCGAAGAACCGGAGCTTCACCAGCTCGGCGCAGCCGGAATCCACCTCCGTCAGCCGTCCCAGGGCCTCGTCCACCGCCAGCAACGTGTCGGCCTGCGTCTCCGACGCCACGTCCACGTGCCCGAGGTCGAGGTCGATCCGTTCCCAACCGCCGCCGCGCTTGGCTGCCCGGCGACGCCGTGCCCGCTCGATCAGGATGCGACGCATGGCCTCGGCGGCGACGCCAAAGAAGTGGTTGCGCCCCTGCCACGCGACGTCCTTCGAGGCGGTGATGCGAAGCCATGCCTCGTGCACGAGGGCCGTGGGCTGCAACGTTTGGTGGGCGGGCTCGCCCGACATCTTGGCCGCCGCGAGGCGCCGCAGCTCGGCGTACACGAGGGGCAGCAGCCGCTCCGGCGCGTTCGCCCCGCCCACGCCCGCCTCCGACAACGCCTGCGTCAGGTCGGCCAGCGACGCCTCGCCATCGTCCATGCTCTCGCCCGCCATGGCCTGTGCCTGCTCCTTCAATCCCCTCGCCCCTTCACCACCCCATCATGCGCAGGACGGCCGCGAAAGGGGACAGGGTTGTTCCCCGGCTCCGCCACGCGAGACGGGTGCAGCCCATGCCGCAGTCAAGGGATCCAGCCTCCGGGGACAGGGCGCCCCGATGAGCCGCCCGCCACCTCGCAGCCACCCCATGGAAGGCAAAGGGGTCAGATCTGTATCTTTGACATTTCGGCTGGTAATTCCTCGCCTGCCCGTCCTCCTCCTACGGTCCTCGATGCGTGGGTGCCCACGTGCCCGGCTTCCCCGGGCAACCGTGGGGGGAGTGCTCGCTTGCAGCCCCTGCACCGCGACGCGGCCAATGGTGCCGACGCCTCACCGCGCGGCAAATCCAACAGCCTTGTTCGCCCCGAGACACGACGGCGCACAGGCAAAATGTCAATATTACAGATCTGACCCCATTGCATGTTTTTGTACATTTTGGCGACGCGTCGGGACCCGCGCCCGGATGGGACGCTTGGGCCCCGCAATCCTGGCTTCTCCCCGGCCTGCGGCTCCGCGACGGGGTTGCATCCGGCTGACGAAGGCCGAGGCCGAATCCCAGCGTCGGATCATGCGGGTCTCCCGGCCGTCGGCACCGGCGGAGTGGGACTGGCAAGCGCCGATTCGGATGGGCGGCTCAAGCCGGGGCGGAAGGCGCTGCCGGGACGTGCGCCGCGCTTGAAGGACGCCGCGAAGGGTTGGCAGTCTCGCACGCGAAGGCCGGCCTCGTCCGGAACATCCGCGCCATCACATCGACCGCCCTGCCACCGTGGAACCTCCCCAACCTTCCCCGTCCGACATTGGCCCCACCCTCGCGTCCTTCCGGGCGAACCTCGCGCGGCTCGTGGCACGCTTTTCCAGCCAGCTTCCCTTCCACGCCAGCCCCGAGTATTCCGAGGCCAAGCTGCGAGAGGACTTCCTCAACCCCTTCTTCGCCGCGCTGGGCTGGGACGTCGGCAACCGCAAGGCCCTCATCCACACCGAGCGCGAGGTCGATGTCGAGGTCCGCACCGCCTTCTCCGGCCGCCAACGCCGCGCGGACTACGTCTTTCGCGTCGCCCGCGTCGAGTGGTTCACCTGCGAGGCGAAGAAACCCAGCGAATCCCTCCACGGCGGCCACGCCTACCAAGCCAAGTCCGACGCCTACGCCCGCGGCATCCCCTTCGCGGTCCTCTCCGACTTCGAGGAAACCCGCCTCTACGTCGTCGGTGCCCGCCCGCGTCGGTCCGACCCCGTCACGATGGGCCAGTGGCGTCACCTGCGGTTTGATCAATACGTGGACCACGCCTCGGAGATCTGGGACCTGCTTGCCTATCCCAACGTCCGGGATGGCTCGATCGGGCGGCTGCTCGAATCCCTGCCCAAGAAGCCCGCCCGCACCAAGGCCGGGCAAGGCTACGTGATCCGGCCGGACCGCTCCCGGTCCCTGGACGCCGAGTTCCTTGCCTTCCTCGACGACGCCCGCCAGCGCCTTGGGTCCGACCTCCTCCGCCACAACCAGCGCGACGACCTTCTCGTGGACAACCGCCTCAACGAGGCCGCGCAGCGCATCCTCGACCGCCTCGTCTTCCTGCGCATCTGCGAGGACCGCGCCATCGACACGGGCACGCTGCTTTCGAGCCTGCTGCGGGAATGGTGGAACCAGCGGGACGCCGGGCCCCGTCTCCGACGCGGGCCGCTGGACACGCGTCGGGTCGTGCCCCCTGCCACGGGTTCGGGCAACGCCCCGCCCGGGGCTCCCGACGTCCTGGCCGAGGAGCCGCCCCACGAGCGCTATGCCCCGCCGGACGAGGGCGGCCTGTACCGGGTCTTGGTGGGCCACTTCCGCGCCCTGGACCATCGGCCCGCGTCCTACCAGCCCTTCCTGAACGGCCAGCTTTTCAAGCCCCACTTCTCGGAGGAGCTGGTGGTGGGCGACGAGTGGCTTGCCAACTTCATCGATCACCTGTGCGACGAGGACGAGGGCTACAACTTTGCGGACATCAAGGTCGAGATCCTCGGGGACGCCTACGAGCGGTTCCTCGGGAAGGTGCTCCGCCCGCAGGGGCGCGGCGCGACGATCGAGGAGAAGCCGGAGGTGCGGAAGGCGGGCGGGGTGTACTACACGCCCCGGTACATCGTGGACGACATCGTGGAGGAGACGGTGGGGCGGCAGCTCGCGGGCAAGTCCGCCGACGAAACGTCACGGCTGCGCTTCCTGGACCCGGCGTGCGGGTCGGGCTCGTTCCTGATCCGTGTGTACGAGCGGGTGATGGAGCATTACCTCCGCCTTTACGACCAAGGCTTGCGCGAGGCGCACGCCGTGGGCGAGGAGGCAGCCGGGCGATTCCTGAAGGCGCACCGCGAGGACTTCTACCTCGATGACGGCGGCAACGTGCGCCTGACGAGCCGGAGGAAGCGCCGGGTGCTGATGGACAACGTCTATGGCGTGGACATCGACCCCAAGGCGGTGGAGGTGACGCAGCTCTCGCTGTACCTGAAGATGCTCGAGGGCGACAACCGCGAGATCCTTCACCGGCAATCGAAGCAGTGGTTCTCGCGCGACCCCCTGTTGCCGTCGCTGGAGCGCAACATCCTGTGCGGCAACTCGCTCGTGGCGGCCGACTTCTCGTCGGACCCGGCCGAGATCATCCGCGTCAACGCCTTCGACTGGGACATCGGCTTCGAGCGCATCATGGCCTCCGGCGGCTTCGACGCGGTGGTGGGGAACCCGCCCTATGTCCCGATGGAAACCATGCTGCCGTCCGAGCGAGCCTACTATGCCCGATCCTTTCCCCAGCTCGGGCGGAAGTTCGACACGTCGGTGGCCTTCATCCTCGCGGGATTGCGCCTGCTCAAGTCCACGGGGCTCCTCGGCTACATTTCATCCACCACGTGGGAAACGGGGGAAAACTACCGAGGCCTGCGCCAGCACCTCTTCGAGAAGCACGGCTTGAGGCGGCTCATCAACCTTCCCTTTGACGTGTTCGAGGACGCCTACGTGGAGACGTGCGTGTACGTCATCGGCGCCCAGCCCGAGGTGGAATACCTTGTCGCCAACCTACCCAAGAAGGAACGCATTGCGTCGCTTCGCGGCATTGAAATGACGCGTGTGAAGACATCGTTGGTCACTGCGGCCGACTACCGGGTCGTACTGAACCCGGCGGCTGAAGCCCTCGGCCGGTCCCTCTCGGATCCATCCCGATTCGTGGCGCTTGGAGAGATCACCCTGTCCACGCAAGGGCTCGCGGCGGGGCGTTTCGAGCGCCAGACGAACCGACCCAAGGACGGGGACTGGATGGCATTCGGCGAATCGTGCCAGGCCTTTCGGTATCGCTTCGTCCTCGACGCAGCCAGTTTCGCCAACATGGCCGACAAGCCCTCGCTGAAGCCCTTCTACGCGGCGGGGCCCAAGGTGCTCGTCCGCCGCGTCATCAATCGTCAGGACCGATTGGACGCCGTCTTCTTCGACCGGGAGATGGTCTTCAAGAAGGACCTCAACCCATTTGTTCCCATCGTCGAAGGCTACGAAGCCAAGGCGCTCGTCGTCCTCCTCAACAGCCGCCTGATCTCGTACCTCTACATGGCCGCCTCGGCCATCGCGGCGCGTGATGACTTCCGCCAAACGACCTTGGCCGAGCTGCGACGGCTTCCCATACCGAGGTCCATCTCGACGCCAACCGTTGCCGCGCGGCTTGGGGAACTCGCGGACAAAATGGCCAGCCTGCTCTCCGCGCCGCCCCCAGCCTCCCCCGTCCAGGCTGCCGCCATGGCCAACGCGATCCGGCGCACGGACCGCGAGATCGACCGCCTCGTGTACGACCTCTACGGCCTGACGCCGGAGGAGGTGGCCCTGGTCGAAGGACCCGGTGAGGACACCCACCCGGAGGACCGACTGCCGTCCGAAGGCGTCGGTTGAACGTGCCGCACCCGCCCGTTGGGATCGTGCGGCCCGAGTGGGGCGTCGGGTGCACCGCCTGGGATTCCCCGTTGTTCCCAGCCAACCGGGGACCCGGTAGGATGCAGCGCATGGCAACGGGCGTGTTGATCGAGGTGCTGGTGGATTCCGTGGCGTCGGCTCGGTCCGCGCAGGCGGGCGGGGCGGACCGGCTGGAGGTGTGCCAGAACTTGTTCGAGGGCGGCACGACGCCCAGCGCGGGCTTGCTCAAGGCCCTGCGCGCCGCGGTGGACCTGCCGATGAACGTCATGATCCGGCCGCGCGGCGGGGACTTTTGCTATTCGGCGGACGAGTTTGAGGTGATGCGGCACGACATCGTGGCCGCCAAGGAACTGGGCGCGAACGGCATCGTGCTGGGGCTCCTGAACCCCGATGGCACGGTGGACGCCGTCCGCACCGCCGAGTTGATCACGCTGGCCCGGCCGTTGCCGGTGACCTTCCACCGCGCGATCGACATGGCGCGCGACCTCGGCGAAGCGCTGGAAGCCCTCGTGGGGCTGGGCGTGGACCGCGTGCTGACGTCGGGGGGCGAGGCCACGGTCTGGGAGGGGGTGGACGCGATTGCGTCGCTGATGGAGCGGGCGGCCGGACGGATCGTGGTGATGCCGGGCGGGGGCATCCGGGAGCACAACGTGCAGAAGGTGCTGGCGCGCACGGGCGCCCGCGAGGTTCACGTGAGCGGCAGCCGGGCGGTGGAGAGCCGGATGGAGCACCGGAACACGCGGGTGTTCATGGGCAAGGAGCTACGCGCGCCGGAGTTTTTGGTGAGCGAGGTCGATCCGGGGCGCGTGGCGCGATACCGGTCGCTGGTGGGCGGCGCGTGAGAGGGGGGCTCGACCATGTGGCAGGCGTTCAAGGAGTTCGTGGTGTTCCTGAGGCGGGAGAAGAAGTGGTGGCTCCTGCCGGTCGTGGGGGTGCTCTTGCTGCTGGGGGCCCTCGTCGTGTTCAGCTCCAGCTCGGCGTTGGCCCCCTTCATGTACCCGTTCATGTAGGGGCCCGACGACGCCCGCCGTCCCATGCGAACCATCCTTGGCATCTCGGCGCACTACCACGACTCGGCGGCGGCCGTGGTGGTGGATGGCCGGGTGGTGGCGGCGGCGCAGGAGGAACGGTTCACGCGCCGCAAGAACGACGAGGGCTTCCCGGTGCACGCGGCGCGGTTCTGCCTGCAACGCGCGGGGCTGGGCGAGCGATGGCCGGACGCCGTCGTCTTCTATGACAAGCCCATCCCGAAGTTTGCGCGGTTCCTCGAGACGGTGCTGGCGTTGGCGCCGGGCGGGCTCGGGACGTTCGTCCGGTTCGCGCCGGGATGGCTCGCCGAGAAGCTGGACCAACGCTCGCTTATCCGGACGGAGCTAGGCGGGTTGCCCGAGTCCGTGCCCGTGCTGTTCGCGGAGCATCACCAGTCCCATGCCGCGTCCGCGTTCCACCCGAGCCCGTTCACGTCCGCCGCCGTGCTGGCCGTCGATGGCGTGGGCGAGTACGCGACGACGACGCTTTGGCACGGGACGCCGGAGGGGCTGCGGGCGCTGGAGGAGATCCGGTTCCCCCATTCGCTGGGGCTGTTGTACTCCGCGTTCACGGCGCACTGCGGCTTCCGGGTGAACTCGGGCGAGTACAAGCTCATGGGGCTCGCCCCGTATGGCCGTCCCGTGTTCGAGCGCGTGATCCGGGAACACATGATCGACCTGCGCGAGGACGGGTCGTTCCGGCTTCGCTTGGAATGCTTCGACTTCCTTCGGGGCGAGCGCCTGACGAACGAGCGGTTCGACGCCTTGATGGGAGGCCGTCCGCGGCGTCCCGACGAACGCATCGAGGCCCGCCATGCGGACATGGCGCGGTCGATCCAGGTGGTGACGGAGGACGCGATGCTGCGGCTTGCGCGACGGGCGCACGCGATGACGGGCGAGCGTCACCTCGCCATGGCGGGCGGCGTGGCGCTCAACTGCGTGGCCAACGGGCGGATCCTTCGCGAGGGGCCCTTCGAGCGGATCTGGATCCAACCGGCGGCCGGCGACGCGGGGGGAGCCTTGGGTGCGGCCCTGGCGGCATGGCACCTGCACGGCGGCCACCCGCGCGTCGTCGCCGCATCGGGTCGCGACGCCATGCAGGGAGCGGCGCTCGGGCCGGAATTCACGGATGCGGAGGTCGTCGAGGCCCTCGACCGGCTGGGGGCGGTGCATGAATGGATCGGGGACGACCGATTGTTCGAGGAGACGGCCCGGTGGCTCGACGCGGGCGAGGTGGTGGGCTGGTTCCAGGGCCGGATGGAGTTCGGGCCGCGCGCGTTGGGGAACCGGTCCATCCTCGGGGACCCGCGTTCGCCCGGGATGCAGGCGCGCATGAACCTGCGGGTGAAGTTCCGGGAGTCGTTTCGCCCCTTCGCGCCCGCCGTGCTGGCGGAGCATGCGCCCGCGGTCTTCGAGCTGGAGGGCGAGTCTCCGTACATGCTGCTCGTGGCGCCCGTGCGCGAGGCGCTGCGTCGGCCGGACGACGAGGGCCATGCGCCGGGGGCGGTCGGGGGCGAGGACTTGCTGGAGCGGGTGCGCCGGGTGCGCTCGACGTTGCCGGCCGTGACGCACGTGGATTGGTCCGCCCGCGTCCAGACGGTGGATGGCCACGACAACCCGCGCTTCCGCCGATTGCTGGAGGCATGGCATCGGCGCACGGGGTGCCCCGTGCTGGTGAACACGAGCTTCAACGTGCGGGGCGAGCCCATCGTGTGCACACCGGAGGACGCGTACCGATGCTTCGTGAACACGGCGATGGACCGGTTGGTGATGGGCAACCGCGTGCTGGAACGGGGCCGCCAGCCCGCGCCGGTCCCGCAGGCGTTCGAGGTGGGGCGGGATTGAAGGCGATGGACACGAATGAGGAGGGAGGCCCGTGACGCGGCTGCGCTATAGCGAGCGTCCGGCGGACTGGCGAAACCTGACAGGATCGTCGTGGGGCGCCGTCGTGTTGGTGGCGTGCCTGGGAGCCTGGCGCGGGCGCTGGCCGTGGTGGGTGGCGGCGGTGGGTGCGGGGTTGGGCGTCGCCGTCGCCATCGTGGCGTGGGCAAGGCCACGCTGGTTTCGTGGATGGTACCGGGCGGTTCGTTGGACGGGGCACCAGATGGGGCGCGTGACGGGGACGATCCTCCTGACGGCGGCGTTTGTCGTGGTGACGTGGCCGCTGGGGTGTTGCCTCCGGCTCATGGGCCGTCGCCCGCTTCATGAGAAGCCCGGGGGTGCGAACGGAAGCTATTGGAGGCCCGCCACTCAACCCGGCCCCATGGACCGGATGTTTTGACGCCACGCCGGCATTCATCCCGGGCATGGCGAAGGTTGCACCTGGGACGAGGCATGTGGCCAAGGCCCACGGATGACATGGGTGCCCGCCAGATCACCGAGCTCGGCGGGGAGGCGTTGACGTGGCGGGCGGGTTCTTCGTTCGCCTCCCGCCTCCCGTTCCCCGTTCCCCGTTCCCCGTTCCCCGCTTCCCGCTTCCCGCTTCCCGCTCGCTTGCCCCAAGGCTTCCCGGTCACGGCGTCACCACGCGGAAGAACCGCCATGGCATGGCGTCCGGCGCGGGTAGTTCGAGGAAGGGCCGGTGGGCATTCGTGAAAACGCCGACGGCGCTCCAGGCGGAAAGGTCCGTGGAGGCTTCGATGCGGCCGGGCGGCGGCGTCTCGATGCGCAGGCGAACGGCCATGGGAAGGGGCTCGACGCGCAGGGGAGGGGGCGGGGGTGGCGGCGAGAACCGGACGTTGGGAGGCTGCTGGTAGCCCTTGCCTTGGTTCACCCATTCCACGCCCACGACGCCGCCCTCCCACACCAGCGCCTTCGCCGCGGCCCCCGCTCCGTTGCCTCCCTCGAACGTGACGGTGGGCGCGACGCTGTAGCCGCGGCCGACATCCAGGATCTGGAATCCCTCCAATCGCCCGTCCGTGACCTCCACCCTTGCTGACGCAACCCTCGGCGGACGCTCGGGCTCATCCACGACCGGGCCCACGTCGGCGGGATAGCCCGAGCCCCCATCCAGCACCTGGACGGATGTCACAACGCCCTCGTCCGCCCGTGCCACGACGAAGGCTGGCGTGCCCGCGTGTTCCGGGAAGCTCACGGCCGGGCTGCGTCCGTACCGGTAGCCGGGATCGACCACGTCCACCGCCACGATGGAACCGCCCTCCACCCGTGCGCGGACCCGAGCCGGCCGGGGCTCGGGTGGCGAATAGACCAGAACGCGGGTGATCGTTGGCCTTCCCGGCGCCTGGCGGATGCGAAGCTCATGCCGGCCCGGCTGCAACCCGGCGACGAGGTCCATCCAGCGCGGCGGCGCCCCGCTGGCCACCGACACGACGTCCACGCAGGTCGAAATCGTCGTCCATGAGAACGTCATGCCCGGCCGAAGTTCCCTGTCCAACGCCTCCCAGAACCAGTCTTCGGGCGCAATCCGCACGCGGCCGGACGCCGACCGGAACAAGGCTGCCGACGTGCCCGAACCGTCGGGCCCGGTCACCGAACCCATGACGGAGAACCGGACGCCGCGAGGCCCGTCTACGGCATCGATCCGAAGCGTCCAAACCTCGTCCACCAAGGCGCCTTCGTTTCCGATGCGGACGACAAACGGACGTCCGGAGCCGGGCCATGGGGCCGCCTGCCCATGGACCCGGGCTGTCTGCAGCGAGCTGGGCGCGACGCCGTCCACGCGTACCGAGGCCTTGCCGGGTCCCGCGAGGGCAACCACCCGATTGCCCGTGAATGCCATGGTCCAGGTGCCGGTTGCCGCCGCGTCGGGAGGCAAGTCAACCCCGGCGACGCGATCGTCGTTGAAGGGGTCGCGCAATGCCGCACCCGTCTCCTGCAGGAGAAAGTTGGAAAGCTCGTTCATCAAGACGGACTCGCCCAGCGGGTTGGGGTGCACGTGGTCCAGCAACAACGCATCCAGGGGCAGGCTCGAGCCCACCAGCAAGTCCCTCCATGCACGGCGCACATCCACCATGGCCGCGCCGTTCGCCAGGGCGAGGCCGGGCAGGGCGCGTCCCGACCAGTCACCTAGGCCCGGGAAGTCCGACGCATCCCACAGCGCGTAGGGGTCGTTGATCAGGAGAATGTCCGCCGTCGTGCGGCGCCGCAGTTCCGTCACGAAGCTCGCGTAAGCGTGGGTGTTCCCGTACGCGTGGAAGACGACCAGGTCCGGATGGAATGTGAACACGTCGGCCTCCGCCGTCCTCGCCAGGTAGGCGGCGGTCGTCCCCCCGATGCAACGGTTCTCCACCACCCATGAGCGTCCCGGATACCGTTGCTGCAATGGCTGGAAGGCGGCCGTCGTCCAGGGACGCCCGGTGATGGACTGCCCGTAGATGAGCACGCGGATCGCCGGGGCGGCGCTCGTGTCGCGGCACAACGCGTCAAACCGCGCGAGGTTCGCCCGCAGCCGCAGCGCCACGTCGTCCCCCGCCCGTGCGCACGGCAGAAGGCCCCAACCGATCCACGCCGCCAGCCAGCCCGCCACCCGCAACCGCCTTGTCCATCCGTCGCCGTGCATGGCACCCCGCCCTATTCCGATGCCAGCACTGCCACCGCACCCACCTTGCGCGGCAATGCCTTCCAACGTCCCAGAACCAGCCACCCTTCGCCGGGCTTGGGCGACGCGGCCCGACGCCGGAAGCCTTCCCACGATTCCACCACCACGCCCGCCGCATGGGCCGGAATCACCGATCCTGGCGGCAATCGGAAGCCCTTCCCGCCCCCCAGTCGCCACCCTGACGCATCCACGCTGAACGGATGCGTGTTGCTCACCACCAACCAGCCGTCACCACGGCCCCCAGCCTCGCCCACGCGCCCCTCGATGCGCAGCGCCGTCCCCGCCGGTTGCGGCCCCGGTATGCCCACCGAAAGACCCGTGCCCACGCCCACCTGTCGCGTCGTGTTCGTCGCCGAGTGCGTCACGAGGAAGTGCCGTCGCCGCGGCCCCACGAACTTCCCGAACAAGTCCTCGATCCCGGCGTCCAGCGAGCGCGCCGCCGCAATCCCTGCGCGTCCGGTCCAAGGCTCCCCCCAACGCGCCCGGTCCAGCGCCGCCTCGGGCCGCATCCGCGCCACCAGCTCCCCCACGTGCGACTCCAGCAGGCCCATGCCTGCGCCCGCGCCCTCACCCGCGCCGCCCGGCCGCCATGCGTCGTCCAACAACGTCCGCATCCGCCGCACCAGCATCTCCCGCGTGAA
Source organism: uncultured Akkermansia sp. (assembly GCA_964430505.1). Taxonomy (GTDB): domain Bacteria; phylum Verrucomicrobiota; class Verrucomicrobiia; order Limisphaerales; family UBA9464; genus UBA6176. The sequence goes on along the minus strand of CAYSGH010000030.1, from coordinate 7,918 downwards.
CGGATGCCGCACCACCACGTCGTATAGCCGGTTGTGCCCTTGGTTCGACCCGATCCCCTCGGCGCCCCAGAACGGATGGCTCCGGAAGTCGTCGCGGTCCGCGAGGATCTCGCCCGCGCCGTAGCTGAAGCCCCAGGAAACATTCATGTCGAAGGCCACGGGCCGCCATCGGCCGGAGCCCTCGTTGTCGCGGTACAACGACAGGTTCGCCCAGATGTCGTCGTCCTCTTGGCACAGCCGCGCGACGGCGACGTAGTTGACCACGGCGGGCACGTCGCAGAGGTCCATGAGCGACCGCGCCCGTTCTTCCGGCCGACGCGACTCGCCGAGCGCCGTGGCCAGCGCGACGTAGTCTTCGTTGCCCTCCCGGCGCCGCGTCTTCTTCTCGAACCCGCCCGACCCGTCGCCGCTCGGCACCACGTGGCCCACGGCCTTGTACAACGCGCCCCGTGGATCGAGGCCTGTCCGTTCCAGCAGGTCCTCGCCCAACGGCAACGAATGCATCGCCAGTTGGTAAAACTGCCCGTTGAGATGCAGCCGCACGGGCTCATGGAACGACGCCGCAACCCCGGCCCGTGTCATCAGCCAAAACGACAGGTGGTGTCGCAGGTACGTGGGGTCCCCCCACTCCGCCATGAACGAGGTCGCGCGCACCCGTCCGCCCCCGTGCGGCGGCAGGAACGGATGGTCCGCCGGGAACTCCACCCGGTGCGACTTCTTCTCGAACCCCGCCGTCGTGTTGCCGCGCACCTGGATCCGCACGTCGTCGTAGAACTCGCCCCCATGGAACACGCAGGCGGGCGCGCCGGCGTCCGAGTCCATCGATCCCAGCCGCGTTGGCTCGACGAACCAATGCACCACGGGCAACGCGGACGTCACCGCCCCTGGGCTCACCACCGTCCCGAGGCTGGCCGCTCCCTTGCGGTCCTCCCTTGGCAACGGCCAGCGCCAGGTGCCGCCCTGGCCGTCCGGCATGGCGAAGCGCCACCGCACCAGGTCGCCCGGCCTCGACCCCGGCAGCGGGATCCGCGCCGTCCAACGGCCGTCCCCGGCCACGGCGTCGCCCTCGCTCCCGTCGTCGCGCATTGCCGTCTCCACCTCGGCCTCGAAGTTGCGCCGCCACCGCGCCTTTGGAGCGCCCATTGCGGCGTTGGCCGGGCGCGCGAGGACCGACACCGTCAACGTCCCGCCCGCATCCACGTTCAACGGCTCGTGCACGGGCGCGGCCAAGGCATCCATGGGTTGCGCATTTCCGGGCGCGTTCGGTTGCCCGGGCGTGGGTCGTGGCAGGTAACCGACCCTGGGCGTCGGGCCTGGAAGCAATCCCAACGCAACCCCCGCCCGCTGCACCGGATAGCCCGGCTTGAACATCGATTGCACGCCGCCACCCGGCCCGCTCAACGCAAGGAAGTCGCCCCCGGCCGCCAACTTGAACGACGCGTGCAACGGCCGTCCCGCGACGGCCCGGTCCTTGCCCGACGCCCACACCACCATGCGCCCGTCCGGCGGCAGGTTCGTGGAGGGAAACCGCCAGCGCAGCGGCTTCCCCGGCTTGTCCGACAACCCCCATCCGCCCAGGTCCACCGACGTCGCGCCCCGGTTCCACACCTCGATCCAGTCCGAGGTCTCCCCGTCCTCGTCGCGCGCCCCGCGCGGGTTCACCGCCAGCAGCTCGGAAATGACCACCGGCCCGCCCAACACCTCCGAAACCTCCACGGCTCCCGCCGCGTGCGCCCAGCCCAACGCCACGAGGCCTGCGATGCGCGACCATCCGTAAGAAGGCTTCACGGCGTTCCTCCCGGCACCCCGGCCGCCATCGACACCGCGCGGCCCCGTTCCCCCAACGGCTCCACCTCGAACGTCGCGAGAAACGACCGCGCCCGGGCCGGGTCGTTCAGGCAGACCAAGCCCCGGGCGATGCGGGGCGACGGCGGCGGCGTCCGGACCACCGGTGCCTGCGCGCGCTGCCGGGCAGCCCATTCCGCGAACGTCCCTGCGCCCGAGGCGCGCAGCTCGCGTGGGCCCAGCACGCGCAGCACGCCGCGCGTCCCCTGCGCCGCGTGGCGCATCCACGACAAGGTCAGCCTTCCAAACGTGTGGCGCGGGTTCACCTCCACCACGGGCTTGAGCCGTGCCCGCCCTTCCGAGTCCCGGTACACCAAGGCGTCGATCCCGGCAGGCCCTTCGTGCCCGGCCCGTTGCAAGGCCCGGCCCAGCTCGTCGATCAATCCCTCGAAGGACTCATGCAACCGGACGCCGATGTCCGGGCGCCCGTCGAACGCGCGACACACCGCCGTGGGCGGCCGCCGATGAAACGCGGGCTCCGCCCAGTTCGACACGAACTGCCCGCGCAGGTCCGCCTGCAGCCCCGCGTATCCCACCAGCGTCGTGGCCGTCGTTCCCCCGGCACGGCCGCCCACCTCGACCTGCACGGAGAAGTCGGCCAGACGCTCCAGCCAGGGCTCGATGACCAACCCGCCCGGACCGGCCGCGCGCGACTCGATCCAGCTCCACTGTGACGCCAACACCTCCGGCTCCCACAACCGCAGTTGCCCGGCCCCCGCAAGGTCCAACGCCGCCTTGGCCACCACCCGGTGGTGGCCCCGCGCCCGGATCCCTTCGATGGCCGCCCGCGCCTCCGCCAGCGAGTGGACGACCGTTCCAACCACGTCGTGCGGGCACAGCCAATCGGCGGCGGGCGTGCGTTCCAGCCATTCGCGCAGGAAGGCGACGGACCAGGGCTTGCCAAACGTGGCGGCGCGCTCCGGCGAAAGTTGGAGGGGGGGGCGCGGGACGCCCGCGGGCAATCGATCGGCCAACGGCCCGAGGCATTGGATGGCGTCCGGCCCCCATGCCCACGGCCGAAGCGCGCCCACCGCACGCGACCGGAGATTCGATGCGTCGCGGATGCAGCCTCCCGACAACACGTCGAACTCCGGCACGGGCAGCCCGGCGGCGAGCAGGGATTCCAGGAACTCCAGCGACGGCTCCTCGCGCACCAGCACGACGTCGTCCTGCCGTGCGAGGCCGACGGGCAACGTCTCCAGGTCTTGGGCGAGCGTCCGGCGCACCGCCGGCAGGGCCTCCTCGGGCAGTCCCGCCACGGCGTGCTCGGCGAAGGGATTGAACCAGTGCACGGCCGGGGCGCGGCCCCGCGACTGGCCGTGGACGCGCAATTGCCGGATGAAGACTTCCCCTAGCCCGGCCGCGCGCCGCGATCCCTCGTCCACGTCCGGCCCCTTGGCGCGGCTGGGCGACAACGGGAAGCGCAGTTGGTCTCGGAAGGCCGCCCAGTCCTCCAGCGCCGGGTCCTTCCAGCGCCGGAACCACTTCAGCCCATGCGCCACGTGGGCGATCTCGTCGCGGTGGATGGACTGGAGCAACGCGCCCGTCTCGGCGTCGCCGGCATCGGCGAACGCACGCCCAAACGCCAGCGAGTGGTCGAGGTTCGCCTGCTCGAACGTCAACGGCAGGCCCGACACGTAGTCGAGCGGAGTCGGCATCGGCGCCAGCAAGCGCCACAGGTGCCCGCTCACGGGCAACTCCCCGAACGCCACCCCGCAGGCGTCCATCCGCCGGATGTAGTCGCTCGCATGGCGTTGCTCGTCCCGCAACGTGTGCAGCACCCCCATCCGAAACGCGGGCGGCGCGTCGGGAAACCGCAGCAAGGCCAACGCCATCAACTCCACCGCCAACAGCTCGTGGTTCGCAAAGAAGTGCAGCACCCGCCCCCGGCCCACGTCCGTGTCCAGCCCACGCAACCCCGGAAAGCCCGCGTCGCCGCCCTCGCCACCGGTCCCTTGCCGCGCCTTGAAACGCAGGTGCGCCGGGCGGCCCGGCTCGTCGGGTGACGCCACGGGCGGGCCCGGCCGCTCGTCCGTCAGCGGGCCGGGGTCGGCCAGCTTCTCGGCAAGCGACGTCCCGAACACGATCCGTTCTGCGAACGCGCGCACTTCCACCGGCGCCGATTGGAGGCTGTGCCGGGCCGTTCGGGAACGGAAAAGAGCGGAAGGGCTCAGGTGGGGTGGGATGGGCGGCGGGGCAGGGGGGCGCGGTGCGCGAGCCGTTTCTTGCGCCCGGACGGTTCCGGCGGTTGAGTGCGCCCATGCGTCGTGAACGATGGGAATGCGTGTGCGTGGCCGCGGCGGGGTTGCTGGCCTCGGGTTGCGAACGGGACGAGGTCCGGGTGTACGAGGTGGCCAAGGAACGAACCGTGCCCGCCGCCGCCTCCTCCACGACCGAGCCCGCGCCGGAGGCCGCGAAGGTCCCATGGACGGTGCCCAAGGGCTGGTCCGAGAAGCCCACGGCCGGTGGCATGCGCCTGGCGAGCTACGCCGTCACGGCTCCCGATGGGCGGACGGTGGACATCTCGGTGGTGGCCTTGGGGGAACAGGCGGGGACGGAGCTGGACAACGTCAACCGCTGGCGACGCGAGCTGGAGTTGCCGCCCTTGGAGGAGGCGCAGGTCGCCGGGGTGCGCTCGCCGGTGACCATTGGGCGTTCGCCAGCGTTCCTCTACGACCAGACGAGCGCCACGTCGGTGATCGACGGGAAGTTCAAGAAGCGGACCTTGGCCGCGATCCTGCCGGCCGGTGGCATGACCGTGTTCTTCAAGGCGATGGGCGAGGCCGGGCTCGTGGAGCAGGAGAAGGGCCGCTATCTCGAATGGCTCGCCTCCGTGAAGGCCGGCCCGGAGCCCGCCGAGCCAGGCGACGCCACGTCCGCATCGTCGGGCGCGGCATCGGCCCCGGAGCCCCGTCCCGCGCCGGCTCCCACCAGCCCCGGCACGGCTTCCGGGACGGCGGCGGCAGCAGCGGCGGCCGATGGCCTGCCCGCATGGAAGGCCCCGGCGCATTGGAAGCGCGGAGGACCGCGGCCGATGCGCCTTGCGAGCTTTGAAATCCCGGGCAGCGGCGAGCCCGGCGACGTTTCGATCAGCACGCTCTCGGGGACCGGCGGAGGCCTGTTGTCGAACGTCAACCGATGGCGCGGCCAGGTGGGGCTGGGGCCGTTGGACGAGGCCGGGCTTGGCAAGGAATCCACCACCGTCGAACTCGCCGGGGGACGCAAGGCGACCTTGGTGGACCTGGGGGGCGGTGGACCAAAGAGGATCGTGGGGGCCATCGTGCCGGATGGCGGGAAGACGTGGTTTCTCAAGCTGACGGCACCCGACGACCTGGCTCGCAAGGAGAAGGACGCGTTCGTCGCGTGGGTGAAGTCGATCCAGTGGTAGCACGGGGGCGGATGACGGACGCCTTCGGCGCTCGGGATGTCGCGGGCGTCCGATTCCGGGATTTGGCGCGCGACGAGTTGGAGGACGTGCGGGAGATGGCCGCGCGCATTTGGCGTGCGTGTTATCGGGGGATGATCCCGGACGCCCAAATCGAGCAGATGCTGGGCTGGATGTACGCACCGGGGACGGTGGCGACCGAGCTGGCCTCGGGGGTGCGCTGGGAATGGATGGAGGTGGACGGGCGGCGGGCGGGCTACGTCTCGTGGGAGGTGCGCCGCGAGGGCGTGGACCTGCACAAGCTTTATCTCGAACCGGAGCTTCATGGCCGCGGCCTGGGGCAATGCATGCTGCGTCACGTGGAGCGACGCGCCGCCGAGTGCGGGGCGCCCTGGGTGGAGTTGCGCGTCAACCGCGCCAACGAACGCGCCCTTCGGGCGTATCGCAGGGCCGGATACGAATGGGTCGGGGACGATGTCCGGCCGATTGGCGGAGGCTTTGTCATGGACGACCACATCCTCAGGCGACGGGTGGGGACCGAGGGGTCGGGGGATGCAGGCGTCCGGGCAGGCCGCGACGGAATGCACAGGAGGAGCGGCGGCGGTGAAGAAAGGAGTGGCGGAGAGGGGGGGATTCGAACCCCCGGTAGTGTTTAGCTACTCACGCTTTCCAGGCGTGCGCCTTAAACCACTCAGCCACCTCTCCGCCGTCCCGCCAGCGTGCGAAATCCGGCCCGTCGTGGGCAAACCCATTTTTCCGGCGGATGGAATTTCCCGCAGCCAGACGCGCCGCTGGCGTTCGGGGCCTGCATCGTGGCAGCCTGAACGCCTCGGGTGGTCGCAATGCGGTTTATCTACAACATCCTGTTTCCCTTGGGCCTGCTCGTGGCGGCGCCCTTCTACTGGCTCAAGATGGTGCGCCGGGGCAACTGGCGTGAGGGCTTCGGCGAGCGGTTTGGCAAGTACGGCCACAAGCTCAAGGTGGCCCTGACGAATCGCCGGGTCCTTTGGCTCCATGCCGTCTCCGTGGGCGAGGTCAACCTGTGCACGCAGATCATCCAGGAACTCGAGCCCCGCCTGCCCCTCCACAAGATCGTCGTCTCCACCACCACCTCGACCGGCATGGCCGAGCTCCAGCGCCGCCTGCCCAGCCACATCTCCAAGATCTACTACCCCATCGACCGCCGCCGCCACGTCCAACGCGCCATGGGGGTCATCCATCCCGAGGCCGTCGTCCTCGTGGAGGCCGAGATCTGGCCCAACTTCCTCTGGACCCTCCAGCGGCGTGGCAAGCCCGTGTTCCTCGTCAACGCGCGCATCTCCGACCGCTCCTTCCGGGGCTATCGCCGCTTCGGGTTCCTCTTCCGGCCCTTGTTCGCCTCGTTCACCGCCGTCTCCGCCCAGAACGAGGCCGACGCCGCCCGCCTGCGCGAGCTGGGATGCCGGCCCGAGGCCATCCATGTCGTGGGCAGCCTCAAGTTCGACTCCGCCCAGCTCGAGGAACGGCGCCTGATGGATGTTCCCCGCCTGCTCCGCCAGCTCGGCGTCCCCGAGGACGCCCCCATCCTCGTCGGCGGCTCCACCCACGCCGGCGAGGAGGCCATCCTCGCACGCGTCGTCCTCGCCCTGCGGCGCCGTCATCCCAACCTGTTCCTCGTCCTCGTGCCCCGTCATCACGAGCGCGGGCGCCAGGTGGGCTCCGACCTCACGGCGGCGGGCCTGCCCTTCGTGTACCGGACGGACGTGGTCGCCGACACGCGTCGCGCGCCGGGCTCGGTGTCCTGCCTGCTCGTCAACACCACCGGCGAGCTGCGCTACTTCTACGAGGCGGCCACCGTCGTGTTCGTGGGCAAGAGCCTCACGGCCCAGGGCGGCCAGAACCCCATCGAGCCCGCCGCCATGGGCAAGCCCGTCGTGTTCGGGCCGCACATGGACAACTTCCCGCAGGTCGTGCCCCAGTTCCTCGCAGCCGACGCCGCCGTCCAGGTCGCCGACCAGGCGGCCCTCGAGTCCGCCCTGGACGCCTTGCTTTCGGACCCGGCCCGCCGCCGCGCGCTCGGCGAATCCGCGAAGGCCGTGGTGGCGCGCAACCGCGGATCCATCTCGCGGACCGTGGATCTCATCGTGCAGCACCTGTCGGGCGTGTAGGGAGAGCCTGGGGGCGAGCAGCGGGGGCCGGGGGGAGCGGGGAAGGTAGCAGGACCGCCTCGGTCTAGTCCGGGCGCCCGATGCGGTCGTGGGCGAGAGGTCCCACGCGGAGTTCAGGGCCGACGCGGACGTGGGTGGATGGGGCCAGTGAGACCGGTGGTTTCATGGGTAGCCAAGAACGGTTCCTTGGAGTCCGTTGGTCGGCCAGAGCGTGGCAGCACCGCTTTCGCTTTCGGCCATGGGCGAAGTCATCTTCGAGGCTCGTGAGGACGAGGCCGAGGACGGCTTTGTCACGCGGGCGCTCGGGCATTCCACCTAGAAACGGCCGTTGGGCAGTCTGGAGGCCGCGTGCCCTCACGCGGCGATGGCGATGCCGCATGCCCGGTGCGCCGGGTCAGGGGACCCGGCCTACAGCCGCGTCGAGCCCACCACGACCTCACTCGCAGGGTGAGCCCTTGGGTTCCTGCCCGTGAGCCCATCCTCCCTGATGCGAGGGCCCTTTCCTCGTTTTGAAATCCTCTTCGACTGCCGTTTCTAGGGT
>CAYSGH010000029.1:25605-43042 GCA_964430505.1 uncultured Akkermansia sp. | reverse complement strand
CCTTGCGCATGATGTCCTGGATGGTTTTGACGAGGTTGGAGACGTTGGGCATGGGCTAGAGCCTGGTGAGAAGTTTTCGAGATGCACCGTCGAGCGTAGCAGCGAGCAAGAACGTGATGTTCTCGCTGAACGTGAGGTATTTCTCGCGGCTGCCGCGAAAAAAGGATGTGAGCAACATTCCATGAACAGCCCAGTTGCGGGCGGCATAGATTAGAGTAGGGCCGTCGATATTTGGCATAGGATGGTCGATCCTTTTCGACGCTGGAGCCGCATTCGCTTTTTTGGCAGCCTCAAGTACCGGACTGAGGATTTTCCCGAGCCCACAGCCGCGATCTTTCGGGCGCATGTATTTGTGATAGATGATCTCCCACATGGTAGGGGTGCCGTCTGCTTTCAATTCTCCGACCACCCCTTGCGCCTTGCACTCCATGGATAGGAGGTCATGGAGCGTCTGAAGAGCGTCCTTTTCCTCTACAGCGTCAATATTTGCCGAGGCATACAGCGCTGCGAAACGCTTCTGCTCCGACCCTTTCGTGGCAGGTGAGAGGCTTGCCGGTGCGACGACGGCCGAGAGGACCGAATCTTTGGCAAATAGGGCGTTGGCTCCTGTCCATAACAGATTAAAGCGGACCGACTCGGTTATTCCTTGCGTGCGAGATGACTTGCTCTCGCTCTCACGAGTAAACGTTAGATCTTTCAATGCTACCGCCCAGCGGACCCAATCTCGCGCGGTTCCCAAACCGATGATCATTTCTCGTTCGTCCAATGTCAGAGTTCCGCTCGGGTTTTTGCGTTGTGAAATGTTTCTTGTGCAATCGCCTAATTGTTTTTGCGCAAGTCGTAGATGTTTGACTGTTTTGGATTTCATCGGGTCTTTTTAGGCAGCATTTTGGTAAAGGGCGGCCTCCAGTTCGCGGACAGCGGCGAGGTAGGCGGGCTTGCCACCGAAGAAATTGATGATCTCCGTCGGGGTGCCGTGGGAGCGCAGCGGGTCCACCTTGAGGATTTCCAGTGACTCCACGCTGGTGATGCCGCTGTCGGCGTATTTCTGGAGCAGGGCGTCCAGGACGGCCCGGGCCTTGGCTCCATACTTGCCGAAGACGTTGCGCTTCTTCACGCCGTCGGCGCGTTCCCTGCGGGTGAGGGGCGGTGCATCGAAGGCAACGTGGCAGACGAGGTCGAAGGGGTCGTATTCGCGGCCCACGTGCTCGGCCAGTTCCTCGAGGAAGACGCCCTTGGCGGCGAGTTCCTCAAGGATGGCCTGCTTCTTGTCGGCGTCGTTCCACACGGTGAGGAAGTCGTGGAGCGAGGCGTAGGCCGTGCGGACGGTCTTGCGGGTGAAGTCGGCGAGGGATTCGGTGATGAGGCGGCCGTTTTCGTCCAGGTACTGGACGCGTTCCAACGCGACGCTGACGGGCACGTTGTTGACGACGTAGCGCGTGGCCCCTGAACCGGCTGGGTCGCCCGGTGTTGCGATGTAGGGGGAGGGATCTTGGAGGAACGCGTCCGGCTCCGGCGTCTCGCCAAGGGGAGGCGGCGCATCCGGCGGCACCGGCGGATCATCGGGGCCGGGCTCGTAAACCTGCACCGGATCGCCGTCGAAGGTCGGGTCGGCGAACAGGGCGGTGGCCCCGCGAAAGTCCATGATGGTGAAGAAGAACTTGCCGTAGTCCTCGTGGATGCGGGTGCCGCGCCCGATGATCTGCTTGAACTCGGTCATGGAGGCGATGCGCTTGTCTAGGACGATGAGGTGGCAGGTCTGGGCATCCACGCCGGTGCTCATGAGCCGCGACGTGCAGGCGACGACGGGATAGGTGGACTCCGGGTCGATGAAGTTGTCGAGCTGGGCCTTTCCTTCGTCGTCGTCGCCGGTGATGCGCATGACGTACTTGTTGTTGCTGGCGGCGAGGTCGGGGTTGGCATTGACCAGGGCCTGCCTCATGCGCTCGGCGTGGTCGGTGGTTTCGCAAAAGACGATGGTCTTGGCGAAGCGATGGGTGGTGCGGAGGAACTGGGAGATCTTGGCCGCAACCAGCTCGGTGCGCCGTTCGAGGATGAGGTTCTTGTCGAAGTCCCGGAGGTTGTACTCGCGGTCCTCGATGAGCTGCCCGTACTTGTCCACCTGGCCCAGTTCGGGACGCCAGCCGAGGATGTCCTTGTCGAGGCCGATGCGCACGACCTTGTAGGGCGCGAGGAAGCCGTCGGAAATGCCCTGGCGCAGGGAGTAGGTGTACAGGGGGTCGCCAAAGTATCCGATGTTCGAGACGTCCCTCGATTCCTTGGGCGTTGCGGTCAGGCCGATTTGGGTGGCGGACTTGAAGTATTCCAGCACCTGCCGCCAGCGCGCGTCATCGGCGGCGCTGCCGCGATGGCACTCATCGACGATGACGAGGTCGAAGAAGTCCGGGGAGAACTGCTTGTAGATGTTCTGGTCGTCGTCGGTGCCCGTGACGGCTTGGTAAAGGCACAGGTAGATCTCGAACGACTTGTCCACGGTGCGGTTCGTGATCTTGGTCATCGCCGCGCCGAACGGCTTGAAGTCGTTGGTCTTGGTCTGGTCGGCGAGGATGTTGCGATCGACGAGGAAGAGGATGCGCCTCCTGGCGCCCGACTTCCACAACCGCCAGATGATCTGGAAGGCGGTGTAGGTCTTGCCGGTGCCGGTGGCCATGACGAGGAGGATGCGGCTCTCGCCCCGTGCGATGGCCTCCACGGTTCGATTGATGGCGGTGATCTGGTAGTAGCGCGGGGCCTTCCGGGAGCCGTCGTCGTAGTAGTCCTGGGTGGCGACCTTCTGCTGGCCCTCGTTCCAGTCCTTGGCCGCGCAGTAGCGGGACCAGAGCTCGGCAGGCCCCGGGAATTGATCGAGCGGGAGTTCACGGGTGACGGTGCCGCCGGTCGCGGTGCGGTCGTGCTCCAGGAACGCGTCGCCGTTGGAGCTGTAGGCGAAGGGCACGTCGAGAATCTCGGCGTATTCGAGCGCCTGCTGCATCCCGTCGCCGACCGCGTGGTTGTTGTCCTTGGCCTCGACGACGGCAAGCGGGAGGTTGGGCTTGTAGTAGAGGAGGTAGTCCGCCTTTTTCGCCTCGCCGCGTCTCACCGTCTTTCCGCGGACGATGACCCGTCCCTTGGTGAAGTAGCGCTCCTCGCAAACCTGCGTCTTGAGGTTCCACTTGTCCCCGTTGGGTCCAACGATGGCCGGCGTGATGAACTTGGTGCGGATGTCCGTCTCGGTGAGGGCCTTCTTGTTCATGCGGCGAAGGCAAGTTCAGCGAAGCCGGGAGGAATCAGGTGGGAGGGCGCCGATGGCGAGGCCGGCGCTTTCGCAATCCGAGGCATGGGCGAGGCGGCGAGCCCGATGAGGGCCTCGAACCGCAGGTAAGCCCGGGAATCCGCAGTGGCCTTGTTGGAGGTACGGGGCATGTCTCGTGACCAGGGTTTTCCGCGCTGAAGTTCGAGACAAGGTTGCCGCAACCAAGGGCCTGTTGGGGAGAGGATATTTCCGGCGGGAGGCGGGGAGCGGGAGGCGGGGGAGGTAGCAAGACCGTCTCGGCCTTGTCCGGGTGTCGGCCGGTTCCGTGGGAGGGGGGGCGTCACGCGGAGCCGCGGAGAGCGCGGAGGAGAATCGATGGAACCTCACCCCCTTTGCGTCGTGGCGCCTTGGCGTGATTTCCATCTCCAAGGCCCCGTGGGCTTCAGCGGGCGAGACGATCACGCGGAGGCGCGGGGAGCGGGGCTGCGTCGTCGTTCAGGCGCCCTCGCGCATGGGGCGGGTGATGGGGGAGGGCAATGGCCGCCCGGATGCGGCGAGGTGCTTGACGACGTCGTCCACGACCTCGCAGAGCTCGGCGTATAATCGTACCGGATCGTGGCCATGGATGCCGGTGATCAGGTCGGGGCACTTGCCTAGGTACACCTGGTCCTGCTCGCTCCATTCAACCCACTTGTGATACAGATCGCCCGGCCTCATGGCTGCACCCTCTCGATGGCCTTCCTCACCTGCTTCTCCTGGTCGTGCATCGCGTCGTCTCCCATCGCCCCGCTCAGCCGGGCCGATCCCACTGAATCGGTGGGGCCCAAGCGTTGGCGCAAATCCTCGGCGTCCTGCCGCAGTCCTTCGACTCCACGACTTCTCAGGATCCCGTGCCCCGTCTTCTTCAGCATGGGTTCGGCTACAAACCGATCCTGAATGGCCAATGCATCCGCCAGAATGTCTTCCATCAACGATGCCTTGGCGGACGCTGGCTTCGGTGTCGCCTGCTTGTCACTCACGCTGAAAGGCTATGCCTGGGTGAAAACCGAGGCAATGCCATGGTGTTGTCCATCCTGACTCACACGCTCGCCCCAAGACGCCGCAGGAAGGAGTTGCATCCCTAACGTCGCGGCTTGTTCCTGCCCATGCGACCACCGGTCTCACTCGCCCAACCCACCCACGTTCACGTTGGACCTGAATCGCTCCGGCTGAGCTTGGCCTGAGTTCCAACTCCAAGGCCCCGCGAGCCGTAGCGGGAGGCGGCGAGCGGGAGGCGGGGGGGAGGTAGCAAGACCGTCTCGGTCTTGTCCGGGCGTCGGCCGGTGCCGCGGGAGAGGGGTGTCACGCGGAGGCGCGGAGAGCGCGGAGGAGGGGACGTGGCGTCGTCGGCCTGCTCAGATCTCTGTGTGCCCTGTGCCTCCGTGAGAGGCTCGTCCGAGGCCGCCTGGGACGGGGAGGTCTTTTCTCACGGAGGCGCGGAGATCACGGAGGACGGAAACGATGGGAACCCCACCCCCTGTGCGTCTGGGCGTCTTGGTGTGATTCCCAGTTCCAGGACCCCAGCATGGCCGACAGCGGGTGGCGTCGGCTCCTGGCGGCCCGGAGGCCTTTCGTCGGCAGGTCCCGCGCGCACATCCTCGCGTAGGCATGGGGGCCAGCGCCTGCAGCCAGAGCTTCTTGGGCCGGCCATTCGGGACGTAGAAGTCGGTGTGGTCCGGCGAGGAGCCCTTGGTCAGGCCGGCCTGCGCCCAGTTGGTGGCCTGGGACACGGTGCCGGCGTGGCCTTCGGGGTCGCTGAAGCTCTTTGCAAGCGGGGGGGGGCCATGCTGGCTCGCCCATGCGGGGACCCGCTTCCAGAGCCCCACCCCGGGGCATTGGCTGGCGAGGTTCGGGCGGCGCGCGGCCTCGAGGACGAGGAAGCGCCGGAGCTGGACCGCCTGCTTGAGGCGCTGGGAGCGGGTCACGGCATCCCATCCCACGGTTTGGTCGCGGGCCTGCCGGTTTCAGCCCGCGGCGTACCAGACGAGGACGGCCGCCAGCCTGCCGTCCTCGAACACCAACTGGCACAGGCGGTCTCCGGCCTCCGAGCCGGCCCCCAGGCCGTGCTCGCGTCCCAGGGCCTCCTTGGCCAACCGCCAGTCGGCGGCCGAGTGCGCCACGCGCACCTCGATCTTGCGTGATGGCTGCGCTGGAGCCCGTGGGTGCCCGTCGGCGAAGGCCTTCACGAGCCTCGGGCATCATTTTTTGGGGCCCATGTTCAGCCGTTTCCATGAACCCTTTCCAAGGTCGCTTTCCATCCACCGGCCAAATGCCCTGCCCCGTCGGCGCCTCCGCCAACGCCGCGCTTGAAACTCCCGTGTCCGCACCCAATAACGAGCGCGTGCGCACCTACCAGAACCTCATTGGCGGCCAGTGGAGCCATGCCGCCTCGGGGCGAACCTTCGAGACACGCAATCCGGCCGACCAACGCGAGGTCGTGGGATTGTACCCCGCCAGCGGGACACCCGAGGCGGTTGCCGCCATTGCCGCCGCCCGGGAGGCGTTCCCCAAGTGGTCCGCCCAGACACCCGTGGCGCGGGGCCGGATTCTCAGCAAGGCGTCGCAGGTCCTGGAGTCGCGCAAGGCGGAGCTGGCCGAGCTGCTGACGCGGGAGGAGGGCAAGACCCTTGCCGAGGCCACCGGCGAGGTGCAGCGCGCCATCGACATCTTCCGCTATTACGGCGGCATCAGCTACACGCTGGGGGGCCAGACGTACCCGCACGACCTGCCGGGCAACCTGATGTTCACGCGGCGGGAGCCGCTGGGCGTGGTGGCGTTGGTCACGCCCTGGAACTTCCCCGTGGCCATCCCCGCATGGAAGGCCGCGCCCGCCCTGCTGTCGGGCAACGCCGTCGTCCTCAAGCCCGCCTCGCAGGCGCCCGCGCTCGCCCTTGAAGTCGCCCGTGCCCTCATGGACGCCGGGCTGCCGCCGGGCGTCCTCAACGTCGTCGTCGGCGAGGGCCGCCCCTTCGGCGCCGAGGTCGCATCCAACCCCGCCGTCCAAGCCCTTTCCTTCACCGGTTCCCACGCGGTCGGCACGGCCCTGTACCAGGCCGTCGCGCCCCGCCGCATCCGGTGCCAGCTCGAAATGGGCTCCAAGAACCCGACGCTCGTGCTGGCGGACGCCGACCTCGACCTCGCCGCGCGGCTGGTGGCCATCGCGGGGTTTGGGCTGACGGGGCAGGCTTGCACGGCCACGTCGCGCGTCATCGTGGAACGGCCCGTCTTGGCCGCCTTCACGGAGAGGCTCGTGGCGTTGGCGAAGTCTTGGAAGGTGGGGCCCGGCCTCGCGCCCGGCGTCCAGATGGGCCCCGCCGTCAACGCCGCCGAGCTGCAAGGCAACCTCGATGCCATCGAGTCCGCCAAGGCGGAGGGTGCCGACCTCCTTTGGGGCGGCGCGCGCCTCGCGGAGGGGGACCTCGCCCACGGCTTCTTCATGCAGCCGGCCGTGCTCGGGTCCGTCACGCCCTCCATGCGCATCGCCCGCGAGGAGGTCTTCGGGCCGGTCGTCGCCGTCATCGCGGTGGACTCGTTCGACGAGGCGCTCTCGGTCGCCAACGGCGTGGACCAAGGCCTGAGCGCGAGCCTCGTCACCCGCGACTTCAAGAAGGCCATGCACTACGCCGAGCGCATCGAGGCCGGCGTCGTGAAGGTGAACCAAATCTCCACCGGGCTGGCCCTGCACGTCCCGTTTGGCGGCGTGAAGCAAAGCTCCACGGACACCTTCCGCGAGCAGGGCACGGCCGCCCTCGACTTCTACACACGTTCCAAGACCGTCTATCTGGACTGGTCCGCCTAGGCGCGCCCTTCGGGTTTCTCCCATTCCCCATCCCCCATCCCCCATCGAAGTGCACCCCATGCGAACTCTGGCCCTCCTCCTTGCCCTCGCCATGAACGCCACCCTCGCCGCCGACCTGCGGCTCGGCATGATCGGGCTCGACACGTCGCACGTGACGGCCTTCACGGAGATCCTCCACAACCCTGCGGCCAAGGGCCACGTGCCGGGCGCGCGGGTCGTCGCCGGGTTCAAGGGCGGCAGCCCGGACATTCCCTCGAGCGCCACGCGCGTGGAGGGCTACACGAAGGAACTCCAGGAGAAGCATGGCGTCCGCATCCATGACACGCTCGAGTCCCTCTGCAAGGACGTGGACGCCGTGCTGGTCGAAAGCGTCGATGGCCGTCCCCACCTCGTGCAGGCCAAGGCCGCCATCGCGGCCCGAAAGCCCCTGTACATCGACAAGCCAATGGCCGGATCCCTCAAGGACGCCGTCGAGATCTTCCGCGCGGCCGAGGCGGCCGGCGTCCCCGTCTTCACCGCGTCGTCCCTGCGCTTCGCCTCCAACACGCTCGCCGCGCGCGCCGGGGCGGTGGGCCCGGTCCGCCACGCCCAGACCTCCAGCCCCGCCGAGCGCGAGCCGCATCACCCCGACCTTTTCTGGTACGGCATCCATGGCGTCGAGTCGCTGTTCACGGTGATGGGCCCGGGCTGCATCGCCGTGCGTCGCTCCACCAACGACGCCGGTGGCATCCGCGTGGAGGGCCGATGGGCCGGCCAACGCACGGGCGTCTTCGTCGAGGGCAAGGGCTATTCCGGCTTCGCCGAGGGCACGAAGGGCACGATGCCCGTGGGCTCCTACGACGGCTACGCGCCCTTGGTCGCCGAGATCGTGAAGTTCTTCCAAGGCGGCAAGCCACCCGTCGAGGCCCGCGAGACGCTGGAGATCCTCGCGTTCATGGAGGCGGCCGACGAAAGCGCCCGGCGCGGCGGGGCGGAGGTGACCCTGGCCGAGATGCTGGCCCGCGCCGGGGCGCGTTGAGGGCATGAAGGTCCTGGTTTTCGCGCACGTCCCGCCCCCGCTGCACGGCCAAAGCCAGATGGTCCAATACCTCGTGGAGGGCCTGGCCGACCCGCGCCACGGCCTTCAGGTCCACCACGTCGATGCGCGGCTCTCTTCCGACCTGACCGACGTGGGCTCGACCCGCGGGGGCAAGCTGCCCCGGCTTCTGGGATACTGCCTCCAGGCCATCCGGACGCGCCTCCGTGAGGGCGTGAGCACGTGGTACTTCGTCCCAAGCCCGCCCAAGCGCAGCAGCCTGTACCGCGACTGGATCGTGATGCTCCTCGTGCGGCCCTGGTTTCGGCGCACCGTGTTCCATTGGCACGCCGTGGGCCTGGGCGAATGGCTCGCCACCCAGGCGCGCCCGTGGGAGCGCTGGATCTCCCACCTCCTCCTGGATCGCCCGGACGTGAGCATGGTTCTTTCCGCGTTCAACCGGCCCGACGCCGAGCGATTCCGCCCCCGTTCCGTCGTCGTCGTGCCGAACGGCATCCCGGACCCCTGCCCGGCCTATGACGACACGCTTGCGTGGGAGCGCGAACGCCGATGGAAGACGCTGCGCCGGTCCGGCGGCGTGGCGCGGGCGTTGTTCCTGGCGAACTGCACGCCGGACAAGGGCGTGTTCGACGCGCTGGAAGCGATTGCCTTGGCCAATGCGCGCGCCCGGGAGGCCGCCGCCGCCACCGCGGTGCCCGTCATCGAATGGGAACTCGACGTCGCCGGAGGGTTCGTTCAACCCGCCGACGAGGCCGCGTTTCGCGACCGCATCGCGCGGCCGGACCTGGCCGGGCGCGTGCGTCACCTGGGATTTGTCTCCGGCGAGGCCAAGGCCCGCGCGCTGTCCGGGGCCGACGTGTTCCTGTACCCGAGCTATTTTGCGAACGAAGGCCAGCCGCTGGCCTTGATCGAGGCGATGGCGCAGGGGTTGGTCCCCGTGACCACGCGTTGGCGTGGGATACCGGAGATGCTGCCGGAGGCGTATCCCGGCCTGGTGCCCGCTCGCGATCCCGGCGCGGCCGCGCTTGCGCTGGATGTCGTGGCCCGGACGCAGGACCCCCGCGTGATGCGCGCCCGTTACCTCGCGCGGTACTCCTTGGAAGCCCACCTCGCGGGCCTGGCACGCGCCCTCCACGGCTCCGCCCCATGAGCAAAAACCCCGACACGACGCTCCCCGAGGTGATCGTCCACACCGACGGCGGATGCTGGGGCAACCCGGGCCCGGGCGCATGGGCGTGCGTCGTCCAGTATGGCGCCCAATGGTGGCAACGCGCGGCCGCCGTCCCCTGCACCACGAACAACCGGATGGAAATCCAGGCCGCCATCCAGGCCCTGCGCGCGCTGAACCAGCCGTGCGCCGTCCGGATCCACACCGACTCCGACTACCTGCGGCAGGGCATCACGTCGTGGATCCACGGGTGGCGCAAGCGCGGCTGGGTCACCGCCACCCGCGAGCCCGTCAAGAACCGGGACCTGTGGCAGGAGCTCGACGACATCGCGCGCGTCCACCGCGTCGATTGGCGATGGGTCCGCGGACACAATGGCGACCGCTGGAACGAGCTGTGCGACCAGCTTGCCACCCAGGCCATCGAGCGACTTGTGCGCGAGACGCCCAAGGCCGACCTCGCGGCGGCGAAGTCCTCCTTCATGGCCCGGTCCGGCGAGTAGGCCGCGCGGGTTTGCCTTCGCCTGAACACGCAAGACGCGATACAAGTCAGGCCAGCACGCATGGCTTACCCTGAATCTCCCGTCGGCACCTTCGACGTCCCATGGCGCACCCGGCTGGTCGCCGGGCCCGGAACCCTGTCGCGCCTCGGGGAGCTGGCCCGCGAGCAGGGCATCCGACGCGCGCTGCTGGTGACCGACGCGGGCATCGTCGCGGCGGGCCATGCCGGTCGTGCTTCCGAGATCCTGCGCGCCGCCGGCGTCGAGGTCGCGCTCTTCGACGCCGTCCGGGAGAACCCCACGACGCTCGACATCGACCGTTGCCTGGAGGTCGCACGCGCGGCTGCCATTGACGGGTTCATTGGCCTGGGCGGCGGCAGTTCCGTGGACACGGCCAAGGGGACCAACTTCCTGCTGACCAACGGCGGGGCCATGCGGGACTACTGGGGCGTGGGCAAGGCGCGCCTGCCGATGTTGCCGCTGCTGGCGGTTCCCACGACTGCCGGGACGGGTTCCGAGTGCCAGTCGGCGGCGCTGATTGCCGACGAGGTGACCCACCGCAAGATGGCCTGCCTGGATCCGAAGGCGGCCGCTCGGGTGGCGCTGCTCGACCCCGAGCTGACGTTGTCCCAGCCGCGGCGGGTGACCGCCGTCACGGGCGTCGATGCCGTCACCCATGCCGTGGAGGCGGCGGTGACGCGGCGGCGGCACGCGCTCTCGTCCCTGCACGCCCGGGAGGCCTTCGTGTTGCTGGCCCGCAACCTGTCCGCCGTGCTCCGCGAGCCCGGCAACCTCGCCGCGCGCGCCGCCATGCAACTGGGAGCCGCCCACGCCGGCATCGCCATCGAGATGTCCATGCTGGGTGCCGCCCATGCCGCCGCCAACCCTCTCACCGCCCGCTTCAACGTGGTCCATGGCGCCGCCGTCGGCCTGATGCTGCCCGCCGTCGTCCGCTTCAACGCCGCCGACCCGTCCGCAGCACAGGCCTATGCGGACCTCGCGTTCGCCGCCGGAATCGCCGGGCGCCACCTGCCCGTCGCGACGGCCGTGGACCTGCTCCTGGAAGCCCTCTGCGCGCTGTTGGACGAGGCCGACATTCCGACTCGACTGGATTCGGCGGGCGTGGACGTCGCCCAGATCCCCGCCTTGGCCGAGGATGCCGCCCAGCAATGGACCGGCAGCTTCAACCCCAGGCCGGTGACGGCCGAGGACTTCGCGGCGCTCTACCGCGTCGCGGCCGAGGGCCGGGGCCGCCGGAGATGAAACGCCCGGCGCTTTGTGGCGCATGGAGCCGGACGATGGGTGCGTGGGCCTGAACTTCCCCCCGGCCACGGGCCCGCGATAGGCTCTGGGGACATGATCGCACGTTACTCACGGCCTCCAATGCGCGAGGTCTGGTCCGAGGAAAACAAGTTCAAGGTCTGGCTGGAGATCGAGATGCTGGCGTCGGAGGCACTGGTGAAGGAGAAGGTCGTGCCGGCGGCGGACCTCGCGAAGATCCGGGCGGGCGTGGATCGGTGCCTTGCGGACCTGCCCGGCCTGGTGGCGCGTGCGAAGGAGCTGGAACGCACGTTGAACCACGATGTCATCGGCTTCACCACCGCGGTGACGGAGCGCATCAACGACCCGGCCAGCCGTTGGCTGCACTTCGGGCTGACCAGCAGCGACGTCGTGGACACCGCCTTCGCCGTGCAGTTGGTCCAGTCGGCGAGGCTCCTCGGCGAGGCCTTTCGCGCCGCGCGCAAGGCGGTGGCGGCCCGCGCACGGCAACACCGGATGACCCCGTGCATCGGGCGCAGCCATGGCATCCACGCCGAGCCCACCACGTTTGGGCTCAAGCTGGCGCTCATGTACGACGAGCTGGGCCGGGCACACGAGCGGGTCGAGCGCGCCGGGAAGGCCGCCGCCATCGGGAAGGTGTCGGGTGCGGTGGGCACGAGCGCGCACCTGTCGCCCCGGGTGGAGCGGCACGTGTGCCGCAAGCTGGGCCTGCGGCCTGCGCCGTTGGCCACGCAGGTGGTGCAGCGCGACATCCACGCGGAGTTCATGAACGCCCTCGCGCTGGCCGGCGCGAGCCTCGAGCGATGGGCCGTCGAGTTCCGCCACCTCCAGCGCACCGAGGTGCTGGAGGCGGAGGAACCGTTCACGCGAGGCCAGAAGGGCAGCAGCGCCATGCCGCACAAGCGCAACCCCATCACCTGGGAACGCATCACCGGCCTCGCGCGCGTCCTTCGCGGCAACGCGCTCGCCGCGATGGAGAACGTCGCCCTCTGGCATGAGCGCGACATCAGCCATTCCTCCGTCGAGCGCATCGTGTTCCCGGACTCCTGCACGTTGCTGGACTACATGCTGGGCCTGCTCGAGCGGATGATGGCCGGGCTCAACGTGTACCCGGACAACATGCGCAGGAACCTCGGCCTGAGCTTGGGCATGTGGAATTCCCAGACGGTCCTGCTGGCGCTCATCCGCAAGGGCCTCACGCGCGAGGAGGCCTATGGCCTGGTGCAGCGCAACGCCATGGAGACATGGGCGACGAAGCACGCCGGGCGCGACGATGCCGACTTCCTGCTCCAGTTGCGTTCGGACCCTGACGTCGCCCGCCACTTCGAGCCCGGGGAGCTGGAGAAGCTCTGTTCCGTGGGCTTCCATCTGAAGCACGTCAACGCCCGTTTCAAGGCCGTGGGCCTGTAGGCCCTCGTCTATTCCAAAGGGGAAACGCGGCCGCGCGCCCCGCGTGACCACGCCGGCACGCGGTTGTCCAGGGACTCGCCCTCGTTGTCGCGGTCCAGCCCCAGCAGCGGAAGCGCCGGCCGCTCCCGCACCCCCACCGGCAGGTTCCTCTCATGCGCCTCATGGGCCGGCTGCCACTCCGGCAGCACGTCCACAAGGCGGCGTCCCCTTGGCCTCCTCCTCCGCCGGTGGTGGGCTCGCCGATGGGTGCGGGGGCATGCGAGCAACTCCTGTTGCGCTCCATGGCCCATCGATGGGTCCCTCCCGTCCATGGTCACAGGACTTCTGGCGCAACGATTCTCCCAGACCCCTCGTCCTGCCTCCCCGCCGGCAACAAGCATCCTGCCCCATATCGCCGCAGACGCGGTTCCGGGCCGGGGATCTGCCCCCGTGCTGCGACTCGATTTCTTGCAAGGACATGCCGCCCCCGGTGCGCGGGAGCGGGCGGCGCGCCAAGTACCTTGACAGGAGGAGGTCGCCGGATGCTTTCTCGCGCTGTCACCCTGAGTCCGGGGCACTTGCTCCCATGAAGACCCTCCCTTGCTTGAATGGGCCACGACCGGCGCCGCGGCGCCGCGTCGTGGGCTTCACCCTCATCGAATTGCTCGTGGTCATCGCCATCATCGCGATCCTCGCTGGGATGCTGCTCCCGGCGCTGGCGAAGGCGAAGTCCAAGGCCCAGGGCGCGCGTTGCATGTCCAACATGCGCCAATGGGGCATCGCCACGTTCCTCTACCTCCAGGACCACAACGACCGCCTCCCACTCTTCGGAGACTCGTCCTCGGACTACACGCGCGACTTCTGGCACGGCAAGCTCGCGCCCTACGTGGCGCGCCAGCAACAAACCGGCAAGGTCTTCTCCCAGACCGACGTGTACACGAACGACCTGCGGAGGTGCCCCGGCGGTCGCATGGGCAACCCGGAGTTCTACAAGGAAAAGACGCCGTGGAAGGACTGGAACTGCTGGATTGGCGCTCATTTCGGGGCCTTCGGGCGGCCGCTCAGCGGCCCCTTCTACTACGGCGACCTCGTCGGCCCGCTTGCCATGAACCGCATCCCGCGTCCCTCCGACGCCATGGCCTTCATGGATGCCTTGACCCACTACGTGTACTCGCCGGCCGACCCCAACTACCGGTTCAGCCTCGACCTCAATGGAGACGGAGCCGCCGACACCATGGCCCAATACCCGGGAACGCCCTTCAACTCCGGACGTCCCACCGTCCACAACAACGGTTGCAACGTCACCCTCCTCGACGGCCACGTCGAACGCGTCGCCTACAAGGTCCTCTGGGCCGTCGATGCCAAGAAGGCCGTGGTCCACTCGTTCTGGTACGTGGAGGACTAGTGTCATGTCCTGTCCATGGGCGGGCGTTTCGCCGCGGTGCATGAACGTCCCCTCTCGTTTGCGAACGGCCACGCCGCCTGGGTCCGCCTGCGGCCATGGGGCGGGCCCCGTGCGAGCCCGCCTTTCCTTCGGTTGGCCCGGGTCGCCCGTCATGGTTGGATGCGACATGCTTCGGCGCATTCCAGGACCTTCCGCCGCCGCCGCCAGGACCTGCCATGGCGGTGCCGTGTCCCTGCCCATCCGTGGTGCCTCCCTTGGGCGGTTGATGAGGCCATGCGTTCGATGAAGCCCGGGTTCTCCCAAGGAATGGCTCCCAGCCCAGGGGCCGTTGCCCACGACCTTCCTGCCGCCCTGGGCCGTCGCTCCATCCGCCGCATCGCCCACGCCCTGGCCGCCGTCCCCGCCTGCACCACGGCATGGGCTGCGCCGGATGTCCCGGCGGCGACGGATCCCGTGGTCGTGACGGCCGCGCGGCTTTCCGAGCCCCTGGCTGCCTCCACCTACTCGGCCAGCGTCACCGAGGCATCCACCGCCACGCTGGAGCGCTCGGCGCGGACGTTCCCCGACATCCTCCGGGAGGAGCCCTCCGTCATGCTCCAGCGCACCGGCAACGCCCAGGCCTCTCCCTACATCCGCGGCTTCACCGGGTTCCGCACCCTCCTCCTCATCGACGGCATCCGCCTGAACAACTCCGTCTTCCGCGACGGGCCCAACCAATACTGGGGCACCGTGGACCCCCTCTCGGTCGAGCGCACCGAGGTCGTCCGGGGACCCGGGTCTGTCCTCCACGGCTCCGACAGCATCGGCGGCACCGTGCAGGCCCTGACCGTGTCGCGCCCCGGCGCCACGCAACCCGGCGCGGACGGCCGCGCCTTGTACCGGTTCGCCTCGGCCGAGGACTCGCACGTGGGCCGGATTGACGGCGGCGTCGATGCCGGGGAGGTCTCCGTGTCGCTGGGCGGCTCGATCAAGCGCTTCGGGGACGTGCGGGGCGGGTCCTTGGTCGGCATCCAGCCGAGGACCGGCTACGAGGAGCAAGACATCGACGGAAAGGTCCAGTGGCGCCTCAAGCCCGGCATGGAACTCGTGTTCGCACACCAAACGGTGGACCAGGACGACGCTTGGCGAACGCACAGCACCGTCCGTGGCCTGGCCTGGCAAGGCACGCGGCCCGGCTCCAACATCGCCCGCATCCTCGACCAGGACCGCAGCCTCACCTACGTGCAGTGGAAGGCCACCGACCTCGCGCCATGGCTCGCATCCGCCCACGCCAGCCTTTCCCATCAACGCCAGGCCGAGGCCGAGGACCGCACGCGCGGCAACCGCACCCGCGAGCGCCAAGGCTTCGACGTCCACACGCTCGGATCCTTCCTCACCCTCGAAAGCCCGTCCCCCGTCGGCCGATGGGTTTATGGCGGCGACTTCTACCACGACTGGGTGGACACGCGCCTTCGCCGTTTCAACGCCGATGGATCGCTGGCCCTTGAGGACATCCAGGGGCCGGTCGCCGACGACGCCACGTACGACCTCGCGGGCGTGTTCGCCGAGGACCGCATCCCGCTGGGATCGCGCGTCGAGCTGACCGTCGGCGGCCGCTACACCTTTGCTGCCGCCCAGAGCGGCCAGGTGAAGAACCCCGTCAATGGCGCGCGCATGTCCGTGGACCGGACCTGGAACGCCGCCGTCGGGCACCTCCGCGGCATCGGGGCCATCGATGAGGGCCGGACATGGCACTGGATCGGCGGCGTGTCCCAGTCGTTTCGCGCGCCCAACCTGTCCGACCTGACCCGCTTCGACATCGCCGAGGCGGGGCAAATCGAGACGCCCACGACCAACCTGAGGCCGGAGCACTACGTCACCACGGAGGGCGGCCTGCGCTGGGAACGGGGAAGGACGAGGACGGAGGCAACGTATTACCGGACGTTCCTGTCGGACTCCATCGTGCGGACGCCCACGGGCAACGTCGTGAATGGATTGGCCGAGGTCACCAAGCGCAATGCCGGCAACGGCTGGATCCAAGGCGTCGAGTGGTCCGGCCGACTGGACCTCGGGAACGGGTTTTCCGTGCGCGGCACCACGTCGTGGCAGGAAGGCGAGCTGGAACTCTACCCCACGTCCGCGCCCGTCCTCGTCACGGAACCCGTCTCCCGCCTCATGCCATGGAGCGGCACGCTTGCGCTGCGGTGGGAGGACTCCCTTTCTGGTCGTTGGTGGTTCGAGATCCTCGGCATGGCTGCGGCCCGGCAGGATCGCTTGTCGTCCGCCGACCAGGCGGACCGCGAGCGCATCCCCCCGGGCGGCACGCCGGGCTACGACGTGTACACGGTGCGCGCCGGGTGGCGGCCCACCGGGCGCATCGGCCTATCCATCGCCGTCGAGAACGTGGCGGACCGCGACTACCGCGTGCATGGCTCCGGCATCAACGAGCCGGGCCGGAACGTCTGGGTGACGTCCGAGGTGCGGTTCTAGGGCTGGGCCTCGACGTCGGTAGAACCCTCGGAGGCCCGCCTTGTGGGCATCCGACAGCGTGTCGAAGCGGGCGTGCGCCGGCAGGAAGCCCCCAAGCCCAGCCCGCGGAGCCGATAGGAACGCGCCCGGATCGGCGAGCTCGGGCAGCAGGACTCCTCCATCCACCCCTGGTGGCGAGCCGACGCCAAGCAGACCCTCCTCCTCACCGTCGATGACCCTTCCCGCAAATACGTCCCCTCCACCTTTGTCTCCTCCGACACCACCTGGGCCCCCTTCGAGCACCGCCGCGCCGTCTTCCTCCGCATGGGCCTTGCCAAGGCCCTCGACACCGACGGCCTGAACCCCTTCGGCCACGAGTCCACGGCCGAGGGACGCGATCCCAAGAGCGAGTTCCAGCGAGCTCTGACCGCCCTGGGCGTCAGCCATCTCGTCGCGCCCAGCCCGCAGGCTCAGCCGACTGTATGTCGCGGATGGCGGTGAACAGCCGTCGGCCCCGCCCAACCGTTCGGGCCTGGCCGTGCTGACCTTCGAGGGCAAGGTTCTGGCGAAGTTTGGCCGATGGGGAAACTACGACGGCCAGTTCATGATGGCGCATGACGTCGCGCTCTCGCCCGGTGGCCACATCTACGTCGGCGACATGGGCGGCCGACGCATCCAAGAATTCCGGTGGACGAATCGACGTTAGCCCGGGCTTTGCGCCCGGCGGTGACAGGAGTGGGCTCGATGCTGGGTAGAGGTTTCGGGTCCACGATGGCGATGCCGTTTCCCATCGGAGTCCAAGGCTGGTGAGTCGAGGCAAGCCCAGGGTGATTGCCTCTCACGGAGGCACGGAGAACACGGGGCGGGAACGAATCCAAGGAGCCGGCAGCGCCCTCGCGAGGACGAGCGGTGCCACCGCAGGAAGGAGCGTCACACGAACCCGCGATGCCGAGATCGTGATGGCGGCAGGAGGGGGGCGCGACGCCGCCGGCAGTTCGTTGCGAGGGCATGTGCGGGCATTTCGGCTCCTCGTGCGACCGTTGCGGCCCTTCGTGCGCACGCTGCGACGCTTCGTGCGGTCGTTGCAACGCCTCGTGCGGTCGTTTTAGCCCTTCGTGCCAC
>CAYSGH010000029.1:0-25505 GCA_964430505.1 uncultured Akkermansia sp. | reverse complement strand
CGCTTCGTGCGGTCGTTGCAACGCCTCGTGCGGTCGTTTTAGCCCTTCGTGCCACCGTTTTAGCGCCTCGTGCACTCGTTGCGGGCCTTCGTGCCCTCGTTTTGGCGCTTCGTGCAGTCGTTGCGACGCGTCGTGCTGACGTTTTAGCCCATCGTGCAGTCATTTTAACGCCTCGTGCGATCGTTGCGGCCCTTCGTGTCGGCGTTGCAAGGCTTCGTGCGGTCGTTGGATGGCCTCCGCGCCGTGCCCCAGCGCGGCGTTCGCGGCCACAAAGCATTCCCAACGCTCGCGCAAGGGCACGAGTCCTCGCCGTCCCCTTCCGGGCCATGCGATGAACCTAGTACCGCAGTCGAAGAGGCTTCCAAACCGAGGAAAGAGCCTTCCCATCGGGTCGGATGGACTCATCGACACGAAGCCAAGGGCTCATCACCCTGCAGGTGAGGTTGTGGTGGGCTCGGCATGATTGCAGGCCGGGTCCCGCGACACGGCGCACGGGGCGTGTGGCATGGCCGCCGCCGCGTGAGGGCACGCGGCCTACAGAATGCCTCACTGCCGTTTTTACGATGAAGGGTGCGCCCGATGACGTACGCGATC
This sequence comes from uncultured Akkermansia sp., assembly GCA_964430505.1. GTDB lineage: Bacteria > Verrucomicrobiota > Verrucomicrobiia > Limisphaerales > UBA9464 > UBA6176. The sequence continues at coordinate 24,911 of CAYSGH010000029.1, read as the reverse complement.
CCGGACCCCCCCCGCCCCCCGCCCCCCGCTTCCCGCTTCCCGCTTCCCGCTTCCCGCTTCCCGCTTCCGAGGTCCGTCCGATCAGAGGGCCTCGACTTGCAGGGTCGAGACGTCGAACCACGCCGTGCCGGCGTGGCCCTTGACCTCGACGAGCAGCTCGACGGGGCCGTCCTCGGGTTGATCGAAGTCGAAGGAAAGCCGCGTCCAGGGGGCGGTGCCTTCGAGATGTTGGGTGCCGGTGGAGCCCGTGATGCGAATGCCCACGCCGCGTCCGAGGTCGTCGGAGAGGGGCTCCACGCCCTCGCACCGGGCCATGCCAGAGAGGCGGAAGCGGCCGCCGGGGAGGGGGATGGTGGCCCGGATGGTGGCCCGGGTGACGCGTTTCTGGACGGTGATCTGGAAGAGGCGTCGGCCGTCCTCGGTGGCGTTGGTGACGGTTTGGGCCTGGCCGGTTTGGTCGTAGGGGGTCCATGCGGCCTGCGCGAGCTGGAGGACCTTGCCCTTGGGCCAGGGCGGGACGGGGTCGGGCCATTCGGCGAGCTCGCGTCGGACGACGTCCATGCGGCGGCGGATTTGGAAGGAGCGGTCGCGGGAGGGGCCGTGGAAGCGGTCGCGCTCGGCGGCGGGGAGCGCGGCGAGGCCGTCTTCGATGCGCTTCTCGATGGCGTCGTGGAGGGCGAGGAGGGTGGCCGTAGAGAGTGGGTTCGAGGGGGAGGAGAGCTGGCGCATGTGGTCGCGGAGGCGGATGCGCTCGGCGGGGACGGCGAGGAGCGCGGCGGCGACGCGGCCCATGGCGCCGTCGCGGACGGGGGCCTCAGCGTTGCGCAGGAGCTGGTCCATGCCGCTGGGGAGGAAGACGGCGCGGCCGTCGGGCCGAAAGTAGATGCGGTAGTTGTTGCGGTTGCGGACGTAGCCGTCCCAGTCGTCGAGGGCGAACTGGATGGCGACGAGGGAGCGGAATCGTTCGACGTCGAGGACCTTGGCGAGGGCGTTGGTGCGTTGGTGGAGGGGGGTGGAGGTGGCGTCGCGGAGGGCGACGAGGTCGGAGTGGTCGGAGGGGCCCTTGCCGCCGTCGCGCTCGAGGTTGCGGGTGATCTCGCTGACGAACCCGCCGTCGTAGAGGTTGCCGTGGCGGCCCTTGTCCTCGGGGAAGTGGCGGCGGAGGTAGTCGTCGTCGTAGGCCTCCTTGACGACGTAGATGCCGAGGGGCTCGCCGTTGAGGTCCACGAAGGCGTGGGTGGCGCGGGTGGCGGGGATGCTGGCGGCGCGGTAGGTGCGGGAGGCGAGGTTGTCGTTGATGAGGGACGGGTCCTGGACGGAGTTGTTGAGGTGGAGCTTGGAGAGGCCGAAGACGCGCTGGCCCTTGCTGAAGCGGTTGAAGTCGAGGGTGAGCGCGGGGTGGTCGTCGATGGAGCGCTTGCTTCCGGCGGAGCCCTTGAGGTGGACGCCGACGCCACGGTAGGTGGCACCGCCGACCTCGACCTCGGCCTCGGCGTAGGTGCGGGGCTCGGATCGGAGCTTGGCCATGGAGGCGGGCGGGATGCGGAGCTTCCAGAGGAGGATGGGGCCGTCGAAGAAGGCGTCGGCGGCGGCCTGGTTGCTGGCGCGGTCGGCGACGAGGCGGGGGAAGAGGAGGAGCGCGAGGAGGAGGAGGGTGAGCGGCCAGCGGTGGGCGGCGAGCGGCGAGCGGGGGGCGGCGAGCGGCCAGCGGGGGGCGGCGAGCGGCCAGCGGGGGGCGGGGGCCGAGGGGCGGGGAGCGGGGGACGGGGCGAGCGGGGTCATGGGAGGGCGTTGGGGGAGGGCTCGGGGGGGAGGCCGCGGAGGCGGCGGCCCCAGTCGTCGAAGAGGGAATAGGAGACGGGGGTGACGAGGAGGGTGAGCAGGAGGCAGAGCATTTGGCCGCCGATGATGACCTTGGCCATGGAGGCGCGGCCGGAGGAGCCGGGGCCGGTACCGAGGGCGATGGGGACCATGGAGACCACGAGGAGCATGGTGGTCATGAGGATGGGGCGGAGGCGGAGGCGGTTGGCGAGGAGGATGGCCTGTTCGCGGGGCATGCCCTGGGCGCGGAGGACGTTGGACTGGTCCACCTGGAGGATGCCGTTCTTCTTGACGATGCCGACGAGCATGAAGAGGCCGAAGATGGCGTAGGTGTTGAGGGGTTCGTTGAGGAAGATCATCCATCCCAATGCGAAGGGCAGGGCGAGGGGGACGGCGAGGAGGATGGCGACGGGATGGATGAAGTGCTCGAACTGGGCGGCGAGCACCATGTACATGAAGACGAGGGAGACGACGAACGCGAGGAGGAAGTTGCGGAGGGTTTCCTGGAGCTGCTTGGCGCGCCCGACGAAGGCGACGCGGTAATCGGAGGGCATGCCGAGCCTTGCGACGCCGGACTCGATGGCCTGGATGGCATCGCCGAGGGCGTAGGCGCCGAGGTTGGCGACGACGGTGATGCGGCGCTGGCGCTGGAAACGGTCGATTTGGTTGGGGCCGCGGGATTCCTCTAGGCGGATGAAGTTGGCGAGGGGAACCCACTCGGCCCGGGGTGCGGGGGTGGAGGGACGGGTGCGCAGCATGACCTGCCCGAGGACGTCGGCCCCGGACCGGTCGTCGGGACGGGCGCGCAGCCAGACGTCGTACTGGTCGTCGTTCTCCTTGAAGGTGCCGACGATTTGGCCACCGACGACGGTGCGGAGGGCCTGGGCGACCTCGTCGAGGCGGAGCCCGAACTGGGCGGCCTTCTCGCGGTCCACTCGGACCTGGAGCTCGGGCTTGCGTGCGGACTGGGTCGTATCGACGTCGGCGAGGCCGGGGTCATTGCGCAGGTCCTGCACGAGGCGGTCGGCGTATTCGGTGAGCCGGGCGATGTCGGGTCCGAGGAGGTGAACCATGATTTCCGCGCTGCGGCCGCCGCCGCCGCCGAGGGGAGAGATGGCCTGGACGGAGGAGCGGATCTCCGGGTAGCGGGCCAGGGCGGCCCGGGCCTGGGCCATGGCATCGAGCTGGGACCAACGCCGGGAGGCGCCGCGCCATTGGGCGAGGCGGTCGCCGAGCTCGGGGAGGCGGCAGTAGATGGAGACCTGGGTGACGTCTCCCTCGGCCTTGCCGACGCGGCCGGAGGAGGGGCCGATGGTGGCGAGGGTGTTGAGGACGGCGGGTTGGTGGTCGATGCGAAGGGCCTTGAGGTCGTGCTCGACGTCGGCGGCGACCTGGGCGGCGCGCGCGAGGGGGGTGCCCTCCGGGAGGACGAGGGACACCTCGAACTCGCTGCTGTCGTCGGTGGGCATGAAGGTGAAGCGGGTCTTCTGGAGGAGCCACGGGATGGAGGCGACGCAGGCGATGCAGGCGAGCATGACGATCGCGCGGTGGCGGAGGGACCATGCGAGGACGGCGACGTAGAGGTCGGCGAGGGCGCGCATGAGGGGGCCGCCCTTGGCCTTGCGCTCGCGGGCGACGGGGTCGGCGGTGTGGCGGAGGAACCGCGACGCCAGCATGGGGGTGAGGGTGAAGCTGACGACGAGGGAGACGACGATGGAGAAGGCGACCGTCATGCCGTAGCTCGAGAAGAACATGGCGGTGCGGCCCTTCATGAAGGCGAGGGGCAGGAAGATGACGACGAGGGAGAGGGTGGTGGCGACGACGGCGAGGGCGATCTCGCGGGTGCCGTCGAGGGCGGCCTCGACGGCGGAGCAGCCGCGTTCCTCCATGACGCGGTGGATGTTTTCGAGGACGACGATGGCGTCGTCGATGACCACGCCGACGGCGAAGGTGAGGCCGAGCATGGTGGAGTTGTTGAGGGTGTAGCCCATCGCCTTCATGAGGGCGAAGGTGCTGATGATGGAGGCGGGGATGGCCAGGGAGGCGATGAGGGTGCCGCGGAGGTCGTGGAGGAAGGCGAGGACGGTCAGGGCAACGAGGCCCATGCCGAGGACGAGGTGGAAGGAGACCTCGTGGAGGTTGCGCAGGATGAACCGGGATTGGTCGCGGACGACCTCGACGCGGTAGTCGGGCGGCAGGAGGGGCTGGAGCTGGGCGAGGCGTAGCTTGACGGCGTCGATGAGGGCGACGGAGTTGCAGCCGCTTTGCTTGCGGACGACGAGGGAGACGGCGTTGGTGCCGTCGAGACGGGACAGGGTCCGGGGCTCCTCGATGCCGTCGGTGACGGCGGCGACCTGGGAGAGGTAGATGGGCTGGCCGCCGGGGCTGGCGACGATGAGGCGCTCGAAGGCCGGGACGGTCTCCATGCGGCCGAGGGTGCGGAGGACGAGCTCGCGGCCGGATTGCTCCACGCGGCCGCCGGGCACCTCGACGTTCTGCGCGGCGAGGGCGGCCCGGACCTCCTCGACCGTGAGGCCGTGCGCGCGGAGGCGGTCCACGTCGAGGTCCACCTGGACGGCCCGGATGCGCGTGCCCACGAGGTTGACGGCCCCGACGTCGGGGACGGTCTCGAGGTTTTGCTTCAGGACCTTGTCGGCGAGGTAGGTGATTTCCTTGAGGTCGCGCGGCGCGCTGACGGCGAGGGTGAGGACGGGGGTGGCATCGACGTCGAACTTGTCCACGATGGGGGTTTCGGTGCCGGGCGGGAGGCGGGAGAGGACGGTGTTGACCTTGTCGCGGACGTCCTGGGCGGCGAGGTCGCGGTCGCGCTCGTAGAAGAACTGGGCGGTGATGGAGGAGACGCCCTCGCGGCTGTTGGAGCTGAGCTCGTCGAGGCCGGGGATGGTGTTGATGATTTCCTCGAGGGGCTTGGTGACGCCGGTCTCGATCTCCTCGGGGGAGGCGCCGCGCAGGGTGGTCGTGACGGTGATGATGGGCAGCTCGACGTTGGGGAGCTGGTCGATGCCGAGCTGGCTGAAGGCGAACAGGCCGACGACGACGAGCAGGAGGTTGATCATCGTGGCGAACACGGGCCGCCGGATGCAGAGGTCGGCCAGGCCCATGCCGGGGGCCTCGACGGGCGCGGGGGGCGTCGCGCCGGGGGCTGGGGCGTGGGGCTTCATGGGGCGGCGTCGCGGAGGGTGATGGCGGCCCCGTCGCGCAGCTTGTTGAGGCCGGAGACGGCGACGACCTCGCCGGGGGCGAGGCCCCGGAGGACTTCCTGCCGGTCCTTGCGCACGCGGCCCACGACGACGTCCCGGGCGCGGGCGATGGCGTTGGAGACGACGAAGACGCGGCTGAAGCCCGAGGAGGTGACGATGGCGTCGAGGGGTGCGAGGACGGTGGGCACGTCGCGGGCGAGGACGACCTCGCCGCGCGCGAAGGTGTTGGCCTTGAGGGCAAGGTCCGTGTTGGTGACGAGCGCGCCGAGCGAGAACATGCGGGTGGCGGCGGACACCTGGGGGCTGATGAGGAAGACGCTTCCCTGGAAGGTCCGGCCGGGGAAGGCGTCCACCTCGAAGCGCAGCGGCTGGCCCTTGCGGATGTCGGGGGCGTTCGCCTCGGGGGCCTGCACGATGAACTTGAGCACGGTGTCGTTGACGACGCGGAACATCGGGGTGCCGGGCCGGACGAAGTCCCCGGCCCCGGAGATGCGCTCGGCCACGGCGGCGTCGAAGGGCGCGCGGATGCGGGACCGCTGGACGTTGAGGCGCGCGACGGTCTCGGCGGCCTCGGCGGCCTTCACGGCGGCGCGCGTCTGGTCGGCGTTGGCCACGGCGAGGTCGAGGTCGGCGGGGGAGGCGATGCCGTTGGTGCGGAGCTGTTGCTGGCGCGCGAGCTCGTGCTCGGCGGAGACGGCGGCGGCCTTGGCCTGGGCCACGCGCGCGGCGGCCTGGGCGGCGAGCGCGGCGTAGGAGTCCGTGTCCACCAACGCCAGCTCCTGGCCTTCCCGGATGCGGTCGCCAAACTCGACGAAGGTCTTCTCCACGGTTCCCTCCACCTCCGCCGAGAGCGTGGCCTCGTCCCGCGCGAACAGGGTGCCCACGACGGGCAACGTACGGTCCACGGGGACGGACTCGACGCGGGCGACGGAGATGGGGATGGCGGGGGCGGGGGCGTTGGGCTTCGACGCGTTGCTGGGCGCGGGGGCGGTGCCCGGGCCACAGCCCGAGAGGGCGATGGCGGCAGCAACCGGCAAGAGGGACGCGCGCGACGATGGCATGTCCGTTTGTTGTAACAGGCGGCGCGGCCCGGCCGGAAGCATGGAAGGCGGCGAGCGGCGAGCGGCGAGCGGCGGGGTCAGGCGAGGTTGACGGGGTCCACGTCGATGACGAGGCGGATGTCCTCGGGGAGGGTGGCCTCGGCCTCGAGCTGGGAGAGGGCGGCGGCGAGGCGGCTCATGGCCTTGAAGCGGACCATGACTTGGTGGCGGAAGTAGGACTCGGCCTTGAGCAGGGGCGCGGGCGCGGGCCCGGCGATGACGATGCCGGGCCACGAGCCCACGCGGCGGTCGAGTTCCTTGCGGATGTAGTCCGCGCTGAGGCGCACCTTGTCCTCGTTGCGGCCGCGCAGGGTGAGGAGCGCGATGCGTGAGAAGGGGGGATACTGGAGGGCCTCGCGCGTCTCGACCTCGGCCTCGTAGAAGCCGGCGTAGTCGTGCCGGCGCGAGAACTGGATGGCGGGGTGGAAGGGCGTGAAGCTTTGGACGAAGACCTCGCCCTCGACGTCGCCGCGCCCGGCGCGGCCGCTGACCTGGGTGAGCAACTGGAACGTGCGCTCGCCGGAGCGGAAGTCGGGGACGTGGAGGCTGAGGTCGGCGTGGAGGACGCCCACGAGGGTGACGTTGGGGAAGTGGAGCCCCTTGGCGATCATCTGGGTGCCCACGAGGACGTCGATGCGGCCGGCGCGGAAGTCGCCGAGGATGCGGCGGTAGTCCTCCTTGCGTTGGAGGGTGTCGCGGTCCATGCGGGCGACGCGGGCCTTGGGGAAGATGCGGCCGAGGGTTTCCTCGACGCGCTCGGTGCCGAGGCCGGCGTAGCGGATGCCGGGGTGGCGGCACTCGGGCTTGGGGCAGGCGGAGGGGGCGGCCTCGGCATGGCCACAGACGTGGCACAGGAGGCGCAACGAGGCGCGATGGAAGGTCAGGGAGACGCTGCAGTTGGGGCAGCCCGCGACGTAGCCGCAGTGCGGGCATTGCAGGGAGGTGGAGTAGCCGCGGCGGTTGAGGAAGAGGATGGTTTGCTCGCGTCGTTCGAGGCGCTGGAGGATGGCCTCCTTGAGGGCGGCCGAGAAGACGCCGGGGGTTCCCTTCTCGGCGCGGCGCGCGTCGAGGCGCAGGTCCACGACGCGGACGACCGGCAGCTTGTGGTCGGTGGCGCGGGCGTGGATTTCGAGGAGCCGATACTTGCCGTGCCGGGCGTTCCAGTAGCTCTCGATGGACGGGGTGGCGGAGCCGAGGACGACCACGGCGCCCTCGCGGGCGGCGCGGACGACGGCGACGTCGCGGGCATGGTAGCGGGGGGCCTCCTCCTGCTTGTAGGAATGCTCGTGTTCCTCGTCCACGACGACGAGGCCCAGCTTGTCCACGGGGGCGAAGACGGCGGAGCGCGCACCGATGACGATCCGGGCGCGGCCTTGGCGGATCTTGTGCCACTCGTCGTGCTTTTCGCCGGCCGAAAGGTGGGAATGAAGGACGGCGACGGCGGTGGCGTTGGGGCCATGGCCGAAGCGGGCCTTGAATCGCTCGACGGTCTGGGGCGTGAGGGAGATTTCCGGGACGAGGACGATGGCTCCCATGCCGCGGCCGATGGCGTCGTCGATGGCCTGGAGATAGACCTCGGTCTTGCCGGAGCCGGTGACGCCGTGGAGGAGGAACGGCTGGGTGGGCCGTTCCTTCCCATGCAGGGCGGCGGCGGAGAGGGCGTCGCGGATGGCCCCGAGGGCGGCGGCCTGCTCGGCGTTGAGGACGAGGGGTTGGGTGGGGATGATTTCCTCGCGGGCGTAGGGGTCGCGGTCCTCGACCTGGGAGGCGATGCGGAGGAGGCCCTTGTCCTCGAGCTTGCGGACGGTGTCGGCGGTGGTCTTGGCGAGGCGCAGGAGCTCCTGGAGGGGCACCTCGCGCATCTCCTCCATGAGGTTGAGGACGGCGCGCTGCCGCGGCGTGAGCTTGGGAAGCTCGCCCGTGGCGGGGACGTAGGAGACATGGAGCCGTTCCTTCCAGCGGGCGTCCTCCTTCCGCACCGAGTCGGGGAGCACGCTCTTGAGGGCGACCTCGACGGGGCAGCAGTAATAGGAGGCGATCCAGCGGGCGAGCTCGAGGACGCGGGGCGTCACGATGCCGGGAACGCCCAGGATGGAGTCGATGGGGCGGAGGTTGGTGTGCGGCGACGTCTCGACGAGCGCGGTCACAAGGCCGGTCACGAGGCGCGGGCCGAAGGGGACCTTGACGCGGGTGCCCACGTCGAGGTGGCCCGCGAGGTCGGGCGGGATCGCGTAGTCGAACTCCTTGCGGATGGCGACCTCGAGGGTGACGCGGGCGATCATCGGGCCGTGCCCCGGCTCATGGCGCGGGGGGCCGCAGGGATGCGAGGTAGGCGATGACGTCGGCGAGGCCCTGGACGCCGAGGTTGTCGGCGAGCCCGGCGGGCATCAGGGACTGGGATTGCTTGTCCTTGCGGAGGATGTCGGCCTTGCGGACGCGGACGGTGTTGCCGCCGGCCTGCCTGAGGACGATCTCGGCGTCCGTCTCGCTGGCGACGAGCCCCACGAATTCCTCGCCGTCCTGGGTGGCGATGAGCCAGCCCTCGTAGCCGAAGCCAATGCCGGCGCTGGGCTCGACGATGGAATCGTAGAGGGCGTCCTTGCCGAGCTTGGCCCCGATCTCGGTCAACTGGGGCCCGAAGTCGATGCCCTCGCCACGGATCTTGTGGCAGGCGAGGCAGCCGACGGTGTCGCGGCGGATCAACTGGGCCCCGCGGGCGACGTCGCCATGGGTTTGGAGGACCTGTTGCTTGGGGGGTGCACCGGGAGTTGCGGGCTGGGCGGCGGCGCCGCGCCCGAGCCCGGCGGCGAGCTCTCGCACGGCGGGCCAGCGGGCGGCCCGGAGTCCCTCGGCGGCGCGGTCCAGGAGCGCTCCTTGGAGGCCCCCTTTCTTGGCGAGCTCGGCGACACGACGAGCTCCCGGCTCGTTTTGCAGCAAGGCCTCCAGCGCTGCGGCGCGGAGGGAGGCGGGCACGCTGCCGCCCCCGAGCAACGACTCGATGCGGTCGTTCCAGTCTGCCTGGCCGGATTTGCCCACCGCCTGGATCAACGCGGGGGGCGGCGTGGGCTCGCCGAGAAGGGTGGCAACCAGGCGCGCATCCGTGCGGGCGAGGTATCGGAGGGCGTCGGGTGCGGCCGCGTCCTCCGGGTGTCGGCGCAGGAACTCCACGAGATGGCCGGCGCGGGACCGGAGGTCGAAGTCGCGGATGACCTCGACGCTGGCGGGTTGGCCGCGGAGGCGGTCGGCGACGTTCTCGACGGCGGCGCGGAGGGAAGGGTTGGCGGCGAGGTCCATGCCCTTGAGCCTGCGGACGGCCTCGAGGGCGACGTCGGAGGCGTCGTCGGCGCGGAGGGAGGGGAGGCTGCCGAGGTGGGTTGCGGCGAGGAGCAGGGACACTGCGAGGCCCGTCCAAGGGCGCGGCCGCCGGGTGCAGATGTTGCGCGTCATCACGAAAAAGCCGCTGGGGCTTCCAGCGGCGATTGGTAGCGCGTACGGGAATCGAACCCGTCTTTCAGCCTTGAGAGGGCCGTGTCCTAGCCGATAGACGAACGCGCCAACGATGGGAGGTTGTTATCGGAGTTGGCGCGGGGCGTCAACCGTCGTTCCCATGCGTTGCGGACAGGGGCCGAACGGTTTGGAATGGCAATGACGGGTGGCAGGATCGGGCGTCGGGGGTAGGGTCGGGTCCGATGTCAGGGAGGTTTGAGCTTGTGTCGCCGTACGCCCCGGCGGGGGACCAGCCGACGGCGATCGCGAAGTTGTCGGAGGGCCTTGGGCGCGGGGTGCGGGACCAGGTGTTGCTGGGCGTCACGGGCTCCGGGAAGACCTTCACGATGGCGAACGTCATCGCGCGGGTGAACCGGCCCACGCTGGTGTTGTCGCACAACAAGACCCTCGCGGCGCAGCTCTACTCCGAGTTCAAGCACTTCTTCCCCAGCAACGCCGTCGAGTACTTCGTCAGCTACTTCGACTACTACCAGCCCGAGGCGTACATCCCGAGGACGGACACGTTCATCGAGAAGGACAGCTCGGTGAACGACGAGATCGAGCGTCTGCGGCTGAGCACGATGAACAGCCTGCTGGGTCGGCGGGACGTGGTGGTGGTGGCCAGCGTGTCGTGCATCTACGGCATCGGGAGCCGGGAGGACTACGAGGCCATGGTGATCCCGTTGCGCGTGGGTCAGTCGGTGACGCGGGAGCAGTTGCTGTCGCGGCTGGTGGAGCTGCAGTACACGCGCAACGACATGGACATGACCCGGGGCAAGTTCCGGGCGCGGGGCGACGTCGTGGAGCTGCACCCGGCGTATGCGGAGGACGCGGTGCGCATCGAGTTCTTCGGGGACGAGATCGAGCGGTTCACGCGGTTCGACCCGCTGACGGGGGAGCCGATCGAGGCTATGGACGCGTTGAACATCTTTCCGAGCAAGCAGTTCGCGACGCCGCAGGAGAAGGTGAACCAGGCGATCCTGGCGATCCGCGAGGAACTGGGCCAGCGCATCGCCGAGTTCGAGAAGGAGGGGAAGCTGCTGGAGGCGCAGCGGATCAAGATGAGGACGGAGTTCGACCTGGAGCAGTTGCAGGAGATGGGGTTTTGCTCGGGGATCGAGAACTACTCGCGCCACATCTCCGGCCGTCCGCCGGGGTCGCGGCCGGGGGTGTTGCTGGATTTCTTCCCTCGGGACTACCTGGTGGTGGTGGACGAGTCGCACGTGACGTTGCCGCAGGTGGGCGGGATGCACGCGGGGGACATGGCGCGGAAGAAGGTGCTGGTGGAGCACGGGTTCCGGCTGCCGAGCGCATTGGACAACCGTCCGCTGCAGTTTGAGGAGTTCCGGGCGTTGATTGGGCAGGGAATCCACGTGAGCGCCACGCCGGGCCCGATCGAGATGGGGTGGGCGGGGCCGGCGAACGTGGCGGAGCAGATCGTGCGCCCGACGGGGTTGGTGGACCCGCCGGCCGAGGTGCGGCCGTTGGCGGGGCAGGTGGACGACTTGCTGGGCGAGATTCGGACGACGGTGGAGCGCAAGGAGCGGGTGTTGGTGACGACGCTGACGAAGCGGACGGCGGAGGAGCTGACGGACTACCTGCGGGACCTGGGCATCCTGGTGCGGTACCTGCACAGCGAGATCGACGCGATCGAGCGGGTGGAGATCCTGAAGGCGCTGCGCCGGGGGGAGTGCGACGTGCTGGTGGGGATCAACCTGCTGCGGGAGGGGCTGGACCTTCCGGAGGTTTCGTTGGTGGCGATTCTGGACGCGGACAAGGAGGGGTACCTGCGGAGCGCGACCAGCCTGATCCAGACGGCGGGGCGGGCGGCGCGGCACCTGAACGGGCGGGTGTTGCTGTACGCGGACACGATGACGCAGAGCATCCAGAAGTTCCTGGCGGTGTCCCGGTACCGGCGCGAGCGGCAGTTGGCGTACAACCAGGAGCACGGCATCACGCCGCGGTCCGCGCAACGCACGGTGGAGGCGGGCCTCAGCTCGCAGCCGCAGGGCCGCGAGGCGGCGGCGGCGGCGTTGAACGAGACGGTGGAGCAGTTCGACTACACGGAGACGCTGCGCGAGCTGGAGCAGGAGATGCTGGCTGCTTCGGAGGCGTTGGAGTTCGAGAAGGCGGCGTTGCTGCGCGACCAGATCCGGGAGCTGAAGGCGCGGGCGGGAGGGGGCGAGATGAAGGCTCCCGCCATGGCGCGGGCGGAACGGATGGCGTCGGCGTCCCGAAAGGCGCGGGCGAAGGGGCGCGGGCGAAGGGGCGGAGGTGAGCGGGAGGCGGGGAGCGGGAAGCGGGAAGCGGGGGCGAAGGGTTAGTCGTTGCGGAGCCTGAGCTTGCGCAGGAGGAGGCCGGCGAGGTCGCGGGCTTGCGGGACGCCGGTGGCGAGGCTGGCTCCGACATAGGCGGCGAGCGCGACGAAGGCAGGGGCGAAGACGGCGCCGGCCTGCCGGAGCTTGCCGGCGTGGCCCACCCAGGAATCCCAGAGCTCGTGGGTGCCCCATGCCACGACGCCGGCCATCGCGACGTGTGCGGTCATGCGGCCGAGGGCGGGCAGCATGGCGCGCAGGTCGAACTTGGGCATCTTGCGGCGGAAGGCGTACAGGAGAAGCGCCGCGTTCAGCACGGCGGTGAGGGCGTTGGCGGCGGCGAGCCCCGCCTGCTGGAACGGAAAGGCGAGGAGCAAGGCCAGGACCACGTTCATGCCGAGGCAGAAGACCCCGATGCGCATGGGGACGCGCATGTCGTCGAGGGCGTAGAAGGCGCGCGACAGGATGCCGGTGAGCGAGGTGGCAAGGAGCCCGGGCGCCAGCATGCGCAGGGCGAGGGCGGCGCGGGCGGTGGAGGCCTCGTTGAAGCGCCCGTGCTCGAACAGCAGCCGGACGATGGGCTCGGCGAGGACGGCAAGGAGGATGGAGGCCAGCCCGTTCAGGAAGCAGAGGTGCAGCATCCCGTCGCCCACGAGCCGGCGGAACTCGGGGAACTGCTTGTCGGCGGCCCTGCGGCTGAGCTCGGTGAGGAGGTAGGTGGCCACGGACACGCCAATGACGCCCTGGGGCAGCTCGAGCAACCGGACGGCGTAGTTGTAGGATGCGAGGACGTGGTCGGCCTGGAGGGAACCGATGGCCTGGGTGGCGACCACGTTGAACTGGTACGCGGCGACGCCCACGGTTGCCGGCACGAGGCGCGTGAAGGATTCGCGGACGGTGGGGTCGCGCCATGGGATGGACATCGAGAGGCGGAAGCCTTCCTTGCGCAGGGCGGGCCATTGGAAGGCGGCCTGTGCGACGCCGGCGAGGATGACGCCCACGGCGAGGCCGGCGACCTGTTGCTCCAGGCTGGAGCCAAACAACGGAGCCAGGCCATAGACGGAGCCGATCATGACGAGGCTCATGGTGGCGGAGCCCAGAGCCGGCACGAAGTAGTGGCCGCGCGCGTTGAGCATCGCCATGAACACGGCGGCCACGCACACGAACGCCGCGTAGGGCAGCATGAGCCGCGTCAGCCGCAGCATCATCTCCCGCTGCACGGGCATGGGAACCCACTCGACGAGCGCGGTGGCGAGCAGCATCAGGGCCACGACGCCGGCCATGCAGAGGCCCGCGACCGCGATGACGACGGCGGCCCCGCCGCGCAGGGCGGCCTCGGGTCCCTCCTCCTTTTCCCGCCGGGTGAACACGGGCACGAAGACGGAGGTCAGCGCGCCCTCGCCCAGCAGGCGGCGGAAGAGGTTGGGGATGGTGAACGCGGCGACAAAGGCGCTCGCCACCGCCGTGTCCCCATAAAACCCGGCATAGACCGTCTCCCGGGCGAACCCGAGGATGCGGCTTGCCATGGTGGCGGCAGCCGCCGCACCCGAGGCCTGGATCAGCTTCGACATCGTCCCGCGCAGGATGCAGGCCGTGCGGCGGCGTTTCCCAGTGCCAACTTGCCTCTTTTCACCGGCGCGCCCATGGCCATCCTGCCGCCATGCGCGTTGTGACTTTCGTTGCCTGCCTGGCCTCGGCCTTGCTCCTGTTTGCCTGCCCGGCCCGTGCCGAGGAGAACGTCCGTCCGGATGGGAAGCCGGCGTTCTCGAACCTCGATGTCCCCCAGTTCGAGAAGCTGCGGGCCAACACCAACCACGTCGTGCTCGACGTCCGTACCAAGGCCGAGTTCGACCTCGCCCACATCCCCGGGGCGGTGAACCTCGACGTGAACGGCCCCGACTTCGAGAAGGAGGTGGGCAAGCTCGACCCTTCGAGGGTGTACCTGGTGCATTGCGCGTCGGGCATCCGGAGCATGAAGGCCTGCAACATCATGCGGCCCCTGGGCTTCACGAACCTCAACAACCTGCAGGGCGGGTTCCGCGCCTGGGACAAGGCCCAGCGGGCGGGCAAGAAGTAGGGCGTCCGCCGCGCGCGCTCCATTCCGATCCCCCGCCCCCATGAACGTCGAGGAACGCCTTCGATCCCTTGGCCTCGTGCTGCCATCGCCCCCGGCCGCCGTGGCCGCCTACGAGCCGTGGGTGCGTTCCGGCGACTGGGTGATGACGTCGGGGCAGTTGCCGTGGCGCGACGGCGTCATGGCGTACGTCGGGCGGCTGGGGGCGGAGTTGGACGTGGCGCAGGGCTATCAGGCGGCGCGGTTGTGCGCCTTGAACGCGCTCGCGCAGCTTCGGGCGGCGGCGGGGTCGCTCGACGCCGTGGCGCTCGTCCGCGTCGAGGGCTTCGTGCATTGCGCCCCCGGATTTCGGGGCCATCCGCAGGTGCTCAACGGTGCGTCGGAGTTGTTCAACGCGGTGCTCGGCGACGCCGGGCGTCATGCGCGACTGGCGGTGGGCATCTCGGAGATGCCCTTGGACGCGGCGGTGCAGGTGATGGTGACGGCGCGGATTCGCGGCGGGTGAGGCTCGGGAGGATGTGCGGGCTTCTTGGGCCGCGTGGGACGGCCAGCCAACGACGAAGGAAGAAGGGCAGTCATGAGGACGTGGTGTTGGGCATGGATGGTGGCGTGGGCGGCGTGGGCGGTTCGCGCCGAGGGAACCAAGGACGCGGCCCTGCGAGGCGGGGGCGGCGAGTCGTCCCGGCCCGTCCTGGGCGTGCGTGCGTCGCCCGGGGGCGCGGGGCATCGGTTCATGCTGACCAACGGCGTGGCGCGGGTGCCCGTGGTGGTGGTGCGGGGCAACTCGCGGCAGATGGGTTGGCACTTGGGGCGCCTGATGCGGGAGGAGATGGCGCGGTTGGTGCCGGCGGCCGTGGCGGGGTTCAAGGCGGAGCTGCAGATCGACGACTCGGTACTGGACCATGCATGGGCGGCGACGGCGGCGCACACGGACGCGCGGTTGCTGCACCAGTTGGTGGGGTTGGCGGAGGGCAGCGGGCTGGACGTGCGGTTGCTCCAGCATGTCCA
The DNA here is from genome assembly GCA_964430505.1 of uncultured Akkermansia sp. Classification (GTDB taxonomy): domain Bacteria; phylum Verrucomicrobiota; class Verrucomicrobiia; order Limisphaerales; family UBA9464; genus UBA6176. The sequence goes on along the minus strand of CAYSGH010000029.1, from coordinate 9,886 downwards.
CTGCCTGCCCCTGTTGATGCCGTACTCGTGCAGCAGCATCGCGGCGTGGGGGACGGCGACGGAGGACGGGCACCTGTACCAGACGCGCAACCTGGATTGGTCGTTGCGGGCGGGTGCGCATGAGTTCCCGGTGGTGGTGGTGTACGTCCCGGAATGGGGCCAGCCGCATGTCACGCCTTCCTTTGCCGGCTTCATCGGGGCGCATTGCGGCATGAACGCCGCCGGGATCGTGCTCTCGGAGATCGGCGATGCCTCGGCCAAGGAAATGCCGTACGACATCCATGCGCCGCACTTCACGGCATGGTTCCGCACGTTGCTGTTGGACGCGACGACGGTGACCGAGGCGTTGGCGGGGTTTCGGCGTGTGCCGCCCACGAAGCGGTATCACTTTGTGTTCGGGGATGGGTTGACGGAGCGCCGTGCGGTGAAGGTCCGGGCGCATACGGGCGCGGGGTTGCCGGCGCCGCAGGTCAACGAGTGGAAGGACAATGACCCTTCCGACGAGCTCGCCCCCAAGGTCCTTGAGTGCGCGGTGTACCATGACGAGGGGCGCGGGGTGTTCCCGGCGCTGAGGTCTGGGGCGGGCACATTGAATGGCGAGCGCATGATCGCGTTGGCCAACAGCATCCCGATCCAGGGCGGGAACGTGATGAACGCGGTCTTCGACGCGACCGGGATGCGCCTGTGGGTGAGCTATGCGGGGGCGGGCCAAGAGGCGTATCAACGCCCGTATGTCCACCTGGACCTTTCGAGGCTGGACGCCGATGGCGACGGCCGGCCAGACTTTCAACGGCATCGGCCTGCGACCGTCCCGTTGGTGCCGGAAACGCGACCTTGAAACCGGGCGCTGCTTGGGCAACATGGACTTCAACAGGCCAGCTTAGCTCAGCGGTAGAGCGGCAGTTTTGTAAACTGCGGGTCGTCGGTTCAATCCCGACAGCTGGCTCCACGCCCCACGTTGGGGCAACGCCAAACTTTGAACGCATGGCCCGTTCGGGAGTCCTCATTGTTTTGTTGAACGTCGGGCCATTTCGGGGTTTCGTTCGCCGTGCCTTGGAAAAAACGAGCAGATGAAGGTAGGGCGAGGATCAAGGGGCCCTACGTTTTCCTGGCCGCGCTCTCCGTTTTCGCGGTCGTGTTTTCGTTCCAGATGGGATGGCTCCCTGGCGCCGCCAAGAAGGATCCCGTCCTGTGGCGCAGCAACACGCCGCCACCGGTTTCCGTCGAACCCCCAAGGCGAGAGGCGGCCCCCCTCCCTCCCGAGCAGACCGACCAGCAACTCCGTGCCGCACAGATCAAGGTGACGACGATGTCGGTGGAACTCGATGCGCTCCGACTGCAACGTTCCGAGGTGCTGACCGAAGCGACCCGCTTGTCCAACGTCCTCGCCCGGGTGACCCGCGAGTCCGATGCCTTCCGGAAGCAAGCCGCCACGGCGTTGGAGGAGGCCAAGGCTGAGATCCTCGCCCGATCCCGCCGCATCGAGGTTCTCGAGGGCGAAATCGGCGCGTTGACCCAGCAGTTGCGGGATCTGGCCGAGCGCCTGGGCCGACAGGACGTGCGCATTGCCGAGACGGAACGGAAGATGGCCTCGTCCGAGACGGAGCGGGTTGCGTTGAAGGCGACCTTGGAAGCCCTGCAGGCCGAGCGAAGGATCTTGGAGGCACGGTTCAACGCCAAGGAATCCATGCTGGCCGAGGTCAAGAAGCAGCGTGACTCCGAGTCCGCCGCGCGCGATTCCCTGTTCCGGCGCAACTGGCTTGCCAAGTCGAAGGCCGCCGAGGCCGCGAAGCAAGGCAAGGCCCCGGCCAGCAAGCCTTCCGTGAGCAAGCCGGGCACCTCCAAGGTGCGCGTGGACGTTTCCGAAGTCCCCTCCCCCCGCGGCAAGAGCAGCGGCAAGACGGGGCGCACCAACGCCCCGACATCGTCCATCTCCTCCGGCAAGGCCCGCTAGCGCCTTGCACCGCGCATCAGGAAGGACCGTCGCCCCGTGCCTTCCCTTTCTTCGACCGTCACGTTGCGGTCGTTCGCGTCCTCCCGCGTCTACAGCCTACAAGACCTCGAGGTACAGCGCCTGGAAGTCGGATTCGCTGACGGGGACGGCGTTGGTCCTGTGGCAGGGATCCTCCACGGCCTGCGCCACCAGGTCCCCGATGCGTGCCGGGTCCGCCCCGTGGTCGCGCAGGCGCCCTTGAAGGCCGATCCGGGCCAGGAACTCGCCGATGAAGCGAAGAACCGCGGCGTCGGCGTCCGAGTCGGGCAAGCCATCGACTGCGAGTCCGCACGCCACCCCGACCCGCCGGTACAAGCCGGGCTTGCGGGCCGAGCAGAATCGCATGCCTGCGACGAGGCAGAGTGCGTTGGCGAGACCGTGGTGCATGCCAAACAACGTGGACAACGGATGCGCCATCGAATGGACGACGCCGAGGTCCTTCTGGAACGCCACGGCGCCCATCGCCGCCGCCACCAGCATCCGTCCCCTCGCATCGAGGTCCTTGCCATCCCGGACCGCCCGGGGCAGCGCGTCGATCACGAGCGCTATCCCCTCCAGCGCGATGCCGTCGCACATGGGATGGAACGCCGGGCACGTGAAGCTCTCGATGCAATGCGTGAGGGCATCGGCCCCCGTTGCGGCCGTCAGGTGCGGCGGAAGGCCCACCGTCAGCTCCGGGTCCAGGATGACGAGCTTCGCGAGCAATTCCGGGTGGAACAGCACGGCCTTGCGGCGGCTCGCATCCAGCGTGATGACGGAGCTGCGGCCGACCTCGCTCCCCGTGCCGGCCGTCGTGGGGATGGCCACGAGCGGGGCAAGGCCGGACCAGTCGTGGGGCACGTCATAGAACCGTGCGAGGTCCGCCCATGGGTTCTTGGCTAGCAACCGCGCCGCCTTGCCGGCGTCCAGCGGGCTGCCGCCGCCGATCGCAATGACGCCATCACACCCCTTCTCCCGCATGATGGAGGCCGGGATTCGGACGTCCTCCTCGACGGGGTTGGGATGCACGCCATCGAAGACGAACCAATCCCGGCCGCGGCCCGGGGCTCCCAAAACGGACTCCAACATGCCGAACGCGGGCGTCCGGGCGAGCCCTGCGTCGGTCACGACCAAGGGCCGTCGCACGCCGAGCCGCGCGAGGTGTTGGGGCAATTCACGAAGGGCTCCCGCGCCGAAGCGCGTGGGCGTGGGGAAGGAGAATCCAATGACGGACATGGCGGGCGGAGGTTGGCCCGGTTGGCGGCCCGGGGCCAACCTTGAATCGCGGGACGGCCTCGCCCATCCGGCCAAACGCTGCGCTCGCCACCCGAGCCCGCGCGTGGGCAGGATGCGTGCACGATGATTGTTCGACCGAAGACGAGGGGCTTCATCTGCGTGACGGCCCATCCGGACGGCTGCGCGGCCCATGTGCAGGAGTGGATCGACAGGACCCGCGTTCACGGCGCGCTGCGTGCGGGTCCGAAGCGGGTGCTCGTGGTGGGATCCTCCACGGGGTACGGGCTGGCGTCCCGTGTGACGGCGGCCTTTGGCGGCGGTGCGGACACCCTGGGCGTGTTCTTCGAGAGGCCCAGCGAGCCCGGTTCGCTCGGGACGGCGGGCTGGTACAACACGGCCGCCTTCGAGCGGGCCGCGCGTGCGGCGGGCCTCAAGGCACGCAGCATCAACGGCGATGCCTTCTCCGACGCGATCAAGCAGCAGGCCGTCGAGGCCATCCGGGCGGACATGGGCTCCATCGACCTGATGGTGTACAGCCTCGCCTCCCCGCGCCGCACCCATCCCCGCACGGGCGTGACGCACAAGTCCACGCTCAAGCCCACGGGCGAGCCCTACACGTCCAAGACCGTGGACACGGACAAGGGCGTCGTGGGCGAGGTGACGATCCCGCCTGCCACCGACCAGGATGTCGCGGACACCGTCGCCGTGATGGGTGGCGAGGACTGGCGCCTGTGGGTGGATGCCCTGGAGGCCGGCGGCGTGTTGGCCCCGGGATTCACCACGGTCGCCTACAGCTACATCGGGCCGGACCTCACCTGGCCGATCTATCGAGCGGGCACGATTGGCAAGGCGAAGGAAGATCTGGAGGCGACGGCGCGTGCGTTGGCGTCCCGGTTGGTCGCCTTGGGCGGGCGCGCGCTGGTCTCGGTCAACAAGGCGCTGGTCACGCAAGCCAGCTCCGCCATCCCGGTCGTCCCGCTCTACATCTCGCTCCTCTACAAGGTCATGAAGGAGCGAGGCCTCCACGAGGGGTGCATCGAGCAGATCAACCGCCTCTTTGATCGGCTCTACAACGAGCACCCCACGCCCGTCGATCCCGATGGCCGCGTGCGCCTTGACGACTGGGAGATGCGCCCGGACATCCAGCAGGCGGTCGCCGCCCTGTGGCCCCAGGTCACGACGGAGAACCTGGCCGCCCTCTCCGACATCGCCGGGTACCGCGCCGACTTCCTCAAGTTGTTCGGCTTCGGCCTCCCGGGCGTGGACTACGAGCGGGACGTGGACCCCCACGTGACGCTTTGAAGGCCGGCGGATGCCGGCGCGTCGGTCCTCACAGCGCGCGGGTTGCACGAGCATGAAGGGCGTCCCTGGCATGAAGTCCTTGCGGTCCTTGGCTGCGTCGGTGCTGGCAACGCTGGGGTGTGCCGGGGTCCTCCCCACGCCCGCGTGGGCGGCGGATGCCGGCGTGGAGTTCTTCGAGCAAAAGGTGCGTCCGCTCCTCGCGGACCATTGCCTCGGCTGCCACGGCGGCGGTGCGGGCGAACCCAAGGGGGGCCTGCGGTTGGACAGCAAGGCGGGCTGGGAAAAGGGCGGGGCGAACGGCCCCGTCATCCGCGTGGGCCGGGCGTTCGAGAGCCCCTTGCTCAAGGCCGTGCGACGGCAGCCGGGCGTCGAGGCCATGCCTCCGGACGGCGACGGGCGCCGCGCCCTCACGCAGCAGGAGGCCGGCGTCCTCGCGCAATGGATCGCCACGGGTGCCCCCGATCCCCGCGACGGCAAGGCCGTGGGGAAGAAGGCGGATGCCAGGGCGCACTGGGCCTTCCAACCGGTCGTTGCCCCGGCGCGCCCTGCCGTGCGCGACACGGCGTGGCCCCGTGCCGACCTTGACTTCCACGTCCTCGCCGGGCTGGAACGCCAGGACCTGCGGCCTTCCCCCGAGGCAGACCGTCGCACGTGGCTGCGCCGGGCCACCTTCGACCTCACCGGGCTTCCGCCCACCTTCGAGGACGTCGAGGGCTTCGTGCAGGATGCAGGGCAGGGGGCGCATGAACGGGCCGTGGACCGCTTGCTGGCGTCGCCGCAGTTCGGGGAACGTTGGGGGCGGTGGTGGCTGGACGTGGCGCGTTACGCGGATTCCAAGGGCTACGTCTTCGAGGAGGAACGTCGCTACGCGTACTCGCACACGTACCGCGACTGGGTGGTGCGGGCCTTCAACCGCGACCTTCCGTACGACCGCTTCCTCCTGGAGCAAATCGCCGGGGACCGGCTGGCGACGCCGGAAGATCCGTGGCCCATGGCGGCGCTGGGCTTTCTCACGCTGGGGCGGCGCTTCCTCAACAACTCGAACGACATCATCGACGACCGCATCGACGTCGTGTTCCGCGGCACGCAGGCCCTGACGGTGAGTTGCGCCCGGTGCCATGACCACAAGTCGGACCCCATTCCCACGGCGGACTATTATTCGTTGCACGGCGTGTTCGCGAGCAGCGAGGAGCCCGGCGAGAAGCCCTTGCTGGGAGCCAATCCGAACCCGCACCAGGCCGCGTTGTACGAGGCCGAGCGCGCCCGGAGGCAAAAGGAGCTTTCGGATTACCGGGCCGAGCAGACGGCGCTGGTGCTGAAGCGGCTGCGCGAGCGTGTGGGCGACCAGGTGCTGTGCGCGGAGGAGGCGCGCGCGATGGATGGGGCCGCCACGGAAGCCATCGCTCGCACGCGCAAGCTGGACCCGGGCCTGGTCTCCGAGTGGAAGGCCTACCTGGAAAAAACGCGGTCGCAGCGGCATCCGGCTTGGTCCCCGTGGCACGCCCTCGCGGGGTTGGGAACGAACGACTTTGCCGTGCGGGCCAAGAACTGGATCGAAGGCTGGTCCAAGGCACCCGACGCGGGAGCCAACCCTTGGGTGGTGCAGGCGCTGCGCGAGGCGGCTCCCACGAACCTCGCCGGCGTCGCCAACGCCTACGGGCGGGCCTTCGCCCGGGCTGACCAAGCATGGGCCGCCGCCCAGGACGCGTCGGCCAAGGCCGGCACGCCCGCGCCCGCCGCGTTGGAGGACCCGGTGGCGGAGGCGCTTCGCGTCGTCTTGCATGGGCCGGACTCGCCCATCCTCGCGAGCACGCGCGACATCAACCGCTTCTTCGAGACGCCCGTCGCGCAGAAGAGCCGCGCCTTGGTCCGCAAGGTGGAGGAACTCGACGCCACCCACCCGGGGGCGCCGCTTCGCGCCATGGCCTTGACGGACAAGGCCCAGCCCGTCGAGCCGGTGGTCTTCAAGCGGGGCAACCCGGGCAACCACGGGCCGCGGGTCCCGCGCCAGTTCCTCTCCGTGTTGTCCCGGCCGGACAGCAAGCCGTTCACCGACGGCAGCGGGCGGCTGGAGATGGCCCGGCGCATCGCCAGCCCGGACAATCCCCTGACCGCGCGCGTCCTGGTCAACCGCGTCTGGGGCCAACTGGTGGGCATCCCGCTCGTGGGTTCCGTCGCGGACTTTGGCACCCGGACGGAGCCACCCGCCGACCCGGCCCTGCTGGATCACCTGGCGGCCCGCTTCATGGCCGAGGGCTGGAGCATCAAGACCCTCGTGCGCGACATCGTCTTGTCGTCCACGTACCGGCAATCCAGCGACCCCGGCGCGTCGCCCGAGGCCGTCGCCGCCTTCGCTCGCAATGTCGCCGTCGATCCCGCCAACGCCTGGCATGGGCGCATGAACCGAAAGCGCATGGACTTCGAGGGCCTCCGCGACTCGCTCCTGCGCGCTTCCGGCACGCTCGACATGGCCTTCGGCGGCCAGGCCGTGGAGATGTTCGAGTCGGGCCGGTCGCAGCGCCGCACGTTGTACGGGTTCATCGACCGCCAGAACCTCCCCGCCGTGCTTCGCTCCTTCGACTTTGCCAACCCGGACGCCACGGTCGCGCGGCGCTTCCAGACCACGGTCCCGCAGCAGGCGTTGTTCATGTTGAACAACGGCTTCGTGGCCGAGGCCGCCCGCGCCGCCGCGCGTTCCGCCTCCCAGGCCGGGGGGGGTGGCAGCGGAAACGACGCGGAGCGGGTTCGTTGGCTGTATCGGTCCCTTCTCCAGCGCGATCCGGACGCCGACGAGGTCCGTGCGGCGCTCGTCTTCGTCGCCGGCCAAGGCAAGGTCGTCCCCGAGCCGCGTCCGGCCGCCACGTGGTCCCAGGGCACCGCCCGTTGGAATGATGCGGCCGGGCGCGTGGAGGACTTCGCGTCGTTCGCCGTGTTCAAGGACAAGGAAGCCCGGTGGCAGGCCGGCAAGGAGTTCCCCCTCGCCGACCCCAGGGGCTACGCCTTCGTCTCCGCGACGCAAGGACACCCGGGGCGTAACCCCGGTGTCGCCGTGGTGCGTCGATGGACGGCCCCGGCCGACATGGATGTCGAGGTGGCCGGCAACCTGGGACATCCCGCCGAGTCGGGAGACGGCGTGGAGGCCATCGTGGTCTGCAGCAACCGGGGCGTGGTCGGGCGGTGGAAGGCTCATCACGGAAAGGTTGCCACGACGACGGCGGCCTTTCGGGTGGGTCGCGGCGACCAGGTGGACTTCGTGGTCGTGCCCGGGGCGACGGACCTCACGGACACATTCGAGTGGGCGCCCATGGTGCGCGAGGTGCCTGGTGGCAACACCCCGATGGCGGGCATGGGGCGGCGAAGCTGGGAGGTCCAGCGTGACTTCCGAGGGCCGGCAAGCGACCCGGCTCCCCTCGACGCCTGGGGCCGGTACGCCCAGGTCCTCCTCTCTTCCAATGAGTTCGTGTTCGTGGACTAGGGTCGTGTCCCGCAGATCGCAGGCAGGCCACGGCTTGCAGCGTTCCTTGGGGCCGCGTGGTTCCTGGGGTGTCGGCCGCCCGGGAGCCTTCCCTTCGCACGCTGCTTCCTGGCCCGGGGCCCGGGCACCGAAGCCTGGATCGTGTGGGGACGCGATTCCCGAGGACGTGCTCCATGGGCGCTGAATCCCAAGGGAATGCCCGATGCGCGTGGATCCAAGCGGTCTGGATCGCTTGTGCCTGGGTGCTCCTCCTTGTCGCGCACGGTGTCGCCGGGGCCTCTCCCGCGCGCCCGAACATCGTCTGGATCGTCATCGAGGACATGTCGCCGCACTGGAGTTGCTATGGACCCGATGGAGCGCCGACTCCGGTCCTCGACCGGCTCGCGGCGTCGGGCATCCGCTTCCAGCACGCCTTTGTCACCGGCCCCATCTGCTCCATCAGCCGATCTGCGATGATCACCGGCTGCTACCAAACCGCCATCGGAGCCCACCACCATCGATCGGGCACCGAAGGCCACCCCATCCGGTTGCCCGGCGACGTCCGGCCCGTCCCCCAAGTCCTCCGCGAGGCCGGCTACCACGCGAACAACCTCGACCTGGAGGGCTTCCTCGATCCCGGGCGCCCCGTGCGCGTTGCCAAGACCGACTACAACTTCACGTGGGACCCGGCGGCGTGCTATGACGCCACCCATTGGACGGCCCGCGGCGCCGGGCGCCCGTTCTTCGTCCAGGTTCAGTTGAATGGCGGCAAGCGGCGCGGCGAGGCCCCTGGCCCGGCATGGCCGCAGGCCGTTCTCAAGGCGCTGGGCAGCACCACCGACGTCGCCAGCGTCCGGCTCCCGCCATGGCTCCCGCGCGACCCCGTCATCGAGGCCGACTGGGCGCAGTACCTCGACACCGTCCGCTTCGTGGATCACGAGGTTGGGCGCATCCTGGAGGGACTCCGGCAGGCGGGGGAGCTGGAGAACACCGTCGTGTTCGCATGGACGGACCACGGGATCAGCCACGTGCGGGCCAAGCAGTTCCTCTACGACGCCGGCATCCATGTCCCCATGGTGGTCGCCGGGCCTGGCATCTCCCCTGGGACCGTCCGCCGCGACCTGGTGGAGCACATCGACGTCGCCGCCACCACCCTGGGGTTGGCACGGGTGCGGGTTCCCTCGTGGATGCACGGCCGGGACGTGCTCGCGCCGGGCCACGTCCGACGGGAGTTCGTCTTCGCGGCGCGGGACCGGGCCGACGAGACCGTGGACCGGATCCGGTCGGCGCGGAGCCAAGGGTTCAAGTACATCCGCAACCACTATCCGTCGCGGCCGTGGCTACAGCCCAACCGCTACAAGGACGAGAAGGCGATCCTCCGGTCCTTGCGCCGTCTCCATGCCACGGGCGACCTCGGCGCGGGTCCGTCGCTCATCCTGGCGGAGGAACGGCCGCGCGAGGAGCTGTACGACCTCGCGTCCGACCCTCACGAGCTCCACAACCTGGCGGGCGACCCGGCGTGGTCCGTGGAGCTGGCGCGGCATCGGGAGGCCTTGCGCGCATGGACCCTGCGGCATGGCGACGCCGGGGCCGACGCCGAGCCGGACGACGCCTACGTCGCAAACGCCCTTCGGGACAACGCCGGCCCGGTCCTCCGCAGCAACGTCCAGCTCATGCAACGGTGGAAGCTGGAGCGGCCCATGGAGCCCTAGCGGAGGCGGGGAGCGGGGAGCGGGGAGCGGGGAGCGGGGAGCGGGGGATCTGTGCACGAAGCGCCAGCATCATGGCGGCGGGGCTTTTGCGAGATGGATCGCGTCCGAAGTGCCCGGATGCGGCGGGACCGACGGAGTTCCGCTTCCCGAACCCGATCATCCTAGAAACGGCAGTCGAAGAGGATTTCAAAACGAGGAAAGGGCCCTCCC
>CAYSGH010000028.1:2345-46286 GCA_964430505.1 uncultured Akkermansia sp. | reverse complement strand
CCTCGCCACATGGGATTCGCCATTGGCCTTGCCGCCGGTTGGCGGGGTGGGTCAGGGTCGCCCGTCAAACAATGCGGTCAGCGGGATGTCCCGCAGGAATCCATCGAAGCACAAAGCGCGTGAAAGTCTTCACAGGAAACTCCAACCCGGCCCTTGCGAGGGCCATTTGCGAGGCCATCGACATCCCGCTGGGACGGTCCACGGTCCGCCCGTTCCCGAACGGCGAAACGTTCGTGAAGATCGACGAGAACGTCCGGGGCGAAGACGTCTATGTCATCCAGTCCACGAGCCCGCCGGCCAACCAGCACCTGATGGAGATGTTCATTATGATGGATGCCCTTCGGCGGGCGAGCGCGTCGCGGATCACGGCGGTGCTGCCGTTCTATGGATATGCGCGGCAGGACCGGAAGGACCAACCGCGGGTGCCCATCACCGCCAAGCTCGTGGCCAACTTGATCGTGGCGGCAGGGGCGCACCGGGTGCTCACCATGGACCTCCATGCGCAGCAGATTCAGGGCTTCTTCGACATCCCGGTGGATCACCTGTACGCGGCACCCGTGATCTTTGACTACCTCAAGAAGGCTGCGATCCCGAACTTGGTGGTCGTGAGCCCGGACCTGGGCGGGCTGAAGATGGCGGCGGCCTACGCACAGCAGTTGGGAGCCGAGCTTGCAATCGTGGCCAAGCGCCGCACCAGCCCCACCGAAACGGAGGCCATCTCCGTGATTGGCGACATTGAGGGGCGCAACGTCCTATTGGTGGACGACCTGACGGAAACGGCGGGAACCCTGGTCAATGCGGCTGCCTTGCTAAAGAACCGCGGCGCCCGCCAAATACGCGCGTGCGTTTCGCATGCCCTCGTCAACGACCTCGGGGCCGAGAGGTTGCGGAAGTCCGTGATTGACGAGTTGATCACGACTGATACGGTCGTGCGCCCCGAGATTGAAGGCGTTCGAATCACGACTCTTTCGGTCGCGGGCTTGCTGGGCGAAGCGATCAAGCGAATTCACAGCAATTCGTCGGTCACGTCGCTCTTCGAGTTCAAGGGCTGATGTCCCGGATGGTCCGGGCCTCGGTTGATACGACTTGGAAAATGAAAGCACTAGCATTGGGCGCTTCTCCGCGCACGGTGACGCGCCGAAAGAGCGTTCGCACACTCCGCAAGGCCGGGAAAATCCCTGCCAACATCTACGGCAAGACAGCCGAGCCCAGGAACCTCGAGGTGGATGCGAAGGCATTCGCCGACCTCGTGCACAAGGCGCACTCCGAGATCATCCTTGTGGACCTCGCGGTCGAGGGTGACGCCAAGCCCTCCCGGCTTGCCCTCGTCCAAGACGTGCAACATCACCCCTTGGATGGCCGAGTGCTCCACGTGGACTTCCATGAGGTCCAACCGGAGGAGCGCGTCACCATTCGAGTTCCAGTGGAAAGCCAGGGCGAGTGCAAGGGCGTCAAGGAAGGCGGCACCCTCGAGCATGTCCTCCTCAAGATTCGGGTGCGCGCGTTGCCGAAGGATCTTCCCGACCAACTGTTGGTGGACGTCACCAATTTGGATGTGGGAAAATCCATCCATCTTGGCGACATCACCCCTCCTCCGGGCGTGGAGTTGCTAGGCAACAAGGAGGTCACCGTGCTGGCGTGCGCGGCCCCTGCGGCGGCGGAGACCGAAGCGGCGGCGACGGGTGCTGCTGCCGCAGGCGACGCAAAGCAACCCGAGATGATCAAGGAAAAGAAGGGCGAGGAAGGCGCCAAGGCCGACGACAAGAAGGCGGGAGACAAGAAGAAATAGACGGCTCCGTCGCACCCCGGCTGCAGACATTGCTCCGGCCGGGGTGGACCACCTCGAAGCGGTGAATTGGGCTCGTGAGCACAAGGTTCCTGATTGTGGGCTTAGGAAATCCCGGCCAGGAATACCTGTGTACAAGGCACAATGCTGGCTTCATGCTCGCTGACGAGTTAGCGGGGCGCTGGGGTGGCCGGTGGCAGTCCGAGCGGAAGTTCTTTTCAGAATTAGCCGAGGTGACCGTGGGGATCCGGCGGGGTTGGCTGTGCAAGCCACAGACCTACATGAATGACAGCGGGGATGCCGTGGGTGCCGTATGCCGGTTCCACAAGGTGGCTGCCGAGAACATGTTGGTGGTGGTGGATGACGCCGATCTTCCGCTGGGCGCTCTTCGGATGAAGGCCTCCGGGGGAACCGGTGGGCACCATGGCTTGGAATCTATCGACCAAGTGGTGGGCGATGGTCGGTACCCGCGGTTGAGGCTTGGGATTGCCCGGCCTCAACAGCGGGGACGGGACATCGCGGGCCACGTCTTGGGACGGTTTGCTCAAGGCGAACGTGAGGTTTTTGACAAAGTGCTGGGGCGCGCATCGGAGCAGGCAGAGTGCTGGCTTCGCGAGGGCATAGCCCAGGCAATGAATCGGTACAACGGGTCGGCGGCGTGAGCCATCGGCCAAAACAGTGGAACTAGCAACGTGAAGAAATACGAGGGATTGTTCATCCTGAACTTGGCGGGCAAGGAAGATGGCCTGAAGGAGGCCGTGGACCGAGTGGCCAGCGAGATCATTGGTTTGGGGGGCAAGGTCGAAACGGTCCAAAAGATGGACAAGAAGCCGTTCGCACGGGTGGCGGACAAGCGGCATACCGGTGGGCACTACGTCAACGTGGTGTTCTCCGCCCAGCCTGAGGTGATTGGCCAATTGAATGCGAAGTTTCGCCATTCGGACGAGGTCTTCCGCATCTTGGTATCGGAGGCCTCGAAGGCGGTCACGCCGGTGCCGGCTCCTGTGGCGGCCTGACCCCGGCTTTCTCTCGGCCACCCAACACGTCTCTGCCACGGCATCGCGCACGGCGAGCACTCTAGCCCAAGACCCTTATGGCCAATTACAACAAGGTCCTCTTGATGGGCAACCTCACGCGCGATCCCGAGCTTCGGTACACACCGAAGGGTCAGGCCGTTGCCAAGCTAGGACTCGCCGTCAATCGCCGGTACACAACAGAGTCCGGCGAGGCACGCGAGGAAACCACGTTCGTGGACATTGATGCGTGGGGGAAGCAGGCGGAGGTGATCTGCCAATATTGCAAGAAGGGTAGGCCCCTGTTCGTGGAGGGACGTCTCAAGTTGGATCAATGGGACGACAAGACGACGGGCCAGAAGAGGTCCCAGTTGAGGGTGGTGCTTGAGGGTTTCCAGTTTGTTGGGGGCCCCCCATCGGAGGGCGGCACTTCCCCGGGGCCGGGCGTGGCGCGGCCCCCGGCACGTCCGGCAGCTTCAAGGCCGGCGGATGCGCCACCGGCAGAGTCCGGGGGGGATGCACCGCCGCCCGAGGATGACGACGTGCCGTTCTAGGGGTCGGCGCGCTGGGATCCGGACGAGAATTCGCATGGCGCGTGCAGGTCAAATTGTTTTCAATTCAAGACGAAAGAAACTGATATCATGGCAAAGAGCGAAGTCATTTTGATTCAAAACGTGGTGGGCTTGGGCGGTGAATCCGACCAAGTCAAGGTGTCTTCCGGCTACGCCCGGAACTACTTGGTGCCGCAGGGACTCGCGGTTCCGGTGACACACGCCAACAAGCGCCGCCTTGAGGTTCTACGCCAGAAGCGGGCCGAGCGCGAGGCACACGAGCTCAACTCAATGTCCGAGCTGGGGCGCAGCCTTTCCAAGGTTACCATAACGCTCCTCGTCAAGACGGGTGAGGATGGCAAGATGTTCGGCAGCGTCACGGCGGGCACGATTGCCGATGCCCTCAAGACGCAACTGGATGTCGCCTTGGACAAGAGAAAGATCCACATGGAGCGACCGATTCACTCATTGGGTGAATTCGACATCGAGCTTCGACTGCATCCCGAGGTCAAGTCATCCCTCAAGGTGGTCGTGAACAGCAACACCCCCATCCCGTCGCCCGAGGAAGTTGCCAAGGCGGCCACGCCCAAGACCGAGAAGCGCTCTGCACGCGGGGGAAGTCGCAAGCCGGCGGTCGAGGAAACCAAGGGCTAATTCTTCAGCCAGCGGTGTTCAGGGCCCGGCATGCCGGGCCCTTTTTTATGTCCGCGACCCGTTAAGAAGATGCGAGCAACCCGGGCTTTCCCATCCGCTGTCGGAGGGATGGAATTGAGCCATGTCAGATGAACTCATGGGGATGGAAGCGCCGCCACCCGAGATGCCAGCGTTGCCGGTTGAGCCACTGGTGGACCAGCCGGAGGTGGCCGACCGAGTCTTCCGGGCAGGCCCAAGCGGACGGCGTCGAGGCGTGGATTTGTCCCGGATTAACCGGTTGCCGCCCCATTCCCTAGAGGCGGAGCAAGGGGTTCTCGGCTGCACGTTGCTGGAGCCCGCGGATGCCATCGGACAATGCATTGAGCGTCTGAAGGGCGGGGGAGAGGCCTTCTACGACCTGCGGCATCGCACGATCTACGACGTGCTGGTGTCGATGTATGACCGCAAGGAGCCCATCGACCTCATCACGCTGGGCCAGAAGCTGAGGGACGCGGGTCAACTCGACGGCGTAGGCGGGCTGGCGTACTTATCTGATTTGATGGATGCCGTGCCGAGCGCGGCCAACCTCGCGTATTATCTCGACATTGTCCGAGAAAAGCATGTTCTGCGGCGAGTCCTGGCGACGTGCTCTGAGGCGGTTTCCAAGGTGCACGAATACGAGGGTGCGGTGGACTCGCTGCTGGACGAGGTGGAGCGCGACATCCTCAAAATCAGCCAGGATCGGTCCGAGAACACCAACCGAACCATGCGCGAGCTGGTCCGGTCGGCCGTGGACATGATCCAGGACTTCCACCAGCGAAAGGGTGGATTGACGGGCCTTCCCACGGGATTCCCAGACCTCGACAAGATGACGAGCGGACTGCAACCGGCCGACATGGTCGTCATCGCGGCGCGTCCCTCCATGGGCAAGACGTCGCTAGCCATGAACATCGCCGAGCATGTCTCTGTGGAGGCCAACCTGCCCGTCGGCGTGTTCAGCCTCGAAATGACGTCTGAATCCTTGGTCATGCGGATGCTGTGCTCCTTGGCGCGCGTGAACGGCCGCTTGATCCGGGACGGCTTCCTTTCCGAGGGGGACTTTCGGCGACTGACGGCGGCGGCGGGCAAGCTGAGCCGTGCCCCGATCCACATCGACGACACCCCGGGACTTTCCATCCTTCAGTTGCGCGCGCGAGCGCGCCGCATGTGGCAGCAGCACGGGGTTAAGCTCTTTATCATCGACTACCTCCAGTTGATGCACTCGACGTCGAAGAAGGCGGCGGACAGCCGCCAACAGGAGGTTGCCGAGCTATCCAATGGCGTGAAGGCGCTCGCCAAGGAACTCAAGGTTCCCGTGATCGTCCTTTGCCAGCTCAACCGCGAGCTGGAGAAGGACAAGGATCGCAAGCCCAAGCTGTCCGACCTGCGCGAGTCGGGCGCCATCGAGCAAGACGCGGACCTGGTGGGCCTGCTCTACAAGCCGGCGGCAGAGGATGACGACCAACGGCGGGAGGACCCCGAGGCCCGCGATGACGGCATGGGAGCGACGCCGGTCAATCTCCTGATCGCGAAGCAGCGAAACGGCCCCACGGGCGACGTCTGCCTCACGTTCCTCAAGGGCATTACCCGCTACGAGTCGGCATCCAAGATCGCCGCCGCAGATTAGCGAGGCGCCGATCTCGTCGAATCCTCGTTCTATCGAACGCCGGGAATCCTCATGCGAGCCCCATACACGGCCTTGCCAGCGGTCACGAACAGCAGGTCGCGATCCTTGCCTCCGAATCGGACGTTGGCCGTCCATGGCTCGGGGACGTCCACGTGCCCGAGCTTCTCGCCGGACGGGCTGAACACGGTGACGCCCTTGCCTGTGAGGTACACGTTGCCCTTGGCATCCAGCGTCATGCCATCGGATCCCATTTCGCAGAACAGCGTCTTCCCGACCAACGAGCCATCGGCCTCGATGACATACCGGTAGGTGCGGCCTGCGCCGATGTCGGCCACGTAGAGGGTCTTGCCATCGTGCGTGCCCACGATCCCGTTGGGTTGCTTGAGGTCCGGCGTCACGCGCCGTGGCGTGGCGTCCCCCTTCGTGGAAGCCAGGTAGTACACGTGCTGCCCTCCTTGCTCGGATGGCCCCCGGTTCCAGTATGGCCGCTTGTAGAAGGGGTCCGTGAAGTACAGGCCACCCTGCGGGCGCACCCACACGTCGTTGGGCCCGTTCAACAACTTCCCCTCGAACCCGCGCACCAACACCGTCACCCTCTTGTCCGGCGCGATGGACCACAACTCGTTCTTGCCGTCGGCACAGGCAATCAGGTTGCCTGCCGTGTCAAAGTACATCCCGTTGGAACGGCCTGCCGGGCGCATCCAGTCCTCCAGCTTCCCGGTCGTGGCATCCCAGCGAACGATCCGGTCGTTGGGTTGATCCGTGAAGTAGATATTGCCGTCCTTGTCGGCCGCCGGGCCCTCGGTGAACTGGTAACCTTCGGCAATCTTGTTGAGCCTAGCGCCCGGGGCCAGGAGGGGTGACTCATCGGCGTAGGCCCGAACCATCCCGGCGGCAGCCAAGAGGGACGCCCCGGCCCAGAACGATGAAACGCACAACCATTGCATGACGCAGGATTGGGCGGGCTGCATGGGAACTGCAAGGCGGTTCATGGGGTCGAGGCGTCGCAGGGACGCATCCGCACCCCTGGCGCCGCCCCGTTCATCGCGCGCCACCCAGAGTTCGAAGATAGGCGAACAAGTCGGCCACTTGGCTTTCTTGCAATCCCTCCAACAACCCCTCGGGCATCATGGACGACCGTAGGAACCCCGAGCGGCGGACGGTGTCGCGGGCGAAGCGTCGATCTTCGGAACCCGGCTGCCGCAGCAGCAACGCCGCGCCATCCGAGCCCGCCAGCATGCCCTCGTGCACGTCGCCGTCCTGGGTCTCGATGCGGAAGCGACGGTAGCCCGCCTCCATGGCGGCGTCGGGGACCAGGATGTTGCGAAGCAAGTATTCATCACCGTGTGCGCCGGCCCCATCCAATGCCGGTCCAACCTTCCCGCCTTGCCCGCCCACGGCATGGCATACGCCGCAGTTTGGGCCGAACACGGCCTTGCCACGCGCGGCGGACCCCGTGCCCGCAGCAACCGTCCGGTACTTGCTGAACTTGGACGCCAACACGTTGGCCTGGGCCTCCGTCTGGATGGATGGGAAGTCGGCGGTGCGCTCGACGCGCGCACCCTTGCCGAGCTTTCCCCATTGGTCCCCGTGCCCGTTGTACACCAGACCCGGCGTGGACGCCGTCACCTGGATGCCCGCCAGCCTTCCCAGGTCATCGGCGGACAGCGCGTGGCTCCAAACCCGAAGCTGTGCGAGGTCGCCTGCGGTGCCGCCTTGGGCACTCGACTGCGCGATCCTCAGCTCGTCAAAGACCCGCGCGTCGGCAGCCTTGCTGGTGGCGTCGAGCCGGCCATTCAGGAAGATGCGAAAGACGCCTTGGGGATCGCGCGTCACGGCGTAATGCGTCCAGGCATCCGCCACGGCAAGCTGGGACGCCACGGCCACGTCCCCGTGGGGCGCGCCCGTCCAGACGCGGAACCGGCCGTCGTAGAAGTTGATGTCGAACGAGGATCCGCCCAGCAGCGAGTCCGAGTTCGACAGGCCCGGGTCGGGCCGGAACCAGCCTTCCACGGTGAACGGGCCGGACAACGTGATCCGCTCCTCGACGCGGGCGTTCTCGGATCCATCCAGGCGCAGCACCTGGCGCAGCGACGAGCCCACCGCCCGCTGCAACTCCCTCACGTAGCCTTCGTCCGGCAGGACCGCCGCCAGCTTGTCCAGCGTGTAGCCGTCGATCTCGTCGCGGGCGATGTCGCCGGAGCGAACCGCCGCAAGAAGTTGCCGCGCCGGTGCCGGTGCGGATCCCATGCGATCCACGACCGCCCGCCGCTGCGACGCCGGCAGGCCGGGCCAAAGGCGGAGAAGGGCGGGCAACGCGGCATCGGACTTGGAAGACGCCAGCGCGGCGATGGCCTCGCGCCGCACCGACTCATCGACGCTGGTCGCCATGCGCTGGAACACTGGGATGGGGCTGGCTCCAGCCTCCCGAAGCGCGCGCAGGGCGGCCGCTTGACGCGGGGCAGGGGAGCTGTCGGCGGTGGCGATGGCGGTCAACTCGGGCGCCAGATCCATAAGGCGAAAGCCCGCCGCCAGCTTCACAAGAAGTTCGGCGTTCTGTGCGGAGGCCTGGTTGCGCCACAGCTTGCGGGCCGCCTCCGTGAGCAATGGAGCCAAGGCGGCCGTGTCGCCCAGGCGCGCACGTTGGTCATGCAGGAGCTGCAAGGTCGCTGGCAAACCCAGTGCCATTTCCAACGCCCGGCGTGCGGCGGGCTCGTGCGACACCGATGCGACCAAGATCAGCTCATCCGTGGCAAGAGGTCGTTGCAATCCCGTCAGCACTGCCGCCAAGGCCCGTGCCCCCTCGGGCCCGCCATGAACCAAAGCAGCCAACGCCTTGGCTTCGGCCGATGCCTGGGACGTCGCGACATCCATGAGTCGCCCCTTGTGACGTTCCAAGGCGACGCGGGCCAGGTAGCGCTCGAAGTCTCGGAAATACCCGGGGTTGCGGCTCCAGTCAGACGGGCGTTCCTCCGTGGCGGCACCGAGGAGCGTCTGCACGACTTGGAGCGAGAAGGTTCGTGATTCGGCATCCTTGGGAGGGAACGAGTGAACGATGTTGACCCGGTCCAGCAACTTGCCCAGTGAACGAATCCCCTCCTGCCTCACGAGCCGATCCGGGTCGGCGAGGGCTACCTTGGCGGCATTAAGCAAGTCGGCGGCGGGGGTTGCTGCGGCGTCTGCGAGGACTCTTAGAGCCTCCTTGCGAAGCGAGCGCGACGGGGATTGGGCAAGGACATGGCGCGTGGTCTTGACGGGCGTCGCACCGAGTCCTTCCAACGCCCACAAGGCGCGGAGGCGCACGTCGTCGGCGCGTGCGGTCGCCAGGAGCTTGGACAAGGCCGGGACCAGGCCCTTGGCGTCACGGTCGATGATGGCCTGCCAGGCGGCACTGGCCTCCCATGAGTTGGCGGCCGCGAGGTGGCCCGGCAGGTCGCGCTCGGGAACCTTGGCAAGGTCGGGAACGTTCGCGCGATGCGGCTGGGACGTGTGCCGGACGCGCCAGATGCGCCCGCGCAGCTTGTCGCGCTCGGGATGGTTCCTTGGGACCTCGTTGTGCGAGATGACCTGGTTGTACCAGTCGTTGATGTAGAGGCAGCCGTCAGGACCCATGGCGAGCCCAATGGGCCGAAACCAAGGGTCGCCGCTGAGGACAAAGTCCGGCAGGTGCTCGAGTTGCCAGCCATTGCCGTAACGACCCGGTGAGGACGAGGCGTCGCCGCGATGCAACCGGATGGCCTGGATCTTGCGCGTGATGGGGTTGGCCACGAAGAAGACGTCGCGCCAGGCGCCCGGAAACGAGTCGGAGCCCTCGCTGAAGGCCAACCCCGAAAGCCCCGTGCCGCCCATCGGCATCTCGCCGGTCTTGGGGAACGCGGGTGAATAAGGGCGGGGGACGTCGTCGCCACACAACGGGTAGGACGCGCCTTCGAGGAAGGGCATGAGAGGCCAGCCTTGGTCGTTGGCCTCCTGGATGTGGACTTCACCCAGCCGGTCCACGACTAGCCCCCAGATGTTGCAGGGGCCCCAGCCGACAATCTCGAACGCCGTCCCGTCCGGCTTGAACCGTGCCAGCTTCGTGCGGTTGTAGTCCGTCACGGTGCCGTCCGTGCCCCGAACCTTGGAGCTGTTGAAGGCGCCTTGCGCCAGGAGGATGCGGTTGCCGGGAACGCGGGTGAACTGGTGCGGGAACAGGTGCGAATCCTCGATGCCGAAACCCGTGAGGATGGGAACGTGCGCGTCGGCGCGACCATCGCCATTGGTGTCGCGGTAAAGCCGGATCTCGGTCCCGTACTGGGCAAGGACGCCGTCCTTCAGCGGCAACACGCCCAGTGGCATGGCCAGGCCCTCGGCGAACACGCGTGCCCGTTGCCGCCCGGGGGCCGTCGGCGTGTCGAACACCAGGATGCGATCCTTGCCGCCGCGCGCGAACAAGGCCTTCGCCTCGGCTGGCGACTCATTTGCATCGATGGGGTAGTCCAGCGCCGTCGCCGTCCAGAGGCGCCCGGCATGGTCGAATGCCATCGGGACAAACTTCCCGCCGTCCGGCTCGGCCGCGACCAGCTCCACCACGAAGCCCTCGGGAACGGAGAACGTGGCCTGTTGCTCCTCGGGCGACAGTGGGGACGCATGCGGCGGGGCAGGGGGCACGGCCGCGCCATCGGGACGCTTGCGGGGCGGCAATTCCTCCAGCGTGATGTTCCGGAACGAGGCCTCGGCCGCGCCGCCCCCATGGACCTGGAAGCCGAGGCGTCCGCCCAGCGCGGCGATGGCGGCGTCCGGTTCGTGGTAGTCCACGCCTTGCACGCCGTTGATCCACGTCGTGATGCGCCCGCCGTCGGCCCGGATCACGTATTCGTTCCAGTTGGTGCGGCGCAGGACCTTCTCCAGGGCTGCCATGTCCGACCACGCCAGCACTCGGTTGCGACGGGACTCGTCATAAATCGACCCCCACCATGTGGGATCGCCGATGTCGCATTGGTATCCGGCCATCTCGGACGAGTTGGGGACGCGCTCCGACCGGATCTGGACGCCGGAGTTGATGAAGCCGGCGCCGCCGAGGAGGCGGAACTCGAGGCGCAGGACAAAGTTGGTAAAGCGGTTGGTGGTCGCGAGGAACTCGTTCTGCCGGATCGTCTCGGTGAGCGATCCGCCAACAATCACGCCATCGCGCACGCGCCACAGTTTGGCGTCGCCTTCCCAGCCCACGAGGGATTTGCCATCAAAGAGCGGCTTGGGCTTGGTGACGGGCGCGGGCGGCGACGCCGCATGTGCGATGGCCAAGGTGAGGCAGGCGACGGCGAGGCGACCTAGCGCGGAGGGCTGGAATAACTTCATGGTGACGACCCGTGGGCAGGATGCGCTGTCCAGGGGTCGCCGCTCAAGGTTGGGATGAGGTGTCACACCGGCACTTCGGCCCGTGGCGCTGTCGGCGTTCGATGGGCAGGGAGGCTTGAGGGGGTACGCGAACCGAATATAACATGCATTGTGCCTGGAATCGGAATGCGCCCGAATGCATCATGCCAACGCCCCTCCCATCGCCCACGGCACCCAGCCGTGACCGCCGTTCACCAGCCCCAGCGGTCCGTGAATGGCCACATCACCATCCAGGACTTCCCAATGATCTTCTCGCGCGGCACGTCCCCCCAGTGCCGCCCGTCGCTCGAGCTCATGGTATTGTCGCCAAACCCCAGCATGCAGTTCGGGCGCACCGTGTACTCCGTCTGGCCATCCGGGAAATACCCCGTCACGAACGCCATGCGCGAGGCCTCGTCCGTCGCCCACCTGGCCCTTTGCGCTGCGTCCATCCCGGCCGGCGCGCTGGATGCCAACGACTCCGCAAGCGCCTTTTGGTACTGTGTGCCGTTCACGTGCCCGGAGTACACGCTGTCGGCCGGCGTCTTGCCGGTGTCGAACGCGTACACCTTCTCGAAGCCCGAGTCCGTGGCCTCCAGGCGGCGCCCGTTGATGTACACGTGACGGTCGTCCCCAATCCGCACCTTCTCGCCGCCAAACGCGATCAGGCGCTTGATGTAATGCGTCCCGGGCGTCACCGCCTCGGGCATCCCCGTGGACTGGAACACGAAGTACTCCCCGCGACGTGGCTTCCGGAAGTTGTACGTGAGGCGCTCCACGAAAAGCCGGTCGCCGGACCGGACGCGGCAACGAATGATGGGCTCGCCGGCCTTGAAGCTCGACTTGTACGGCTGGCGCGTCATCGGGTTGTAGAGCTTGAGGTGGATTTGCGGCGACTCGGGCACCCAGCCCACCGGGTAGGAGACGTCGCCCACGACCACGTCGATCTTCTTGCCGAACCCGATCTTGCCGAGGCCGAGCTGCTTCACGGGTGGCGTGATGCCCCGCAGCTCGCCATCGGCCTTGGCCACGACCTCGTAGTACGTGGTGCCCTTGGCCCACTTCTCCCAAAGCCAGCGCAGACCCGTGGGAATGGCTACGTCGGGACGGTCGCGCAGGTCGTCGGCCGTGATCCCGTAGAAGGTGGGTTGTGCCGACCCCGTGGGAATCTCCATGGGGGTGGCAAAGAAGGTCTTGAAGGCGAAGACAAGGACGGCGGTGCCGAGGAAGCTCTCGAAGTTTTCCCGGTACGCGGCGAAGGGATAGGGCTTGAGCCACTTGTGCGCGACCTCCTCCATTTGTTGGACGGCGGCCTTGAGGGCATCCGCGGTGGTGGCCGGGCTTCGGTAGGCCGCCTGAAATGCCGCGAGGCCGGACACAAGCTCTGCAATGTTCTTCTCGGGGAGGACGTCGCGTTGGTGGTCCAAGTGCTTTTGGACGATGCCATGCAGCTCGGCGGCCTTGCGAACGCGTCGATGGACAAGCCAGAGGAGGAGGTACATGGCGAAGCGCAGGATGGGCTTGGGATTGCAGGTGGACGGTGGCCGCCTCCGGGCCTAGCTGGTCTTGAGCACCTCGATGAAGGCGTCCTGTGGGATGTCCACGGACCCGATGGCCTTCATGCGCTTCTTTCCTTCCTTTTGCTTCTCGAGGAGCTTGCGCTTGCGGCTGATGTCGCCGCCGTAGCACTTGGCGGTCACGTCCTTCCGGATGGCGCTTACGGTCTCGCGGGCGACGATCTTGCCCCCGATGGCCGCCTGGATGGCGATCTGGAACTGTTGCCGCGGGATGACCTCCTTGAGCTTGGCGGCCAGGGTGCGGCCCCGCGCCTCGGCCTTGGTCCGGTGCACGAGGCTGGAGAAGGCGTCCATCACCTCCCCGTTCACCAGCATGTCCAGCTTCACCATGTCGCTGGCCACGTAGCCATCGGGCTCGTAGTCCATCGACCCATACCCGCGCGTGATCGACTTAATGCGGTCGTGGAAGTCGATGAGGATCTCGTTCATGGGGATGCGGCAGGTCATCATGACGCGCCGCGCGTCGAGCGTCTCGGTGTTGCGGATCTCGCCGCGCTTCTCGGCGATCAGGGACATGATGTCGCCGATGTTGTCGCCGGGGCAGATCACGAACGCCTTCACGACGGGCTCGTGGACGACATCCACGTAGGTGACGTCCGGCATGAACGCTGGGTTGTCCACGATGACCTCCACGCCATCGGTCTTGCGCACGCGATAAACCACCGACGGATACGTGGCGATGATGTCCATGTCGAACTCACGCCGGAGCCGCTCCTGGACGATCTCCATGTGGAGGAGGCCCAGGAAGCCGCAGCGGAAGCCGAAGCCCAACGCGGCGGAGGACTCGGTCTGGTAGGTCAGGGCGGAGTCATTGAGCTGGAGCTTGGCGATGCTGTGCTTCAGGGACTCGAAGTCCGCCGTGTTGATGGGATAGATCCCCGAGAAGACCATCGGCCGGATCTCCTGGAACCCGGGCAGCTCCGGCGAGGGGTTGCGTGGGTCCGTGATGGTGTCGCCCACCTTGACCTCGCGCGGCGTCTTGATGTTGGCCGTGATGTAGCCGGTCTCGCCCACCTCCAGCTTTGGGCGCGTGTACGGCTTGGGGTTGAACGAGCCCACCTCCTTGATCTCCACCGTGCGGCCCGAGTGGAGCAGCTTCACGTGCATTCCGGGGCGAAGCTCGCCCTGGGTGATCCGCACGAGGATGACGACGCCCTTGTAGGTGTCGAAGTAGCTGTCGAAGATCAGGGCCTGGAACGACTTCGCCTCGCTGGGCTTGGGTGCCGGCACTCGGCTGACGATCGCCTCCAGGATGTCCTCGATGCCAATGCCCTCCTTGGCGCTGGCCAGCACGGCCTCTTCCGAGGGGATGGCGAGGATATCCTCGAGCTGCTGCCGAGCCATGGGAACGTTGGCATGCGGCAGGTCAATCTTGTTGATGACCGGGATGATGTGCAGCCCCTGCTTCATCGCGAGGTGCACGTTGGCGACCGTTTGTGCTTCCACCCCCTGCGCGGCGTCGATGATGAGCAAGGCCCCCTCGCAGGCGCTCAATGACCGCGACACCTCGTAGGCGAAGTCCACGTGGCCTGGCGTGTCGATCAGGTTGAGCTCGTATACCTCCCCGTTCCGGGCCTTGTAGTGCATCGTCACCGGGTGCGCCTTGATCGTGATGCCGCGTTCCCGCTCAAGGTCCATGGCGTCGAGCAATTGATCCTCCATCTCACGGTCCGCCACCGTCCCGGTGCGCTGGAGCAACCGGTCCGACAACGTGGTCTTCCCGTGGTCAATGTGTGCGATGATGCTGAAGTTGCGGATGTGCGCGGCGTCCATCGAAGCAGTGTTTCCCGTCGGACTCCCCTGCCCCATGGCCGGTAGCCCGTCGAAGATTCAGGACGATACGGGCAAGGCCCCTGTTTGGAAGGGTTTTCTCCTTTGCGCCATGGGCGCGGGATGATCCCGCACCGTCCTTCCGCTTCCAAGGCCAGAGAGTTTGCCACGAGACGTCGGGTGCTTGGCCCCTGGTCCAGTCGATCCCATGGGCCCGTCGCTTCACCGCCTCGCCATGCTTCCCAGCATGTTCGCTCCAACTGCGATTTGACCCGCAATGAGCCGCCTCGGACGGTCGGAACACGGGAGCCCGGTTGGGCGTCCCGGAAACCAAAACCAAGACAGCAACCATGAAATACACTGCACTTCACATCCTCCCCGCGCTCTGTTTCGGGGTCATCACGGGGCAACAGGCGGCCGCAGGCCCGGCCGTTCCCCTCATCAAGCAGGGCGTCGCCATCGCCGAAGGAGCCCTGACGCTCAACGAGGCGGCCGGCGTCGCCCGCAAGATCGGCTCGTTCCTCGGCACCAGCGCCCGCATCCATGTCGCCGTGCAACTGGCCGAATGGTCGCGGTACGTGTCCGGATCGGAGCATGGCGCGCGATACATGCACTCGTTCGAGTACCGCCACTACCCGGTCCTCCTCAACTCCATCTACGTCCGCCGACAACTCGTGAATGGCGTGGTCGAGACGGACTACTCGCCGTTCCCCATCACCACCCTCGAGACGCGTGAGATGACTTGCATCCGCAGGGTGGGTCCGCGCGCCTCATGGGAGGCCCGCCGCGCCCGCTTCACCATGTCGGCCCGCTCGACGGTCCTCGAAAAGGTGGGGCTCTTCTCCGATGGCCTGGGGCCATGGCCGTGCACCGTCGTCGTCTCCCGGACTCCCCTGCCCTCCGGCTGCACGCCGGTGGCGGACGAGGACACCCAGGAGCGACGCCTGATTTCCGTGCGCACCGGCGGTGCCACGTATTTCACCTTCGATCGTTCCGGCAACTACGTGTACGGGATGCCGGAGATCCTGGTGGGCGTCAGCGATGGCGCACGCCCCGCTCCCTCGGCTCCCAATCCGGCGCGCTACGCCGACGCAATGAACGACCCCGTCCAAGTCATCCAACTCAACCCATCCCAAGAATGAAGGCCTTCTGGACTGCGACCATCGTGGTCGCGCTTGTTATGCTGGTGGTCTTGAAGGCCCGTTCCAGCGGGCGCAAGCCCACCTCAACCGCCGCCATCCAGGCGTCCGGCACCAACACCGCCGCCGCCGTCCCGTCGTCGTCCCCGGCGTCCCAAGCGTCCCGTTTGATCGCCAAGGCGGCAGCCCCAGCCCCGCTGTTACCGCAGCCCGGCATAGCAGGCCAAAGCCTGCCATCCTTGCAGGCCCAGACCGTCGGCGGTCCCCTGACCCAAATCATGTTCCAGCAATTGGAGGGGATCATGACCGTGAGCGACGTGATCCACGACAACCCCGGCCTCGACGACGAGGCCCTCGTCCAAGTCGCGATGCAACGCACGAGCCTCCCCAAGGAGGCCCTGATGAGCATCCTCGCCGAGTATCCCACGTCCACGGCGGGTTCGTTGGATGCTCACTACCGGCGCGCCCTGGCTAATCCCGAGCTCAAGGCGGTCGCCGACGCCTTCACGCGGGCTGGCGTTCCAAGTGACCTGGGCTCCACCCTCCTTGCCGACGCCTTCCGACTGTGTTCGCTCCGGACCCAGTTCGGTGAGTTCCTCTCTTCAACGTGGGAGGACCTGCGCAAGGTGCCCGAGGGCGTGGATCAGGCGCCGGAGCTGCTCGACGAGGCGGCGCGCATCGCCGACGAGCGATCCGACGCCTTGGTGGCCATCGAAGCCACCTTCAAGGAACGCTTCATCGCCCGGCACGGGATGGAGCCCGCCACGGTGCAGGCGCTGCTCGGTGCGCTCTGGCCCCTGAGGGTCACCACGGCCACGGCCGAGGAGTTACACCCGCCACGGTTTGTCCAGCGCTGACCTTTTGAGAGGGCGCATCGCCCCTCCAAATACGGGCCCGGGCAACAGGATTGCCCGGGCATTTTCATGTCAGGCACAACACAGCCCGCGCCAAGCCCAACAAGCGTCGCGTCATTCCATCCATTGAATGAGCCGGACGGCAACCGGTGGCGCCTCCGCCCATTCCACGGCCTCCTCCATGCGCTCCATGCCTCGGCGCAACGCGGCGTGGTCCGCCGCGTGGACGCGACAGACCAGGTCGCCCTGGTCGAGGTGTTCCCCGGGCTTCGCCATGCGGTCCACGCCCACGCGGGGATCCACCGCCGCCCCGGGCACGATGCGCCCGCCTCCCAGCTCCCGCACGGCCTCGCCCACCCGGCGTGCATCACAACGGGCCACCCAGCCCGGCCGACGCGCGCGGACCTCACCCACGCAAGGAGCCAATGCATCCTCACACAAGCATTCCGCCATGCGCGCCACGTCCGCCCCCTGCGCCTCCAGCATCTGGTTCCATCGAACCAGCGGCCGACCTGACTCCAGCTCCGCCAGCGCCCGGTCCCGCGCTGCGGACTCGTCCGGCTCCTTCCCCGTCTCCGCCAGCAGTTGCGCCGCGCATTCGACCACGATGTCCCGAACGTCCGGAGGCCCCCCGCCCGACAGGCACGCCACGGACTCCTTCACCTCCAGCCAGTTGCCCGCGCTCCGCCCCAGCGGCGCGTTCATGTCCGTGAGCAAGGCGCGCGTCCGGACCCCGCATGAACGCGCCAGTTCCACCAGGAGCCGCGCCAGCCGCCTCGCCGAGGCCTCGTCCTGCATGAACGCCCCCGAGCCGTGCTTCACGTCCAGCACCAGGGCCTCCAATCCCTCCGCCAGCTTCTTCGACAGGATCGACGCCACGATCAGGTCCATGCTGGGCACGGTCCCCGTCACGTCGCGCAGGGCGTACAGGCGGCGGTCGGCCGGCACCATGCGCTCCGTTTGCCCGGCCATCGCCACGCCGAGTCGTTGCACCTGCTCGATGATCCGGTCGCGCGAAAGCTGCGTCGTGAGCCCGGGAATCGACTCCATCTTGTCCAGGGTGCCCCCCGTGATGCCCAGGCCCCGGCCCGAGATCATGGGCACGCGAAATCCCAGGCACGCCAGCAACGGCGCCAAGGGCAACGAAACCTTGTCCCCAATCCCGCCCGTCGAATGCTTGTCCACCACCGGCCTCGCAGGGTCGGGCGGAAACACCAGCGTCTCCCCCGAGTCCCGCATCGCCAAGGTCAGGCAACGCCGCTCCCCGTCGTCGAGCCCGCGGAACAAGATCGCCATCAGCAAGGCCGCCACGGGCCCGTCCTGCAGGCGCCGCCTCGGATCCTCCGACGTCACGCCCTCCACGAACGCCCGCAGCGCCTCGTCGGGCAGCCGTTGCCCATCCCGCTTCGCCTCGATCCATCGCACCATGGCGCTCAGTCGTTCAAGGGTTGCGTGGAACGCAGGTACGCGAACAAGTCCCGCACCTGCTGGTCCGTCAGCGCCGCCAGCAACCCCTCCGGCATCAGGCTCCCGCCCAGGGGCTCCATCGCCGCCACTTCCGACACGCCCAATGCCACCGCCCGGCCGTCCGTCGTCCGCAGCACCACGCGCTGAGCGTCCTTCTCCAACACGAATCCCGCCAGGCTCCGCCCATCCTTCGTCTCCGCCACGAAGGACTCATATCCCTCCCGGATCTCCGCACCCGGGTTCACGATGCTCAACACCAGGTTCCCAAGGTCCGTCCGCTGGTACGTCGTCAGGTCCGGTCCCACCTCGCCTCCCTTGCCAAACAACCGGTGGCAGCCGCCGCAGGTCTCCGTGAACAGCTTCTTGCCTGGGTACGGGTTCCCCGTGGTCGCGCCCACCACCTCCACCAACCGCCCGATCTCGCGCTCCATCTCCGACGTCGTGGCCTGCCTCAGCGTCGGCCAAATCTCGCTCGTCCACCGCGCCACCTCGTCGCCCTTCATCCCCCTCAGCCGCCGCGCGACCTCCATGGGAACCGCCGCCGCCGGGACGGAGCCGGACTTGACCGCGCGCAGCAACACCAAGGCCCACGACGGACGCGACCCCAGCGCCGACCAAGCCGCCGCCTTCGCGCCCGTTGGCAACGACGCCATCATCGCCACCAACTCCGTCGCAATCGCCGGGTCCTCGTGCGCCTGCAACGCGCCCACGGCCGCGCTCCGGACTTCCGGGTTCTTCCCGTCCCGCGCCAGCGCCAGCAGCGTCGGCACCGCCCGAACCGCCCGCGTCTCGCCCAGCACCTGCACCAGTTGCACCCGTGTGCCCGCGTCCAGCTTCTCGTCGGCCACCATGGCCAGCGCCCGGTCCAACGCCTCCGGCTTTCCCCGTCGCAGCCCCACCAGCAAGGATTCCGCGCCCGAGGCCTCCATCGCCGCCACCAACGATTCGGGCAGCGCCGGCAACGATCGGCCGCGCGTCGCCTCCTCCATGCCCTTCATCAACAACGCCGCCGCCGCCGCGTCCGGGGCCTGCCGGAACAACCGGGCCAACGCCGCCGAATCCTCCGACGTGCCCGTGGCCGCCCAACGCCGGGCCAGGCGCCCCAACAGGTGCCCCTGCACCAACGGGGCGCGCCAGAGCTCGCGGTCCGACATCACGCCCAGCACCGCCTCGCGGTCCGACGCGCACCATCCCTCCACCGCCCACCACAGGAGCAGCGGCTGGCGCGGATCCCTGGCATCCGCGTCGTTCATGAGCAACCCACGCACCACCGGCAACCCCACCGCCGGGGGCAACCGCCGTGCCGAACACGCCAGCTGCGCCCGCACCTCCACGTCGGGCTCCGACAACGCCATCGTTGCCAGGCGCGCTGACAAGCCGGCCCCTGCCTGGGGCGCGTCGCCCACCCAGCGCACCACCCATGCCCGGACCTGCGGGTCCCCGTGCCCCAGCCAGCGGAGGGCTCGGGCCTCGTTGAGCGCCCCCAACTGCCACAGTGTCCACAACGCCTCCAACCGCACGTCCGGCCCCGCCAGCGCAGGCCCCTCAATCCGCTCCTCCAACGCCTTCACCGCAACCGCGTCGTGACGGTCCGCCAACAGCCGAAGCGCCGTCTGCCGCAGGAAACGGTTCGTGTGCCCCAACGTCGCCACCAACGTGCCGGTCGACGCGCCCCGCAACGACGGCATCCGCCCGGGACGCGCCTCCGTCGCCCGCAGCCGGTAGATGCGCCCGTTCGACGGGTCCACCTGCCCCTCGTGGTTGCGATAATGGTTCACCTGGCGGTCGTACCAGTCGCACACGTACAACGCCCCATCCGGCCCCAGCTTGATGTCCACCGGCCGGAACCACGGGTCCGACGACCGCACCGCATGCCCCACGTCGCGCGTGCGAAACGTCGAGCCCTCGCGCGTCACCTCGGACATCACGATGCGCCCCTGCAACGGCTCCACCCCAAACAACCGCCCCGCGAATCCCGCGCCCAGCCCGCCCGAGTCCTCGATCACGAACGTGTGCGTGAACCGGTCCACGTCCGGGTGCGCCATCGCCGGGAAATACCCGTAGGCATGGGGGTTCGACAACGGCCCGTGCTTGTCGAAGCCCTTCTGCAGGTACGCCCCCTGCATGTAGTGGAAGCCGCGCGTGTTGCCGCCGTTGTGGCCCGAGAACACCCGCCCGGCCGAGTCGATCTCCAGCCCGAACGCGTTGCCGCCGCCTTCGCTGAACACCTCGTACACGCGCCGCTCCGGGTGATAGCGCCAGATGTTCTGCCCCTGCGAATACACCGGCTTCGACGCCAGCGGCCGCCCGTCCGCACCGTGCACCCGTATGTTCCCCGTCACCGTCGAGCCCTGGCATCCGTACAACCATCCGTCCGGACCCCAGCGCAGCGAGTTGGCCACCGAATGGGTGTCCTCGAGCCCAAATCCCGACAATCGAACCTCCGGGTCGCCATCTGGCACGTCGTCCGCATTGCGGTCCGCATAGAACAACAGGTACGGCGGGTTCAGCACCCACACGCCGCCTCGCCCAAACGCCACGCTCGTCGCGATGTTCAACCCTTCGACGAAGACCTTGTGCGACTCCATCACGCCGTCCCCGTCCCGGTCCTCGTGCACGCTGATGCGATCCAAGCCCTTGAAGTGATTCGGGGGCGGCGGCGGCACGCGGTCGTACACCGCACGCCAGAAGTTGTCGCGCGACACCATCTTGAGCCCGGCCGGATGCGGGTACTGACGATACTCCACCACCCAGAGCCGGCCGATCTCGTCAAACGTGGCGAACACCGGTTGGGCAATGTCGGGCTCGGCCAA
The DNA here is from genome assembly GCA_964430505.1 of uncultured Akkermansia sp. Taxonomy (GTDB): domain Bacteria; phylum Verrucomicrobiota; class Verrucomicrobiia; order Limisphaerales; family UBA9464; genus UBA6176. The sequence goes on along the minus strand of CAYSGH010000028.1, from coordinate 25,662 downwards.
CACGAGGTCCCACGCCAGCCCGGGAGCCACCTCGAAGCGCCCGGCCGCCTCCGATGGCTTCAAGGGCCCGGCGGGGCCCGGCGCGGGCTTCGATGAGGCGGCCGTGGCGACCGTGGCCGGAGCCGCCGAGGCGGATGGGGACGCCGCCGGGGTGGATGGCGTGGCCGATGCACCCGGAGCCGACGTGGGCGCGACGGCGTTCACCTTGGGCGCGGGCGGGATGAATTCGTCCATCGCCCATAGGATCCCGTTGAGCAGCAATCGCCGGAACATGGGCTTCGCGAAGTCCTCCGGGCTCCCCAGCGACGTGTAGAACACGCGGCGGTTGTCGCGCGTGTTGACCCAGGCCACCGGCTCCGGCTCCGACATCCCGTCCTCCGTGCGCCCCACCAGCAAGGGCGTCACCGTCCGATACGGGCTCCGGCTTCGGTACAAGTGCGACTCGAACACGCCCTTGGCATCGACCCCGGTGAGCACGGGATGGCTGGCCGTCTCCGTGACCTGTCGCACCACCGTCCGTCGCCCGGGCCCCTTGCCGTAGTGGCCCTGGTACTTCGCGCCAAGGATGTCCTCGTCGAACGACGGCCAGGACTGCTCCGCCGGGACGTTGCCGCCGGGCTGGAAGGCATGGCTGGAGGTGCGGATGGCCACCAAGGGCTTGCCCGCCGCCACGTGGGCGCGCAGCAACGCCATCATGCCGGGAGGCGTGGGCCGACGTCGCACGCTCATCACCACCAGGTCTGCGGCGCGCAATGCCTCCCAGTTCTCGAAGTTGCCGTCCCCCTCTTTTTCCGACGCGCGAACCTCGTCGATCTCAAAGCCGCGCAGGCCCAGGTGCTCGCGCGCAAATGCCGGCAACGTCTCCCACGTGCGGTACTCGTTCTCCCCCAAGACCAGCGCGACCCGCCGCGTTCGCTCGCCCCGGAACCGGAACGGCTCGCCCCCGAGGACGTCCGCGCTCGTCGTGCTTGGGCACCAGAACTTCTCGATGTGCTCCACCACGAGCGACGTGCCGCGGAAGTGCGACACGTACGGGGCCTTGCGGTGGTTGTACATCGAGTCGGTCATGTCGCGCACCAGCATCACGTTCTGCCCTTGTCGCACCATCTGCCGGATCGAGAACGGCCGCCCCAGGACGCACATGTTGATGTGGACCCCCATCACCAGGACGTTCGTGATCCCGCGTTGCCGCATCAGGTAGTAGGCCTCCGCCGAGTCCGTGATGGCGTCGCCGTCCCGGATCTCGATGGCCGGATGCTGCCGCGTCCAGGCCTTGAACGACGGGCAATCCGGGCAGCCGTCGCAGCCGCCGTCCGAGTCGTCGATCGGCAACGCCCCCTCCACCTCCGGCTTCAACGAGCACCAACCCTCCAGTGGAACCCTCGTGTCCACCTTGGGCGCCGACCGTGCCAGCGCTCGCCCCGGGTGGTCCTTGTAGAAGTCCATCGTGTCGCTCGGGCAATGGATCACGAGGCATCCCTTGGCCCGCAGCGCGCCGATCAGTTCGTTCATGCGCGGGGCCATCTCTCCCACCCGCTCGGTCGCGTCCGGACAATGATGCTTGTCCCACATGTCGCACACGACCACCGCCGTGCGCGCGGCATTCCAGGACTTGGGCGCCTCGCGCACGGCCCAGTTCGTGTTCCCAGCACCCCATCGGATCCGGTCGCGCGCCTTCAGCAAGAGAGGGCTCTGGGCCTGCAACAACGACGCCCATGCGCACACGATGCCCATCCATAGCCAATGCGGGGGAATCCTCATGGGTCAATCCTGCCAGCTCCCAGCCCCCGACGCGAGCCTTGAGGTTTCCCCGACGTGCTGCCCCATCCGCGCTGTGATGGGCCGTTCCGGCGCAAGGCGGAATGTGGCGTGAGCCCGCGGTCGCACCTGCGTCCGGCACGCAACGCGATGCCCGGAGGCTTGCCAACCCATGCAGAGTGCGGACTCGCCGGGAACGTGGCCGGACACCATGGAGGGGCTGGTGAAACGCCGATGCTGGCGCATGTCGGCAGCACGGAGAGGATCGGCGAGGAGCGGCTTGCGAGGCATCGTTGCTCACGGGCACTACCTTGCGGGATGCCAGAACACCCCATGAGGCGCGGAGGGGAGGCGCCTGACTCGCCCCTCAATCGCGCGGCTGGCGGCCAGCGCCTCCCGCCACAAATCGCCCAGCGGGGCACGCGTCGCCGTGTTTTTGGTTGACCGCTGAGCTGCGTCGATGCGGCATTTGGGCGTGCCACCTGCCCTAGATCGCAATGTCCTTGCCGTGTGTCGGCTGCCCGTCCTCGCCTTGGCAGTTGCTGCATCCCTGCTCTTCACGGGATGCGGCGAGGAGGGCAATCCCCCGCCCAAGAAGGTCGATGTCACGGCCCAGGTGGCCGCTTTGAAGGGCAACGGGGACGCCAAGGCGAATGCGCTCGCCGAACTCGCGGCGGGCGGGCCCAACGCGGCTGCGGCCGCTCCGCAGGTCATCCCGCTCCTCAAGGACGAGGATCCGGTCATCCGGCGGCTTGCCGCCTATGCCCTCGGGCAGATGGGGCCGGCCGCCAAGGCCGCCGTGGCGGATCTTTCGGCGCTGCTCCAGGACAACGACCGCAACGTGGTCACGGCCGCGATGAACGCCCTGCGTGCCATCCAGCCTTCCAAGGAGGGCGACGTTGCAATCCCCAACACCATGTCCGACAGCCCGCCTCCGCCCTGAGGCACGCCCCGGACGCCACGCGACGATTTCCTTCATCCTATCAACACCATGTCTCACACCATGCATCACCCCGTTCCCCGGCACGCGGCCCATGGACGCCGCGCCTTCACCCTCATCGAGCTGCTTGTGGTCATCGCGATCATCGCGATCCTCGCCGGCATGCTCCTGCCCGCCTTGGGCAAGGCCAAGACCAAGGCCCAAGGCATCCTTTGCATGAGCAATGGCAAGCAGCTCGCGCTCGCCTACACCTTGTTCTGCGGCGACAACAACGACGTGCTCCCCGGCAACCTGGACGGCCAGACGGGCTATGCCGAAACCAACAGGACGTGGTGCGTGGGCTGGCTCGACAACACCGCCTTCCGTCAGGACAACACGAACCGCATCTACCTGATGGCGTCGCAGCTCGGGAAGTACTCCGGCACCCACGGCATCTACAAGTGCCCGGCCGACCGAAGCCTCAACCGGGGCAGGACCGGTCTGCCCCGCGTCCGCTCGGTGTCGATGAACGGCTACCTCGGCGAGCGGGGCGGGCCGTTCACCGCAGGCTACCTGCAGTTCAAGAAGCTCTCGGACATCCAGAAGACGTCCCAGACGTGGGTGTTCGTGGACGAGCGCGAGGACAGCATCAATGACGGGTGGTTCGCCGTGAACATGGATGGCTACGACCCCATCCGGCCCTCGGCGTACACCATCGTGGACTTCCCCGCCAGCTACCATAATCGAGCCTGCGGCTTCTCCTTCGTGGACGGTCACTCCGAAATCCGCAAATGGACGGACGCCCGCACCACCCCGGTGCTCAGGTTCGGCCAACCCCTCTCCCTCGGCCAGCCGTCCCCCAACAACCAGGATGTCGCCTGGATGCAGGACCGAAGCTCCGTGAAGGTGTCCGGCGCGACCCGCTAGCCCTCGCCCCACGGCGCATCGCAAGGTGGTCCGCGCAACCCGCGGGCCACCTTTTGCTTCGTGGACTTCCCGTCGCCCGCTTCATGGCCTCTTCCCACGGCCTCTCCCCACAAGACGACGCCCGCCGAACGCCCGTGCCCCGCCGGACCGTGGCGTTGCTCGGCATCCTGCTGCTTGCCGTCCTCGCCGCCGTCGCCCTCCATCTCGTGCGGCGCCCGCCTCTCCTGCCCATCGTCGCCCCTGCCCAGCCCGAATCCCTCGATCCCCAGCTCCGGGATCATCTGCAACGGCTGTCCGCCCTCGTCGCCGACTCTCCCCGCGACGCCGCCCGCCGCGCGACCCTCGCCCTCGCCTTCAGCGCCAATGGCCTCTGGACCGAGGCCCGCCAAGCCTTCCTCGACGTCGTCCGCATCGCCCCCAACGAGCCCCTCGCACGCCTCCACGCGGCCATCGCCCTCCAGGAAAAGCCAGACGACCCCGCCGCCCTGGCCGAGTTCGAGTCCCTGGCCCGTGACTTCCCCGCCTTCGCGCCTGCTTGGTATCGGGTGGCGGAGGCATCCCTTCGCGTTGGGAACCTCACCAACGCCCAGGGGGCATTCGCCCGGCTCGTCCAGCTTGCCCCCAACGAATGGCGCGGCCATGCCGGGCTGGGCGAGGTCCAGATTCGCAACGGCAAGCCCGCGCTCGCCCTCCCGTTCCTGGAGCGAGCCCTGGCCATCGATCCCTCCGCCCGCCCGGCCCAATTCCTCCTCGGCCAGGCCCTCCGCGCCGTGGGTCGCACCAACGAGGCCCGAGTGGCCCTCGCCCTCGGGGCCGCCACCACCCGCCATCCGATGCCAGACCCGTGGTCCGAGCGCGCGCCCGAGCACATGAAGCTCCTGCCGGACCAACTCGCCCAGGCCGACGAGCTGGGCCGCATGGGCCGACCCGACCTGGCCGTGCAGCTGCTCGAAGGGGCCTCCAAGTTCCACCCCAATCACCCTGGCCTTTTGAACCAGATCGCCGTCGCCCTCAATCGCGCAGGCCAACCCCACCGGGGCCTTCCCCTCCTGGACGCAGCCCTCGCCAAGGATCCCAAGGCCGTCGCGCCTCGCATCACTCGTTCCCATGCGCTCGTCCTCCTCGGCCGCGCCCAGGATGCCCTCATCGAGGCCCAACGCGCCGCCGCCGACTCGCCCCGGACCGCCCAGGCCCACCTTGCCGTCGCCAATGCCCTCCTTGCCCTCGAGCGCGACCCCGAGGCGGCTCAGGCCCTCCGTCGCGCCCTCGAAGCCGATCCCGCCAACGCCGACATCCACGTCGAGCTCGCCTCCGTCCTCTGGCGAAACCTCTCGGACGCGTCGGCCGCCGCTGAACTCCTCTCCAAGGCCATCCAACTCAACCCCGCCCTGCCCTCCGCATACCTCCAGCTCGGGCTCCTCCAGCAAGCCCTTGGCGACATGGCCGCGGCACGATCGACCCTCGATGGCCTCCGTCTCGTAGCCCCCTCCTCCCCCGAGGCCCGCGACTTGCAGCAAGCCCTCGCTCGCCCATGAGGCCCGACGCATCCAGCACGTGGCTCAAGTCCGGCTCCCCTGCCCCGCTTTTCCTGCCGATCGCGGCTCTCCTCCTTGTCTCGTGCCGTCCCGATGCACCCCAGCCCGTCAAGGCCCCACCTCCTGCCCCCTCGGCAACCACCGCCGCCTCCCCGCCCGCAGCACCGTGGTTTGAGCGCATTCCCCCGGGTTCCGGCCTCGACTTCGTTCATTCCGCCGGATCCACCGGCAAGTTCCTGATGCCCGAGATGGAGACCGGCGGCGTCGGGTTGATCGACTTCGACCAGGACGGCCTGCTCGACGTGTTCTGCGTCGATGGCGGGTCCGTGGATCCGGCCTTGCCCAAGGCGCCTGGCCATCGGCTGTTCAGGAACCTCGGCAACGCGCGCTTCGAGGATGTCACCCGCAAGGCCGGCATCGCCGTGCCGGATGGATTCGGCATGGGCTGCGCCGTGGGCGACTTCGATGGCGACGCATGGCCGGATCTCTACGTGACGCAACTGGGGTCCAACCGGCTGTTCCGAAACCGCCGCGACGGCACCTTCGAGGATGTCACCCGCAAGGCCGGCGTGGCCGTCCGCTCCTGGAGCACCAGCGCCGCCTTCGTGGACTACGACGCCGACGGCCACCTCGACCTCTTCGTCGTCAACTACATCCGATGGTCCCCCTCCATCGAGATGGAGTGCTTCTCGCACGGCGGCCGTCGCGACTACTGCTCGCCCGTCAACTACCGCGCGCCCGCGCCTACCGTCCTCTTGCGCAACCGCGGCGACGGCACCTTCGAGGATGTCACGGCTCGATCGGGCCTCGACCGCGCCTACGGCAATGGCTTCGGCGTGGCCACCGGCGACTTCGACGGCAACGGCCACGTGGACCTCTACGTCGCCAACGATGCCATGCCCAACCAACTCTGGCTCAACCAAGGCGACGGTCGGTTCCTCGACGACGCCCCGCTCCGGGGCTGCGCCCTCAACGCCCTGGGCGTCCCCCGCGCCGGCATGGGCGTCGTGGCCTTCGACATCCAGCAGCGTGGAGCCCTCGACCTCTTCGTCACCCACCTCGTCGGCGAGGGCAACGGCCTCTTCGTGAACCAGGGCGGCAACTTCCTCGATGCCGTCACGCCCGACGGCCCCATGGCGGGCTCCAGCCCCTACACCGGGTTCGGCCTCGCCTTCGCGGACTTCAACCACGACGCGCTGCCCGACCTCTACGTCGCCAACGGCCGCGTGCGGCTCGGCGCGGACCAACCCGATCCCAACGATCCCTACGCCGAGGCCAGCACGCTGCACCGCGGGACGGGCCCCGGCCGGTTCCAGCTCGTGCCCAATGCCGGCGAGGCCGCCCACGTCCCGGGCGTCGCCCGCGGCCTCGCGGCCGGCGACCTGGACAACGACGGTGCCATCGACCTGGTCGTCATCCAGCGCAACGGCCCCGTGCGCGTCCTCCGCAACGTCGCCGGCACGATGGGCGGATGGATCCAGCTGCGCCTCGTGGACGCCCAGGGGCGCGAGGTTCGCAACGCCGTGGTCTCGCTGCACTCGGGAAGCTCCGTCCAATGGCGCCAGGCCCAGCCCAACGAGGGCTACTGCTCCAGCAACGACCCACGACTCCACTTCGGGCTCGGCAACGCCACGCGCGCCGACCGCGTCGTCGTCCGCTGGCCCCGCCGACCGCCCGAGGAGTTCGGCCCGCTGGAAGCCCGCCGCATCCACGTCCTCCAGGTCGGAACGGGCCGCGCCCCGGCCAAGCCATGAGGGTTTCGCTTCCGCACCTTCCGCAAATTCCCGGATAACGGGGCGTCGCCCCTGCCCGCTCCCCGCTCCGCGCTCCTCGGTTCCCGCTCCTCGCTTCGCCCTCGCGGCGGGCGTCCCGCCATGGTTGGCTTGCGCCATGCCAACGGGTTCGTGGTTTCAACGGTTCATGCAGTCTTTCACGATGCTCGCCCTGGCATGGGGGTTGGGGTTGCTGGCCGCAGCCCCGGACCGGCCCAACATCCTCGTCATCCTGACCGACGACCAACGGTGGGACGCCATGGGATGCGCCGGGAACCGGGTTGTCCAAACCCCCAACATGGACCGCCTGGCACGCGAGGGCGTGCGCTTTGCCAACGTCTTCGTCACCACCTCGCTCTGCTCGCCCAGCCGCGCGTCGTTGCTCAGCGGCCGCTACGCCCGCCAGCATGGCGTGCGCAACAACTTCACCGAGTATCCCAACGCCCTGCCCGGCTACCCCACGCGGCTCCACGACGCCGGGTACGAGACCGCCTACGTGGGCAAGTGGCACATGGGCGAGGACAACGACGACAGACGGCCCGGCTTCGACCACTGGTTCAGCCACCGCGGCCAGGGCAACTACTTCGACAACGAGTTCAACGACGACGGCGTCCGCCGCAAGGTGCCCGGCTACTACACCACGGCCGTCACCGAGCACGCCCTCGAATGGCTGGCGCGGCCCCGTTCCAAGCCCTTCCTCCTTGTGCTCGGGCACAAGGCGCCCCATGGCGGCCCCATCCAGCCGGAGCCGCGCTTTGAGCACGCCCTCGACGCCATCCCCATCGCGCGCCCGCCCAATGCCGACGACCACTCCGGCCCCGGCAAGCCCTCGTGGCTGCGCGAGAGCCTGCCCACGTGGCACGGGCTCGAAGGGCCGCTCTACGGGCAGAAGTCCTACGACCGCTTCGTGCGCGCCTACCTCGCCACCTTGCTCTCCGTGGACGAGAGCATCGGTCGACTCCTCTCGGCCCTCGAGGGCTCGGGCCAGCTCGACCGCACGGTCGTCATCTTCACCAGCGACAACGGCTTCGTGCTCGGCGAGCACGGACGCGTGGACAAGCGAACCATGTACGAGGAAAGCATCCGCATCCCCCTCCTTGTCCGCCATCCGGCCATCGCCCGCCCGGGCCTCGTCGTCAGCAACGTGGTGCTGAGCCTCGACCTGGCCCCGAGCATCGTGGAGATCGCCGGCGCCCGGCCGCTGCCCGGCATCGAGGGCCGCTCCTGGGTTCCCCTCGCCCAGGGCCGCAAGCCTCGGTGGCGCGACGCCTTCCTCTATGAGTACAACTACGAGCCCCAGTTTCCCTACACCCCCAACGTCCGCGGCATCCGCACCGCCGAGTGGAAGCTCATCCGCTACCCCCACGGCGATGGCTCGCCCGACCGTTTCACGGGCGAGTTGTACCACCTGGCCACGGACCCCCACGAGCAACGCAACCTCTGGCAGGACCCCGCCCATGCCGCCCAGCGCCGCCATCTCGAACGCGACCTCCGGCGCCTCTCGCGCCGCATCGGCCCCGACTCGATGCCCGTGTACGGTGGCATCACCAACGTGTTGCCGAGGTTCTAGGCCCAGGGGAGAGCCGGCCTACGCCCGGTGCCCGGCCCAGCGCACGGCGTTCTCAACCACCGTCAACGCCCACGCGTTCTCAAACACCGGGTATGTCTCGTGCCCGGGACGGAAGTAGAACACACGCCCCGCCCCAAGCCGCCACGCCGCGCCGCTCCGGAACCACTCGCCCGCCGCCCAGTGCTCCTCCAGCACGACCTCGTCCGGGTCCGGCACGTGGAACGGCTCGTCGTACAGCTCCGTCTGCGGGATCGTGAACGTCGAGGGCAGGCCCCGCGCGATCGGATGCCGCGGCAGCTTCACCCAGACCTCGCTGGGCTTGCCGTCGCCGCGATACGCCGGGAAGCAGCAGTTGGGCCGGACCAGCCGCACCTCCACCGGACCCGTCGGCGGGCGCTTGTACAAGACCGACGGCGACCGGCGCTCCTGGTAGGACGGAGCCATGAACGGCCGGGGCAACAGCTCCGACTCCGTCACCACCGCTCGGGCGCGTTCTCCCGGCGTCAGCGCCGCGAGCGCGCGGTCGCGCGCCACGGCCGCCATCGCCTCCACGAAAGGCCGCGACCAATGCGCCGAGTGCAACGCCACGAGTCCAAGCTTCCCCGCCCGGATCCGCTCCACCACGCGCAACGCCGTTGCCGTCTCAATCTCGGCATGCCGCACGTGCCCCCACCACACCACGACATCCATCGAGTCCAACGAGGCAAGGCCCTGCCCCGGGTCGTCCAGCAAGGCCTCCGTCACCTCCACGCCCTTGCACCCGCGCAGGTGCCGGGCGACGCGCACCCCAAGGCCCTCGCGATACGCCTGCTTCTGCGCCGGCTGGCGCTCGTCCCAAACCAGGACCCGCAATGGTCGGCGCGACGCCCCCCATGCGGCGCACCCAACGCCCGCCGCGCCGAGTCCAAGCCCCGCCAATCCCATCCCGAAAACCCGCCCCAGAAACCCGCGACGCGACGCCGTCGCCAGCAACCCTTGCTCCGCCCCTTTGGTGATCATCCTGAAAGCCTCCCTGCCCGCACCCCCGGCAGTCCAGCTCACCCACTCCTCGCCCCTCGCTCCCCGGTCCCCTCGCCCTCACGCCGCCGCCATGAAGGCCGCGAGCGACAGCCCCCGGAGCTCGACGAGCTTCCGGATGGTGTCCTCGATCAGGTTGTTGGGGCAGGAGGCGCCCGCCGTGATGCCCACCGTGATCGGGCGGCCCAAGGGCAGCCAATCCGGCGTCTCCACCTCCTGCGAGATGTGCTGGTTCCAGTGCCGGATCTTGCGCGCGGAGCCCATCTTCGCCGCGTTCTTGATGAAGTAAGTAGGCAAGACCTTCTCGCCCATCTCGGCCAGGTGGGACGTGTTCGAGGAATTGTAGCCGCCCACCACGATCAACAGGTCCATGGGCTGCTGCAGGAGCTTGCTGAGAGCGTCCTGCCGGTCCTGCGTGGCGCCGCAGATCGTGTCGAACACGCGGAAGTGCTCCGCAATCGAGCCCACGCCATACCGGCGCTCCATCGCGGCCCGGATGCGGCGCTGCACCTCCTCGGTCTCGCCCCGCAGCATCGTGGTCTGGTTGGCCACGCCCACCGAAACCAGGTGGACGTCCGGGTCGAATCCAGCCGAGTACGCCCCCTTGAATCGTTCGAGAAAGGCGGCCCGGTCGCCGCCGTGCTCGATGTAGCGGCACACGGCGTCGGCCTCCTCCAGCGTGAACACCACCAGGTAATGGCCGGAGCCGTACGCCGTGGCCTGGGACGTCGTCGCCTTGGTCTCCTCGTGCTTCGCCTTGCCGTGGATGATGCTCGTCACCCCGTCCTTGCTGTAGCCCCGCACGCGCTTCCACACGCTCATCACGTCGCCGCACGTCGTGTCCACCGTCACGCAACCGCGCGCCTCGATGCGCCGACGCGTGCCCACCTCGGTCCCGAATGCCGGGATGATGACGACGTCGTCCGCGCCCAGGTTCAACGCCTCCAGTTCGGCGTCGTCCGGCTTGGGCGACACCGAGACGATGCCGAGGTTGCGGATTTGGTCGTTCACCTCCGGGTTGTGGATGATCTCGCCCAACAGGAAGATTCGCTTGGGCTCCGGGAACACGCGGCGCGCCGCATACGCCAGGTCAATCGCGCGCTCCACCCCGTAGCAAAACCCGAACTCCTTCGCGAGGTGGATGGTCAATCCTCCAAAGGACACGGTCCCTCCCCGCGCCCGCAGGCGCTCCACCACCTCGCTCCGATAATGCGCCACCACCTGCGCTCCCACCGCCTCCATCACGTCGGGCCGACGCAGGTTGATCCGCCGCGCCGTCTCCGGGCTTGCCGCCGAGGATTCCGTTGCCATGTGGTCGTAGCCTACCCGGAAGGCCCGGCGAGTCGAGCCACGAGGCTAGACGGCCCCAGTTCCCCAATCCCTCCCACCTCCCGGCCCCATGCCTCCGTCGCCCTTCGATGGGAACCTCGGGTGGACAGGGCCGGTGCGGGCCGCAGCGCTCGGGGGCGTCGCCTCCCAGGCTCCTTGCCTGCCCAACGGGGTCGGCCTTGCTACGGCCTGGGGCGCTGCTCCTGCAACAGGGCCGGGTCCGGGGCCCGCAGGTACGCCACCAATCCCGCCACGTCCTCGCGCGTCCAACCGTCCTCCAAGCCGTCGGGCATCAAGGACCGGCCCGTCGAACGAAGCTCGGCGACGTCCGCCTTGGCCACGGACATGTCCGGCGCACCTGGGAAGCGCAGGGTGATGCGCGTGGACGTCTCCGAAGCCACCAGGCCCGTCCACGACCTCCCATCCTTCATGCGCAATTCATGGGCCACGTGGTCCGGCGTCACCACGCGGCTCGGATCCAGGATCTCCACCAGCAGCGCCGCCGGGTCCTTGCCGGAGACGCCCACGAGGTCCGGCCCCACCCGTTGGCCGTGCCCGTGGAGCACATGACAGGCCAGGCAGGCCTGCCGAACCCATCCGGCACCGCGCCGAGGATCGCCCTTCAGCTCCAGCGCGGGCCGGAACTCCTCCACGACGCGTGCTCGGTCGGCGGCAACGGTCGGCGGCCTCGATGGCGTCGTCCGCACCATGGCGGGAGTTGGGGCGGGCGGCAGCCACTCCCGGCGTGCCAGCGCCGAGCTGCTTGCGGCGGCAAGCCGAAGCCACGCGTTGGTCGTGGCCGCGGCCACGCGGGCCAAGATCTCCTCACGCCGGGACGCGTCCTCCATGGACCCCATCGACAACACGGCCGCCAACCGCACGCGATCGTCGGAGTCCATGGCCAACCGGGCCAACACGTCCCCAACGGGCTGGGATGACGGCCGGGGCGTCTCGCGCACGGAATCCGTGCTGGCACGCGCAATCGCGAGACCCAGTCCGGCCACCTGGGCGACGTGTTGGCGAACCCTGGGGTGCGGATCGGACGCCGCGGACACCAGCAGGGATGGCGGGACGCCACCCGTCTGATGCAGGACATGCAACGCCCGCACCCGCGACTCCGGATGGCGGCCGCGGAGGACCAGCTCCCCGAGGGTTGGGGAAGCGGCGGCGGCCCCTTGCTCGAGGAGAAGCCGATGCGCCGTCTCCCGTTCCCACGCGTTGCCGCTGTCGAGACGGCGCGCGCAGTCCATCAACGTGGCCCCCGCGAACGACCGCGCCGCCGTCCGCACGCCTCCCATCGCTCGCACCCGCCAAATCCGGCCATGCTCGCGGCCCCGGGACCATTCGACGCGGCCGCGCATGTCCTTGGCCACCCAGTCCGGGTGCTCCACGAACTCCCGGTAAAAGTCCGCCACGTACAGGCAGCCGTCCGGGCCCGTCGAGAATCCCACCGGATGGAACCATGGGTCCGTGCTCGCGAGGAACTCACGCCCGGGCGGGTCGCGACGCACGGCGTGGAAGGTGACGTCCCGGGGCTCGATCGCGCGGCGATGGACCAGATTCCGAAGGCTTTCGCCCACGAACAGGTTGCCATGGTACGCCGGCCCGAGCCCGTCGCCCCGGAACACATGCAGGCCCGACAAGGCGTTGAAGTGGCTGGAGGACTCGTTGTTGAAGACGCGCGGCGCGGGGCTGAGCGGATGCACCTCGCCCGCGTCGCCGGCCGGCAGGGTGTCCACGAGCACGTTGGCTCCCGCCGTCGCGGGGTTCCGGTCCAGGAAGGCATCCGGGAAGACCTCGTGCCGCGCGGGGATGGTGTTCCACGAGAGGAAGCGATTCCCCCAGTCGTCGAGCCCCAGCCCGAACTGGCTGCGGCCCGCGAGGGTTTGGATGGCGCCCGAGCGCGGATCGAGCCGAAGGTCGCGCCCGCGAATGGGCTGCGCCGGGGCATCCACGCGCGTCCACCCTCCGGATGCCCGCGCCTCCACCGGCCGCACGGAGCCGTCGCTTCGCCCGTTCGCGGCCACCACCCAGCCCTCGAGATCCCAAGCAAGACCGTTGGCTCGCAGTTGCTGGTTGCCCGTCCCAAGACCCGTGAACACGACATGGCGTTCGTCCGCGCGACCATCCCCGTCCGCGTCGCGCAGGAAGACCACGTCGGGGGCCGCCGTCACGAGGACGCCGTCGTGCCAGGGCAGCACGGAGTTGGGAAAGGCCAGTCCCTCGGCGAACACCACGCTGGAATCCATCCGGCCGTCGCCATCGCGATCCTCCAACAACCGAACGGCCCCGCCCGTTGCGGCGGAGGGATAATCGCGCATCTCCGCCACGAACAATCGGCCGCGGTGATCCCAGGCCATGGCCACGGGGCTGACCACGTCCGGTTCCGCCGCGACGGCCTCCACCACGAGGCCCGGGTCCGCCAGGCGCAGGCTCCCGAGGGACTGTGCCGGCGACAACGGGCTTGCGCCGTGGGCTCCGGCGACGCCGGCCGCCCAGGCGAGCCCCACGACCAGCCAACGCCGCTGGCAAGGCCGGCTCGGGACGCAGGAATTCATGGGCCGAAGGTACGAGGCTTCGCGGTTGGAAGGGAAGCCGCCGCGTCTGCCTACGGCTTGCCGCCCGCCAGCGCCGTCCGCAGGGCCTCGCGACGCCGGGTCCATTCCGTCCAGTCGGCGGCCCATCGTGCCTCCGCCCACCGCGCCTGGGCATTCGGCCAGAGCGCATCCAACGATGCGAGACGCGCGGCGGCGGCGTCGGCCTCGCGCCAGCGCAGCAGGGCCTCCGCGAGGCAGAGGTGGTTGGATGGATACTCGGGCGCGAGGGCAATCGCCCGCAGGAAGTGCGCGCGCGCCTTGGCCCGGGACCCGATGCTGGCGGGCCATCCCGGGGCCTCCAGGTACAGCAGGCCCAGCGTCCGGTCCGGCCCGCCATGGTCGATGGACTCGTCGAGCCTTCGGGCGGCCTCCAGCGAGTCGCGGATGCGCGGCAGGAGGCGAAGCGCCCCCACGTTCTTGGTGCGAGCCAGCTCGCCGAGGTTGAGCGCGAGGTAGTAGTGCGTGCGGGCGGAGGTGGGGTGGCTCAAGAGGCTGGCCTCGGCGGCCGCGATGCCCACCTGGGTGATGCGGGCTCGTGGCTCATGGTCGGGCTGGATGCTCGCAAGGTCGTAGGAAAGGCGGCACAGATCGTGGACGATCGCCAGGGAGTTGGTGTGGGAAGGCTCCGCCGACCTCCACGCGACGACGGCGGCGTCAAAGTCCCTTTGCAGGACGGCCGCCCTGCCGGGAGCCTCCGGCGCGGGCGTTGGCGGGCCGCCGATAACCCTCCCTGCGAGGTGGAAGGCAAGGGCGAGGCCGAGGATGGCCGGAGATTTGGCTTGCGACGACACGGCGGGGGCCATAATACCGGCCCACGTTACTTGTCGTCACCGATGGTTTTGGTCAATCGCATGCTTCACCCTGAACCGGAGGCGGTCCTTTGAACCGCCCGTTCTCCCGCAACCAACCGCAGCAGCCGCTTCACCGCGTCAATGGCCGCATCCGTGCACGCGAGGTGCGCGTCATCGGCCAGGACGGCCAGCAGGCCGGCATCATGGACCTGCCGGCCGCACTGAACCTGGCACGGACCCAGGGAGTGGACCTCGTGGAGATCGCCGCGACGGCCGTTCCCCCGGTATGCCGCTTGGTGGACTACGGCAAGTTCAAGTACGAGCTAGCCAAGAAGGAGCGCGACTCCAAGAAGACCCAGCACATCAACATGGTGAAGGAGGTCCAGTTGTCGGCGCGCATCGACCCGCACGACCTGGGCATCAAGCTGGACCATGCGGTGGGCTTCCTCTGCGAGGACATGAAGCTCAAGATCGCCCTCCGCTTCCGCGGCCGCGAGATGGCCCACACCGAGATCGGCCTGCAGGTCGTCAACAAGTTCCTCGAAGACCTTGCCCCTTGGGGCCACGCGGACATGACGCCGAAGCTCATCGGCCGCTCCATCAACGTCATGGTGAGCCCGTTGCCCAAGCACAAGCGCGCCAAGAACCCCAAGGAGACCGGCGACGCTCCCTCGTCCCATGTGACGGCGGAGAACCACCAGATCATCGTCACGCCCAACCAGGCGCGCGCCGCACAGGCTGCAAAGTCCGGGGCCCCGGCGCGCATTCCCACCAACGCCGCCGAACGCCCCTCGAACTTCGGGCAGAACCCGTTCGCGGAGTTGCCGAATCCGACGCCCCCGCCGGCATGACGTGACGTTGCCTGGCGTGGGGTTTCCCCGTCCCAAGGCCTTCATCCGTGGCACTCCCCCAACCGCCCGCCCCCATGGGAGGCCATGCCTTGGACCCCCGGCTCGGCGACGTCACCCAACCGGTCCCGCCTCCAACGCCCTCCGGTTGGAGCCTGCTGAAGGACGTGTTGGCCCACGGCGGCCCCGCGTACCTCCAGTTCGCCATCACCAACGTTTGCAACGCCGACTGCGGCTTCTGCGGCTTCGCGCGGTCGCAGTTTGACCCCAAGAAGCGCCGATCGGTCACCCTCGCCGAGGCGCTCGACGTCATCGACATCGCCCGTCGAAACCACGTGGGCTACCTGCTGTTCGTGGGCGGCGAGCCGCTGGTGCACCGCGACCTTCGTTGGATGGTGCGCCATGCCGCGAGGCAGGGTATCCGCCCCATGATCTGCACCAATGGCGGCCTCTGGACCGAGGACAACATGCGCACGCTGGCCCATGATGGCCTCAGCAGCGTGATCATGTCCGTCGATGCCCACGACGCCGCCGTGCACGAGAAGAACCGCGGTCTTCCAGACGTTTGTCGCAAGATTCGACGCGCCAACGACTTCTTCCGTGGCGCCGGCATCCAGACCACCGCCAGCATCACCGCCAGTCGCCTCATCGAGGACTACCACAGGCTGCCCGCCTTCCTCGAGTCCCTCGGCTTCTCCAGTTGCACCTTCAGCTACCCCCTCACCCAGCTCCAAAGCAGCTACATGAGCTTCTCCGAGGGAGGCCTCGTTTCGTTCAGCCCCGACGAGCTCGTGGGAGTGTTCGAGAAGATCAAGGAGATGAAGCGCACGTCCGGCTTCCCCGTCGTCAACCCCACCGAGTCCCTGGACGACATGCAACGGCACGTCCGCGGCGAGAAGGAACGCTTCGGATGCCTCGGCGGACACAAGTACTTCTACCTCGACTGGCACCTCAACCTCTACCGCTGCCACTTCTGGGAGTCCCCCATGTGCAACGTGTACGAGTGGGACGACTCCAAGCTCATCCGCGACGGCTGCACCCGTTGCATGATTGATTGCTACCGGGACCCGTCCGTCCTCCAGCACGTCGCCATCAACGCCAGCGATGCATGGCAGGCACTGAAGCGCGGGCGCCTGCTCAAGGCGGCGAGCCATGTCCTCGACGGCCGCAATGCCATTTCCCTCCGCGCCGTGTGGGAGGACCGGAAGTGGATCAGCAAGGTCTAGGTCCCGGCCCCTCCCCAAGCCCGCCCGGAAGCGAGGCGATGCCCAACCCGTGCCCCGGCATCGCCGGAACCAGGGACGCCCCGACGGCCAGTGCCCCCGACACCGCATCCCGCGAGGCGTTGCGTCGGCCCCGCATCGACAGCCACGAGGTGGCCTGCGCCCTGGTCCTCGGCGGCTTTGGGGCCTGGGCTTTCTCCCGATTGGGAGCCGGCGATGCCGCCCCATGGGTGGCCTGGGGTCTCCTCGCCCTCGCCGCCCTCGCCGTCGCCCGAGACCACGCCCGGGCAACCGTGACGTCCGCCCGCTGGCGGATGGCCGCCCTGCCCGTCGCGATGATCGTCTTCTACTTCCGCCTCGGAGTGGACGTCCCGCGCCTCGTCCATGGGCGCGCCGATGCCACCCTGCTGGCATGGGACCGGCAATGGCTCGACGAGACGCCTGCCCTCGCGTGGTCCCCTTGGCACGCCCCATGGCTGACGGAGGCGTTGTCCGCCTGCTACATGGCCTTCTTCGTTGGCTACGTGGGCTATCTCGCCGGGTGGCTGTGCCACGAGCCCCCAAGGGCGCGGCGTTTCATCTCGGGCTTCTGCTGGATTCAGGCGATTGGCTATGCCGGATACTGCCTCGCACCCGCGTCGGGCCCGTTCGTGTTTCTTGCGACCGAGCTCCCCCCGCTGTCGCTCGGCATGTTGGGACGCCTCAACGACTGGATCGTCCGGGCGGGTTGCAACGGGGTGGATGTGTTCCCGAGCCTGCACGTGGCCACGACGTTGTACTGCGTGGGCTTTGATGCATGGCAACGCCGATGGCGGCGGGTCGCTTGGGTCGCCGTTCCCGCCGCAGGCCTGTGCGTTTCCACGTTGTACCTGCGCTATCACTACGCCGCCGACGTCGCCTCGGGGGTCGTCCTCGCGGGATGGGCGCTCCTTACGGCGCGGGGCTTCCAGGGCCGCCCGTCCTTGGGGCGGACCACTCGTTGAGATCCCGTTGCCCGGTCGCCGGCCGTGCCTCGCCCAGGCATTCCAGGGCCTCCCCGACCAGGTACAAGGATCCCGTCACCACCACGAAGGGGTCCGCCGCGCACGCGCGCAGACCCTCCGCCAACGAGTCCACCGCCCGCACCGGCCGCGTCACGCCGCTCGCCATGCAGGCCGCGCGGAGGTCCGCCGACGAAACCGTCCTTTGGCTCGACACCGGCACCGCGATCACTCGCGACGCCATCGGCACCAACTCGCGGACCATGCGTTCCCATTCCTTGTCGGCCAGCATGCCCAGGACCAACACCGGCGGCCGCCCCGGGAAGTGCCGCTCCAGCGCCGCCTTCAGGCACGCCACGCCGTCGCGGTTGTGTGCGCCGTCCACCAACACCGTCTGCGCCCCGCGCTTGAGCACCTGCAACCGCCCCGGCCAGCGCACGGACGCGAAGCCCGCCGCCATCTGCTCGTCCGAGACCGGCAACAGGAACCGCAACATGCGCACCGTCGCCGCCGCCAGCGCGCCATTGGACCGTTGATGCTCGCCCAGCAACGCGAGCTCGAACCGGAAGTGCTCCACCGCCGATGGCCCGACGTGCAGGAAGGGCGCGCCCAGCTCCCGCGCCTTGTACTCCAAAATCGCCAGCGCGTCCGGGTCCGTCGCCGACGTCAGCGCCGGCACGCCAGCCTTGAAGATGCCCGCCTTCTCGGACGCGATGTGGCCGATCGTCGGCCCCAGGACGTTCATGTGGTCAAAGCCAATCTGCGTCACCACGGCGGCCAGCGGCGTGACGATGTTGGTGGCGTCCATGCGGCCGCCCAGGCCGGTCTCCCACACGACCAGGTCCACCCGGCTCTCCACAAACCACAGCAGCGCCACCACCGTCACAAACTCGAAGAACGTCGGAACCAACGGGGGTGACGCGCCCGTCGCCGCGTCGCGCACCCGTTCCACGATGCGGGCCAGCGCCTCGTCCGGGATGGAGTCGCCTTGGACGCGGATGCGCTCGTTGAAGCGCACCAGGTGCGGCGAGGTGTAGAGGCCCACGCGCCTGCCGGACGCGCGGTAGATGGCGTCCAGCATCGCGCACGTGGAGCCCTTGCCGTTGGTGCCCGCGACATGGATGAACTGCAGCGCCTCGTGGGGATTGCCCACCAGCGCGGCGAGCCTGCGCGTGGACTCCAGCCCGGGCTGGTACCCGAACGGCTGGAGGGTCGAGAGATAAGTCAGCGCTTCGGCGCTCGTCACGGCGGCACCGTTCCCCTGCCCTGCCGGGTTGTCCAATGCAGCCCTGTCACCGTGCCTCCCCGGCCATCTCCGCCAGCCAGCGCGCCGTCTGGCGGGCCGACGCCGCATCCAGGTGCCGCCCGTCCGTGTAGCGCGGCACCCAGCCCCGTGAAAACCACGCCTCCCGCACGTCCATGCGCACGATCCCAAAACGCACCGCCAAGCGGTCCGCCAGGTCGGGCTGGGCCCGCACGCCCGGCCGCTGGGTCTCGCCAGCGGGAACGTCCACGAACACCACGCGCACGTTGCGCCGTCGCAGGTCCTCCAGCAGCACGTGCCATGCCTCCTCCACGCCGGGATCCACGGGAGCCGGCGCCGCCGACGGCCCTCGCATGCTCGCCGCCGCGTTGGTCGTCCACGTGGCGTCCCCTCCGCCACCCTCACGGCGTCGCTTCAACGCCGTGTACGCCACGCTGGAAGGCCGATGCGACGCCCGGAACAGCGGCATCGCGACCGCCAACCGCGTGCCGGTCGCGTCCATGTCCCCCATCAAGGCGCGGTCGTTGGGCGTCGTCTCGCGCCCCATCAGGTACGTCTCCACCCAGACCGTCTCCGGCCAGTCCTTGCGCCGCCGCAACACCTCGATGCCCACCCTCGGCCCGGACCCGTCCAGCCCCAGCGTCGCCACGTCCGCCATGGGCGTTCCCTCGAAGTACGACGGCAACAACCGCCCCGACAGCGACGACCCCACGAGGACATGCGCGGGGGCCGAAGGCCGGGCGAGGTAGCCCTCGATCCGCACGCGGTTTGCGGCCTGGTTATGCTCGGCAAACTCCGCCGTCATCCCGGGCCGGCGCGCCGCCCACGTCCACGCGCCACACAAGGCCGCCGCCGTGGCGAGGATCGCAAGGGCCTGTCGTGTGCGGGGGCGCATCATGGCTAGAATTGGAAGTAGATGAAGTCCCCGGCGCTGCCCGCGTTGCACAGCAACAGGAACAGCATCGTCCCGTAGGCCAGCGTCTCCACCCGCGAGCGCCATGCCTCCGTCCAGCCCGCGCGCCACGACGCCGTCGCACCCCACGCATGATGCAACGCCACCGGCAGCCCGAACACGACGATCACAAACGCCGACTGCGGCAGGATGCCTCCCCCGTTCGTCGCCAGGCACCGCACGAACGCCCACGCATGACGGATGTCCGGCAACTGGAACAACAGCCACAGCAACGACACCCCATGGAACGTCACGGCCCATCCCAGCACCCGCCGCCACAGCGGCCACGAGGCCGGGTCCCCGCGCCCGGCCCCCGTCCAACGCTCCAGCGCCAACCCGACGCCATGTGCCGTCCCCCAGGCCGCGTAGCTCCACGCCGCCCCATGCCACAATCCGCCCAGGAACATCACCAGGAACAGGTTCACGTATGTGCGCCCCTCGCCCAGCCGGTTGCCGCCCAGCGGGATGTACAGGTATTCCCTCAGCCAGCTCGACAAAGACAGGTGCCAGCGCCGCCAGAAGTCCGTCAGGCTCGGCGCCAGGTACGGGTGCAGGAAGTTCAGCGGCAGCTCATACCCAAACAACCGCGCCAACCCCTGCGCAATCAGCGAGTAGCCCGCGAAGTCCGCAAAGATCCGGAACGAAAACCCATACAACAGCAACAGCAGGCTCCCCCGCGGCAACTCCGTGAACTGCGGCCACGCCAGCAGGGACGTCGCCTCCTTCAGGTTGTCCGCCACCACCATCTTCAGAAAGAACCCCAGCACGAGCTTCTTCAACGCCCCGGACCAGTCCACGTCCCCCCAGGCCTTGGGCCCGATCTGGTGGAAGAACTCGCCCGCCTTCACGATCGGGCCCGCGATCAACTGCGGGAAGAACGCCTTGAAGAACCACACCCGCGCATGGAACCACGCCCGTTCCCGCGGCCCGCGGGGCGGCTCCAGACCCGGGAAGCCCGCCGGGCCGGCCCGCCAGCTTTCCACCACGAGGCTGATCCCCTGGAACGTGTAGAACGAAATGCCGATCGGCAGCGGGATGGAGCCCACCCACGAGCCCGAAGCCCCCTTCCAAAACGTGCCCACGATCAACCCGGCGTACTTGAAGAACGCCAGGGCCCCGAGGTTGAACGCCAGCGCGCACGCAAACACCGCGCGCCGGCCGCCTTGGGTCGTCCCGGGCCGCATGAGCACCTCGGCCGCCCAGGCATTGAGCCCCGTCGAAAGCGCCAGCAAGGGCACCAGCCACGGCGTGTGCCAACCGTAGAACACCAGGCTGGCCACCGTCAGCACGCCCACTTGCCACCACGACCGACGCCACGCGTGGTGCAACGCCAGCACCAGCGGCAGGAACACGGCAAACGTCCAGCTATTGAACAGCATCAGGGATCCCGCGCCCCATCACGGGCCGCCAAGACCGCGCCCGTGCTACCCCATCCCGGCGTGCCTGCCAACACGGCATCCACGGCCGCGAAAACCTCACGCCCGGCGGTCATGCCATTCGGCGCGACCATAGCGGGCGGCCATCAGGCGTTGGACGTGCGCCCATCCGTCGGCAGGCACCGGTGCGGGCGTCGCCAGCCATGCCTCGGCCAAGGCCCCGCGAAGGATGCCCGGGGGGCACGGCAGGTTGGCAACGAACGAGGCGTGGTCGCGACCGGCCCGATAGGCGGGCTCGGACGACGGTGGCCGCAGCCATCGCGTGACCAAGTCCAGGTCCATCCCGTGCAGGAACGTCCCGTGAAACAACAGCGCCCGCCGGCGCCTGCGCTGCGCGTTGCCCGAGACCTTGCGCCCCTCCCAGACGAGGTCGGTGTGCCCGCACACCGCGAGGCCACCCGGCACGACGCGCGCGAGGGCGTCGCGCTGGCATCCCATGACATGGGCATTGGTGCCGCTCACGGTGGCCAGCTCCGGGTGGGCGTCGATGGGCATCGCGAGCGCGTACGACAAGCAACCCGGCCCTTGAAGCACCGTCCCGCCGCCGCTGCATCGGCGCAGCACCGGCACGCCGTCGGCCCGGCACGCATCCAGGCGCACCTCGCGCGCGGGCGTTTGCCCATAGCCCACCACCACGCAATGCGACGGGGCTTCCCAGAACCACAGCGCCGCCTCGCACGCCTCGTCCTCGACGAGATCCAGCAGCGCCTCGTCCCAGGCGAGGCACTCGGCGGGCCCGGTCCCGGGCGGCAACACAAAGGTAACCATGGACGGCCTCCAGGCGGGCGGTCGCGGCACGTCGCCTACGACCCGGGAACCGCCTCGATGCGGATCACCTGGCAGTCCTTGTTGTTCTCCCAGCCCGACCCGAACTCGATGGCGTACAACGCGCCGTCGGGTCCGATCTCCAGCTCGACAGGGCGCTTCAGGGCGATGTTGGGCGCAAAGCGCTCGATGCGGCCGGGCTGGCCGTCGGCGACCGGATGCACGGCGAGGATCCAATGCCGTTCCCAGTCATAGATGAAGAGGCAGCGGTCGAAGGACGCCGGCAGCTTCCTCGACGACGCCAGCGCCGGGTCAAAGTGGTACACGGGCCCGGCGCACGCCGTGCGGCCGCCGGAACCCACCGCCGGGAAGCGCGTGGACGGCGAGTAGGGGTAGAACATCCACGCGGGGCGCGCGGGCGGCAGCTCCCGCGGGCCGGTGTTGCGCGGCGACGGGTTCACCGGATGCGCCGGATCCCATGCGTCGCCCGAGGTGCGCGTGGCGAAGTCATGGGCGTGGTACGGCCGGTTGTCGGCGATGAAGAACGGCCATCCAAAGTTGCCCGCCGTGCGCGTGCGGTTGATCTCATCGAAGCCCGCCGGCCCGCGGCCCGCGCGGGGCTCCCTCGCGTCCGGGCCCACCTCGCCCCACGACAGCGTGCCGGTGGCGCGGTCCACGGAGATGCGGAACGGATTCCTGCAACCCATGACGAAAATCTCGGGGCGTGTGTGGGGCGTGCCCGGCGGGAACAGGTTGCCGCGGGGCACCGTGTAGGTGCCGTCGGGCTCGGGATGCACGCGGAGGATCTTCCCTCGCAGGTCGTTCGCGTTCCCCGCCGAGCGCGCGGCGTCGAACGGATGTCGGCCGTCGCGGGCGTCCACCGGGTTGA
Source organism: uncultured Akkermansia sp. (assembly GCA_964430505.1). GTDB lineage: Bacteria > Verrucomicrobiota > Verrucomicrobiia > Limisphaerales > UBA9464 > UBA6176. The sequence continues at coordinate 3,090 of CAYSGH010000028.1, read as the reverse complement.
AGCCATCGGACTCGAACGGGTTGGTGTTGTCGCCGGTGGAGACGAAGAGGTTGCCCTCCCCATCAAAGGCCAGCGACCCGGCCTCGTGGCAACACACCTCGCGTTGCACGGGCACGCGCAAGACAACCCTCTCCGACGCCCCGTCCAGGCGGTCGCCATCGAGCGTGAAACGCGACACGCGGTTCTCGGGGACGTCTCCGGCCGGCGACCAGTACAGGTAGATCCAACGATTGGTGGCGAAGCCCGGGTCCGCGGCGACGCCCATGAGGCCCGCCTCCCAGCTCCCCTTGTCCGCCTGCCGGGCGATGATCGCGTTCACGCTGCCATGCACGGCCAGCCGCCCCGACAACACCGTCCGCCCCGCGTCGGGCCGCCAGATGCGCACGTTGCCAAACCGCTCGACGAACACGACCCGCCCGTCGGGCAACGGGGCCAGTTCCATCGGGTTGTCGCACAGGTCCTCCAACACCGTCTTGCGGAATGTCGTCTCCGCCCGGGCGGTGCCGTCGGGCAGCAAGGCAAGGACTAGGGCAGCGAAAGCAAGGAGGGCGCGCATGGTGGGAGCGATTAGATTCAAGCGTCGCCCGCAGCGTATCGCGTGGGCCCGGGTGTTGTCACCGTTCGCCGAACGCGCGCCGAGGACCGGAAAACGTGGCAGCCCCGTCCCGTCTCTGCGCAAGCCCCCAAGCACGTGGCAGCGCCGTCCCGGCGCTGGGCAAGCCCCCCAAGCCCGTGGCAGCGCCGT
>CAYSGH010000028.1:0-2245 GCA_964430505.1 uncultured Akkermansia sp. | reverse complement strand
CGTGGCAGCGCCGTCCCGGCGCTGGGCAAGCCCCCCAAGCCCGTGGCAGCGCCGTCCCGGCGCTGTAACCCAACGCATCCTCGCAACCGCGTCGTCCGCACCGGTCAAGACCGAGACGGTCTTGCTACCCCCTCCGTGGGCTCCCATCCCCCCGCGCCGCTGGATCCACCCCGCGTCACACGCCCCCGAAGCGGCGATGGCGGCGCGCGTATTCCTCGATGGCCTCGAACAGGTGCGGCTTGCGGAAGTCGGGCCAAAGGACCTGCGTGACCACCAGCTCCGCGTAGCTGACCTGCCACAGCAGGAAGTTGCTGAGGCGCATCTCGCCGCTGGTGCGCACGAGGAGGTCCGGGTCCGGGAAGTGGCGCGTGTACAGGTTCTCGGAGACGACACGCTCGTTGATCTCGGCAGGGTCCAGTGAACCCTCCTTGGCGCGGGCCGCGAGGGCACGGGCGGCCTCGACGATCTCGGTGCGGCCGCCATAGCTGAGGGCGAGGACGAGGGTGAGGCCGTTGTTGCGCGCGAGGGCCGCCTGGGTCTTGGCGAGCTGTTCCTGGACGGCCTCCGGCAAGCGCCAGATCTGGCCGATGGCCTCCAGGCGCACGTTGTTGCGGTTGAGCTCGCCGATCTCGTTCTTGAGGAACCGCGCGAGGTACTTCATCAGCGTGTCCACCTCGTCCTTCGGCCGGTTCCAGTTCTCCACCGAGAACGCGTACAGCGTGAGGTACTTCACCCCCGCCTCCCCCGCCGCCCGCACGATCGCGCGCACCGACTCGACGCCGTTGCGATGCCCCTCGACCCGCGGCAGCCCCCGCTGCTTCGCCCAGCGCCCGTTGCCATCCATGATGATGGCGATGTGCTGGGGAAGGTTGGCGAGCGCCTGGGGGCTCAGGCGGGGCTCGGCGCTCATGGCGGCTAGAGGAACATCGTCTGCTCGCGCGCCGGACCCACCGACGCGATGGACAGGCGCGCGCCGGTCATCTGGGCGATGCTCAGCAGGTAATGGCGGCAGTTCACCGGCAGGTCCTCCCAGCGCCGGATGCCATCGGTCGGCGTGTTCCAGCCCGGGAACTCCTCCAGGATGGGCTCGCACCGCGCGAGGACCTCGGCGTCCGACGGGATGTGCCGCAGCACGTGGCCGTCCACGCGGTAGGCGGTGCACACGGGGATGGCCTTCAGCGAGTCGAGCCCATCGACGTTGGTAATCGCCAGCTCGTCGATGCCGTTGACCATGGCGGCGTGCCGCGTGGCAACGGCGTCAAACCAGCCACAGCGACGCATGCGGCCCGTTGTCGCCCCAAACTCGCGTCCCATCCCGTGCAGCAGGTCGCTGATCTCCGCGTTCTCCGACGGCAGCGGCCCCTCGCCCACGCGCGTCGTGTAGGCCTTCATGACGCCCATGACGCGGTCCATGCGGTTGGGCGGCACGCCCGACCCGGTGGAGGCGCCGCCGGCCGTCGTGTTGGAGGACGTCACGTAGGGATACGTCCCGTGGTCGATGTCCAGGAACGTGCCCTGGGCGCCCTCGAACAGGATGTTGGCGCCGCGCCGCGTGGCCTCGTGCAGCATCACCACCGTGTTCGCCACGAACGGCCGCAGCCGGTCTGCGCAGCGCGTGTAGTCCGCCAGGACCGTGTCGTGGTCGATGGGCTGGGCGCCCAACGCGCGCAGGATCTCGTTGTTCTCGTCCAGCCGCTCCCGGAACCGGGCCGGGAACCGCGCCGCGTTGATCAGGTCGATCACCCGCAGCCCCACCCGCGCCGCCTTGTCACCGTACGTCGGACCGATGCCGCGCTTGGTGGTCCCGATCTTGCGGTTGCCCTTGCGGACCTCGCGCTGGCCGTCCAGCTCGCGATGCCACGGGAACACCACGTGCGCCGTCTCCGACACCACCAGGTTCTTGGGCGTGACCTCCACGCCGAGCTTGGCCAGGCCGTCGATCTCGTGCACGAGCCCCACCGGGTCGAGCACGACCCCGTTGCCCACCACGCACACCTTGTTGGGACGCAGGATGCCCGACGGGATGAGGTGCAGGACGTACTTGCTGGGCCCGACGAAGACGGTGTGCCCCGCGTTGTTGCCGCCCTGGGTGCGGACCACGATGTCGGCCTGCTCCGTCAGGACGTCGATGATCTTGCCCTTGCCCTCGTCGCCCCATTGGGCGCCGACCAAAATTACGTTAGCCATCTCTGATTAAGTCCACGCCGCCGCGCTGTGCCGCATGAACGAAGGGCGGAGCGTATCG
>CAYSGH010000027.1:0-46577 GCA_964430505.1 uncultured Akkermansia sp. | reverse complement strand
ATCGAAAACTGCCCGTTTCGGCCTCCTAGCCCCTCCACAACAAAAGACCCTGGCCGCCGGGTGGGATTGCCTGAATCGAACCTTGGTTTGGCCGGGGGAGGTTCCATAGGGTTCGCGGCGCATGGCGTCCCATTCGAGCGTGGTCCGATTGCTACGGGACCTGGTCGCGTGCCCGAGCGTGAACCCGGCGTTTCTTGCCGAGGGTGACCCCAGGGCCGGCGAGGCGTCCATGGGCGAGCTGGTGGCGTCCCGCGCCCGGGCGGCGGGCCTGGAGGTCGCCTTCGAGTCGGTGGCGCCGGGACGCCGCAACATCGTGGCTCGATTGCGTCCGCGAGGTCCGCTGCGGCACCGGGTCCTGCTGGCTCCGCACCTCGACACGGTGGGCGAGCCCAACCTCGACGCCTTGCTCAGGCCGGTCGTGGCAAACGGCCGGCTCACGGGCAGGGGCGCCTGCGACACGAAGGGCTGCGTGGCCTCGGGGCTGGAGGCGCTGATGCGCCTGGCGACCCGCGGCCCGCGACCGGAGTTCACGGAGGTGGGGTTCGTGGGCCTGGTGGACGAGGAGAACGGCCAGGCCGGGTCCCGGCATTTCGCGGCGGTCGCCCAGCGCGAGGGGCGTCGGGTGGACCTTGCCGTGGTGGGCGAGCCGACGCGGCTGCAGGTGGTGACGGCGCACAAGGGGGACGTTTGGTTGCAGGTGCGGACGACGGGACGGGCGGCGCACGGGGCGACGCCGCACCTGGGGCGAAGCGCGGTGTTGGCGATGGCGCGGGTGGTGGAAGCGCTGGAAACGGAGTACCGGCAGTCGTTGGAGGGACGGACACATCCGTTGCTGGGGCATGCGACGGTGAACGTGGGTTCGATCCGGGGCGGGACGCAGCCCAACATCGTGCCGGACGCGTGCGTGATCTCGGTGGATCGCCGGACGTTGCCGGGCGAGGACGAGGACCAGGTGCGGCGGGAAATCCTGGGATTGCTGGCACAACGCGGGCTCGTGGTCTCCCTGGATCCCTTGCGAACGGCTCCCTGCCCGGCCTTGGAGACGGATCCCCGCAACCCGTGGGTGCGGCAGTTGATGAAGGCGGCCGGGCGTCGTCGGACAACGGGCGTCCATTATTTCTGCGATGCCGCCCCGTTGGCGGAGGGCGGGATTTCGTCGGTGGTGTTTGGTCCGGGCGACATCGCGCAGGCGCACACGCGGGACGAGTGGATCGCCGTGGCATCGTTGGAGCGCGGGACGGACCTGATGGAACGGTTCCTGAGGGGGCTGCCGTGAGGGTGCGTGGGAGGCACGATGCATGCGCGTGGCGTTCCTGACGCATGAACCGTTCCTGCCCCCGAGCGGGGGCGGGTCGGCGGAGGCTCCCCACCTTGTGCGGGAGCTGCGGCGGCGCGGGCATGAGGTGGACCTGTTTTGCCCGGTGTTCGAGGTGCCGGGCTGGGTGGCGGCCGATTCGGGGTTGAGGGTCCAGGCGTTCCGCGGTTGGGAGATGGGCCGGTACACGCGGCTGCGGACGTTGAAATACCTGGCGTATCCGTGGGCGCTGGCGCGGCAGGTACGCCGGGTGGCGCGGGCCCGGCAGGAGCCTTGGGGAAAGGCCCGGCCACGCCGGGGGCCGCTCCCGCCCGCATGGGACGTGTTGATGGCGCAGCACACGATTGCGTCGGTGGCGGCAGGGCTCGCGCGGCGGTCGGTGGGCGGACGCCTGGTGTTCAACTACCTCGATTTCCTCACGGGCTTCATGGAGGCCTGGCCAGCCGTGTTCACGCGAAGCGGGCTGGTGCCGTTCCTGAAGCGGTACGAGATGACGATGCCCACGCGCTTTGGCGCGGAGGGCGTGTTGACGGTTTCGGAGCCCTTGGCAGACCGGCTGGTGTCGGCGGGGTGTCGGCGGGAGCGGGTCCGGCCGTTGCTGTACGGATACGACAGCGCCGTGTTCCGGCCTGGGACGGGCGAGGTCCCGGCGGGGCCGCCGGTGGTGGTGATGCATGGCTCGTTTGACCGGCATCACCTGGGGCGGATCGCGTTGGAAGCGGTGACGGCCGTGCATCGGGCGCGACCGGAGGGGGTGTTTCGGTTCGTGGGTCGGGAGACGCCGAACCTGCGGTGGTTCCTCGCGGAGGTGCGGCGGCGATGCCCGGGGCTGACCTTGGAGTGCCCGGGATTTGTGGCCTACGAGGCGATGCCGCGGTGGTTGCAGGACGCCACGGTGGGGATCGTGCCCTACGAGGAGACCGAGGGAGGGCACTGCGCGTTCGTGGCGAAGGCCGTGGAATACCTGGGATGCGGCCTGCCCGTGGCGAGCACGCCCTTGGAGAACCTGGCGCGGCACTTCGGCGGGGAGCCCGCGATGTTGTTCTCTGGGTTTGACGGGGCTTCGTTGTCGCAGCGGGTCTTGGAATGGCTGGACACACCGCATGCAAGACGACGGGCGGTGGGGTTGGCGGCGGCGGCGCGGGTGGCGGCGGAGCTGGACTGGGGACGGATCGCGTCGCGGGCGGTGGATGAGGTGGAGCGCGTGGGAAGGGGGGACGCATGAAGCCGGAGTCGCGGGGATTTGTGCGCCAGGGGGCCTGGATGGTGGCGGCGGCGATGTCGGGCGGGTTGGCGATGATGTTGGTGCACACGTGGGTGAGCAAGGCGTGCGGGGGCGCGGCGTATGCGGAGTTCAAGACGTTGCTCTCGACGTTTTATGCGGTGGCGGCGGTGGGCGGCGGGTTGTGGGTGTCGTTCGCCCAGCGGACGGCATCGGCGGTGACGGCGGGCGGCCTGGCGACGGTGGGTCGGCAGGCACGATGGACGTTGGCATGGCTTGGGTTGGGATGGTTGCTGGTGGGAGTCGTCCTGTGGTGGATGCAGGGGCGATTGGTGGCGACGTGGAAGCTCGCGGGCGGAGGAGGGTTGTGGGCGACGTGGCTGCTGGGTTTGTTGACGTTGTGGTTGTCCGTCCTGAGGGGGGTGGTGCAGGGGAGGCAACGGTTCGGGGCTTTGGGCGGCGTGGCGATCCTGGATGGCATCGGCCGGTTGGTCGCGGTGATGGTGCTGGTGACGTGGTGGCAGGCATCGGCGACCAGTGCCGTGTTGGGGGCGGTGGTGGGCTGTGGGCTGGCGTCGGCGCTGGGTGCCTGGGGTGCACGGGACGTCCTGGCCTCGAGGCGCACGGGCGCGACGGGCGGAGGGAACCATGCGGGATGGGGTGGGTTGGGGACGGCCTTGCTGGCCTTGCAGGCGGCGGCGCTGCAGGTGTTCCAGCAATACGACAACTTGTTCTGGGCGGGGGCGATTCCGGCGGAGGCCCTCGGGGTGTGGAGCCTCGGGACGAACTATTCGCCCGCGCAGACGGTGGGCTTTGGCATCACCCAATTCACGGTGCCGTTGGTGTTGGTGATGTTGCCGCGGGTGGCACGGGCGGCGGCGCTGGGCGAGGGGACGGGAACGTTGCGGCTGACCTTGTGGTGCACGGGGGTGATGGGCGGGTTGGCGGCGTTGGCGTGCACGGTGGCCCCGCGGTTGCCGTTGCAGGTGATGTTCTTCAACAACCCGGCGAACTGGGCGGCGGCCCCGCTGGTGCCGTGGTTTGCATGGGCGATGGTGTTGTTCGCGCTGGCGAACGTGGTGTTGAACGACCTCGTGGCCCGTGGACACGTGGGGGTGACGTGGATCGTTGCCGGCGTGGCGGCGGCGTACGTGATGACCCTGGGGTGGTTGCGGCCGCAATGGGTGACGTTGCCGCCGATGGAGGCGTATCGGTCGGGGGTGCAGGTGTTGTGTGGAGCCACGACGGCCCTGCTCGTCGCCAGCGTATGGGCGCGCCGGGCTTGGGTGGGCCAGGCCGCGACGTCGCCGGCGTAGGCAAGGGCGATGCCGCAGGGAGGGAAGGCGCCGCGAAGCAGGTCAAGACACCACGGCCGTCCCAACCGAATCCTCCCAGCCCATCCACCTTTTCAGGGGACATGAGCCTCGGTTGGCTCGTTGCGACCCTCCGGCGTGGCTGTCTTGCCGTCGAAGGCCGCCGGCCGAAACCGGGGCGGCGTTGGAAGGTTGGAGGGGGTTGGAGCCGGCGCGGCGGTCCCGGTGGCATCTAGGAGGTGAAGTCGGCCATTCGAGACGAGCGCGAGTTGCTGTCCGGTGGGAGCGATGGCGACGAGGCTGATCGGCGGCGGGAAATGGACCTTGAGCAGTTCCCGCCAGAGCGTGGTGTTCCAGAAGCGGAGGTCGCCGGACGCATCGCCCGTCACGAGGGTTTGTTCATCCGGGGCAAAGGCGAGGCCGAGAACGGGGTGGGGCGAGGCCAGCCAGCGCATGATGGGGCGACGGCCCTCGACGTCGATGGCGGCGACGGAGCCGTCGGTGAATCCCACGGCACCCAAGAGTCCGGAACGCGTGAACGCAACGGAGGCAACCGCGCCCGTGGCGACCACGGATTGTTGGCGGGGTCGCAGGGTGAACAGCGATGGCCCTGATGGGCCGGCGAGCAGGATGGCGTTGCCATCGGGCGATAGGCGGAAGGAATCGAAGCGGCCAATGGGTCCTGGAAGCGTCTGGCCCGTGGCGAGGTGGAGAAGCTGGACGGCATGGGCGTCGTCCAGCCATGCCACGAAGGCTCCGTCCGGCGAGGCTTCCCATTGGCTGGCGCTTGGGGCGATACGGGGGCTGCCGGCGTTGCTGCCACCCGGATGGATCCATGGACCGGATTCGAGGCGGCCGTCCCGGGTGGCCACGAACACGGCGTTCCCGGTGCGGTCCAGCGCCAAGGGGAAACCGGGCAGGGTGGCGGGTGGAGCCGAGGGCTCGGCCACGCGCCATGCCATCGCCACAGATCGTGGTTGCGGACCAAATCCAACGGCAATCCTCGAGGCGTCCGCCGAAAACAGGATCCGCCGCGGGGCGAGGTCGGCGGGCCATCCGTTCCAGGCCGCCGCCTCCGCCGGGCGCGGCCCTGGATGCGGATGAACGATGCCGTCGAGCGTGGCGACGCGACGCCTCAAGACGAACCATTCGATGGAGCGGAGGTCCGGCATGGCTCCCGAAGGAAGGCTCGATTCCAAGAGCCGCAACGCGGCGGCGCCATCGCCGGCGTCGGCTGCCGCGCCGGCCTGGGACAGGTCCATCGCATACCGCGCCAGCGCCGTCGCATGGAGCATGTCGTGGCGGGAACCGGCCTCGGCCCGGCGTTGCTGGTGGACGGCCCAACCTGCCAAGGAGGCGAGTGCGACGAAGGCCGGGGCGAGCAGCAGGGCGAGGATCCAGGGCGTTTTTCCACGCCACCATGGTTGGGCGTCGCGTGAGTTCTTCGCCGTCAAGGCTCGGGCCGATTGCCCTGTTAGCGCCCGTTCCAGGTCGTCGGCCAACGCCGCTGCGCTGGGGTAACGGGCGGAAGGTTCCCGGGCGAGGCAACACATCGTGATCGCCTCCAGGGATTCCGGAATCCCCGGAACCCAGTCGGAGGGCGGGACAGGATGGGATTGGACCACCTTGGCGAGCGCGGCGGCGACGGATTCGGCGGCAAATGGGGCACGGCCGGTGAGGCAGAAATACAGCAGCCCGCCCAGGCCGTGGACATCGGTGCGGACGCCGGACGGTTGGGATTGTCCGGCCACCTGCTCCGGGGCCATGAAGCTGGGAGAACCCATGGTCTCGCCGGTGGCGGTGAGGCGGGCATCGATCTCGAGGAGTCGGGCAAGCCCGAAGTCGGTGACGCGGGGTTCACCGTCGGTGCCCAGCAAGACGTTGGTCGGCTTGATGTCGCGGTGCAGGACGCCTTGCTCGTGGGCAAACTGAACGGCCAGTGCAACCGTCCGCACGATGCGGGCAGCCTCGCGGGGTGCCATCGGGCGACGACCGGCCACCTCGCCGAGGTCAGGGCCATCGACGAGGTCCATCGTGAAGTAGGGGATGCCGTCGTGCTCGCCGATGTCGCGGATGGCGACGATGTGGGGGTGGACGAGGCGGGCGGCCAGGGTGGCCTCGGCGCGGAACCGGGCGAGGCGGGAAGGATCCGAGCCAAGGCTGTGCGGGAGAAGCTTGAGCGCGACCGGGCTGCCATCCGCGGTCCGCGTGGCGAGCCAGACGGCACCCATGCCTCCCCGGGCAATTTCATGGACGAGCCGATAGGGCCCCATGGCGGAGTCGGCCGGGAAGCGATCCGAGGGGGGCAGGGGATCCGCCAAGAGGAGCTGGGCAATGCAGGCCGGGCAGGCGGACCGAAGCGGGGAAGCGACGGAATCCCCGAGGAGGGGGCCGCCGCAACCCGGGCAGGAGGAGGGCATGGCGGCGGGGGGTTAGGGAACCTCGGCGAAGGATTCAGGCGGCTCGCGCAACACGGCGAGAAGATGCTCGAGTTCCGCCTCGATCTCCGGGGTGGTGGCGCTGTCGGGGAGGGTGTCGGCGACGACGGCGCGAACGTGCTGGCGAAAGCGTTGCCGGATGCGAAAGACCGAGACCTTGAAGTAGTTCTCGGTCATGCCCAGCCGTTGGCCGAGGTCGGCGTAGGTGAGGTCCTTGTCGCGTTGGAGAATGACGCGGCGCATCTCCTCGAAGAGGGATTGCTGTCCGGAGCGCGCATAGTCGGCCTGGAGTCGCTCGAGGGCCTGCTCGAGGATGCGCATCGCCCAGCGGCGCTCGAAGATCTTCTCCGGCGTGTCCTTGGTGTGCGGTTCGTCGCGGAAAAAGCGTTCCTCGGGGTCGAGGTCGAGGGAGATGTGGAGGTACTGGGCGCCGCGCTTGGCGCGTTGGGAGGCCCGCCATTCGTTGATGATGAACCGCCGAAGGCTGGCCAGGAGAAAGGTGCGAAACTTCCCGCGTTCGGGGTCCGCAAGGCCGATGCGGCGGTCGGCAAGCAGGCGGGCGAAGAACGATTGAGTGATGTCCTTGGCGTCGTCGGGGTTCTTGCCGGAACGCCGGACGAAGGCATAGAGCGGGGGCCAATACTGCTTGCACAGGTGCTCCAGCGCCTCGAAGGCGTCGTCGTCATCGTTGCGACCTGCCTTAAAGACAAGGCTCCAGCGCGTGGTGACGAACGGGGAACGTGGGAAGGGTTGGTCCTCGAAGGAGGAAGGGTTCATGGGGGAAGGCCTAGATTGTGCCGAAAGGCTAGGCCTGAATCGGCCGCGCGCCAGTCCCGGGATGGGTCAATCGCGGTCGCCCACTTCGACCGGCAAGCCAGGCCAGGAGACTTGGGCGAGGTAGGCGGCATCCCAGTTGGCGAGCCGAAAGCAGCCGTGGCTTTCCGGACGGCCCACCGTTTCCGGCGACGGGGTGCCATGGATGCCAATGCCGGGACGGTTGAGTCCGATCCATGCGACGCCAACGGGGTTGTTCGGGCCTGGTGGCAGGAGGAGCTTGCGATGCAAGGACCGGGCTTCGGACGACTCGGGGAACCGGGCCGGGTCGAAAGTGTAGCTGGGGTTTTTGACGATCGAGGCGACGCGGAGGGAGCCGACGGGACGTGAGGATGCGATGCGCCCGATGCTGCACGGGGCCATGAGGACGATGTGCCCGGAGGCATCGCGGGCAAGCAGGGTGCAGGTCTTGAGGTTAATGGAAAGACGGGCGACCGGACGAAGGGGGGGGTCTCGAAAGCGGGGCAGCACCAGCTCCGTGCCCGGTGAAACCTGCTTCCATGAAATGCGCGGGTTGAGGTGAAGGAGAAGCTTGGGATGGGCGGACGAACGCTCCGCCATGGCTTCCAGAAGGGTTTCGTGGGGAAGGCGTGTCGCCTGGGATTTGCCGAGCCACGTGGATGGGACGGTCCCCAGGGCAGCCACGTCCCCGGTCGTAACCACGTATTGGGTCAAGGCGGGTTCGACGGGGGGGGATGGCACAGGGTCGTTCGCCGCGGAGCCGAGGGAATGGGGCAAGTTCGTGGATTGTTGGTACGCCCGAAGGGCGGCGCGCGTGCGGGGTCCGTCAAGACCGTCGATGGGTCCGACCCGAAATCCCCGGGCAGCCAAGGTGACTTGCAGTTGGAGGATGTCAGCGCTTGGCAGAGGAGCGGGCGACGCCGGGGTAGGCGAGGAGGACGGGAACGCTGGCAGGCACCCGATAACCACGGCTTGGAGGATCGTGACGCGGACGCCGCGAGCCCATCGGGCCTGCTTGCCGCCCGCCTGCATGGTTCGCTCCCATCCGGCATACGAGCGCCCCGGCCATGCCAACCGGCTCAAGCGTGATGGCTAGGGGTTGGGCGCAGCAACTTTCTTGGCCAGCTCCTCAACCCACGTCTTTTGGACTGGATAGAGGAATTCCTCTGAAATGTCCGGGAGATGCTTGGCAACCATGGAAAGGTTGCCATCGGCCAGCTCCAGCTCGACGGCGGCAAGGCGCCAGAAGGTGCGTTCCTCGTTGGTCAGAGCGCTGAGGGGCAGGTCGTCCAAGACCTTGCGGGCCTCGGCCGTCCGGCCATTGCGGACCAAGGCGAACGCGTGGTTGAGGTACGAACCGTGTTGGTAGGCCGCCTTCTGGATGACTTGAAGCGTCAGTTGGACGGCCTCGGCGGGGCGTGCGCGATTGATCAGCAAGGCTGCGGCGAGGTTGTTGACGTTCTCCAGCCGGGTTGGTTCCAAGGAATAGGCCTTTTCGGCGGCAACAAGCAACGCGGCGTGGTCGCGCTGTTCCCAGGCAAGGCGCCCCATCGCAAACCAATACTCCCCCGAGTTGCCATAGCTGGATTCGAGCTGCTTGAGGACGGCTCGCGCCTCGCTGCGGAAGCCCATCCGATCCAGCGTGTTGGAGGCATCCATGCCTAACGACGGTTCCGACGGAAGGCGATCCAGAAGCCTCTGGAACAACTCCCTGGCACGCTCCACCCGTCCCGTGGCGTTCTCGCAAAGGCCCTCGAGGAAGTCCGAGTAGCCGGCGAAAACCCGGGACAGGAAGGGATTGTTCCTCATCCGAGCCGCCACCGACCGGACCTCGTCCCAGTCTTGGCTGGCGACGAGCATTTGGCTGGTGAGGAACCACGTGTTGGGATCGTTGGAAAAGCCGTCGAGCTGATTCCGCGAGAATCTGGATGCCAGGCTATCCAAGCGGATTTGGCTCCAGGTCTTCAGCAGGCGTGCAGCCCTCTCGCTGGTCTCCGGAGGAATGGCGTAAGCCGTGGCGCGCGCCACCGCCGTCGCGTGTCGTCCGGCCACCTCGAACACAAGCCAAGACCGGGCATGGTCCTCAAGTTCGTCCTGGCGCATGGAACGGAGTTCCTCGAAGGAACGCTCAAACGCCTCCACGTCGAGTCGCTCGGCCTCGACGATCGAACGGAGTCGCAGCGCGAGGACCTTGAGATCCGGGTTCCTCGTGGCTTGGTCTAGGATGGCCATGCTGGGGGCCTGCTCGGCGGGCTTGCCAGCCAGGGCCAGCCACGCCGCCCTGTACAAACCCAGCGAAGGATCGCCCTGCATGGCCTCCCGGTGCACCTCCCAGGCCTGCGCGAACTCCTTGAGTCGTCCCGTCTTGAAAGCCGCCTCCGCAAGGCCCCTCGCTGCCGACATCGATATCGAGCGATTGGTGGTGTTGAGGTACATCCAGGCGATGTCGGTCATCCCAGCCCTGAGACACATCCGGCCGGCCAGCTCGACCGCCCCCGAGTCGTTGGTGCCGACCAAGGCTACCATCCACTGGGATTGCTGTGCGCCAATTCTCAGCCAGCGCCGCTCCAGCCCCTCTCGGTTCAGCACGAAATCCACGAAGGACCGGAGGTTTTCCACGTTGGCGGGATGGTTCCCCAACGCACCCGTCCATGCTTGCAGCGCCTCGCTCGGCCTTCCTTCCGAGTCCAAGCGCCGAGCAGACCTCGAAAGCATCCGAGCCTGCACCATGTCCAGGAGGCTCACCCGAAGCACCGGCGTGAAACCGTCCGGCGTGACCACCCAAACCTTGGGCAAACCGAGGCTCAACCCGCCGATGCCTGCCGTGATGCAGGCAAGCGCCACGGCAAACTTCTTGTCGGCCAACAACAATCCCAGCAGGCCGCCCCGCCTCCGACGCGTCCGGTCTTCAAGTGGCGACCCCTGCCCCACGCCAGGAGCGTTGGCGCCAGCCATGACGTTAATTGGTTCTTCCACTTTCTTCCTTGCTACAACCACTGGTCCTCTACGTCGAGCATTTGGACTCGCACGACCCTAGGCAAAGCCGCACCCATCGCCTTGCCCGCAGCCTCGCCGCGCCCGCACCGCGCCCTCGCACCCGTCGCCCGCAAAAAATGAGGGTGACCCAGCGGTTGACCGACCCTCCCGGCCAACCTATCACCCATGCAAAAAGCTCCAGTCATGCCAGCAACGCCGTCCGACAAGCCCGCCGACCGAAACGTTGAAAAAAACTCGCCGCGCCCTGCCGACGCCAAGGCCGCGACGACCACGCCCCCGGATTCGCCCAAGCTAACACCCCAAAAGGCGCGCGACCTCGAGGCCGCCATTGGCACCATCACCAAGTCCTTCGGCGAAGGCGCCATCATGCGGCTCGGCTCCCAGGTCATACGCCCCATCGAGGTGATTCCCACGGGGGCCTTGGCGGTGGACATGGCCTTGGGCGTGGGCGGCGTGCCCCGTGGGCGCATCATTGAGATTTACGGGCCGGAATCCTCCGGCAAGACCACCCTCATGCTCCACGTCATCGCCAATGCCCAAAAGGCCGGCGGCATCGCCGCATTCATCGACGCCGAGCACGCCCTCGATCCCGCCTACGCGCGCCGCCTCGGCGTCGACCTCGAGCAACTCCTCGTCTCCCAGCCCGACTCCGGCGAGGAGGCGCTCACCATCTGCGAGACCCTCGTTCGCTCCAATGCCGTCGATGTCATCGTCGTGGACTCCGTCGCGGCGCTCGTACCGAAGGCCGAACTCGAAGGCGAGATGGGCATGGCCACCATGGGCATGCAGGCCCGCCTGATGTCCCAGGCCCTCCGCAAGCTCACCGCCATCCTCAACAAGGCCCGCACCACCTGCATCTTCACCAACCAAATCCGCGAAAAGGTTGGCGTCATGTTCGGCAATCCCGAGACCACCCCCGGTGGCAAGGCCCTCAAGTTCTACGCCTCCGTCCGCATGGACATCCGCCGCAAGGACGCCCTGAAGGACGGCTCCGGCAACGCCATCGGCAACCACGTCAAGGTCAAGGTCGTCAAGAACAAGGTCGCCCCGCCCTTCGTCGAGGCCGAGTTCGACATCCTCTTCAACCACGGCATCGACAAGGAGGGCAGCATCCTCGACTGCGGGCTCGACGTCGGCGTCGTCGAGAAGAAGGGCGCGTGGCTCCAGTACGCCGGCGAGCTCATCGGCCAAGGCAAGGACGCCGCCCGCAAGACGCTCGCCGAAAAGCCCGAGATCGCCCGCAAGATCAAGGAGGCCGTCGTCGCCAAGAAGGTCGCCGAGCTCGCCACCCAGCCCGGGCCCGGAGGCGCGCCAGCCCCGGCCCCGGCCCCGGCCCCGGTTGCCGCCCCGGCCAAGGCCTAGTCCAGCCCGCCCCATTCCCACCGCCCCGCCGCCGGCGTCTCCCCCAGGAGGCGTCGGCTTGCTTTTGTCCCCTTCCCCATCGCGCCAACCCCGAACTTGAAACGTGAAACCGGACGCATCCCTCCGCATAGTCGCGGCCGCATGAGCCAGTCCAAGGTGCCCCGCGTCTCCCGCAAGTTCGCAGCCTACCCTCGCCTCAATCCCCTCGGGGTCGGTCGTGACATCGGCGCGGCCGACCTGATCGACCAATGCTTCCTCGCCTACAACGGCGGCCGTCTTCGCGAGGCCGCGCTGCTCCTCGCCCGCAAGATGCTGCCCGAGGATGGCTACGTCGGCATGTCCCTGACCGGTGCCCTCACCCCGGCAGGGCTCGGCAAGTCCTGCCTCATTCCCCTCATGAAGGCCGGCTTCGTGGACTGGATCGTGTCCACCGGCGCCAACCTCTACCACGACCTCCACTACGGCCTCGACATGAAGCTCTACTCGGGCTCGCCCTTCCTGGACGACGTCGAGCTTCACAAGGAGGGCGTCATCCGCATCTATGACGTCCTCTTCGACTACAACGTCCTGCTCGACACCGACGCCTTCGTCCGGGAGGTGATCAAGGGTCCCGAGTTCCAGCGGCCCATGGGCACGGACGAGTTCCACTTCCTGCTGGGCAAGTACGTCGCCGAGCGCGGCCGCAAGCTGGGCATCGCCGACAGCTCCGTGCTGGCCACCGCCCACGAATGCGGCATCCCCATCTTCACCTCCAGCCCGGGCGACAGCTCCATCGGCATGAACGTCGCCGCCATGGCGCTGCGGGACTCGCGGCTGATGTTCGACGTCAACCGCGACGTCAACCAGACGGCCGGAATCGTCTATCATGCCAAGAGCACCGGCCACACCAGCTCCGTCTTCATCCTTGGCGGCGGTTCCCCCAAGAACTTCATGCTCCAGACCGAGCCGCAGATCCAGGAGGTCATGGGCATCCAGGAAAAGGGCCATGACTACTTCCTGCAGGTGACCGACGCCCGGCCCGACACCGGCGGCCTCTCCGGAGCAACGCCCGCCGAGGCCGTGAGCTGGGGCAAGGTGGACCCCAGCAAGCTTCCGGACTCCGTCGTGTGCTACACCGACAGCACCATCGCGCTGCCACTCCTCAGCGCCTACGTCCTTACGCGCTTCAAGCCCCGCAAGCCCAAGCGCCTCTACGACCAACGCGACGCCATCCTCGACAGCGTCCGCCAGCGCTACCTCAAGGTCGGCACCGTCTCCAAGGTCCTCACCAGCCGGAAGGTGGCCAAGAGGTCGTCCTCCATCGGGCTCAAGGGGAAGAAGTGACGCCCCGACCCGACGCACCCCTCGCCCTCATCTCCGTCCTTACCCATGGCCGAGCCTGAACCCACCCTGCCGTTGGACCCCCGGCTCGAACGGCTCCAGGGCATCTTGCGCAGCTATGGCTCCTGTCTCGTCGCCTACTCGGGTGGCGTGGACTCTGTCCTCCTGGCCCGCGTGGCCCATGACGTCCTCGGGCACCAGTCGCTGGCTGTCATCGCGGATTCGCCGAGCCTCCCCCGGCGCGAGCTCGCCGAAGCCTTGGAACTCGGCGGGCGATTCGGGTTTCCCGTCCGGGTGGTGCGCACGGCCGAGTTCGACAACCCCTCGTACCTCGCGAACCCCACGAACCGTTGCTACTTCTGCAAGCACGCCCTCTTCACCGAGCTGGAGCCCATCGCACGCAACGAGCGCTTCGCGGTGATCGCCTATGGGGAAAACGCCTCGGACCTCGGCGACCATCGGCCCGGGGCCAGGGCGGCGGCGGAGTTCGCCATCCGGGCTCCCCTTCGCGACGCAGGTCTTTCCAAGGACGACATCCGGGCCTTGAGCGCCCTCCTCGGGCTTCCCACGGCCGACAAGCCGCAGTTGGCCTGCCTCAGCTCCCGCATCCCAACGGGCGAGGCCGTGACGCCCGCCAAGCTGCGCATGATCGAGGCCGCCGAGGCCTTCCTGCGCGACGCCGGATTCCACGACCTCCGCGTCCGCCATCATGAGTCCGCGTCCGGCGCGCTCGCCCGGATCGAGGTGGACGACGTCCTCCGGTTGGCCACCCCGGGCCTTTCGACCCGCGTCGTGGAACAACTCCGGCAAGTCGGGTACCTCCATGTCACGCTCGACCTCGCCGGGTATCGCCGGGGCAGCACCAACGGCTCGGGAACGGCGACGCCACCGTCGCCCGCCTCTCCCATCGCCTTCCGCGCACCAACGACACCCCCATGAAGCGTCGGCAGGAACCCCAGGTGATCTTCGTGTCTGGCACGGACACCGGGGTCGGCAAGACCGTCTTCACGGCGGCCTTTATCCGCTGGCTCCGGCAACAAAACGTCCCCTCCCTGGCGCTCAAGCCCTTGGCCTCCGGCGATCGGTCGGACGCCGAGGCGCTGCACCGGGCACAGGACGGCGCCGTGCCCCTGGACATCATTAACCCGTGGCATTTCCCGGAGCCGCTCGCCCCGCTGCTGGCCGCGCGTCGCTCGGGCCGGCGCGTCGCCCCGGAGGCCGTGTTGGAACACGTGCGGATGGCATCCCGGGGACTGGACGTGGTGCTGGTCGAGGCTGCGGGCGGCTGGCTAAGCCCCCTGATGGAAGGCATGGACGCCCCGGGGCTGGTACGGGCGCTCAACGCCAAGGTGGCCCTCGTGGCTGCCAATCGCCTGGGTGTCATCGGACACCTGAGACTGGCATGGGAGGCCGCCCGCGCCGGGGACCCGCGTCGCGGCAACCACCATGAACCAAGGCCGCAGGTCGTGCTGATGTCGCCGCCACGCCCAGGGCTTGCCGAGTCCACCAATCCCGCGCTGCTTCGCGAGTTCATCCCGGGCGAGGACGTCCATGAGTTCCCCTGGTTGTCACGGCGACTGCTTCGTTGCGATGGGTCCGGTGATCCAACGGTGGAACGGGCGCTCTCCGAGCTGGCCGGGCGTTGGAGCCTCGCGTCTTGATCTTGGCTGGCTGCGAATGGGGCGACGTCCATCCCGCAAGCCTTGCTTGCGGCCCCTTGCGCCATCGGTAGCCTAGCGGAGCGGTTTGGTCTGGTTTCCCGCACACACGCTATGGAGCAGCAGAAGGTTTATTATTTCGACAACAACGCCACCACGCGGGTCGCACCCGAGGTCGTGGACGCCATGGTCCCGTTCCTCCGCGATCACTGGGGCAACCCGTCGAGCGCCTATGGCTTCGGCGCGCGCGTGCATGGGCACGTGGAGGCGGCACGCGAGAAGGTGGCCGCCTTGGTGAACGCAGACCCCAAGGAGATCACGTTCACGAGCTGCGGCACGGAGTCCAACAACACCGCCATCCAGTCGGCCCTCCACACCACCGGTAAGCGCCACGTCATCACCACCAAGGTCGAGCACTCCGCCAACATCAAGTTCGGGGAACACCTCCAAAAGCACGGCTACGACGTCACCTACCTGCCCGTCGAGTCCGATGGCTCCCTGGACTTGCACGTGCTCGAGCAAGCCATCCGGCCCGACACGGCCGTTGTGTCCGTGATGTACGCCAACAACGAGACCGGGGTCCTGTTCCCCATCGAGGAGGTGGCCGCCATTTGCCGGAGCAAGGGCGTGCTGTGCCACACGGACGCCGTCCAGGTGCCCGGCAAGCTCCCCATCGACGTCAAGGCCCTCGGCGTGGACTTCCTTTCCCTGAGCGCCCACAAGCTCCATGCACCCAAGGGCGTGGGCATGCTCTACGTGAAGCGTCGCACCCGCTTTGAGCCCTACGTCATCGGCGGACACCAGGAGCGCGGCCGCCGCGGGGGCACCGAAAGCGTCGCCAACATCATCGCCTTCGGACGGGCCGCCGAGCTGGCCATGGCAACGTTGCACGACGAGAACACGCGCGTCCGCGCCTTGCGGGACCGGCTGGAAGGATGGGTCCTCGCCAACATTCCCAACACCGTCCGCAACGGTGCCCGCGAGCCCCGCCTCCCCAACACCTCCAACATCGCGTTCGACTTCGTCGAGGCCGAGGCCGTCCTCATGCTCCTTGACCAGGTCGGGATCTGCGCCAGCTCGGGCTCGGCCTGCACGACGGGCTCCCTTGATCCCTCTCATGTCCTCAGCGCCATGGGCGTCGTACCCATGCGGGCCCGCGGCTCCGTCCGCTTCAGCCTGGGCATCTACAACACCGCCGAGGACGTGGAATACCTCCTGCAACACCTCCCGCGCATCATCCAGAAGCTCCGCGACATCTCGCCGCTCAACCCCGAGCACCCGGACAACGATCGGTACGACATCGATGCCGCGCGCAAGAAGCACGAGGAGGAACTGTCCGCCGCCGTGAAGGAGTAGGTCCCGTGGCCGAGCCCCGGGACCTGTTGACGACCCTCCTGCGCGACGTCTCGCGCAGCTTCTATCTTTCCCTGTGGCTGCTGCCCGCGCAGGTCCGGCGGCCCATCGCCCTCGGCTACCTTCTCGCACGGGCCACCGACACCATCGCGGACACGTCGCTGGTCCCGGTGTCTCGGCGCCTCGCGGCCCTCGACGACCTCTGCTCCCGGATTCACGGCCGCCGAGCCGAGCCCGTGGACTTCTCCGCATGGGCCACCAGCCAGAACGTGGACGCTTCCCCGGGCGAGCGCATCCTGCTGGCGCGCGTCGAGGAGGGCGTCTCGGCGCTCGGAACCTTGCCGGACGCCGACCGGGCGCTGGTGCGGGCCGTCCTCGCAACCATCACGAGCGGGCAGGACCTGGACCTGAGGCGGTTCGAGGGGGCCGGAAGCGGGCGCGTCGTGGCGTTGCCGGACGCCGCCGCCCTCGACGACTACACGTATCGCGTCGCGGGCTGCGTGGGGGAGTTTTGGACGCGGGTGTGCCGTGCGCACTTGTTTCCCCGGGCTCTCCTGGACGTCGAGGGGTTGATTGCGGACGGCGTCCGCTTCGGGAAGGGATTGCAACTGGTGAACATCTTGCGCGACCTCCCAAGGGACCTCGCGCAAGGACGGTGCTACCTGCCCGAGGATGAGCTGCGGGCCATCGGCCTGGCTCCCGCAGACCTGCTGGACGCATCCCACGAGCCCCGGCTCTGGCCCATGTACGTGCCGTGGCTGGAGCGCGCGGAGGCGCACTTGATGGCCGGATGGCGATACACCACGACGCTGCCGCGCTCGCAGGTACGGGTCCGCCTCGCCTGCGCAATGCCCGTCTTGATCGGCCTGCGAACGCTCCGGGAACTGCGGAAGGGGGGCGTGCTCGACCCATCGCGGCGCATCAAGGTCAGCCGCCCTTTCGTGCGCGGCGTCTTGTGGCGAAGCCTCGTTCGCCTGCCGTTCGGAGCGTGGTGGAACGGCTTGGCGGACTGGGCCCGGTTTCATGGTTGAGCAAGAACGTCTGCGGTTCGTAGCCTGACGGCCGATGACTCCCGCCGCCCAGTATTTGCAAGGCAGCCGCCGCATCTTGGCCCGCGTCGAGGACCAGCTTCCCGAGATTCGCACGGCGGCCCGTTGGTTCGCAGAAACCATCCTCCGCGGGCGCATGGTCCACCTCTTTGGCTCGGGCCACAGCCGCATCTTGGTCGAGGAAATGTGGCCACGGTACGGGTCCTTCCCGGGCTTCAACCCCATCGTGGAACTGTCCCTGAGCTTCCACAACCTCGTCGTCGGCGCGAACGGCCAACGACAGGCCATGTTCCTCGAAAACGTCTCGGGCCTCGCCGCGCGCATCCTCAGGAACTTCGACGTCACCCCGGATGACTGCGCCCTCGTCGCCTCCTCCTCGGGATGCAACGTCGTGCCCATCGAGATGGCCGAGGAGTTTCGCCGGCGCCGGGTGCGCGTGGTGGCCATCCTTTCGCGCCAACACTCGGAAAAGAGCCGCAGCGCTCGGGCCGACGGCCGGCGGTTGCAGGACTTTGCGGACCTGGTCCTCGACACGGGTGCGCCGGCCGGTGATGCCATGGTGCAGGTTCCGGGCCTGGCCACCCCGGTCGCACCGGGCTCCACGGTGGGGGGCTGCCTCTTGATCAACGCCATCAAGGCCGAGGTCGCCGACCGCCTCACCCAGGCCGGCGAACCGCCCACCGTGCTCACCGCCGCCGCCCTCGTCGGGCGCGAGAAGGCCACCGAGCTCTTCGAGGCCGCCTATGACGAACACGGGCGTCGGATGGCACGCCTGTATGCCAACGCAGGCAAGCCACTCCGACCCGCCGACCCCGGGAACGGCGCCCCGGAACCACGCCGATCAGCGGCCCAGCGTCCCGAGCCCGCTGCGCCTCGTCCTGTCCAACGAGTCACGAACCAGACCTCGCGCGACCTCGACGACGCCTCGGGCAACGCCTCCTGGAGCCCGGGCGAATCCCGGTCGCCGGAAGCCTCGCCCCGCAGGAGAACCCCTCGGGCGGCCACCGACAGCCACGGGCGCCAGCACGAGTCGCGAGGTCGGCATCATGGCGGCCGCTCGAGGTGAGGCCACTTGAGCCTAGAAACGGCAGTCGAAGAGGATTTCAAAACGAGGAAAGGGCCCTCCCATCCGGGAGGATGGGCTCACGGGCAGGAACCCAAGGGCTCACCCTGCGAGTGAGGTCGTGGTGGGCTCGACGCGGCTGCAGGCCGGGTCCCCTGACCCGGCGCACCAGGCATGCGGCATCGCCATCGCCGCGTGAGGGCACGCAGCCTACAGATTGCCCAACTGCCGTTTCTAGGGTGAAACAGTCGCGCTGGGCGTCGGTGTGTCTCTTGGGGAGGCAGAAGTCGTTGCCGTGGGAACTTCCGGCGGCAACCGCCCGGCGGATCACCGATCCGCTTCCATGGAAAACGCCATGGACGCCTGGATGGGGTAGCCGCAAACACACGAGGCGCTGGCCTCGGGGATGACCACTCCGCCCTGCGCGGGCAGGATGTTGATCCAACACCCGGGCCGGGTTGGAGCGAGGCGCGTGAAGGAGCCGTCCGAGAACCGGAACCACGTGGGGTTGTCCGCACGGAAGAGCAGGCCGTCGTCGGTTCCCGTCATGCCGCCGCAGGCATGGCCCGGACGTCGCAGCATCCAGTCGGTGGCGACCCCTGGCGGAAGCCATGGCGCCCCGTTCGTCGCGTTGAACAGGTTGCTCTCAAAGGAGACCTTCCCCGACACGAGCACCGGTCGCTTCACCTGTTGGCCGTGGTACAAGTCCCGGATGGGGTTTGAGCCGTCGGCCTTCCACAACTCGCGCCCGTCCTGGGCGTCCCACGCCCGAAGATGGTAGGCGGCGTGGCCTTCGACGCTGCGGGCGCAGGACAGGAAAAGTCGGCCGTCGCGGACACCCAGCCCCAGGATGTCCTCCGCCAACGGCAGCACCAACGGTCGTCGCCACAGCGGGTGGCCATCGCGGGCGTCGAGGCAGACGACCCGGGCCTCGGCGACGATCTCGGCGCACGTGAGGCGTCCGGACGTGTTGGTCCGCGCGGCCGCCCCCAGCGCCTCCACGGCAAACACGCGCCCGTCGGATGCCGCCAGCGTGGGATTGACCCATGCGCCCTGCGTTGCAACGCGCCATCGAATCGAGCCGTCGGCCGGGTCCATTCCCATGAGCGCCGTCGAGCACACCATGGGCCGTTGCGACCGATAATCGAGGTCCACCAGGCTGTATTCCTTCCGGGTGCGCCCCGCGTTGGTCCTCTGGGTGCTGCCCAGCAGGAATCCTCCCGTCCGCGCCACCCAGCCCCAATGTTCCCCCGCGACCGGCACGGGGATGCGTTGACGCACGAAGGCGTCGTCGCGCGGGTCGATCCGCCACAGCTCGTCCCGGACCGCCGCCCAGATCGCCGATGCGTCCGGCTCGAGCACGACATGCCCGGAGTCGTAGGGGATCGCGTAGCGGATCCCGCCCGGCAGCGGCAGCGACCAGCGCACCGTGCCGTTCCGCGCATCCGTCCCCACCAGCGCATCCTCGGCCACCGAGACCACCAATCCCCCGGCCGCGAGCGGCGCATGGGCGCGGGTGTGGCGGTCGGGCATTTGCTCCGGGCCATGGCCTCCGAACCATCGCAGGCGCGGACGTCCCCGAAGGGACTGCGCCGTGGAGCCCGTGTTCGCGGCGTCGCCGTATTGGTGTGTCCACGAGCCGGTGGCCTCCGCCGGCGGGACGGCCTCGGCCTTGTCCCCGCGCAGGATCAGGCCCGAGGGCTGCGGGCACACGACGCGTCGGGCCTCGGCCGGGTCCGGGGCGTCCGCAAGGACGAGGTTGAAGATGCCTCCGACAACCGGCACGGACCCGTCCGGGGCGCGAGCCACGACGGACGCGCGATGGCCGAGCCATCCGTGCAGTGCAAGGTGCTCCCGCCATGCCTCCGCCTCGGAGGCCGGCACGGCGAACACCCACGAAACCTCGTTGCCCGCGAGGACGGACGCGGCCGTGGCGTCAGGCGTCCCCGTGCCGGCCCAAAGCCCCCATCCACGCCGCAGGCCCAGTTGTCCCAGCGCGCGTCGTATGCGTTCGCCCGTTGCGTCAGGACGAGCGGCGGCGTCGGCCAGCCTTGCCTGCCCGACGTCCGAACGCTCCGCCGCGAATCGCACCGGCGCCTCGGCCGTGCCCGGCATGCCCGGCCGGTTCCATGCGATGACCCGGCCATCCTGCATGGAGGCCACCACGCCCGTCGCATCCACCGCGAGCGTGGCCACGATGCCTGGAGCCTTCAGCACCGCCACGTGGCGCCCGTCGGCCAAGCCCAGGACGGACACGCCGTTCGCATGGCCCACGAAGACTTGGTCCCCGCCGATGGCCATGGCGGTCGCCCCGGGAAGGGTTGTCTTCCACCGCACGGCGCGCGCCACGTCGCCCGCGTTGGCGCGCAGGGCGTCGCGGTCCAGGGCCAGCACCTCGCGCTCGTTCGCCAGGCAACTTGTCTTGGGCGAGACGGCGAGGTAACGGCCTGGATAGGAGATGATCTTGGCCTCCCGCGCGGCCGTTGAACTGCCTGTGAACGACCCCACCGCGCCAGGCCCGGAGAAGGATTCGTTGCCCGACACGGCGGCGACGGTCCCGTTGGCCGAAGCGAGCACGCGGCGCAGTGAGCCGTCGGAACGCCGGTGCAGCACGGGCGCGGCGCGGCCATTGGGCACGAGGACGTCCTCGCCGGCCTCGGCAAGGTAGCCTTGGGGCGACGTGTTCCCCAGCGGTACGGACCATCGCTCGGAGCCGTCGGCAAGGTTCAGCGCCATGAGCCACGTGCCCTCGATGGGGAACAGGCCCGCGCCAACGTACAAGGTGGCCCCTGAGACCAGGATTCCCGTCCGAATGGGAACGGGCGAGACGAGGCGTTGGTTGCCGGGGAGCCATGGCGACGGCTTTTGGACGGGTCGTTCCCATCGCGTGACACCAGAGGTCATGTCCAAGGCGCGCACGACGCCGTCGTCGGCCCCCACGAAGAGTCGGTCGCCGACCACGACGGGCGCGTAGCGCACGGGGGCGGGCAACGAGCGCCTCCAACGAATGGCCCCTGTTTGGCGCTCGATGCAGTACACGCCGTCCAGCGTCGTGCCCAGGACGACGGCGTCGCCCGTCACGACCGGGACGGGTGCCAGGTCATCGGCGGCTCGCGGGACCAGCGGCGTTTCAATCTTTTGCCACAGGCTGCCGCGCGCCTCGCCGGCCCATGCAGGGCGTGGCAGGCCGGAATCAAACTGCCATGCGAGCGCCAGCACGGCTCCGGGGCCTTCGGGGGCGAACGACGTGCGGCCGTTGTCGGCCCGGGCGGTCGCCGTTGCAGGGTTGGCAGCGCGGAGGCCATGGACTCCGCATGCCGCGCCCAGCCCCAAGGCCACGGCGATGGCCATCGGCCCGGTGCGCCGGGCCTCCCGGCCCGAGGCATTCGTGCTGGTTGCCCAGCAAGGTGAAAGCTTCATGAAACGTTGCGCGTCGCCGGCAAGCCATGCCGCCGGGGCACGGGCTTGCCGTGGGCGTCATGCAATCCCGGTCCCATGCACCGTCAAGGCGCATTCCCGCGTCACGCGTAGCGCCTCAACCCGTCGTGCGCAGGCCGCTGGCGATCGCGTTGATCGTCAACAGCAGCTCCGGGAACTGCGCCTGTGCCCCTGCCTCGTCCCCGGCCTTCAACGCCTCGCGCCAGCGACGCAACTGCACAATCTGCAACCGGTGCAGCACCCGCAGCGGGCCCGCGCGCAGCGCCAGCGTCCGGCCCAGCCGCGGACGCCTCCCCGCAAACGCCTCCCCGCGTACCCGGGCCAACCCCTCGCGCGTCCGGTTCCATTCCCCTTCCACCAAGGCCCACACCCGCGCCCGCACCGCGTCATCCTCCACCAAGCCCGCGTAGTCGCGCATCACGTCGAGGTCGCTGCTCGCCAGCGACGTCTCCACGTTCGTCAGCACGTAATGCAGGAAGGGCACCTCGCCCATGTGCCGCCGCAGCACCGCCAGGTCCCCTGCGTCCAGTCCCGCCAGGGCCGTCCCCATCCCGTGCCACCCCGTCAGGTAGTAACGGGCCTGGGTCCAGCTAAACACCCACGGGATCGCGCGCAGGTCCGCAAGGCTCGCTCGGCCCGTCCGACGCGACGGCCGCGACCCGATGCGCGTGTTCTCGAGCGCGTCCAGCGGCGTCGCCTGCCGATGGAACTGGAGGAAGCCGTCGGTCTCGATCAACGAGCGGTATGCGTCGCGCGACGCCGACGCCATGCGCTCGAGGACGGGGACGAGGCCCTCGGGAAGCCCCCCGGCCTTGCCATGGCGCCATGCGGAGGCCGTCACGCCCGCCAGCAGCAACTCCAGGTTGTGCAAGGCCGTGGCCGGGTTGCCGTATTTTTGCGCGATCGTCTCCCCCTGCTCGGTCAGCCGCACCGACCCATCCAGCGACCCGGCCGGCAACGCCTCCAGGAAGCGGTGCGTGGGCCCCGCGCCCCGGCTCACTGTGCCGCCCCGCCCATGAAAGAACTGGATCGCCACGCCCGCGCGATGGGCCACGCCCGCCAACCGGGCCTGCCCCCGTTGCAAGGCCCATTGGCTCGCCAAGATCCCGGCGTCCTTGTTCGAGTCCGAGTAGCCCACCATCACCTGTTGCCGCGGGCGGCCCGGCCGACCCGATTGCCGTGCATGGTACGCCAGGCTCGCGCGCGTTACCGGGAACTCCAGGAACTGCTCCAGCAACCCGGGGCCGTTCTCCAGGTCCTCCACCGTCTCCAGCAACGGCACCACCGGCAGCAGGCACACCATTCCCTCCGGGAACAACCGCAACAGTCCCGCCTCCCGCGCCAGCACGTACACCGCCAACAGGTCCGACACCCGCCGCGTCATGCTCACGATCAACGACCCCACCCCGTCCGGGCCATGCCGTTGCAGGTGCGCCGCCAGCACCCGGTACGTCCCCACCACCGCGTCCGCCTCCGGTCCCGCCGACGCCACCGGATGCAGGAACGGCCGCGGCGACCGGATCTCGCGCTCCAGCAGGCGCAGGCGCTCCGGTTCCGTCCATTCCTCCCATTGCGACGCGTCCAGCCCCGACGCCATCAGGAGCTGCTTCAGCGCGCGGTCGTGGAACGCCGAGTTCTGGCGCACATCCAGCCGCGCCAAGTGAAAACCGAAAGTCTCCAGCACCCGCCTCACCGGCCGCACGTCATGCCCGGCCAGCCGCCGCGCCCCCGCCTCCACCAACGACGCCTCCAGCACCGCAAGGTCCGCGTCCAGCTCCGCCGGGGCCGCATAGCGCCCCGGCAGGTCCTGCACCTGCGCCAGCAACCCCGGGTGGACGTCCACCGGCAACCGCGCCGCCATCAGCTCCGCCGCCTGTCGCCAGGGCTCGCCTGGATGCATCTGAATGACTGGCGTCGCCGCCTCCCCCAGCGCCGCCCGGCAACGTGCAATCAAGTCGGCCAACGCGGCTGGCGGGGCCTGGATCCACTCCGCCAACGGCAGCCGCTCCGCCAACGCCGTCAACTGACGGTGCATCACCACCAACGCGTTCGCGCGAAGCCGCTCCAGCGTTTCCCCCGTCACCTCCGCCGTCACCCCCGGATGCCCGTCCCGGTCGCCGCCCACCCACGTCCCAAACCGCAGCCGCGGCAACGTTCCGGGAGCCTCCAGGGCCCCCACCGGATACCCGGCCCGTTCCCATGCCCGCGCCAGCCGCCGGTCCAGCGCCGCCACCGTCCCCGGCAACACGTCCCGAAGGTAGTTCAACACGTTGCGACGCTCGTCGGCCACCGTTGGCTTTTGCATCAGGATCTCGCCCGTCCGCCACAGCCGTTCCATCAACGCCATCACCTCCGCGCGCCCCGTGTCGCCCCCGTGCATTGCGGCCGTCATCCCGCCCGCGCCACCGCCCCCCATGGCCCGCAACAACCGCATCAGCTCCCGATGCTGCTCCAGCACCGACGAGCGCTTGGCCTCCGTTGGGTGCGCCGTGAACACGGGCTCCACCTCCACGCCGGCCATCACCGCCGCCAGCTCGCCCGCGCCCGCTCCCGTGCGCCGGAGCGATCCGAGCACCTCGCCCCAAAGGCCCCGCTCCGCTTCCGGCCCCTCCGCCGCCTCGCGCAGGTGACGCATGGATTCCGCCGCGTGCTCCTCCACGGTGTTGAGCAACTGGAACGCCATCGCATACGCCAACCCCAGCCGCGTCGGCGGCTCGGACCCCTCCTGGCTCGCCAGGCCCGCTGCATCCCCTCGCCATGGCAACCATCTAGCCAGGCCCCCTTCTCCCATGCCCTCCAATACCTCTGCCAGGCAACCCGTCAGCCAACGGACCTCCCGCTCGATCTGTTGGAAGCCCAGTTCGACGTAGTCTGGCGGAGCAGCGGAATTCGGCGCGGCATTCATGGCAAGGATGAGGCAGTCAACGGGCCCGACGTTCCACGTCGCTGCCCGTCCCGCCCCGATGCCACCGGGACCGCGCCACGTCAAACATCGCGTGGACTTCCGGGCCATTACCCCGTCCTCATGCGCTGGCAAATCCCACGTCCACCTGCCCGTCCATTGCCGACGCCTTGGGGCCGAATCTCGACACGCCTCGTGGGCCTCCATAGCGTGGCCCCGTCCCGGCTCCCTCCCCCCGAGCATGGGCGGGGCCCGGAGATTTTGAACGACATGAGCCACGTCACCCACGCCATTTTCGACGGTCCCGGCCGCCCGTTCCGGCTGGGTCGCGCCGAGGTTCCCTCGCTCGCACGCGGCGAGGTCCTCGTCCGCATTCGCCTCGCCACCATTTGCGGCTCCGACTTGCACACGGTGGAGGGCCGTCGCGAGGCGCCGTGCCCATGCGTTCTCGGGCACGAGGCGGTGGGCGACGTGGAGGCCGTGGGCCCGGGGCGCGACCCCAGATGGCTGGGCAAGCGGGTGACGTGGACCCTGGCGGACTCGTGCGGGGCATGCCGTCCCTGCACGGAATGGGACCTGCCCCAAAAGTGCGAGCGCCTGTTCAAGTATGGGCATGCCTCGATGGAAGGCCCGGGTGCCTTCTCGGGCTGCTACAGCACCCACATCGTGCTGCGGGCTGGCACCACGTTGTGCGAGGTTCCACCCGACGTGACCGATGCCATGGCCGCGCCCGCCAACTGCGCCTTGGCCACGGCGATCGCGGTGGAGGAAGGGCTCCCGGGGCAGGGCCGCCACGCAGTGGTGCAGGGTGGCGGGTTGGTGGGATGCCTCGTGGTCGCCTTGCTGCGCGAACGAGGATGGGAACGCGTCACGGTCGTTGAACCCTTGGCGTGTCGGCATGACCTCGCCCGGCGTTGCGGCGGCACGCCCATGACGCCCGCCGAGGCCGATGCTTTGCCAGCCAGCCTGGCCGACGTCGTGGTGGAGACGGCGGGCGTTCCCTTGGTGATCGGGCAGGGCGTCCGAATGCTGCGGCCGGGCGGCCACTATGCGTGGGCGGGGATGGTGCATCCGGCGAGCCGCGTGGACCTGACGGGCGAGCAGGTCATCCGGAAGTGCCTGACCATTCGTGGCACGCACAACTACGCGCCGCGCCACCTGCATGCGGCGATGTCCTTCCTGCAACGCCATGGCCGACGCCTCGCGCTCGACGCCGTCGTCTCGGAACCCTTCGGCATGCGTGACCTCGCTTCGGCCATCGCGCTCGCCCGCGCGGGCACCCATGCGCGCGTGTCGGTCCGCCCCCGGGCAATGGGGTCAGATCTGTATAGTTGACATTTGGAGCCTGGGCCTGCGCCGGAAATGCGGGTGGGCGTGATCTCCGGGGCCGTTTGATGGCGCGGCCGTCGCGGGGCCCTCCCTTCGCTGCCGGGTTGGAACGTGCAACGCGATTCCCGTCTGCGAGCCGTGTCCGGGACGTTCCGCCGCCACGCCCTGTTCCACACCTCTGGCTTCGCCTTGCCCCGTGGCTTCGCGGCCCAGGCGGACCCCTTCGGGATGGGTCGGGCCTGAACCCGTGGCCTGGGCCGATCCTCCAAAATGTCAATATTACAGATCTGACCCCAATGGCGGTGGCGCCTCGTCACGCAATCGTCCATTCCCAGCACGGCCCAATCGGGGCAGCATCGGCTGCATGACCAAGGACGAGATCATCGATGGCATCTTCGCGGTGTACTTGGAGCGGGGGCACCGGGCCTATGGCGAGGCCGTCACGGAGCTCCAGCATGGGTTGCAGTGCGCGACGATGGCGCAGCGCGAGGGGGCATCGCCCGAGGTGATCGCGGCCAGCCTGCTTCATGACATCGGGCACCTGTTGCACGACCTCGGCGAGGACATCGCCCTCAAGGGCGTGGATGCCAGGCACGAGCACGTGGGCGCGAACCGGTTGTCGGCATGGTTCGGGCCGGAGGTGGTGGAGCCCATCCGCCTCCATGCCGCCACGAAGCGCTACCTGTGCTGGAAGGAGGCGGGTTACCTCGCCGGCTTGTCGGAGGCGTCCTTGCGAAGCCTCGAGCTGCAAGGAGGCATGATGACGTCGGGCGAGGCCGCCGAGTTCGAGGCGGGTTCGCATTGTGAGCAGGCCATCCAGGTGCGGCGTTATGACGACCGAGGCAAGGACCCTCACATGGCGACGCCCGGTCTGGAGGCCTTTCGGCCGTTGCTGGCGTCGTTGATCCAGCCCGCAGTCTGAGGTTGCTGCTCGTGGCGCACGGGGCATCAGCGGGCGTCGGCCGGCCGGGTCCGGCTGGACCTTGGCACGCCCATCCATGGGTGGTGGCGGCGTGGGGCATGGTGGCGGCGTTTGGCACCTATGCGTGCATGTACGGCTTCCGGAAGCCCTTTGCCGCGGGGAGCTGGGAAGGCGAGGGGATCGGCGCGGGCCTGAAGGCGAGCCTGGTGACGGCGCAGACGTTGGGGTACGCGTTGTCCAAGTTGGTAGGAATTGGGTTGGTGTCGGGTCTGCCACCGGGGAAGCGCGTGGCGGCCTTGCTGGGCCTCGTGGGGTTGGCGGAGGGTGCCTTGGTGTTGGCGGGCGTGCTGCCCCGGCCATGGAACGTCGCGTGCCTCTTCCTCAATGGCCTGCCCTTGGGGATGGTCTTCGGGCTCGTGCTGGGCTTTCTCGAGGGCCGACGCATGACCGAGGCCCTGGTGGCGGGATTGTGCGCGAGCTTCATCCTGGCGGATGGGTTTGCGAAGTCCGTGGGGGCGCAGGTCATGGCATGGGGCGTGGCCGAGCGTTGGATGCCTGCCGTCGCCGGATTGCTGTTCACGCCGCCGTTGATCGGGTTCGCGTGGCTGCTGAAGTCCTTGCCACCGCCCACGGCGGACGATGTCGCCGCGCGGCGGGAACGGTCGCCGATGGACGCGAGCACGCGGAGGGCGTTCCTGCGCCGACACGGCGGGGTGCTGGGTTGGTTGGTGTTGGCGTATGCGGCCATCACGGTCCTGCGGGGGCTACGGGCGGACTTCGCGCCGGAGCTATGGAAGGCATTGGGCTACGAGGGGCAACCCTCGGTCTTCACCCGGTCGGAGGTGTGGGTGGCCTTGGCCGTGTTGGCGGCCAATGCGTTTGCCGTGCGATGGCATGACAACACGGCGGCGTTTCGCTACGGGCTTGGCATCAGCCTGGGCGGTGCCGCGCTGGTAATCGCCGCCCTCGTTGGCCTGGCTGCGGGCGTCCTCGGCGGGTTCGCGTTCATGGTCACGGTGGGCATGGGGTTGTACCTGCCCTACGTGGCCGTCCACACCACGTTGCTGGAGCGGCTGGTCGCCAAGGCCGAGGACCGCGCCAACCTCGGCTTTGTCATGTACCTGGCGGATGCCGGCGGCTACGTGGCCTATGCGGCCGTGCTTGTCTTGGGTGGCGGTGGAAGCCACGCCGATGCTGCCTCCCTCGGGACGTTTTCCCGGCTCTCATGGATCCTCGTCGGCGTCGCCTCCGTGGCATTCGGTGTCATGGGATGGCTCATGCGCCAACCCCGGCACGCGGGTTCCTCCTGAAGTTCCATCGGACGAGGTTCTCCTCGCACCCGTCGTGGTGATGCCCACGTGCCTTCGCATCCAAGGGGGGCAACACGTCGAAGTGCAACTGTGTCCAGAGGGCTCCGCACCGTTCGCCTCGGTCATCCCTTCGCAACGTGTCTCGCTTCGGCCTTCGCCTGCAGGGCCACCAACCCCAGCCCGCCGCACTCGCCGCAGGACTCCGCCCGTGCGGTGAACTGCGCGAGGCAACGCGGGCAATATCGTTCGTGCAAGCCGTCCGTTGCCACGGGCGGCCGGTCCCACGCCGCCGGATCCCACCCCTCCCGCCGCGCCCACTCACCCATGGCCGCCATCGTCCGCAGCCGCTCCGCCTCGACCACCGCGGCCATTTCCTGGTCCGTGGTCGGCGCGGGCTGTCGCGGATGCTTGAGGTCCCGCCACAAGGCCGATGCCAGGGCCTCGGCCTCGGCCCGTGGAAGGTAGGCGGCGGCCACGGCGGCCGGATGAAACCATGCGAACCGCGTCCGCCCGGCAAGCTCGCTCGCGCGCAGGGCGGTCAACGGCGACAACGCCAACATCAGCCCCACGCGCGCCCGCTCGTCCCGTTCCTCGGGATGCCATCCCGCCAGGATGCGCCGGAAGCGCGAGGACAACCATACGGAAGCCCCGACCACCGGCGGCACGGCCCATGCCAACGTGGGAAACCATCCCCACCACCACACGGCCGCCGGCAGGACGCCGAACAACCATGCGAACAGCCCTGCCTGCACGAGACGCAGCGGCCGCAGCGTCGCGCGCCACTCCACCAACCGCGCCCGGATCGCCTCCCCGTCCAACGACCCTGCCGCATCCTGCGCCAAGGCCGCCTCGCGCTCCTCGGCCCCCAGGCCCCCCCTCCGCGCCAGCCATGCCGCGAGCTGCGATGCCTCGAAGGGCGAGTCCGCCGTCCACGCGACGTCCCTTCCGACCATCACCTTGTCCCCGGCCGCCCTTGCCGTGGCCGCCTGCTGCCAGGACCACAGCCGCGCCGGTTGCACGGGCCTTCCGGCCGCATGCAGGCTCGCGGCGGTCACCGTCACCACGCCCGTCTCCCCCGCCGAGAACGGCCGCCCGCGCACAACGAGGAACTCGCCGAACGGTGGCAACGGCCAGCCGATGAACGCGTCGCCACGCTCGTTGCCCATCAGGGGCGACCGCCGCCACGCGCGCCGCTCCGGGGCGGCGGCCAGCACCACGGCGCCCCGGCGGACCCATCGGACGCACTCGGCGACGTACAGGAGCCCCGCCAGGGCCAGCAGTTGCTGGCGTTCCGTCACGACGAGAACGTTTGGTCGCGGTTGCCGCGGCCGGTGAACAACTTCTTGATGAAGCTCGCCAAGGCCACCACCGCGACGATGGCCAGCTTCCACACCTTCTTGAACAGCAGGCCCAGCTTTGCGAACAACCCAAACTTCGCGGCCCCCAACGCGACGCCCCCCGCCGCCAGCGCCGCCAAGCCCACCTTCGCCACCTTGTCCCCGGGCCGGTACTCCGCGTAGCTCTCGCCCGTCTGGTACTTGAACGCGTCCATCGCCTTGCGGAACTCCGCGATCGTCTGCTCGGACCTCTCCTCGTCTTCCACGAGCGTCACGCGGGTCACGCCCTTTCGCCCCAGGATGCGGACCTGGTAGTTGATGAACCGCGCGGGCCCCGTCTTGAACAAGGGCGCCCACTCCAGGTTGTGGGTCGCCTCGTTGTAACGGGGCTTGGTGTGCCATCCCACGACCTGCGTGGGCCGCCCGCCTTGGCGCTTGTTGCGTTCCTCCACCCCCCGCTTGTAGCCCTCCAGGATCTTGTCGGCGTCCAGGTCGTTCTTCTCGTCGTCCTTCACGTACCCGATCTCGTCGAACTGAAGCACGATCCACCACCCGCCCTCCTTGTGCTCCAGCAACCCGAGCACGGTGTCGGCGTCCACCTCGTTCCCCGTCATTTCCAGGCGGCGGACGGCGTCGGGGCCGGTCAACATGCGGAACTCCTTACCATACGGGATCTCGGCCCGCCCGCCGAACTTCGCCACGCCCGGTCCCTGCTTCCACGGGAGCTTTTCGATCTCGGCCTCCAGGTCCTGGGCCGTCACCCGGGCCATGGCCATCCAAGCCAGCCAAAAGGCCAACGCCCACCGGATGCAACGCGTCGTTCGTTCCATTTCGCGAGGCTCTTCATCCCCCGTTGCCTTGGCAACGAGGGAATCCCATCCAAGGCCGGCCGCTGCCTGCGCCGGTCCCCGGTCCCCCTCAGTTTCCGTCCCGGGCGGATCGCCCGTCCGGGTCCCAGCCTATCGCATCGGCGAAGGCGTCTTCCTCCTCCTCCTCCTCCTCGTCGTCGTCGTCCCGCGTCGGGACGGGCCGCAGGGGAGGCGGGGGTTGGACGAGCTCCGTGAAGCCCAACCCCTCCAGCAGGCCGTTCATCTCGCCGACGCTGCCGGCCTTGAGGTGGAACCGGTTAAAGTCCGAGATCAGGCGCTTCAGGACCTCCAGCAGGCGCGGCCGCAGTTGGGGGTCCCTGCTGGCTTCGCTCGGCGTCCTGCCGTCCAGCAAGGGGCAAGGGATGTCCGCGAAGTTCTGGATCCCTTGGAGGACCTGCTCGGGCTCGAGCTGGGTCGGCCAAGGCCTCTTCAGCACCCAATGCAGCGACTCGATGTCCGCCAACGTCGGCTGCGGTCGCAGGGTGGAGGGAATCAGCGCAAGCAGGCCCGAGAAGGCAGCCGAATCCTCGCCTCTCTCCGCAGGCGGGAGGCTCGCGTGCTCCGCGAGGCGGACGGAGTCCCCCATCTCATCCTCGAACTGCTGCCGAAGCAGGCGCATGAGGGATTCGGTTCGGCCCATCACCACCACCCCGTCGTTCCAGAGGCCCACGTTGCCCAGGCTTCTCCCAAGGGAGCCCTTGGCAAACAGGTCCTCGTACCACTCCAGCAGCCCGGACCCCGGTTGACTCAGGACGGAATGCGTCCGGGCATGGGGGCTCGACGCGATCTTGTGGGCCACGTCGTCCACGTCGGCGACCAGGTCGTAGATGGCCTGTTGAAGCAAGGGCGCGCAAAACCAGAGCACGTCGTGGTTGGTCACCCTCTGCAAGGCATCGAGGGATGCCTTCGCATCGTGCGCTTGCTCGAAGAGCCACGACTCCACCTGGTCGGGGGCCGTCACACCGGCGCGATGCTCCACAATCCGACGCAGCACATCGACCGGGTCGCGTCGTCCCCAAACGTTGGGCAGGCACGCCTGCTCGGTTACTCGATGCTGCCCGGCGAGGGCAAAGCACCGGATCAGGAGTCGGTCGAATCGGACACAGGTCCCACCCAGGGTGGCGTCGGCAATCAACAAGGGACCCGCCCCCGGCTCCAGGAGGTCCACCGCCTCCAAATGCGCCTCATCCAAGATCCGTCGCACCTCGATGAGCCTCATGCGCATGGTGGTCTGGGCTTGCAGCAAGGCCCGATGATCATTTTTCAACCACGGCCGGCCCTCCTCCAGGATGCGCTGGGCCAACGTCTTGCCCGACGCGTCCCGCGTCCGGAACAACGTCGTCGGAATCTTGGAAAGCCATTCCATGCCCCGTCCCACGTCCAACAGGTCTGAAAGCTCATCGCGAAAGCCCGGCGGCTTTCCCATGGCCGCGAGGGCTTCCCCCAATAACTCCCGCCCCAACTCCATGAGCAGATGGTGAAGCGGTCCCTCGCTCCTCCTCGAGAACGGGTTGAACTCGCAGTCTGCCGGACATGCGATGGCCGTGTTGCGTTGCGAGCCGCACACGCCGGACGAGAAGGTTCCCCAACGCGGGACACGCCCGGCTTTTGGACGCCTTGCTCATGATGATCGCAGCGTCCGCAAGCCCTGCCGACCCGCCGAGCCCGAAGTTGTCGGTGTTCCCAAGGACGTCGTGGAACGTTCAACGCTGGGAGGGCGGCCGTCCCCGGCTGAACCGCCTTGCCCTCGCCCTGCGGAACTCGTCAGCCGCCCACTTCCCTCTCGCTCGCCCCCAGCCACCAACGGCCGCCGCGGCAACGCACCTCCACGGCGCCCCCTTCGTCCGTGATCCAGAGCGCTGCTGCGTTTCGCATGGCCCAGCGCCGCAGCCGCAGGCGCGTTCCCTCCGCGATCCGGTGCGTCGCCGGGCGTTCCCCGGCCATGACCACCACGCACTCGGGCCGCAACGCATCCAGCAGCTCGTCCACCAGGGCCTCCCCTTGGCTGGGCAGGCCGGCCAGCAGGACGCGCGCCCGCAGGTCCCTGGGCCGGGCGGCCAGCCATCGACGCTGCGCCGTCGGGTTCAACGAGGGCATCCACAGGCATTCCACCCCGCCCAGCGCGCGGTCCATCACCAACGCAACGCCATCCGAACGCTCCCGGCCCTCGCCACCGGGCGGCCAGGTCACCCGCCAACCCTCCGCCTCGCGTCCAGCCAGCAACCGGTGAACCGGCGTCCGTGCCTCCAGCGCGGCCTCGCGGGCGCGGCTCATCGACGGGCTCGTCCCCGGGCCCATCCACCAGTCCCGCGCCCCCACCTCCGCCAAGATCCCGGGCCATCCCCCCGCAAACCGCGACTCCGCCGATCCCGCGATCCCGGCGTCCAGCCGGTCCACCCCGCGCCCGTGCAACCAATCCGCCAACACCCGTCGCGTTGCCCCTTGCGGCCCGGCGTCCAGCAGGACGCGACGGCTCCATCCGGGCTCCACCAGCACGCCGGCCCCCCATGGCAGGCACGTCATCCGCGTCGTGCGCGCCTCCATCCACAACGCCCCGGCGGCCGCCGCCCCCCAGGCTGCCAGCGGCCATCCCAGCCGCCAGCTCGCCCGGCCCGCCTCCACCCATCGTGGCCCCGCCACGAACACCCCCCACGCCGGCCCCAGCCACCACGCCCAGTGCGGGGCCTCCACCCACTCGTAGGACCCGGGCCACGCCGACGCCCATTGCCCCGCGCCCATCATCAGCTTCATCCACAGCCACGCCGATTGGTTCAGCCATTCCGACAAGCCCGGCCACGCCGGGGCCGCCAGCAACGAACCCAGCCCCGCCACCAGGCACAGCCCGCTCAAGGGCACCACCACGAGGTTCGCCCCCAACGCCGAAACGCTCACCAAGCCAAACCACTGCACCGTGAACGGGAGCGACGCGACCCACGCCGCCACCGACGTGGCGAGGTTGGCCCGCAACGCGCGCACCGGCCCCGCAAGGGCGCGTCGCCACCACGGCTCGGCGCGCCGGGGAACCAACGAGGGTCCTGTCCAGTCCAGTCGCAAGGCCCGCTCCACGGGCCCACCCCATAAGGCCATCCCGGCCACCACCCCGAACGAGAGCTGGAAGCCCGGCTGCAAGACTTGCCTCGGGTCCCATGCCAGCACCAACGCCGCCGCCACGGCCAGCGAGTTGACCAGGTCCGATGGCCGCCGCAGCGACCAGCCCAATGCCACCACGCTGGCCATCGTTGCCGACCGCACCGCCGACGCCTGCCAGCCGGTCGCCGCCACGTAGGCCCAGGTGGTGGGCAGGATCCCCGCCGCGCACCACCCACGTCCCACCCGCGCCAGCCTCAGCACCGCGCCCACCAACCCCGCCACCAGCGCGATGTGCAGGCCGCTGATCGCAAACACATGCAACGTCCCCGACCTCAGGAACGCATCCCTCCAGCCCTCGTCCAGCCCGCCGCGCCACCCCAGCACCATCGCCCGAATCAATCGCGCCGCCTCGTCGTCCGGCAACCCCCGCGACAACGCCGCATGGGCCCAGCCCTGGAATCGTTCAGCCCACCCTGCCGGGCCTGCCCCCAGCACCACCCAGTCCGACGCGTCATCGCACTGGCAGGCGCGGTCCACGCCCCGCGCCCGAAGATGGCGTCGCAGGTCGAACCCACCCGGAAGCAACGCCCCCGGCGGCTCCCGTACGACGCCCGTGGCCTCGATGCGTTGACCGACGCGAGGCGAGAGGCTCGAAGCATCCGCCATCGACACCCGGACCAGGCCTTGCACCGGTTGCCAGGCGCCTCCCCGCGGCGCCCATGCCTCCAGCTCCACGTCCAAGGCCCGCGACCACCCCGACCGGGTCGCGTTCGTCCAACGCCTCGGCTCGCCCGGGTCGCGCACGGTCCCGCGCACGGCCCCGAGGCGGGGCTCGGCGGGAATCACCGTGGCGGCATCCACGGGCCCCGAGCGGTCCATGGACGACGCCAGCATCCATGCGCCCACCAGCGCGGCGGCCCCGAACAACCGGTCCTCCCGGGAGCCGCCGGGCACGCAGGCCGACGCCAGCCCCGCCAGCGCCAGCACGCCGTGCATCCATGCGGGCCATCCCGCGACGTGCGCCGCCACCATCCCGCCCGCGAGGGCGAGCACGAATCCAACCATGGGCCTTTGCATTCGGGCCGCCGACCGTAGCAGCCCGCCCGGCGGCCGCGAAACCGCCCCGGCGACCCGCCCGGAGAGGGGCCGAGGACCCTCACGCGCCGCCGGACCCGTTGCTTGGGGCCGTCATCGTGCCCGGCGTGGGCAACGGCACCTCCACCCGGATGCGCAGGCCATGGGGCTGCATGGAGCCCACGTCCAGGTCGCCCCCGAGGCGCCGCGCCCGGGCACGCATGCTGACCATGCCCAGCCCCCGGGGCTGCCCCCCGTTGGACGGCGGCGTGCCCATCCCGACGCCATCGTCCTCGATGGCCAGGATGAGCAGGGGCGCATGGCATGCGAGGCGGATGGCGACGCGGCGGGCCCGGGCGTGGCGGGCGATGTTCGTGAGGGCTTCCTGGGCGATGCGGAAGAGGTGGGTCTCCATCTCCTCGGGAAACCGTTGGTCGGCGTTGGTGACGAACTCGACGGCGATGCCCATGCGCTCGGAGGACCGTTCCGCCAGCCAGCGCAGCCCGGCCACCAGCCCCAGGTCGTCGAGGATCACCGGGCGCAGGAGCTGCGAGAGCTCGCGCACGTTGCGGATGGATTCATCGACGAGCGCGAGGCAGTCGGAGCGGACGGATTCGGGGGGCTTGTGGCCCTCCTGGGTGAGGTTGGATCGGATGGCGGCAAGGGACTGGCCCAGCTCGTCGTGCAACTCGTGCGAGAAGCGTCGCGCGGCCTCCTCCTGCCCTTGCAACATGTGCCACGAAACGCGGCTCAGCTCCTCCGCCTGCCAGCGCATCACCCCCAGCGTGCGGTCCACGAACCGCAGCGT
The DNA here is from genome assembly GCA_964430505.1 of uncultured Akkermansia sp. Taxonomy (GTDB): domain Bacteria; phylum Verrucomicrobiota; class Verrucomicrobiia; order Limisphaerales; family UBA9464; genus UBA6176. The sequence goes on along the minus strand of CAYSGH010000027.1, from coordinate 11,613 downwards.
GAAGAAGGCACACAGGATCGACAGCCCCAGGCTCAGCGTGAACAACAGCGTCGTCTCGTCGCCCAGGTCCCGGGACTGGCTTCCAATGGTTCGTTCCATCTCGACGAGCCGGCCCGCGCTGGTGGCGATGATGTCGTCCACCCGACGGACGATTTCCTCGTGCCGTGCGAAGAGGCCGGGGTCGGCAGCGGCGGCCGCCGCGCCGGGCGTGCGGGATTCGAGGGCGCGCCGCACGTCCTGGGAGAAGGCCGCCACCCGGCGGTCCAGGTCGTCCCAAAGCGGTGCCTGGGCGGAGGCCCGCGCCTCGGACCGAAGCTGGCCCACCCGGCGGCGCGTTTCCTCCACCTGCCGGAGCAAGGCGACGGCGTTGCTGGCGGCCATGTCGTGCCGCGACAACTGCCCCAGCAGGCGGACCATCGTGTCCTCCTCGCGCTGCACGTCGTGGATCAGGCGAAGGACGACCCGTTGATCCCGCGTGATTTGCTCCACGGCGCGCTGGATGCGGTGGCTGTGGCGGACGGCAGCGATGGCGGCGACGCCCAGGAAGACGATGACCAGCAGGAAGCCCAGGGTCAGCATCCGCTGGATGCCCCGTTCCTGCAGGCGCGGCAACTTCAGGCCCATGGGCATGGCGCGCTCCGGGGCCTCAGTCGATCAACCCCTTGCGGAGGGCGAACCGCACGAGCTCGGCGATCGAGTGGAGGTTGAGCTTCTCCATGATGCGGCCCCGATGCGCCTCGACGGTGTACACGCTCAACGACAGGGCCTGGGCGATCTCCTTGTTCGTCTTGCTCTCGGCGATCATCCGCAACACCTCGCGTTCCCGCGGCGACAACAGGTCGATGGGGTCGGTGACGTGCCGGCGGTAGTCCTCGATGACGGCGTCGCTGACGCCCGGGCTGAGCCAACCCTTCCCGGCGTGCACGGATCGGACCGCCGCCAGGAGGTCTTGCTCGCCGCTGTCCTTGAGGAGGTAGCCCTTGGCCCCGGCGCGCAGCATCTCCCGGACGTACACGCCGTCCTTCTGCATTGAGAGGGCCAGCACGCGTGCCGCCGGGTTGGCCTGCACGATGGCCCGCGTGGCATCGATCCCGTTCATGCCCGGCATGCCGATGTCCATGACGACGACGTCGGGACGCTCGCGTCCGGCCAGTTCGACGGCGCCGGGGCCATCGGACGCCTCACCGACGACCTCCATGTCCGGCTGCGCGGCAAGAATCATCCGGAAGCCCCGCCGAACGACGGCGTGGTCGTCGGCAAGCACGATGCGGATCGGGCGGACAGCCATGGCCGGAGGGAAGCGGGGCGACGCCGGGCTGTCAGGCAGGATTTGGCGGATGTGGGAACTCGGTCGCCACGGGCACGACCTGCAATCCGGTTGAAACACCCGGGTTCGCGGATACGTCTTCCGGGCATGACGAACGCGGTTTCAGGGCGGCGGGATGGGTGGGTTTGCCGGGGGCTCCTTCTGGGAGGCATGGCGTGGGTGCTCGGCGGCGCTCTGGACGTGGCGGTCGCCCAGGGCTCCACCAACGCGCCCTCCCCCAGGCGCGAGGGCAATGGCCGACGGCAGGATCCCTTCGAGCGCTACGACAAGGACGGCGACGGCCGCGTCACGCCCCAGGAACTCAACAACCCCGCCATGTTCCAATGGCTCGACCGCGACGGCGACGGTTCCATCACGCGGCAGGAGGCGACCGAGACCCTCACGGAGTTCGGGGCGGGCCGCCGCTGGGCGCGCCCGGCCAAGCCCGCGGGCACGAAGGCCACCGCCGAAGGGGGGACCACGGGAGGTGCGAAGGGTGCAAAGGCCGACGACGTGAAGGAGGCGCTCGTGCCGGTGCCCGCACGCGAGCTGGGCGTGGGACGCTGGCTTCGGGCCGGTTCTTGGCAGGCGTTGGATGGACGCCGGGTGGACTTGGACGCGCGTCCGGCCGGCAAGGGCCGCGTGATCGTGGCGACTTCGTCCAGTTGCCCGCTGAGCCGCAAGTACGCCCCCGTGCTGGGCCGGTTGGCCTCGGAATGGGCGGGACGGGGCTTCGAGTTCGTTCATGTCGCCGCCGTGGACTCGGACCCGGAGGCGGACCTGCGGAGGATGGCGGCGGACGCGGGTTGGAAGTCGCCCACGCTGCGGGATGCCACGGGGGGCTTGGCGCGCACGCTGGGCTTGAGGACCACCACCGAGGCCATCGTGACGGATGCGGCCGGAACGGTGGTGTACCGGGGCGCCGTGGACGACCAGCACGGGCTCGGGTACTCGCGGGCGGAGGCGCGGGAGCATCCCTTGACGCGGGCGCTGGAGGCCGTGGAACGGGGGGAACGCCCCGTGCTCGCCGCAACCACCGCGCCGGGCTGCGATCTGGAGGGCGGCGGCCCCATCCCGGTCTCGACGGGTTCCGAGGTGACCTTCCACAACCGCGTGTCCCGCATCCTGCAGACCCATTGCGTCGAATGTCATCACGAGGGCGGCCCGGGCCCGTTCGAGCTGGAGACCTATGCCTCGGTCTCCGGCCATGCGCGCATGATGGCGAAGCAAGTGGAGAAGGGGATCATGCCCCCCTGGTTCGCGGCGCCCGACAAGGACTCAGCCCACACGCCATGGATCAACGACCGTTCGTTGCCCGAGGCGGACCGGCGCGACTTGCTGGCGTGGCTGGCGGGCCCCCGGCCCGAGGGCAACCCCAAGGACGCCCCCTTGCCCATGCGACATCCGGGCGAGTGGCTCATCGGCAAGCCCGACGTGGTCTATTCGTTGCCCAAGTCCTTTAGCATCCCGGCCGAGGGCGTCATGCCGTACCAAAAGGCCACCGTCGAAACCGCGCTGAGCGAGGACAAGTGGGTGACGGCCGTCGAGATCCGGCCCACGGCCAAGGCGGCCGTCCATCATGTCCTCGTGTTCGCGCGGCCGCCCGGACAGCGCGGGCGCGGGTCCGGCGACGACAGCGGGGACGGGACGATTGGCTTCTTCGCGGCCTACGTTCCCGGCAACACGTTCCAGGTCTATCCCGAGGGCTTCGCAAAGCCCTTGCCCGCCGGGACGCGCCTGCGGTTCCAAATCCATTACACCCCCTACGGCACGGCGACCAACGACCAGATGCAAATCGCGTTCAAGCTTGCATCCAAGCCCCCGCGGCATCGCATCCATGTCGTGGGCATCGCCAATCCCATGCTCCGCATCCCGGCGGGTGCCCCCCATCACCCCGAGTCCGCGTCGCTCCCCGTGCCGCGCGAGGCACGCGTGTTGGCGCTCATGCCCCACATGCACGTCCGCGGGAAGGCCTTCCGCTTTGAGTGGGTCAATCCCGAGGGCGTTTCCAAGACCCTGTTGGACGTGCCCCGATACGACTTCAACTGGCAGCTCAGCTACCGCATGGCACGGCCCTTGGACATCCCATCCGGCAGCCGCCTCCGGGCCACCGCATGGTATGACAACAGCGCCAGCAACCCCGCCAACCCAGACCCCTCCCGCGAGGTCCGTTGGGGTGAGCAAACCTACGAGGAAATGATGCTCGGCTACGTCGAGTACTATTTCCCGGACGAGGGGATCTGACCCGAAATCGATGTCAGCACGGCATCCGTCCATCCGGCATCGCCAGCCCCTTGGCTCCTAGCCCAGGCGTCCAGCAGGCCCACCCGGCTCCGTAGCCCGAACCGCCGGACGAAGCCGTCCTTGCGATACCTGGGATGCGAAATGTAGTCCCGTGTCCATGCCAATTGGGCTTGGCTGGGCTTGTCCACAAGCCTCCCATAGATCCGGAGCTCGTCGGCGAAAAGCTCACCCCGAAGCGGCGTCAAGAGCCTCGCCACGGCCCTCGGAGCCGGAGGCAGCGTGGCCAGGAAAACCTTCCAGGCCAAACACCGCCTTTCCCGCTCATTCTGTTGTGTTCCCACCCTCGTCGAACGTTCGTCACGATCAATCATAGGGTGACAGCCGTTCGGAACAGCCGTCTGCGTCACCCTGCTGTCAGGACGGCACTTGTGAAGGAAAATATTCCGCCGCCGCCCCCTCCGTGCCCCGCCCGCCAAGAAATCCCCTGCCTTCCCCCCAACCCATGCCTACCCTCGCCCCATGGCGCGCGAATATGAGCTGTACAGGGACCAGCCGCCGTCCGCCCTGCGCATCGACTACGCCACGGAGCTGAACCCCCAGCAGCATGAGGCCGTCACCGCCCCGCCCGGCCCCGCCCTCGTCCTCGCAGGCGCGGGCACCGGCAAGACACGCACCCTCACCTACCGCGTCGCGTGGCTCATCGAAAACGGCCTCCCGCCCCACCGCATCCTCCTCCTCACGTTCACCAACAAGGCCGCCAAGGAGATGATGAGCCGCGTCGGCAACCTCCTCGGCGGTGACCTCCCCCAGCTCTGGGGCGGTACCTTCCACTCCATCGGCCTTCGCATCCTGCGTCTCCATGCCGACCGCGTCGGCTATCGCCCCGACTTCACCGTGGCCGACCGCGAGGACGTCAAGGACCTCCTCGGCTCCTGCATCGGCGAGTCCGGCGTGGATGTGAAGGCCACGCGCTTCCCCAAGGCCGACGCCCTCGGCGACCTCTTCTCCACCGCCGTGAACACGGGGCGGTCCCTCGCCGACGTCATCGCCCAGGATCATTCGGCCTTCATTCCCCTGACGGCCCAGCTCGCCGCCATCCAGCAACGCTTCGCCGAGCGCAAGCGCCGCGCCGGCCTCATGGACTTCGATGACCTCCTCGTCCTGTGGCGCCGCCTCCTGGCCGAGCACGCCGACGTCCGTGCCCTCTACCAGCAGCGGTTCCAGGCCGTCCTCGTGGACGAATACCAGGACACCAACCACCTCCAGGCCGCCCTCGTGGACCTCATGTCCGGCCTCCATCGCAACCTCACCGTCGTCGGCGACGACGCCCAAAGCATCTACTCGTGGCGCGGCGCCGACTTCTCCAACATCCTCGACTTCCCCAAGCGCCACCCTGGCGCACGCGTCTTCCGCATCGAGACCAACTACCGCAGCACCCCCCAGATCCTCGACGTCGCCAACGCCGCCATCTCCGCCAACACGCGCCAGTTCAAGAAGACCCTCCACGCCAGCCGTCCCGACGGCCCCGCCCCAGCCCTCGTCCCCGCCGTCACCGGCACCGAGCAGGCCATCTTCATCGCCCAACGCGTCCTCCAGCTCCGCGACGAGGGCCAGCCCCTCGAGCGCATCGCCGTCCTCTACCGCTCCCACTTCCACGCCCTCGAGCTCCAGATGGAGCTCACCCGCCGCAACATCCCCTTCTACATCACCTCCGGCATCCGCTTCTTCGAGCAGGCCCACATCAAGGACGTCGCCGCCCACCTCAAGCTCATGGTCAACCCCCTCGACGAGCTCGCCTTCCAGCGTCTCGTCAAGATGTTGCCCGGCGTCGGCACCAAGGGAGCCGCCAAGCTCTGGGACCTCTTCCGCATCCAGGTCGAGGCCCGCCTCGCCGACCTCCCCGTCGTCCCCATCGTGCCCGAACCCTCCGACAACGATGGACAGGATGCCCCAGTCCCCCCCCAAGGCCCGCGGCCGTCCGACTGTCTCGCGCCCGCGCTCAAGTCGATGGGCAAGGCCGTCCCCAGCAAGGCCGCCCCCTACTGGGACGCCCTCGCCAAGGCCCTGTCCCAAATCGCCGCCCCCGAATGGCGAGACGCCCCCGCGCGTTGCATCGGCCACATCATCGAGTCCGGCTACAAGGCCTACCTCGAGGCCAGCTACGAGAACTCCCGCAACCGCCTCGACGAGCTCGGCCAGTTGCAGGCCTACGCCGAGCAGTTCGCCTCCACCACCGAGTTCCTCGCCCAGCTCGCCCTCCAGACCAACCTCGAGGCCGAGGCCTCCAACGCCTCCAACGCCGACGACGAACGCCTCCGCCTCTCCACCGTCCACCAAGCCAAGGGACTCGAGTTCGACACCGTCTTCGTCATCATGCTCTGCGATGGCCTCTTCCCCACCCACCGCAGCCTCGACCGCCCCGACGCCCTCGAGGAGGAACGCCGCCTCTTCTACGTCGCCGTCACCCGCGCCGAACGCGAGCTCTACCTCTGCCACCCCATCGTCCGCACCGTCCCCGGCGGCGATGGCTACCAGCAACCCAGCCGCTTCCTCTCCGAAATCCCGCCGGGCCTCGTCGAGGAAATCCACCTCAAGTCCGTCTGGGGCAAGAACCACTCCAAGTCGGCCGCCCGACGCGACTCCGACCACCCCGACTACGAGTCCGGGGACGCCGATCCCTTCTGACCGTTCGCCCGCCCTTCCATGGCCTCGCGCTTTCGCATCGGGTCCGTCCCCTACCTCAACGCCGCGCCCCTGACCCATGGGCTTCCCGACGTGCTCCTGTTGCCACCGTCGCGCCTCGCGCCGGAGCTGCACGCCGGGCGCCTCGACGCCGCCTTGCTATCCATCACCGAGGCCATGGGCCCCCATGGCCACGACGTCCTCGACGGCTGCGGCATCCTTTCCCGCGGCCCCGTCTTCTCCGTCGGCGTCACCCATCGCGTGCCCCCGGAGCAGGCCACGGCCATCCACCTCGACCCCGCCTCCTGCACCAGCGTCAACCTCCTGCGCGTCCTCCTCCGCGCCCATGGGCTAACCCCACGATTGCTGCCCCTCGCCTCCGTCGAGGACGCGCTCGCCCACGAGGCCGCCCTCCTCATTGGCAACCCCGCCATCGCCTTCCGGCGCGCCCACCCGGAGCGACCGTGGTGGGACCTCGGCGAGGCCTGGTGGAACCGGGAAAAGCTCCCCTTCGTCTTCGCCGCATGGGTCCTGCGCAAGGATGCACCCCCCGAGCTCCGCCGCCTCCTCGCGAACGCCGCCCGCTCCGGCATGGCCCACCTGGCTGACATCACCCGCGCTGCGCCCGACTTCGACGAGCCCTTCCGGCGCGCCTACCTCGGCGGCCACATCCAATACGACCTCGACGAGCCCGCCCGCCACGGCGTCGAGCGCTTCGCGGCCCTGCTGCGCGAGGTGACCGGCCGCGAACATCGCGCCCCACGTTGGGTGGAGCCCTGAATCGGTTTGCCCGCCCGCCGACCGAGCCGCCCACCTTGCCACGAATCCGCACGCTGGCCATCGTGCGGACGATGATCGATGACGACCTGAAGCAAGTGCTCGCGGAGCTGGCGGAAACCAACCGACAGACGGCCCTTCGCTTCCAGGAGCTGGTGGAGAGCCGCAAGCAGGTGGACCGCAAGTTCCACGAGCTCGCCGAAAGCGGGAAGCAGGTGGACCGCCGCCTCGACGAGCTCGCCCGCCAGATTGGCGGCCTCGGCAACCAGTTCGGCACCTTCACCGAGGGCCTCGTCTGGTCCTCCCTCCAGCGCATCCTCCGGGAACAACTCGGCCTCCACACCCTGATCATCATCCCCGCCCGCCGACGCCTCCCCGACGGCCGCGAGCTCGAGGTGGACATGCTCGGGTGGAACAACGGCACCGACAACCGCATCGCCGTCGTCGAGATCAAGAGCCGCCTCACCCAGCGCGACCTCGACCCGTTCGACCGCATCCTCCGACACCTCGGCGACTTCTTCCCAGAACATCGCGGCAAGGCCGCCGTCGGCGTGATCGCCGCCATCGACATTCGCCCGCCCATGGACCGCGAGGTCAACCGCCGCGGGTTCCACCTCGCCAAGGCCAGCGACGAAAACTTCGAGCTCGCCGACGCCCCCGGCTTCCGCCCGCTTACCGTGACGGTGTAGCGGCCACTTCCTTCCCAACCACGGCAGCCCCGGGCGCCCTTCATCCGCCCGGGACGCCGGCTCTGAAGTGGACCAGCCTCAAGAATCCGGACCTCATCGAAGGGCGTTGGCACCCACGGGCTCAAAGACGAGGCGGAGGTCGGTGCCCAGATCGATGGTCTCGTAGGCACGGAGATCACGGAGCGGGACCGAATCCAAGGAGCCGCCAATGCCGTCGCAACCCCAAGCATGGCGACGGCCGCCGGAGGCAGGAGCCTCGCCCGAAGAAGGTCGCAAGATCGTCGCGGTCTTGTCCCAACGGCGGCGGCCGCCGCGCGATGGAACATGAAGGAACGGCGGATTCAGGAACCGTGGCAGCCCCGTCCCGGCGCTGTCGGAAGCCCCCTCGCCCCGTTGGAAGAAAACCCTCTCCTCGACGCTTCGATGGGTTCCAATCAGGCGATGGCCAACGAGAATCCAGGGCGCGCCCTCACATGGTTCACGCCCCGATGCCGGGGCCAGCCCGCCCTTTCTGGGCTCATGGCGTTGGGGGGCGAGGCAACCTAGGCGTTGCCCGGGCTGACATGTTGCGGCCCCGTTGGGGCGCCTCGTCTTGGGACGGGGCACATGGGTCCCTTGCCCAGCTTCTCGGACCCGACCCGAGGCCACTCCATTCCTTCCACCCCCCTCCGCCGTACCTACTCCCTCAAGATCGCCTCCGGGATCGCCCAAGGCACCGCCTTGACCGCCCTCTTCCTTGTCTCCAACCGTCGCACACCGTCCCACCCGCATCCCCGCCACGACGCGCCGCCCCGCCCCTGACACATCGGCGCATTCGCAACCCCGGCGGCGTCACGCTCCCCCTCGCCGTCTCGCTCGCCTTGGTCTTCCGCGCCCTCCGCGACGTGGGGACATGCCGGGTTCAAGTCGGCTCCTGGGTCCTTCCCAGCCTGCGGGGCGTCCTCATGGATTGCCCCTGGAGCGGCCAAGGCGTCGGTCAAGGCGCGGCCCGCATCCGCGGCGTCGATGGCGACGGACTTCGGCTTCGACCTTCCCGCGTCCTCCTCCGCAACCTCCTCCGCGCCACCGACCTGCCACCCGTGTTCCACCTCGTCGGCGGGGTCGGCATCGCTCGCGTGGCACTCGCGCGGCGCGAGGACCTCGATCCGTCGGACCACCTCCGTTTCGTCGCCGGCATCGACGAGGACCTTGCCAAGGAGTCCCTCGTGCGCAACGGGGTGAACTTCTTCCACGGGTTCCCGGACGGTGGAACGACCCGCCGGAGATTTGTCGGCACGCGTTCCGGGGGCGACGGCGGCACCGCGCCGCTTGCGGGGCCTGCGACGCGGGGCCGAGGACTTGACGGCCGCAGCCGCCTGGTAGGGGTGGCTGTCCTTGCCGAAGGTGCTGTGGACCGCGCACAGCATCCGACTCGACCACTCCGCTAGCGCGCGCCCGGCGGCCAGCATCCTGCCTCGCTGCGCGTTCAACCGGCTTTGCAGCGCGATGTACTGGAAGACCTCGTCGCGTGCCGCGTCGATGCTCGCATGGTAGCCCTCCATGCTCAGGGTTTTGTTGAAGGCGAAGCCCGGCGCGGTGGCATCAATGGCGGCGGCGCGGCCCTGGGCCGTTTGGATGATATCAAGGACGTGTTGCTTGGACATAAGTCAGTGTTCTCCCAACCCCTTCGCTATCTCCTCGCGGAGCCTGGGTTACACCCTGCGGCCAAAGCTTTGCATGGCCCCGAGGCCTTCATGAGGGGGCGACCCTTGAAATCGGCGCATGGCGGCTTCCCCCGCAACCCTCAGGAGGAGCAACGCAATCCTCCGATAAGGCCTGGCGAGGTCCGGCAAGCAATGCGTCCCCACGAAAACAAGGCGCACGAGACGGTTTGGACCGAATCCACGCGGCAAAGGGCCGCGCAACGGATCGCTGGCAACTGGGGGGCCTCGAAAACGACCCGCCACCTTCGGCGAGTCCCATTTCCATGCGTCGAGGTCGCCCACCAACTTCCGCGCGGCACCTGGCAGCCCCGAACATCATCCACGCCGTTTGGCATGGCCTTCGGCTCGCCCTCATCCAAGCAAGTCGAGGCTCCGAAACGACCCGCCACAAGTGGCGGGTCACTTTGGCCACGGCAAAACGGCCAGCGGGGGAGGGATTCTCACCCTAGAAACGGCCGTTGGGCAGTCTGTAGGCCGCGTGCCTTCACGCAGCGATGGCGATGCCGCTTGCCCGGTGCGCCGGGTCAGGGGACCCGGCCTACAGCCGCGTCGAGCCCACCACGACCTCACTCGCAGGGTGAGCCCTTGGGTTCCTGCCCGTGAGCCCATCCTCCCGGATGGGAGGGCCCTTTCCTCGTCTTGAAATCCTCTTCGACTGCCGTTTCTAGGATGACAGCCTGTAGCCGGTGGTTGAGCGAAGTGACACGACCGGAACCCAAATCCCATGCAGCCATCGACCCCGGACGAGCTCGCAGCCGATCCCGCCACGGGCCACGCAGGGTCCAAACGTTGAATGTCGAGGTTGGACCCCATTGCCCTTCCTTCAACCCAACCCGTTCCCGCCCTTCTTCGCGGAATGGGAGCTGCCTGCCACTTCTCCCGACCGGCTCCGCGTTGGGTTCTGGGTGGACAAAGCGGGCCTGGTATACCAAATATGGAATATCCAGCGTGAAGGAGTCCGTTCACCCAAAGCCGTTGTTCTGGATCGGAAGGTCCTACGAGGACCTGCTCGATTGTCCGGATGAGGTTCGGCGAACGTTCGGCTTCGCGTTGGGGTTGGCCCAGGCGGGCGGAAAATACGTCGATGCCAAGCCTCTCCGCGGCTTTGGAGGGGCTGGGGTCCTGGAAGTGGTCGAGGACTACCGGAGCGATACGTTCCGATGCCTCTACGCGGTGAAGTTTGCCGGGGCCGTGTATGTGCTGCACGCCTTCCAGAAGAAGTCGAAGGCCGGCATCAAGACACCGAGGCAGGAGATCGAGTTGGTCAGGGAACGGTTGAAGAGGGCCGAGGAGCACTACCAGCAATGGGTCGAAGCGCAGGGGAAGCAAACGCCATGAAAAACCAGGAAGTCGTCCGCCGGGGAGGGAAGAACATCTACGAGGACCTGAGGCTGCCGGACGCCGGGGAACTCAACGTCAAGGCTCAGATTGCCTATCGCATCTGCGAGCTCATCCGGCAGCGCAAGCTCACCCAGCAAGAGGCCGCACATCTCCTGGGCACGGACCAGCCACGGGTTTCAGCACTGCTCCGGGGCCGCTTGGAGGGATTCTCGTCGGACCGGTTGTTCCGCTTCCTCAATGCGCTGGACCAGGAAATCGAGATTGTCATCCGCCAGACCAAAAGGCGCAGCCGACCTGCCGGCATCCGGGTCTTGGTTCCCGCGTGAGCCGAACGTCGTCGAACCCCAGGCGTCGCAAGGCTCGGACGGCCTGCTCGCCATGCACATCCCGAGGCACCCTCATGCCAGCGCGAGAAGGGGATCCTCGTTGAAGTGCCGTTGGATCCCGCGCGGCTTCGGACGGTCGGCGAAATAGCCCACGACGGCATCGCGGACCATCGCATCCAGCTCGGCGAAGGTGTCGCCCTGCGTCGTGATGCCGCCACCCTTGGGGTCGTCCCAACGTGCCACATAACCACCGGTCTCCGAGCACGCCGCCACCTCGAATCGAATGCGCATGAACGACCGTTGTCCCATGCCACAGGACCTTCAAGGCTTGCCTCACAGAGGCACGGAAAACACAGAGAAGGGAGCCTTACACGGGGAAGGTAGCCAGACCGTCTCGGTCTGGTTCCATCGGTTTCCTGCCGCTCGGAAGGACCGCACCGATCCTTTCAGGTCCACCCCTGCGTTGCTTCATGGCACCCGTGAGGACGGCCCCCATGGCCACGCCTCATGGCCTCTGCGTGATGCGTTGCCGGATTTCCCGGAGC
>CAYSGH010000026.1:0-47613 GCA_964430505.1 uncultured Akkermansia sp. | reverse complement strand
TGCGGTCGTTGCGACGCATCGTGCGGTCGTTGCGACGCTTCGTGCGGTCGTTGCGACGCATCGTGCGGTCGTTGCGACGCATCGTGCGGTCGTTGCGACGCTTCGTGCGGTCGTTGCGGCGCATCATGCGGTCGTTGCAGCGCATCGTGCAGTCGTGGGAACGCATCGTGCGGTCGTGGGAACGCATCGTGCGGTGGCGGGAACGCGTCGTACACCCCCAGAACCCCTCCCCGCTCCCCGCTCCCCCGCCGCTTGCGGCGGCATCGTTGGTTGACCCTTGGGGGGGGTGACCATACGGTGCGGTCATAATGGAGATTCCGGCATCCGTGACCGCGTTGGTGGCGTCTGCGTCCCTTGGAAAGTGGGGGACGAAGGCATCCTGGGACGAGGTGGTGGCGCCGGTGAAGACGTTCCTGGGGCAGGTCACGACGTTGCTGAACGACCAGGTACGGGAGTTTGAGCCGGAGATTGCGGAGTACGCGCGGTACGCATTGGACAGCCAAGGGAAGCGGTTGCGTCCGGCATTGGTGGCGTTGGCGGGGGGCGCGTTCGGGCCCTTGGGGGCGAGCCACGTGTCGCTGGCGGCGATCGTGGAGATGATCCACTTGGCGACGTTGGTGCACGACGACATCATGGACGGCGCGGTGATGCGGCGGGGGCGACCGAGCCTTGGGGCGCGGTGGGGGAGCGACGTGGCGGTGTTGGTGGGGGATTGCCTGTTTGCACACGCGCTGAAGCTGGCGTCGATGCTGGACAGCGTGGAGGTGTGCCGGGCGGTGGCTCTTTCGACGCATGTGGTGTGCACGGGGGAGATCTTGCAGGGGCATCGGCGCCGGCGCTGGAGCCTGACGCGGGCGGAGTACTTCAAGGTGCTGGAGATGAAGACGGGGGAATTGTTTGCCTTGGCCTGCGAGCTGGGCGGGCGGTTGTCCTCGGCGTCGGAGGCGCATCGGAGGTCGTTGAGGCGGTATGGGTTGGCGTTGGGGACGGCGTACCAGGTGTACGACGACGTGCTGGACCTGTACGGGACGGAGGACGCGGCGGGGAAGTCGCTGGGGACGGACTTGGCAAAGGGGCGGGTGACGTTGCCGATCCTGGCGTTCCTGGAACGGGCGAACGAGGAGGAGCGCGGGCGATTGCTGGGATGGCTGGAAAACTGGGACGGGTCGCGGTTTGGAGAGGTGCGGGCGCTGCTGGACCGTCATGACGCGCTGGGGGAATCCCGACAGGCGATCGATCTCCTGTTGAACACCGCCCGGGAGGCCTTGTCGGACTTCCCCGACGTTGCTGAAACCAAGGCGCTCATGGCGCTGCCTGGTTTCTTGGCGCATCAGACGGCGGCCCTTGGGCCGTGAGAAACCTTATGTCGGGCACAGGGGCCACCTATTTCATGGATTCACCCGGGGATCTTCCGGAACGACCGTCGCGCGTGATGCCGACGGGCTTGACGGAAGCCCGGGCACAGGGCGGCGCGGCGGAGGCGGGCGTCGGCGTGCCGGACGGCACGGAGGACGTGGTGTTGGTGCGGGCGGCCCAAGGGGGGGACCTGGATGCGTTCGATGGCCTGGTGGTTCGGCATCGGGAGCGGATTTTCAACCTGATCTACCACATGACGTCGCATCACGAGGACGCGACGGACCTGTCGCAGGACGTGTTTGTGAAGGCGTGGAAGGCGCTGGGGAACTTCAAGGGGGAGAGCAGCTTCTACACGTGGGTGTACCGGATCGCGGTGAACCACACGCTGAACCACCTCAAGCAGCGGCGGAACCGGACGGTGCACCTGTCGTTGAACGACATGGACTTCAATGCCGAGAACGACCCGGAGTTGGTGCAGTTGGTGTCGCACCATACGCCGCGGAGGGCGGCGAGCCTCAAGGAGCTGTCGCAGCGCTTGAACGCGGCGATGCAAAAGCTGTCGGAGGAGCACCGGACGGTGGTGGTGATGCACGACATCCAAGGCATCCCGCACGACGAGATCGCGGAGGTCTTGGACTGCAACCCAGGCACCGTGCGTTCGAGGTTGTTTTACGCGAGGCAGCAGTTGCAGGCCTATCTGTCAGATTTGTTGCACTGAACAGGTGCTAAAGACCATGCAAGACGAGACCAACATGGAGGGGCAAGGACGGGTGGCGCGATTGGTGGCATTGAAGCGCCACGAACGCCCGGGGCAGGATCATTGGCTGGGGTTGTCGCGTGCCGTGCGGTTTCGCATCGAGCAGGAAATGGCCGAGCAGAGGGCGGCGACGCGGCGGTCCGCCGGGTCGGCATGGGGACGCTGGGTGGAGGCCGCGATGGAATCAGGCTGGGGCCGTTGGCTGGACCCGAGCGCGTGGTTGCCAACGGTTTTGGCGGTGGTGGCGATCTTGACGTGGATGCTGCCGCCAACCTCGGGCGTTGGACCGGGTGCGTCGAACATGGCCGGCCTTGGAAACGTGCCGGAGGTTGGCATGGCGCTGGGACTGGAGCGTCCCAAGGTGGCCCCGATCAGCGGGGTTCGCGTTCGCGTCATCTTGCTGGACTCGGACCAACTGCCGGCGGGCTTCGTCGCATTCCCGCCCTTGCCGGCCGCCATGCTCGAGCCGAGGCGCTAGGCTGGGCCGGAGAACCCGGCGCTTGCAAACGGGCGCGGCGCGAGGGTTCCATGAGGCATGATTCCCGTTCGTCAAGCCAGCCGAGGTGGTGCCATCGCGTCGCGTGGTCGCGGTGGGTTTACGTTGATCGAGCTCTTGGTCGTGATCGCGATCATCGCGATCTTGGCGGGCATGATTCTGCCGGCCTTGTCCAAGGCGAAGCAGAAGGCGCAGCAGACGCGTTGCACGAGCAACCTCCGGCAACTGGGCATCGCGCTCCAGTTGTACATCGGGGACTACAACCGTTACCCGGGCCATTACTTGGTCAATGCGGGGCAAGTGGTCTATCCGGCGCGCCTCCTGCCGTTCGCCGGCAGCAACCTGGCGGTCTTCAACTGCCCCACGGAAAGCCCGCGGTACTACTACACGAACAACCCCACCACGAGGCGTCCCATGACCGTGACGCCCAGCACGGGATTCTGCTACGGCTACAACGACTGGGGCGGGGTCAGCGAGTTCACCAATCCCTACCAAGGACTCGGGGGCGACCTGGGCGGCGGGACGGCGGCATGGAACATCGAGCCCAAGGAAAGCCACGTGAAGGCCCCGGCAGACATGATCTGCATGGCCGACAGCCGGTCGGATGCGCAATGGGACACGGCGATCGACCCGGCCGACGGTGATCCCCTGGGGCCGGAACAGGCAGAATGGCCGAGCAGCCGCCACGGCGGCAGCGGCATTGCCAAGCCCAGCGCCATCTCCAAGGGCGTGAAGAGCAGCCGTGGCGGCGGCGCGGTCTTCATGTTTTGCGACGGCCACGCGGAGTTCATGAAGCAAGACGTCGCGATTTCTCGGGACCCGAACATGCGTCGGCGCTGGAACGCGGACAACGAGCCGCGGCTCGGGCAATAGCCGGACGATGCGGCCTTGGGGTCGCCCCTTCGCGCGACCCTCGCCCTCCCGCTCGGAGGTCCGGCTTCAGCCGGCCGAACCTTCGGCTCGTCGAGCACGCGCGAGGTCCCCGCGCCACGGCGTTTGCGAACGCCACGTCGCCGGAAGGCAGGACTCCAGACCTTGCTCCATCGCAGGCTCCAACGATCCCGGGAGACACGGCCCCGACAGGGCATGGATTCCCGGGTTGCAACGTCTGGGTTTTGGGGCCATGGCGTGGGGACGGCGCTCGGGCTGGTTGCCGGTCGCCACCGTTCATCGTGAAGCATCGCATTTCCATCCTGGATACCCACACGGGCGGGGAGCCCACGCGCATCGTCGTGGACGGCTTCCCAGATCTTGGCCCCGGACCGTTGCCGGAGCGCGCCCGGCGATTTCGCGAGGAGTTTGACCGATATCGCTCGGCGGTGGTGAACGAGCCGCGGGGCTCGGACGTGATGGTGGGGGCGCTGCGGGTCGCACCCCATGATCCGACGTGCCACTTCGGCGTCCTCTTCTTCAACAACGTGGGCCTCCTGGGCATGTGCGGCCACGGGATGATCGGGTTCGCGGCGGCCCTGCGGGAATGGGATGCGGGGCGCGTGGGCGACGTGCGGGTGGAAACCCCGGTGGGCGTGGTGACGGTGACGTTGCATGGGGATGGCTCGTCTTCGGTGGCGAACGTGGCGTCCTATCGGAAGGCGCAGGCCGTGCATGTGGACGTGCCGGGCGTGGGCGTGGTGACGGGCGACGTGGCATGGGGCGGCAACTGGTTCTTCTTGATGGACGGCCATGGCCAGGCCCTGGAGCTGGGACGCGTGGAGGCGTTGACGGATTATTCGTGGCGGGTCCGGCAAGCCGTGAACGCCCAAGGCTACCCCGAGGTGGACCACGTTGAATTGTTTGGCCCGCCGGCGGGACAAGGGGCGCACTCGCGCAACTTCGTGCTGTGCCCGGGCAAGGCCTACGACCGGTCCCCGTGCGGAACCGGGACGAGCGCAAAGCTCGCGTGCCTGGCGGCGGACGGGAAGCTGGGCCCGGGCGATCCGTGGATCCAGGAGAGCATCCTGGGCAGCCGGTTCACGGCGCACTTCGAGTGGATTGACCGCAGCGAGGGGCGCATCGCCCCCGTGATCCGCGGCACGGCGCACGTGAACGGGACGGCGGAGTTGATCTTGGACGAGGCAGACCCGTTCTGTTGGGGGATCCGGCCGTGAAGTCGGCCGGGCCGGCATGCCTCCTCGCGATGGCGGCCGTCGTCCATGGCATCGTCGTGGCCGCCGAGTCGCCGGAGTGGGACGCCGACGCGGCGATGGGGAAGCCCACGCGTTGGGTGGCCATGCGATTGCGGCCCGGATGGGAGGCGACGGGGGAGGGTGGCTTGGAGTCGTTGGCGCGGCGCGCGGGCGCCCTCCGCGTGCTTCCCGTTGGAACGCTTGTCCACGTGCGCCAGGTCGATGCAGGCGACGAGCCCGGGCAAGTCCACGCCGTCGTGCGCCGTTTGATGGAGGAGCCCTCCGTGGAATCCGCGTGGCCGCTTCGGGCGTTTCCACGCTCGCACCGGGCGCTGCCCAACGACCCGTACCTGTCGCGCCAATGGGGCCTGAACAACACGCGGCAATCCGGAGGGGTAGCCGGGGCGGATGTCCGGGCGTTTGGCGCCTGGCAGGCGGGCTTCACGGGCTCCGGGGTGCTGGTGTCGGTCGTGGACGATGGATTCGAGCAACGGCACCCCGACCTGCAGGCCAACCTTCGGAGGGACCTCGGCTGGGACTACCGGGCAAACGACGCCGACGCCGAGGCGGAAGGCGGCGACGGGTTTGACGAGACGGGATCGCCACGGGCCGACGCGCACGGGACGGCCGTTGCCGGGATTGTTGCGGCGGTGGGCAACAATGGCTTGGGCGTCGCCGGCGTCGCTTGGGGGGCGCGCGTCGTGCCGGTCCGCGCCTTGCAACGCGACATGACCGACGCCCAGGAGGCCGGGGCGTTGTCGCACCGGGCCGATGTGGTCTCCGTCTCGAACAACTCATGGGGGCCGGACGACGATGCGAAGGCGATCGTTTCGCCGGGCCCGTTGGCGGAGGAGGCGCGGTTGGACGGGATCCAGCGGGGCCGGGGCGGGCGGGGCGTCATCTACGTGTGGGCGGCGGGGAACGGCGGCGAAGAGGACGACGACGCGAACTACGACGGGTACGCGAACTCGCCGCAGGTGATTGCCGTGGGCGCCCTCACGGACCGGGGCGAACGCTGCGCCTACAGCGAGAAGGGGGCCTGCTTGTGCGTGTCGGCACCCGCGGGCCGGGACGGCGTCCGCAACCCGGGCACCTGGACCACGGACCTGAGCGCCAACAGGGGGTACAACTCGTCGAGCGTCACCGGGGAGCTCTCGGACCGCCGCTTCACCTCGAACTTCAATGGCACGTCCGCCGCCGCGCCCATGGTATCGGGCGTCGTGGCCCTCATGCTCGAGGCCAACCCGACACTTGGATGGCGCGACGTGAAGGAGGTCTTGATGCGGTCGGCGTCGTGGACGGACGCCGCCAACGCGGGTTGGTTCACCAACGGCGCCGGGCTTCGCTTCAACCACGCCTACGGCGCGGGCCGGGTCAACGCCGAGGCAGCCGTCCGCATGGCCCAGTCATGGACCAACCTGCCGCCCGAGGAATGGGTCGGCTGGCCGGTCGTCGATCGGGTGCCCGTGCCCATCCCGGACGGTGACGCGGCGGGCGTCGCGTTGCCCGTGCCGGTCTCCTCGGACCTCCGGGTGGAAACGGCCCGGCTCGCGTTGGACATCGAGCACCCGGGCCGAAACGAGCTCCAGGTCGAGTTGATCTCCCCTCACGGCACCGTCAGTCGCCTGTGGTCGCCCCACGACGACCGCACCGCCCACCTGCGCCATCGGTTCACCTCCGTGTTTTGCTGGGGCGAGCCCGCCGACGGGACATGGCGGGTCCGCGTGGCCGACCTCACGCCGGGCCAGTCCGGGCACGTCGTTTCGGCAAGGCTCGAGCTTTCGGGCTCGTTGCCGCAGGTCCGGTTGAGCGGGGCCATCGACGCCACGGGCCGCTTCGTGGTGCAACTGGACGGCAAGCCCGGCAGCCGCGGCCGCATCCAGGCGTCCCGGGACTTGCGGGATTGGACGGACGTCGCCGACGTCGTCCTCGTCGATGGGACCGGCCTGTTCTCCGAGGCCGTGCCGGGAGACGGCCCGAGGTGGTTTCGATGGCGGGGCGACGCGCGGGGGGAGTAGGGCGGGCCCGCGTGCTTCGTCAGGCTCGTCGTTCGCTCAAGGCCTCGGCCAACATGCCAGAGTAGTACGCAATGCTGCCCAGCGCCGTCTTCCAGTGCGTGCGTCCCAACAGCGCGAACGCGCTCATCTTCAGGACGCGGACGAACCATCCCCCCATGGTGGGCTGATAAACCTCGAACAGCCCCAACGAGTGGCGACGCTCCAGGCGGCCCTTTCGGAAGAGCGCCCGGATGGGCCTGCGGGATGCATACTCCACCGCCGCTGCGTGCACGGCCGCCACCACCTCCCCGGCCTCCAACGCCGCCACGTACCATTCCATGTCCTCGCAGGGATTGCCGCTCTCGTTGAATCGCCGCCGCTCCCACGCGGACCGCCGGTACAGGCAGTTCGGGTTGCCCGCGCCAAATCCGAACCCCTTCGCCATCTCGCCCCGGTGATACAACGTCACCCCGTCGGGCAACGGGCTGGAAAACTCGCCCTCAATGGTGCCCACGATGGCCGTGACGCGTTCGTCCAGCCAGCCGACAGCCCTGCGAAAGCGCGCCAACAAGTCGCCGTGCACCGGCACGCAATGAGAGCTCAGGCTCAGAACCCACGGCCGTGTCGCCACCCCAAACCCCAGGTTGAGCGCGACACCATAGTTGAAGCGTTCCCTCGGGATGCGGACCACCCGGGCCTGGGCCGACTCGGCCACGGCCACCGTGTCGTCCGTGGAACCGGAGTCCACCACCACCAACTCGTCGGATGGGCCCAGGTCGAGCCGCGCAAGGACCTTCCGCAGGGTGACGGCGGAGTTCTGCGTGCGGATGACGACGCTGATGCCAGGGGGTTCCATGCGACTTCGTATGCTGCATCCAAGCCGCAAGCGCCCTGCCCGCTCAAGCCTCCATGACCCGTGCCGGGGCCACGCCCACCTTGCAACGGGGGGCGTTCGCCGGGAATCTCGGCCGCCATGTTGTCGCGCCGCATGTTCGCCTGGGCCTCCCTGCTTCTTGCCGCGTGGTCGTTCCATGCGGCTTCGGTCGCGGCCGCCGCCGCCGAGCCGTCGGACGACGGCCTCCCCGGGTATGTCGATTGGGTGGCGGCGTGCCGACGGTTGCCCACGAACCGTCGTTCCGGCGGGAACCCCTCCCTGCCGGCCGCGCTGCCCATGCCACGCTTTGCAGACTTCAGCCGGCTGTTGGACGCCTTCTTTGCTTCAAGCCGGACGGGGGCCTTGGCGGACGGGACGCGCTGGGTGGGCGACGGCCGTCCCGGGGCCGCGTTCCTGGATCCTGCAACGCGGTACTTCATGAGTCCTGGCGCGCCCGCCATGACGTTCGTGCGGCCGTTCCTCAATGGCCCGCCACCGCCGGCGCCGAGGGACGGCGCGGCCACGTTCCGTCCGTTCGTCCAACGCGTTCGACTTCCCCAGGATGCCGAGGTGTTCGTCCATGCCGACTACCACGGGGACGTCCACTCGTTGGTGGCGGCGCTGGAATGGCTCAACGGCAACGGCCGGATGCGGGGCTTCGAGATCATCAAGCCCGGCTTTGCCATGGTGTTCCTCGGTGACTATGCGGACCGAGGCCGAAACGGCGTCGAGGTGCTGGCCACCTTGATGCGCCTCAAGCTGGCCAACCCCCACCGAGTCTTCCTGTGCCGTGGCAATCACGAGGAGGCCGCCATCGCCGCCCGCTACGGGCTCCTCGCCGAGGGCCGCATCAAGTACGGCGACGACTTTGACGTGCCCAAGGTCCTGCGGATGTTCGATTACCTGCCAGTCGCCGTCTGGGTGGGCGCCTCCGGCCACTTCGTCCAGTGTCACCATGGCGGCATGGAGCCGGGGTTCGATCCCCGCGCATTGCTCGACGCCGCCCCGGACATTGCCTTCCAGTTCGTCGGCACCCTCGCCCAGGCGTCGTTCCTCAAGGCCCACCCCGAATGCCTCGCGTCCGACCCCGCCGCGCGCGACCTCCTGGCCCGGTCCGCCCGCGACTTCGTCCCGGTTGATCCCATCCACCCGGCCACGCTGGGGTTCATGTGGAACGACTTCACCCTCGCGCCGGACGAGCCGGGGTTCGGCGTCGATCCCGGCCGCGCCTTCGTGTACGGGCGCGACGCCACGCGCTTCCTTCTCGCCCGTTCGCGAACGGCATCGAATGCGGTCCATGCGGTGTTCCGGGGCCACCAACAGGCCTCCGTGCCCAACCCCATGATGCGGCGGCTGGTGGCGTCGCGGGGCGTGTTTCGGCATTGGCAGGACGCCGACGCCGCCGCGCGGCTGGACGCGCCGGCAGCCACCGTGGCGTCGTGGATCGAGAAGGCCCCCGATCGTGCCGTTCCCGAAGGCTCCGTATGGACGTTCAACATCGCTCCCGACACTGCCTACGGCATCGCGAACGGGTTCGACTTTGACGCCTTCGGCCTTCTCCAACTGGCGAGGTCGCCCTCGGAATGGCGGCTGCGCGTCACCAACCTGGCGCCCGATGGCTCCTTGGTCGCGCCCGGCCCAGCCGGGGAGCGGTGACCGGGCTTCGTCCGTGCGTGGCGCACGCTAGCGCCGCGCCGCCGCCACAAGGCGTTCCACCGTCTCGATGCCGGACTCGCCCAAGGCCACAATTCCCATGAGCTGAACCGGGCGCGGGTCATCTCGGTCCAGGCGAACGACGACGGCCAACCGACGGTAGAACGCGGCGGGGTCCATCGAACGGCTCGCGGCGGCCAAAACCGGCGACTCCGAAAGCTCGGCCGTTGGCCCCACCAACGTGCAACGCGGACCGATGCCCAGGACCATGAAGGTCTCGTTCATCGTGCCCTTGGCCACGCCCCGGCCAAACAAGGCGTTCGGATCGACCCGGCGCGTGTCCAGCGCCACCACGTCATCCGATGCAAACCCGCCCGCCGTCACGTCGAGGGCCTTCGCATCCGTCAGTTCCTGCCAGGACACGCCCGACCCATCGGGAGCCGGGTGCATCCACGTCGTCGTGATGCCATGCGCCGCGAGGATGGGGCGGTCGGCGTTGTCGAGGTCCTTGGGCCTGAGCTGGCGTCGCGCGGCCGTCGGGATGAAGGAGAACACGGCGTAGGGAGCCTCAATCAGCGAGTCGTAGCCATCCGGCAACCCGCCCGTCCGCGCCTGGTGCCGCCCCATGGCCGACGCCACCTGGGCGGCCACGCCCGCCGATGCCATGGCGACCGAACGTCGCAGGAGTTGCGCGCCCACCCAGGCCACCAGCCCGGCGGCCATGCAGACAATGACCAGGACGACGACCAACTCGACCAAGGTGACAGCCCGAGCGGCCGGCATCCGACGTGGGCACGGCATGGGAAGTGAGGCGGGAGCAAGGGAAGGCGGCTTCATGGGATGGCGATTCCTTGGGGACGCACCGGGCAAGGTTACCGCCGGGATGGACGACGCCGGGATGATTCCGGCGCAGGCTTGGGAGATTGCAGCAGGCACGCTTGTGGATAGGGTGGGTCCATGCGCCGCGCCGCGTGCATCAGCCTTTGTTTCCTTGGCATCGCCCTGTCCTGGGCGGTCGCAGCCGCTCCGCTGCCCTCGGCAGACTACGTCGTCGAGCGATTCCTCGCCCGGGCCAAGGCCTCGGCCGCCGAGGAGGCACGCCAGATGATGGTGTACCGACGGACGACCGTGATCGAGGACCTCACCGCCAAGGACGAAACGGAACGCCGCCGCGTCCGCGAGCACGCCGTCACCAATCAGGCCGGCGTCATCCGCGCCAGGCTGGTCCGCATCGACGACCGGGAGCCGTCCGAGGCCGAGGTGGCATCGGATGCCCGCAAGGAATGGGACGCGCGCAAGGAGGCGACGCGGCGCCGGCGGGGGCCGGACTTCGTGGACGAGGCGTTGCTTCGGAAGTTCGACTATGCCCTGGAGGGCGAGGAGACGGTCGAGGGCCGCCGGACGTTTCGATTGTCCTACCGGGCGAAGGTCTCACGCGAGGGAGGAGACAAGAACATCGACCGGTTCCTCGGATTGGTTGGGGGCAGCATTTGGGTTGATGCCGAGGAGTTCGAGCTGGTGAAGGCGTCGGCGGGGTTGAAGGAACCGCTGCGCATCCTGGGGGGGTTCGCCGCGACGATCTCGCGACTGGAGTTTGACGTGGTACGAAGGCCGGTGACGCCCGGTTGCTGGTGCAACGTGCTCCTGACGAGCCGGGCCGAGGGACGCCGATTGTTCAGTGGATTCCACGTCCGCCTCGACGTGGAGCAGGCCGACTTCCGCGTGACCCCGATTATTCCTGCCGCCCCCTGATCCGGGTCAGGCATGCTCGCACGCGGCGATACGCGGGATGCGCCCGGAGCCCGGCAAGGTCAGGGTCCGAGTTCAAGGAGTCCACGTCGTGAAATCCGAGCTCGATCGCCGCGGAGAGCTCATTGGCTGCCCGCTCGTAGTCACGAAGCAAGGCGAGGGAACAGGCGAGGTTGTAGCGGGCGTCCGGGTCCGTCGGCCTCAGTTCAATCAAGCGCTGATCCAACGGGATCACATCCCGGGTCCGTCCCATCTGCAAGAGCACGTCCGCCAACTCCTCGATCACGTCCGTGTCCTGGGGGTCACGCGCCAGCAAGCCTCGGAAGAAAGCCTCTTGAACCTCCAGTTCGGCCAGGCGGCGTCGGGATACCCGTTGTTTTTCCTGTTCCATCCAGCCCGCCGAGAATCAGAAACGCACCGCGCACCGTCAAGCCGCCCGGCAAGGCATGCCAGCCTCGCGCATCCACGCCGCCACCAACCCCCGCTGCGTCGTGCCGGACGTTTCCATGCACGGCTCGATCCCGTTGGCCCCGTCCCTAGGCCAACAATGTCCATTGCATCGGATCATCCCCGCCGAGCATTCTCCACGCCAAGCCACCTCCTCCTCGTCACAACTTGCCATCCATGAACCCCATCCCTCGCAGGCAATTCATCGTGGGATCCGCGAAGGCTACCACCGCCGTTGCGTCCGGAGCCGCCCTGTTGGGGTTCCCTTCCATCGCACGCCCCCAACTGGCCGCCAAGCCGGTCGTCCTCGCGCTCATCGGCGCGGGCGGCCGCGCCGCAAGCCATGCCGCCGGAATGTCCCAATTGCCCGGGGTCGCGTTCAAGTACGTGTGTGATGTCTGGAAGGAACGCGGCGGCGGCATCATCCAGGACCTCGCCAAGACGCAATCGCGCGCCCCTCAGCGCATTCACGACATGCGCGTGGCCCTCGAGGACAAGGAGGTGGACGCCGTCGTCATCGCCACGCCCGAGCATTGGCATGCCCTTGCCACCGTGTGGGCCTGCCAGGCGGGCAAGGACGTTTTTGTCGAAAAGAACCCCTCCATGTCCGTCTGGGAGGGCCGCAAAATGATCGAGGCCGCCCGCAAGTACCGGCGCATCGTCCAGGTGGGCTTCCAGAACCGCAGCGGCCCCTACGCCGCATCCGCCCGCGACTACGTCGCCAGCGGCAGGCTCGGGCGCATCGTCCACGTCAAGGTGTACAACATGCTCGATGGCGCCCGCTGGGAGCCCAGGCCCGACGGGCCGCCGCCCGAGGGCCTCGACTGGGATGCGTGGCTCGGACCCGCCCCCGAGGTCCCCTACAACCCCGGCCGCCACCGCGACTGGCATCCTTGGTGGGACTACAAGGGCGGCACGTTGGCCGACGACGCCAGCCACCAACTCGACCTCACCCGCATGGTCCTCGGCGACCCGGGCCACCCGCGCTCCGTCCTCTGCATTGGCGGCAACTACGCCTTCCAGTCCCGGCGCGAGGTCCCGGAATTCCAGTGCATCACCTACGATTACGGCGACTTCGCAATGACCTGCGAGAGCGGCAACGCCACGGGCTACTTGCGCAAGTTCCCCGGCGAGGTCCGCTACGGCGACAAGTGGCCCCATTGGCCCACCTCCGCCACCCGCGTCGAAATCTACGGCACCCAGGCCATGATGCTTCTCGGACGCCACGGCTGCGGATGGCAGGTCGTCGTGGAGGGCGGGAAGGTCATCGTCCAGGACAAGGGCTACTTTCCCGACAAGTGGCACCAGCCCAACTTCATCGACTGCATCCGCTCGCGCAGGCGGCCCAACGCCGACATCGAGTCGTCGCATCACAGCGCCTGCCTCGTTCACCTCGCCAACACGTCCTATCGGGTCGGGCAACGCCAACTGCTGTTTGACGGCGCCACCGAGCGCTTCACCAACAACGACGCCGCCAACGCCCTTCTCAAGCCCGCCTACCGAAAGCACTACCGGATTCCAGAAGTCGTCTGACCGGGCATGCGCCAACGGCCCGGGCCAGTCCCCCGCCCGAAATCACCGTCCCGGCTTGCCATTCCTTGGCTTCTTGTCCGGCTTTGGATGTCGGGGCGCGACGACGTCGTTCGTCGAGTAGCCCGATCCAGCGCGCCCGTCCCATGTCCGCGGCTCGAGGCTCACCTCCTTGGCCAGCCGCACCGAGATCGCCTCCGCCTCCGCCGGCGTGCTCACGATGAAGGGCCGCACAATCACCACCAACTCGCTCCGCCCTCGCGTCCGTGCATCCCGCCGGAATGCAGCCCCCACCCCCGGCAACCGGCCCAGCCAAGGGACGCCCGACCGGTCATCCGTCTCCTGCTCCTCCACCAACCCGCCCACGACCACCGACTCCGCATGCTGCGCCATGAAGGTCCCGCTCACCGCCCGCGATTGCACCACATCCACCGCAAGGCTGCGGAAACCACCCCCCTCCGACGGCACCGGGATGCTCGCCCCCTGCCGACGCAGCGATGAGTTCTCCTGCACCAGCCGCAACGTCACCGTCCTGTCCGCGTTGATGTTCGGCGTCAGCAACAGCGTCGTCCCCACCGGACGAAACTCCACCTGCGCGTTCGCGTTCTGCGCCACCACGCCACTGCCGCCCGTCGGGATCGTCGCGCCGCCGCTGAACCCACGAACAATCGGCATCTCCTCGCCAACGAACACCCGGCTCACCTCTTGGTTTGCCGTCAACAGCAGCGGCGTCGCCACCGACCTCAGCCTCCCGCGCGTCTCCAACAATGACAGCCGCGCCCGCACATCCTTCCCGAGGTACTGGAACACCATCGACTGCGAGTCGAACCCGCCGCCGCCCGGCCGCATCGACCCCGCACCAACCCCTCCCAACGCGCCCGCCCCCATCGCGGGCGGCCCTTGGATCTCGCCCGTCGTCCATGCGCCGTTCACCATCCCGTCCCCAGCCGTCCGGAGAAACGAGTAGTCAAACGCCGAGTTGAACCCGTCCCCCAACTGCACCCGCAGCACGCGAACGTCCAAGAGCACCATCGACTGCGCCACGTCCAGCCGCCCCACCAACATCCGGATGTCGCGGAGAGCCTCCTCGTCCGCAGTCCGCACCACCAAGCGGTTCTGCCGCCGCAGCACCGCCACGTGAATCCCAACCCGCCGCCCCATCATCCGCTCCGTCGCCAACGGATTCACCGCGCCTCCCGGTTGCACCCCGCCCGCCAACCCCTGCACCTGCTCCGCATTCAGGTCGGTCCCGCCCACCGCCAAGTCCCGAGCCTTCGGCACCGCCGCAGTCGCGCGCCCTCGGGACCCGGACGTCCCTGCCCCCATGCCCATGCCACCCCATCCATTCATCCCACCCATCCCCATCCCCATCCCCATCCCCATCCCCATCCCTACGCCCATCCCACCTGCCCCGCCGCGCAAGCCTCCACCGCCCAGGCCAGAACCCTGCGCCGCCATTCCCAAGCCCGACGCCCGCTGGTCCAGCAGGTCGAACCGCTGCAACCGCTGCTGCAAGTCCATCATCCCGCCATCGTCCGACTCCAGCCCGCTCACGGACACCCGGTCGCCAAACACGTCCGAGATCGCTTGGGCAATGTCCGTCGCATTCGGATAAAGCAGCGTGAACACCTCCGTCCGCTCCTCCCGCATCGACTCCAGGTCCCGCCGAAACTCCGACGCCGCATACACCCGCACCACGCCCGTCGTGGCATCGCGCCGCATCCACATGCCATGCGACGTGCACAACGTCTCAAGGACCACCCCAGCCGGGAGTCCCGCCAACCGCGTGGTGACCACGTTGGTGGACGCCGCCACGCTGGGCGCAAGGTTCAGCCCCGTCTCCAACGCCAACATTCGTGCCACGTCCCCAAACGCCACCCCAGCCACGTCGATCAACACCAACCGCCGCTGCATCGGCTCCTGGTCGGGCTCGCCCTCCTCCGCCTCGATCTTCAAGCGTCCACCGCCCAAGCCCCCGCCCTCTTCCATCGCACGCCTCAAGGCCATGTCGGGTCGCGTCGGATCCCGCAGGGCGTCGGCAGCCTTGATCGGCGCAAATCCCCCAGCCAGCAGCACCGGCAACATCAATGGCCACCGTTGCACGGCCAGCGTCGCCACCCAAGCCAAGGCCCGCTTCAGCCCGGACGACGACGATGGCGCCGATGACAGGCACGCCTCGCATGCGCCGTCCGTTGCTCCCCGTGCCGCTACACCCTCCGCGCCCCATGTCACTTTCATCTGGTTGGTCTCCCTTGTGTTCACCGCGAGGTCCCTGCCGCCGCATACAACGTCAGGAAGAAAGTCACGTACACGAACCCCACGATTCCCCCCAC
Organism: uncultured Akkermansia sp.; assembly: GCA_964430505.1. Lineage (GTDB taxonomy): Bacteria > Verrucomicrobiota > Verrucomicrobiia > Limisphaerales > UBA9464 > UBA6176. The sequence goes on along the minus strand of CAYSGH010000026.1, from coordinate 32,295 downwards.
CGCGACGATGATCGCGGGCTCCACCAACGCACTCAGCCGCCGCACCCGCACCGCCAGTTGCCCCTCCAAGTGCCGCGCCACCTCCTCCAACACCTCCTCCATCCGCCCCGTCGCTTCCCCCACGGCCACCATCCGGTCGAGCATCGGGACAAAGCCGCCCCGCCCACCCAACCCGCCCGACAACGTCCCCCCACCCAATACCCGGTCCCGCGACCGCGCCACCACCCGGCCCAGGTGTCGGTTGCCTGCCAACGATTCCGCCGTCCGCAGCCCATCCAACACCGTTACCCCCGACCGCAGGAGGATGGACAACGCCCTCGCGAACATCGCGCTTCCGGCCACCCTCAACACCTCGCCCAGCAAGGGCACCGACAGCAGCCATCGGTCCACCACCAACCTCGATCCCGGTAGGCGCATCGCCCAAGCCATGCCCACCCCCGCCACCACCATGCCCGCCAGCCACCACCCCCCGTCCGTTCGTGCCCATGCCGATACCGCGATCAATGCCTCCGTCGTGGGCGGCAGCTTCCGCCCCAAGGCCTTCATCAGCCCCTCTAGCCGGGGGATCACCTCAATCACCATGAACACCGCCACCCCAACCGCCGCCACCAACACCAGCAACGGATACGCCAAGGCCGTCATCACCTGCTGCATCAACTGCCGACGCCGCTCGATCGCGTCCGCCGCACGCTCCAGCACCGCGTCCAAGTTGCCTGTTTCCTCGCCCACGCGCGCCAACTGCACCGTCAGGTCCCCGAACACCCCCTCCACGCGCAACGCCTCCGCAAAGGTCCCGCCTCCCTCGACGCCTGCCATCACCGACCCCAGCACGAGCCGCATCCTGAATCCCTCCGCGTTGTCCCGCGCCGCTTGCAGTGCCCCAAGCAGGGTCAGCCCCGACCTCAACATCACCGCCAGTTGTCGAAGCACGCCCTCCACCTCCTCCGCGGATACCGGCAACCATGTCGCCGCAATCGCCTCCCAGCCCATCTTCCCCTTGCCGGGGTTGGCAGCCGCCTCCACTTCCCGCACGTCCAACACCAGCCAACCGCGCGCTCTCAAAGCCCCGGCCACGGCCGACGCCGACGCCGCCGTCTCGCGTCCGTCCTGCCTGCTCCCGTCGGCGTCGCGCGCCTCGTAGATGAACTCTGGCATGGCGTTCCCCCACCCTTATCCCCACATCACCGCGCCGCGAACCTCCGCCATCGATGTCTCGCCACGCCCCAGTTTCGCCAGCCCGTCGTCCACCAACAGCCCATGCCCACGCCGCCGCATCTCCTCCACCAGGTCTGCCTCGTGCGCCCCTGCGTTCACCACCCGCGACCACGTCTCGTCCATCGGCAACATCTCAAACAACGCCAGCCGCCCCGCCACCCCGCGCCCCGCGCAGTACCAGCAACCCGTCCCCACCCAGCATCCCTGGCCCGCCGCGCCGGGCCGTCCCAACGCCGTCGCCTCCTCCTCCGTCATCACCCCCGCAACACGGCACTTTCCACACAGCCGTCGCACCAGCCGCTGCGCCACGCTCAGACGCAACGTCGAGGCCACAAGGTACCGTTCCACGCCCATGTCCGACAGGCGTGTCACCGCCCCGGCCGCCGTGTTCGTGTGCAGCGAGCTCAGCACCAGGTGACCCGTCAACGATGCCTTCACCGCAATCCCCGCCGTCTCCGGGTCGCGCACCTCGCCGATCATCACAACGTCCGGGTCGTGCCGCAGGATGCTCCGCAGCGCCTTGGCAAAGGACGTCTTGTCCGCCGCGTCCACCGTCACCTGCGCCGCCCCCTCCAGCTCCTGCTCCACGGGGTCCTCAACCGTGATCACGTTCAGTGGCTCCCGTTGCAGCAGCCGCCGGACCCCCGCATGCAACGTCGTGGACTTGCCCGAGCCCGTCGGCCCCGTCAGAAGGATCATTCCATGCGGCCTCAGCAATGCCGCCTCGAAGGTCGCCAGGTTCTCGGAATCCATGCCCAGCCCCTCCAGGTCCATCACGCGCCCCTCCCGCCCCAGCAGCCTCAGCGTCAGCCTCTCCCCAAAACGCGTCGGCAACGTCGCCGCTCGCACGTCCACCGCCCGCCCCTCTCCCAGCACGTGCCGGTATGCCCCGTCCTGCGGGGCTCGCTTCTCCGCAATGTCCATTTGCGCCAGCACCTTGAACCGGCTCACCAGGCTCGCCGCCATCCCCAATGGCACCCGTCGCAACTCCTCCAGGACCCCGTCCACTCGCACACGCACGCGCACATCCGTCGGACCCGGGTCCACGTGCAGATCCGACGCCTGCCTCAACGCCGCCTCCCGCACCAACTGATCCGACAACCCCGCCGCGTCGCTCGCATCCCCGCCCTCGGCCAGCTCACGCGCCCCGGCGCGCACACCGTGGGAAGGGGCCGAGCCCCCACCCCGCCCATTTGCATGGATCGTTGCAATCAACCGTCGCAGTGACTCCGCCTCGGCCGGGACCGCCTGCACGGGGCATTCAAAGCTTCGTTGCACCACGGCAAGGGCCGCCCCATCCAGGGCGTTCACGCACGCCACGTGAACCCGCCCCTGCCACGCCAAAAACGGCAGCACCTCGCGCCGCAGCGCCAAGGCCGACGGAATGCGCAACGCCAGTGCCGGATCCACCCGAACCTCGTCCATTCGCAAGGGAAGCAGCCGGGCTACGTCACTGCTCCCCAACCCGCCAGACGGCACCGTCATGTGTGCCCCTCCCGTGCCACCCCGCGACGCACCCGTTCCCGGAACACCGTTGGGTTCCTCGCCAACGAAAGGGCCGTGGATTCCAGAACCTTCCCCGTCGCCACCAACCGTGCCAGGTCTTGGTCCAGCGTCTGCATCCCCATCCCCTGCCCCACCTCCATCGCCGAGTACACCTGTGCCGACCGACCCGTTGCCACGAGGTTCGCAACCGCTGCGTTCACCCGCAGCACCTCGCACGCTACCACCCTCCTGCGTCGTCCCGTCTGCGTCGCGCCCGACGCCGTCCCGTCGGCCGGGAGCAGGTGCTGGGCAATCACCGCGCGCAACACCAACGACAATTGCCTCCGAACCCCTTCCTGCTCGTTCGCCGGGAAAACCGACGCCCAACGCTCTACGGCGCCCGCACAATCGCCCGCGTGCACGGTCGTAAAGACCAGGTGACCCGTCTCCGCTGCCGTCATCGCCACCCGCATCGTCTCCAGCTCCCGCACCTCCCCCACCAAGATCACGTCCGGGTCCTGTCTCAGCGCCGCCACCAAGGCCTCGTGAAACGAGCCGCAATCCTTGCCCACTTCCCTCTGGTTCACCAACCCCTTCCCTGCCGCATGCACATACTCCACCGGGTCCTCGATCGTCACCACGTGCACCGCCTGCGTCCGGTTGATCCGGTCCACCAACGCCGCCAGCGTCATGCTCTTCCCCGAACCCGTCGGCCCCGCGACCATCACCAAGCCATCGCCCAGCTCGCACAGTCCATATAACGACTCCGGAAGGCCCAGTTCCCCCAATGTCTTGACCCGCGCCTCCAGCAACCGCAACGCCATGCATTCCTGCTGGCCCCTCCGATACACGTTGAAACGGAACCGCACCCCGTCCCATGCAGCCGCCCCGTTCACGTCCCCCACGTCATCCAACCGCTCCATCCCTGCCTCGCCCGCCAACCCCGCCGCCAGCCCACGAAGGGTCACCCCATCCATCGGTGCCCAACCTTCCATTGGCCTCAATTGCCCTCCCAACCGGACATGCGGTGGCCGACCCGGCACCAGGTGAACATCCGATCCGCCCATCTGCGCCGCCTCCCGGACCAACGTGCCCAGCGCCTCCGGACAGGCGCTCCCTGCAACGCCTACTGCCACAGGCGCACCCTCCATTCCTTCTCGTTCCGCCCCTCAACCGGCCGCATCTCAAGGCTCATGGGCACCGCCGCCAAGTCGGACCTCGCCAGCTCCTCCAGCGCGCCCAGCATCGCCAGGTAGGCCCCTCGCAACCGAACCTCCCACAGCATCGGATGCCGCCCCTTCCCCACCACCACCCGCGCCCGGTCCACCAGTTGTTGAAGTGCCGGCGTCAAGGCCGCGTCACCCGCCACCGCCACGTGCTCCTCCAACCTCAGCCCATGCCGCAACCACAACCCGGCCAAGGCCTCGGCCCCCTCCAACCGGGCCGCCGTGTTGGTCCATGCACCCCCCAGCCGTGCCAGCTCCTGCCTCAATGGCTCCATCCCCGTGCGCACCTCCCCCAGCTCACGCTCCAGCACCATCACCCGAACCCGCTCCGCCTCGACGTCAGCCGGGCGGGGGGCGGACGCGCGGGCTGTCGCAAGTTGCTGCTCCAAGGCCCGCCCCTGCCGCATCACCCTGATCCCCATCCACCCCATGTAACCCAATGCCAATGCCAGGCCCACAGCCCACCACGGCAGCCGACGCCGCGTTCCTTCTCGTGCCCCAACCGAGCCCACCTTCATTCCGCTCATCGTCCCCCTCCCTCATCCCGGCCTGGCAAGCCCACCGCCATCACCGACGTCCGAGCGGCCTCCCTCGATAACCCCGCCGCAACATTCGTCAGGCCCGCCATCGGACCCCCAGGTGGCGGCGCAATCACCTTCAACGTCCATTCCACCTGCCAAGGACCGCCACCGGGCAGCAGCCCCAGAGATCTGCGAGTCGGCGGCTCCGCCCTCCACCCAAACGCCTCCATCGCAGCCCCCACCCTCACGCCCAAGCCCGTCGCCGCCGGCACCAACGAGATCCCGGACACCCGCATCTCTCCCGGCCCCTCCGCCAAGCCCCCAAGCATCACCCCGTCCGGCATCGACTCCGCCAGCACCCTCAGCAACGTCGCATGCCGCCGATGCTCTCGGTCCAAGGTGTCCTTCCAATACGCCCGAAGCTCCTCCAAGCCCTGTCGTTCCCTCCGCGACTCGGCCACCTGCCCCTCCAGCTCCGCCGCGCGCCGTCGATGCACGGCAAGCTCAACGGCCGGCCTCGACGCCATGTCCACCTCGCGCCTCAGACCCGTTTCCCGAAGCCGCGCCCACACGGCATGCACGCCGCACAGCAAGGCAACCCCCGCCGCCAGTCCACCCGATGCCCATCTCCCTCCTCCAGCCTCCACGACCGCGCCATGCATCGCCCGAATGATGGGAACCCGACCCGCATCTGCCGCCAGCTCGGCGGCCCAACCCCGAAGCCATGCCCGAAGGGTCTCCTCGTCGTCGAGAACTTGGGCCAGCCCCGGTCCCTGCCGAGCCAGCCCGGCCGTCGCCGACAAAGTATCGCGCTCCCCCGGAAAGGGCTGGAACCACCCCGAAGCCTCCGCCTGCCATCCCGTCCGCGAGGGTGGCATGTCCAGAACCCGCACCCGCGCTGCCTGGGGAGCCACGCCATCCACGCAGATCACCCGGTCCTCCCAAAGCTCGACCCGTTGCCATCCACCTGTCCCGGAACCGATCCGACGAGGCAATCCACCCGGATGCGAAATCCCCTCCAAATCCGCGCCCTTGGCCGCGAGCAAGGCTGCCGTCTTCTCCACCTCCGCCCGCAACGATTGACTGACCCAGTACCACCCCATGCCATCCCGCGCTCCCCCGGTGACCCATCCCTGGGCCACGTCAAAGGGCCCAAGCCCTGTCGCCGCCTCCGCCTCGAAGGCCAACGCCCGGCCCAGCCCCGTGCCCTGCAGCCCCGCCACCTTCCCGGCCGGGATGGCCAAGCCCAGCGTTGCCACCGCATCCGACATCACGTGCACGCGTCGCCGTTCCCGAGGCCCCAACATCCATGCGGCCTCCACCCACTCCGGGACTCCCGCCCCCACCGGTGCCACCGATTCCCACAACCCCTCCAGCGCAGGCTCCGTCACCCCGCGAAAGTCCGCCCGGACCAACCTCGTGCTTCCGATCCACAGCAGGGTCCTTCGTGCCCGCGCCTCGCCGCCCCATCGCCAATGAATTCTCATGGCAACCTCAACTCCACCAACGACGTCCCCCGCCCCACCAACACATGCAGCGGCCCCGTGTCGTATAGGTCGCCGCCCACCCGCAGGCATGCCCGGAACACACGCGGCCCATGCGTCGGGGCCGACTCCCCCGTCCACGACACCACCGCCACGCCGCCCCCACCCGACACCGTCACCTGCCGCACCATTGCCTGCACCGGACGTCCATCCGTTCCCATCTCCGGGTTCGGCCCGTACCACATCACCAGCAACACCCCACCGGATGCCCAACGCCCCGCCTCGTCTCGGACCTGAACCACCACCGGGTCTGCCACCACTTCATGCCGCCCCCACGTTACCCACTCCCGGCCCACGCCGGACCTGCCTGGGGCCTCGACCCCCACGTCACAAACCATCCCCGACCAAACCCAGCCCGGACCCAACGCCGTCCCGTGCCCTGTCGGCCAGGGCTCCGTTCCCCCCGCAGGAGCCCCGTTTGTTTGCCAAGTCAACATCCAGCACGGGCCCCCGCCGCCAGCCCGCGCCGCCAACAACCGGCCCCATCCATCCAACGGCATTCCATGGATCCCGCGCCCCAGCACGTAGGGCCCCCTCCATCCCGCCTTCACCCACACCGCCTCCGAGGCCACCACCGCCGCATTTGTCCCGTCCCACGCCCCCACAAACCGCGCCACCAGGTTCGCTCCCAACGCTTGGTGCATCCCATGCGCCGCCACCCCAGACCCATGCGCCAGTTCCTGAAAACCCAACCAGCCCACTCCGTCCCCATCCGTCCACTCCCCCAGTCGCGGCAAACGCCCCATGTCCGCCAAAAAGCCCCCTCCGCCTCCGCCTTCCCCAACCCCCAACACCCCATCCCGCACCACCTCCATCGTCCTCCGTGTCGCGTCCATCCTCCCCCTCATCCCCGCCTCCCCAAGCCCCCGCACCGCTACCCCGGCCAACATCGCCAGGATCGCCAAGACCACCACCAACTCCACCAAAGTCACCCCGCTCCGGCTCATCCTCATGCCCTCCCAAAAGGGGGGGAGACCTGGAAAGGCAGGCCTCCCCCCAACCCAGTCACATGTCCACGTCAATTCGCGTAATACCCCTGCAGGTTGCCCTCCGCCGTCTGGATCCCGCCCGCCGTGAACGCCACCGCCCCAAGGAAACGCGCGGAACGGGTCGAATTCGGGCCGCTATCGTCCACGAGGAAGACGAGCCCGTATCGTTGGTAAGAAGTCGTGGGGTTTTCACCGGCAGAAGATCCCGTCCTAACGGGAGCCTCTTGGAACACGCTGGTAGGCCCAACCAAAGTCGAACCCCGGTTGAGGCCCAGTACGACATATGTTGGGGTACCCGCCGGCAGATAGTTCCCCGTAAGTGCATCCCTCAATGTTTGTGTTGTGGGACCATTGGCTATGGTGGCCACAGGTGCTCCATTTTGCACCACTATGGATGCCCCTGTCTGAGTCACTAGGAAGGTGGCATCGTTTGCCCCAGCGTTGACATGATAGACATTTGTAATCCCGATATTGCTCAAGGCTTGCGAGTCAGTCGTACTCAATGGTGCCAGCGCTAGCTGGGTGAGCGAGTTCGCGGGGATGGATGCGTACAGAGCTGTCCCCGTGGTGTTCACCAAAGAGTCGTATCCAGACCCATAATTAAGACTGGTGGTGTAGTGAATCTGAACTGTCCTAGCGATATCCCTCAGAGACGAGGCCGTCGTGGACCTGCTGGCTCGGGCGACGAGGCCTGGGAAGAGGGAGACGACGAGGCCGACGAGTGCGACGAGGATGGCGAGGACGACGACGAGCTCGATGAGGGTGAGGCCGCGTCGCCTGGCGTGGGATGCCTGCGGATGCTGGATGGTGTTCATGGTGGGTCCTGTTTGTTGTGGTTTGTTGTTTATGGATTGCAGTTGTTTTGTGCGACATGGGCTCGACCTCGCGCGAGGGCGGGCATCCATGAGAATCTTGGTGACGCCACAAGTCGTGGCATGGGATGCGAACCTGGGCCAAGGCCTTGAAACGTGATCTTTGGGGTTGGAACGGGGGGGCAGGCCTGGGCTGGAACGGATACGGGATGGCACGCTTGGAACGGGGCTCGCGTGCGAGGCGATGCGCGTTCTTGGTTGCGTGGCAGGGATTTGGGATGGATTGCGATGGGGTTTAGGAAGGGTGGGATGTCACGCTGGCGGGCGCTGCGGGAGGGGAAGGGGGTCGTGGACGGTTCCGCCGTGGCCCCTGAGATGGGACCACCAGGCGACGGTCATGAGGACGAGGCAACCGAGGAGGGCCCACAAGGTGATGGCTCGCTCGGTGGCGGGGTTCCAACGGAGCCAATGAGCGAGGGGGCCGAGGCAGGCGCAGGGGGATTCCACGGCGAGCCAGGTTGCGACGGCACGGTAGCCGGACAGGGTGGCGAGGCACATGGACGGGCCGACGAGGACGGGGCCCTGCCTGCGCGAGGAGAGGCTCCCCAGCCCGGCGAAGGCCTCGATGGCCGCTGCCAGGAAAATGACCTGCCACGTGGGAAGCCATGGGAGCAGGGGATGCGGTGAGTCGAGCAAGGGCGAACGTGTCGCCAGGGCCAGCACCTTGAGGGCGGAGGCGGCGAGGAGGAAGACGCCGACGCTGCGGGCGAGGGTCAGGGCAGGTTGCGTGACGCGCGGGGTGGGGGAGTGGGTTCGGTGTCGGTTATGGAAGCGGCGATCCGCGCGCATGGGGCGGGGGAGTCCGTCGAGCGGATGAAAGGGGTCGGGGCCTTGGGGATCGGGCTCGGGCCGTTGGGCGGGGCCGGGTTGAGGCATGTGGGTCTCCTTTGTTTGAGCTGAGCGGCCGGCACGCTCGGTTTCGATTCCGGGGCGTCAAGGGATGGAGCCCAGGAATTTTTGACGGCGTGCTGCGGGGCGGGGCGCGGGGCCTCGGCGGTTGAACAGGGGGGACGGGTCGGGTATCCCAAAGGCACTTCATGGGAGAAACGCTGGTCATCGGTCATCGGAATCCGGACACGGACGCCATTTGCTCGGCGATCGGGTATGCGGAATTCAAGCGCCGGACGGGGCTTGCGGACGCGGTGGCGGCGCGATGCGGGGACATCAACGACCGGATCGACTTCGTGTTGCGGACGTTTGGCGTGTCGGCCCCGCGGTTTGTGGCGGACGTGTCGCCGAGGGTGGGTGACGTGATGCGATCGAACGTGGTGTCCGTGCCGCCGGAGACGCCCTTGATGGAGGCGTTGTCAACGATGGACCATCGCAACATCCGCGTGTTGCCCGTCCTGGACGCGGATCGCCGCTGCCTGGGCCTGCTGTCCGTGTTCAAGGCCAGCAAGTTCTTCTTTCCGTCCCAGAACAAGATGAACGAAAGCCGGCGGGTCGTGGCCTCGGTGCGGTCGCTCACGCGGGTCTTGCAAGGGACGATGCTGTGCGGTTTTGAGCCAGATGCGGAGAACGACCTCATCCTGATGATCGGCGCGATGCGGGCGGCGTCGTTTGCGGCGCGTTTGCCAGGCTACGCGCCGGAGAAGCTCTTGGTGGTGGTGGGTGACCGCGAGGAGATCCAGGAGGCCGCGATCCGGGCGCGGGCCCGATGCGTGATCATCACCGGCGGCTACGACGTGTCGCCGGAGATTCGACGTCTGGCGCAGCAGTTTGAGGTGTCCGTCATCCTCTGCCCGCACGACACGACCACGACGGCCATGCTGTGCCGTTCGAGCGTGGGCGTGCGTCACCTTCTGAGGTCCGACTACCTTTCCTTCGCAAAGGACGAGTTGCTGGCGGACGCGCAGCAGCTGGCGGCGGCGTCCCAATTCCAGGCATTTCCCGTGTTGGATGACGATCAGCGGGTGGTGGGGATGCTCTCGAAGTCGGACTTCCTGAGGAAGGTGGGCCGCCGCCTGATCCTGGTGGATCACAACGAGCTGTCGCAGGCGGTGCATGGGGCGGCGGACGTGGAGATCCTGGAGATCATCGACCATCACCGCCTGGGCGCCTTCACGACCCAGCAACCCATCCTGTTCCGCAACGAGCCCGTGGGCTCCACGAGCACCATCGTCGCCGAGCAATTCCTGCTGAACCGGGTGGAACTCACGCCCCCCATTGCCGGATGCCTGCTGGCGGGCCTCGTTTCCGACACCCTCAACCTCACGTCGCCCACCACCACCGAGCGCGACGCCAACGTCCTCGCCACCCTCGAGCAACTCTCCGGCGTCAATGCCCGCGAGTTCGTCGAGAAGCTCTTCAGCTCCGGGTCCGTCCTCGTGTCCAAGCCCGCCCCGGAGGCGATCTCGGCCGATTGCAAGGAGTATGCCGAGGGAAGCGTTCGCTTCTCCGTCGCGCAGATCGAGGAACTGGGCTTCGACACGTTCTGGAAGCGCAAGGACGACGTGGCGCGCGCCCTCGACGCCCATTGCCAAGCCCACGGCTACTTCTTCTCCGCACTGCTCGTCACCGACGTCGTCCAGCAAACGTCCCTGCTGCTCGTGGCCGGCGACCCGCGCTTCCGCGCCCGCATCGTTCATCCCGAGGCCCAGCCCGGCATCTTCCAGATGGCCGGCGTCGTGAGCCGCAAGAAGCAACTGCTCCCTTACCTCACCCAATGCCTGCGATCCATGGGCAACGGCAACGGGAACGGCAGCGGGCCAGCCACACCCGCGTAGGCGGACGGCCTCGGCGGCCGTGCCATCAACGGTAGGGCGGTCTCTTCAGCACGCGCCGGGCCGTCTCCGCAACCTCTGGGTTCCCGTCGCCCTGCAATGCCTCCAGCAACCGGCGGGCCGTCACCCGCGCATCCGGGGCCGCCCGTGCCAGACCGTTGGCCACGACCAACCGCACCTTGAAGTCCGCGGCGTCAGCCACCCGGGCCACAGCCTCGATCGCCTTCAAGGACAGCGGCTCGCCCTCGCCCATCGCCAGGTCCATGAGCCGCCAGGCTTGGGTAGCGTCCGCCCCGGCCGCCCGCTGGATCAACATGATGCGCAGCGCATCGTCCTTCTCGGGACAGGACCTCCACGCTAGCTCAAGGTCGATCCATCGCTCCTGCCCTGCCGACACGGGCAACCAAGCCTGCAACCACGCAGGGAACTGGGCGCGACGCCAGGCAACCCATGCCGCAAGGCCCTGATCGCCGTCCAGCGCCGCCGACACCAGGTGGTTCCAATCCTCCGGGCCGAACCTCGCGGCGTGGGCCTTGGCTTGGGCGAACACGCTCTCCCGCGACGCCACGGGCCGCGCCACGACCCATGCCCGGGCATGGTGCGTCTCGGCCCAACGGCTCCATCCCCACCCCACGCCAACGAGCGTCATCAACGCCCAGACGCCTCCACCCACCCACCACGGCGTCCCGGCGCGGGGCTTCAGCCATCGTTCCTTTGCTGGACCTTGGTTTTCCCGTGTCATCCGTTTCGTGGCCCAGCGGGCGGCCTTGCGAACACGCGGCGTCGGTCGGCCTCGCCCAGTTCCACCCAACGGCCGGGCGCAAGATCGCCCAGGTCGTAGATGCCCACACTCACGCGGAGCAGGCGAAGCGTGGGATGGCCCACAGCCGCCGTCATGCGGCGCACCTGGCGATTGCGGCCCTCCACCAGCTCCAGGCCGATCCAGCAATCCGGCACGCTCAGCCGCACGCGGATGGGAGGCACCCGCGGCGGCATGACCGGCTGCGGGTCCAGCATCCAGGCTTGGCACGGGCGCGTGCGTTGGCCCTGCACCATCACCCCGGCTGCCAGCCGAAGCAGCGCCTCTGGGGACGGGATGCCCTCCACCTGCGCCCAGTACACGCGCGGGTGGCCCGCCGAAGGGTCCAGCAGGCGGTGGTTCAAGCCGGGTTCATCCGACAACAACAACAGGCCTTCGGAGTCGGCGTCCAGGCGGCCGAGCGGATAGGCGCGCGGGGGCAGGCCCAGGCTGGCCAACGTCCCGTTGGGCGAGCCATCGGGCGTGAACTGGCTCAGGATCCCATAGGGCTTGTGAAGCGCGATCAACACCGGGGCCGACCCTGCCACGAAACGCCCCACGTTGCACCCACCGGGGCAAAGGGGTCAGATCTGTAACATTGACATTCAGGGGCACCCGAAGCCAGAAGCCCGGGCGGGGTTCGTGGCCTATCCGGATGCGGGGCGCGTCCGGAGCCAAAATGTCAAAGATCCAGATCTGACCCCGTTTCCGGACCCCGTTTCCGCAGGATGAGCGTTTGGCTTTTGGGTTGGCCGGGCGCACGGCTTTTTTCGACTCTACCCGCCACGGATGACATCCCGATACCCGAGACGCCACGAGGGAGGTTGGAGGGCGGCCGTGCCCGCCTGGGTCGCCTGTTGCACCGCCGCGCTGGCCCATGAACCCGACACCTTGGAGCGCATGGTGATCTCGGGGCGTGCGGACTCGTTGGTGGGCATCGCGGGGTCGGCCAGCGACGGGTACGTGGGGCGGGACCACTTCGAGCAGCGGCCATTGCTTCGGCCGGGCGAGTTGCTGGAGACGGTTCCGGGGTTGATCGCGACGCAACACAGCGGCAACGGCAAGGCAAACCAGTATTACCTGCGCGGGTTCAACCTCGACCACGGGACGGACTTCGCCACGTTCGCGGATGGGGTGCCGGTGAACCTTCCGACCCATGCGCATGGGCAAGGGTACACAGACGTCAACTTCCTCATCCCAGAGCTGGTCGAGCGAATCCAGTTCAGCAAGGGGACGCATCATGCGGAGCTGGGCGACTTCAGCTCGGCGGGTGCGGCGCGGCTGACGTACGCATCCCGCATCCCGGGCACGCTGGTGCATGGGGAGGGCGGCATGTACGGGCACGTCCGGGGACTCGTGGCGGGGAGCCCCGTCGTCGGCCAAGGCAACCTGCTGTACGCCGCCGAGTACCAGCACGACGACGGGCCGTGGCTCATGGCGTCGGACTTCAACAAGGCCAACCTGCTGCTCCGCTACGGGCAGGAGGCAGACGACTCCGGGTGGAACGTGACGGCCATGGGCTACCACGGGCAGTGGCGTTCGACAGACCAAATCCCGAGGCGGGCCGTTGAGGCCGGGTCGTTGGCCCGGTTTGGCAACGTCGATCCCACGGACGGGGGCGAGTCCACGCGGCTGTCGTTGTCCGGCGCATGGCGGCGGGACACGGAGCATGGGCACACCGAGATGCTGGTGTACGGCGTGGCTTCGAGCCTCGGCTTGTATTCCAACTTCACCTACTTCCTCGACGACCCGGTGCGGGGCGACCAGTTCGAGCAATCGGATCGCCGGTTCCAAGGCGGCTGGACGGGGCATCATGCGTGGGCGCACGAGCTGCTGGGCCGGGACGGCTCGACGGAAGTGGGCTTGCAGGTGCGTGGCGACCGCATGGACGTACGGCTGGCGAAGACCCAGGGACGCGCCTTCTTGGATTCGGTGCGGGCGGACGACGTGGGGCAGGTGAACGTGTCGCCCTACGTGAAGAACGAGGCGCGTTGGTCCGACTGGCTGCGAAGCGAGATGGGGGCGCGCTTTGACCAGTATCGATTCGACGTGACGGACCGGTCGAACGGGGATTCGCGAGGACGCAACGCGGGCATGGCCAGCCCGAAGGGGAGCGTGGTCGTGGGGCCATGGGTTGGGACGGAGTTCAATGTTTCCGGCGGGCTGGGCTTCCACAGCAACGACGCGCGCGGGGTGACGGCGGGGGCGGACGCCGCGACGCCGTTGGCGCGCACGAGCGGGGCGGAGGTTGGCGTGCGAACGACGGCGGTGCGCGGCCTGCAAAGCACGCTGGCGTTGTGGTGGTTGGACAGCGCGTCGGAGCTGGTGTTCGTGGGGGATGCCGGGACCACGGAGGCGACGCGGCCGGGCCGGAGGCTCGGCGTGGAATGGGCCAACTACTACAACGTGACGCGGTCGGTGACGCTCGACATGGACCTGGCATGGACGCACGCGCGGTACCGGGACAAGGCGGCGGAAGGGGATCGGATCCCGGGCGCGCCCGAGGTGGTGGCGAGCGCCGGGGTTACCGTACGGGACATCGCGGGGTTGGGCGGCCTGTTTGGGAGCGTGCGCCTTCGATACCTTGGGGCGCGTCCGTTGGTGGAGGATGACTCGCGGCGCTCGCAGGGAACGGCGTTGGCGAGCCTGCAGGTGGGCTACCAGTTCAACCCACGATGGCGGCTGGTTGCGGACGTCTTCAACGTCCTGGACCAACGGGCCGACGACATCACGTACTTTTACGCGTCCCGCCTGCCCGGCGAACCGGCCGGGGGCGTGGAGGATTTTCATTTCCACCCCGTGGAGCCCATCCAGGCGCGGGTCGCCTTGACCGCGCGGTTTTGAGGGTGGCGGCCCTGGTCGGCGACCGGCGAGACGCCGGCGTCGCGCAACGGGATGGCATGGCGCTGGACGAACCGGCCCCATGTTGCGGCGCGAGCCCGCCAGGGATGATTGGTCGCGCAGGCAAGTGCCTGGAACCGTCAGGGGGGTGGGACAAAGGCGTCAGACGTTGGCCTCTCGCTTTTGGGCGGGAAGCCAATTCCCGAACGGCCCGCTGACGTTGCACCCTGTCGGGACGACGCTGGCAGCGGAGGGTGGCCTTCGCAGGGTGGAGGTCGTTAACCCGCAGCAAGGCGATGCCTACAGCCGCCGGAATGAACCCAAACACGTGTGCCTCCGTCGGCCTCCTCGGCCTCCTCGGCCAAGCCAATCGGAGGATTCCCATGAAGAAGCACGGCAGTCGGTGGCTGGCGGCGCTCGGGATTGCGATGGGTTGCGTCACATGGGTTGTTGCATGGCGATGCGTTCATCGGGGTGCGGATGGGTTGGGCGAGGGTGGCCATGGAACCGAGGCAACATGGGCAGCCCCGGGATGCGGCCGACGCCAGGGCGCATGGGCCTTCAGTCAAGACTCCCTCAAGGTCCTTGAGCCCAGGCTTGAGGCGCGCGAACTCGGACGACGCCATGCCATCGGGGCGGCTGCAGGAGGAGGATTCGGCGCGGCAAGGAATTGCCGGGGCGCTGCTGGGCGGGCTGAGGGTCATGACTCGGATCTCGGACGCCCTCGTGGAGGACCCCGCGCGGTCGCCCGAGATGTTGGCGGAGTTGCTGCGCGCGGACGGGGTCCCGGAGGAACGCATCCGGACGCAATTGGGGAGCTACCCCGTGGGCTCTGAGACGTTGGCCGACATGCAGTCCCGGGGCGGGCTGAACCCGGAGCTTCGGACGGTGCGGGCGGCGATGGAATCGGCGGGCGTGCGTTGGGACACCGGGACGGATTGCCTGCTGGATGGGCGTCGGCTGGTGGTGGGGCTCGGGGAGTTGCGGGACTTTGTCGAGGGAATCCAAGAATCGCTTGCGACGGCGTTTGACGGAGCGGACGCCGCAGCGGAGCTGGTGGCGCTGGAGCAGGAATGGGCGGCTTCGGAGGAGGTGTTGACGGACTGGTTTCGCGGGCGGTTCGTGAGCCGACACGGGCTGACGGAGGCCGAGGCGGAGTCCGTGCTCCGGGCGCTGCTCCCGCTCCGGGCACCCACGGCGACGGTCTCGGACCTGTACGTGCCGATCCGGCCGGGCGGCTGAGCCCGGGCGGCGCAAACGGGCCCGGGCACCCGCAAACGGCCTGCTTCTCGTGTTCCCTTGGCAGAGTGGAATTCGGATCGGCGCATTTCCGGGGCCGACGCGTCATGCCTAGACGTGGGGGACTTCCAGGCGGCTTCCGTTCAGGGCTTGTGAGGTCTGCATCCTAGCGAGGCAACATCCCAAAGGGCCAGCCCAGGGAGGCCCTAGTCACGAGGAGGCCAGCAGGACGGGGCTGAGCGGCCTGCGCCCAGGAACGGGAACCACGCGATCGCTTCCCATCCGTCCTGCCTCGGGTACGATGACGCCATGAACGATGCGCCGCGCCCAGACTTGGACGACGAGGCGAGGCGACGGCGCTTGGCGGTCGCCCGGCAGGCCTACCGCGATTTCTTCGCCCAGTGCTTCTGGTCGTCCGACCCGAACCGGCGCATCGAGGAGGCCGACCTGCCATGGATCATCCGCAACCTGCGCGAGAACGGTGGGCACCCCGGATACCACGTCGTGGAACAGCTATGCCGATAGGCGGCTTCGAGCGCGAGGTGCTGCGAGTCGTGGCGGCCAACCGAAATCCCGACAGATCCATAGCAGGCGGGACTGTCCTGCATCAGGCGGCTTACTCGCCGCGGCGCTCGGAGGACATCGACGTGTTCCATGATGCGCCCGAGGCGCTCCGGGTGGCGCACGAGGTCGATGTCGCGGCGCTTCGCAAGGCGGGCTTCGCCGTGGAAGGGGTGGGACGGATCCACGACGACTTCCGCCGGCCGCGCGTCAGCCGGGACGGACGACAAACCAAGCTGGAATGGGCGGTGGACGCCGCGTTTCGGTTCTTTCCCGTGGAGCCTGATCCGGAGCTGGGTTGGCGCCTGAACTTTTGGGACGGGGCGACGAACAAGGTGCTGGCCTTGGCCGGGCGCCAAAAGCTGCGCGACTTCCTCGATTGCCTGCACCTGCACCGCCGCCACCTGCACCTGGGTGCCCTCGCGTGGGCTGCGGCGGGCAAGGATCCGGGGCTGACGCCCGAGTTCATCCTCGATTGGGCCTTGCGAGGCCACCGGTTCTACCCCGAGGACGTCGCGGACGTGAGGCTGGAGCAACCCCTCGATCTCGTGGCCGCGAAGCAGGAATGGTTCGAGGCGGTGCAAGCAGCCCGGCAACTCGTTTCCCGCCTGCCGGCACGCGACCTTGGCTGCCTGTATCTCGACGCCTCGGGACGGCCCGTCTGCCCGGATCCGGATGCACCCGGGTTCGACGGCCTGCGACGCCATCACGGCATCCTGCGGGGCCCGCTTGCCCGCATGATCGAGTAGGCGACGCCCTCGGTTTGTCGGGCCGAAGCGTCGCCTGGGATGGCCATGAGTCTCGATCGCTCAGCACCCAAAGGCCTCGTGCAGGTAGGCGCGGCTGCGGGTGGCGATGGCCTCGGCGCCTTCCTCGAAGCGGAACACCTCGACGGACACGGTGCCGTCGTAGCCCACGTCGCGCAGGGCGCGCGCGATGGGGACGAAGTCCACGTCGCCGAAGCCGGGCCCCTTGAGGTTGGCGTCGTTGGCGTGGAAGTAGGCGAACCGGCCCCCGCTCTGCCGGATGGTCTCCGCCACGGGTCGGTCCTCGGAGGACATGGCCTTCACGTCGAGGATGATGCTCATGGCGGGCGACGCGAAGAGGTCGGCGAAGCGCCGGGCGTCGCGGGCGGTGTTGATGAAGTTGGTCTCCGAGGGCGCAAGCGGCTCGAAGCAGATGGTGAAGCCGCGGTCGCGCGCACGGGCGACAGCGGGGCGGAACACGTCGGCTGCCCAGGCCCAGCCCTGTTCGCTCGTGACGCCCGGGAGGAGGTTCCGTTGCTTGGGCGAGCCCACCACCATGCAGGGCGCGCCGAGGTCGGCCCCGAAGTCCACGAGATCCACGAAGTACCGGGCCGTGCGGGCGCGGACGATGGGGTCGGGGCTGGTGACATGCAGGCCCTCGGTCTCGACGAGGACCCAGTGGATGGCGGAGAGGGCGACGCCGGCGTCGGCGGCCTGCCGGCGGATCTCGGCGCGGCGCGCGGGCGGGATGAGATCGACGGACTTGGCGAGGGTGAAGGGGGCGATCTCGACGGCGTCGTATCCGGCCGCGCGGGCGTGGCGGAACGTGTCCGGCAAGGACCACCCCTTGTAGATCTCGTTGCAGATGGCGAAGCGCATCAGGGGACCTTGAGGAGTTCCGCCTCGGTCCAGGAATCGTCGCGGTCCTGGGTCTGGGCGCGCAGGGCGCGGACGGACTCGACGGCGACAGGGGCGGCGGCATGGCCCCATTCGCGGCGGACGTGGGTGAGGATGTCGGCGATCTGCTGGTCGTCGAGCGCCTCGTTGAAGGCGGGCATGTTCAGCTCCCACTTCTGGCCCTTGACGGTGATGGCGTCGCGCACGCCGTGAAGGACGATGCGAACGAGGCGGCCCTCGGAGCCCAGAGCCCACTCGGAGTCGCGGAGGGGCGGGGCGAGGCCTTCCTGGCCGTTGCCATGGGGTTGGTGACAGGCGGCGCACACGACGGCGTAGAGGTCGCGGCCGCGGTCGCGGCTGGCCTGCTCCGCGACGGACAGCGGCGCGCTCGTGCCCGTGTCGAGCACGCGGCCGTCGCCCTCCCACGAGATGAGCGGCGCGACCTTTTCGAGGCGTTCGCGGACCTCGGGGGCCTCGACGCGGCGGAGGGCCTCCCAGCCGCGCGGCTGCTGGGCGTAGCGCACCGGCCGGACCTTGGGCGCGGGCTGGCCCTTGGCGGCGACGGGGACGGTGCTGGCGATGCCGTCCAGCAGGGCAAGCTGCTGCCAGTCGGCGGTCTTCCGATACGACGCCAAGGTGAGGAGATGCTCGATGCGGTCGGGCGCGCCCTCGGTGGCGACGCATTGGGCGAGGCGTCGGACGAGGGGGCCGTGCTCGCGTCGGTCGGGGCTGCACAAGGGATCGGAGAAGAGCCCCTCGAGGAACTCCAGCTCGCGTCCGCCGAGGCCGCTGACGGCGGCATCGACGCGGAGGGGCGTGGCGGGGGCGTTCATGAGGAGCACGCGGAGGACGAGGTCGGCCTGGGGGGTGCGGGCCTCGGCGAGGGTGAAGAGCATCTGGGTATGCTCGGGGCCGGTTCCGGGCGAGCAGGCGCGCATGAGGAGGAGCATGGCCTGGTCGCGGGCGGGCCCGCGCAGGTGCGGCTCGAGGAGGCGCAACGCGGCGGAACGAACGCGGGGCTCGGGGTCGGCGAGGGCGACGCCGAGGGTGGGGAGGTCGGTGGCGTCGAGGCCCTCGAGCGTCCAGAGGGCATGGAGGCGTGCGAGGGCGTTGGAACGGCCGGGCGCGTCGGCGTTGCCGCGTCCCGTGGCGAGGTCGCGCAGGGCGGGCACGGCGTTGGTGGCGCGGCGTTCGACGAGGAGTTGCTGGGCGCGGTCGCGCCACCAGCCATTGGGATGGGAGAGCTTGCTGACGAGGTCGGCGTCGGCGGGGTTGGCGGGGAGCGTCTCGGCGCGGCGCGGCTTGCTGGAGTGGACGATGCGGTAGATGCGGCCGAGCTCGACGGGGGCCTGGAGCTTGCGGGACTCGACCTGCTTGCGGAGGTAGGAGGTGAGGTAGATGCGGTGCTGGATGAGGCCGCGGGCGATGTCCACGACGTAGAGGCAGCCGTCGGGGCCGTTGACGAGGTTGACGGGGCGGAAGCGCTCGTCGAGGGCGGCGAGGAACTCGGCGTTGGGATGGGCGTTGGTGCCGGAGAGGACGCCGTCGGCCTCGGTGATCTTCTCGCGTCGGACGAGGTTGCCGGCGGGCTCGCAGAGGAAGGCGTCGCCGACGAACTCGCGGGGGAACTGGTCGCCGCGATAGACGACGGGGCCGCAGGCTCCGGTGAAGGTGGCGAGGTGGCCCTCGGGGGTGAGCTGGTTGGGTTGGTAGCCGCGGTTGACGCCCGGGTTCACGCGGGCGGTGTGGGTGCGCAGGTTGCGCTCGACCTGGAGGTTGGCCCCGAAGGGTTGGCGGAGGTTGCGGTTTCGGGCGAGGTAGGCGGAGGGGACGGCGTCGGCGCGGAGGGGGTCGGAGTTGGAGTTGTAGAAGAGGCGTCCGAAGTCGTCCTGGGAGAGTCCCCATTGGCCGCGGAAGATGGTGGGCTCGCGAAGCCAGTTGGTGCCGCCCTTCCAGCGGTAGCGGGTGGTGTGGTTGGCGGAATAGACCCAGTTGTCGAGGGCCCACGTGGGGCTGTTGCTGGCGTGCTCCGGGTTGGCGCGCTCGCCGAGGCGCGGGTCGTCCTGGGACGCATAGTCGTCCGCCACCAACTCCTTCGTGTCCGCCTTGCCGTCGCCATCCGTGTCCCGCGCGAACCACAGCCGGGGCGGCTCCGCGACGAGCGCGCCATCGCGGAACAACATGATGGAGCGCGGCATGACCAAGCCGCCGAGGAACTCCGTCCGCCGGTCCATGCGGCCGTCGCCGTCGGTGTCGTCGAGGATGACGACGGAGCCGACGGGGTCGGACTCGCCGGTGCCGTCCGGGTTGCGCATGTAGCCGCTCATCTCGACGACCCACAGGCGGCCGCGGTGGTCGAACTGCACGGCCACGGGGGTGCGGACGAGGGGTTCCGAGGCGACGACCTCGGCGCGGAAGCCGTCGGGGAGCCGGAAGGTGGCGAGTTGCGCCTCCGGTGACAGGATGGGCGCGGGCGGGATGCGGTCGGCGGGGACGCGCTCGGGCTGGACCTCGCCGGCCTTGTCGCCGTTCTGGGCGAAGAGGAGCGACGCCGCGAGGGGCACGCAGGAAAGGGACCGGAGGAGCTTCATGAGCGGTGGTGGACGAATTGCGTGGTGGGATTCTTCGCTTCGGCGGGCGGGCATCAAGGATGGAGTGGCGGCTGCGGGGCGGGCGCGGGTCCGGCTTTGACGCCCCGGCGGGGTTCGGATACGAAGATGCCATGCAAAGCGCGTTGCGGAGGCCCGTGGTTGCTGGTCCGTGGCTGTTGGCCATGGCGGTGGCCGGATCGTTGGCAGCGGGCGAGGCGATGCGCGAGAGCGGCCCGTCGCAGGCAAAGGGCTCGCTGGGCCGCAATGGCAGGCCGACGGACCCGCTGCTGGAGCGGCTCGTCAACCCGTCCCAGATCAAGGGTGGCCGGGATGATTCGAGCCTGGTGAACCCGCTGCTGGCGCCCAAGCCGAACACGGGCGCCGTGGATCCCCTGCTGCAAAAGCAGTGGAACCGGGAAATCGAGAAGCAACGCAACTGGCTGCTCGAAAACGCCACGAAGATTGCGGACCCGGACAAGCCCGGTCTGGGTCGCGAGCCGGACCGGATGTTGCCCAATGGCAGGCCGCGGCTCGGTGCGGAGGCTCCCGCATCGCTGCGATACTTGCAGGCGCGGGAAGCGGCCTCGAACGGGGCCATGCGCCGGACGCAGGGTGACTGGCAGGACGGGGCGGGAGCGTCCGCGTCGCCGGATTCGGCTTTCACGACGTTGCAGGGCTCGGAACGGGGCATGGATCGTCCCCTGGACACCTCTCGGATCGTCCAGTTGGGAGGAGACTCGTCGTCGGTGGCCACGGGCCGCTCGTCCGGCCCGGCGTCGGCTTTGTCCGCGTTGCGGGACGTTGCCAACCCGGGCGTTCCCGGTGCGCTCAGCCCGGCGGAGGAGGTTCGCAAGACGTTGATGGAGGAGCGGACCTCCGCCTTTGCAACCCTGCTGGACTCGCAGCCCTCGGTCGGGGTGGAAGGCAACGCCTCCACGACCCGCGGCGGGGAGCCGGCCGCCGGGGCATCCGCCGCCAACCCGGAGCCCCTGGCCATCGGCGGCATCGAGCCACGGCGTTCCCCTTCCAGTCGCACCCAACAATTTGACGCGCTCTTGGCGGGGCCTGAGACGCCGGTCGGCGGCTTGGCCAACACGGCGGCCCGGCCCAATGCCGCCGCCTCGTTGCCTGCGGCATCGCGCGGGTCGGGCTTGCCGGACCTCGTGAAGCCAGGTGGAACACCCGTTGCTGCCCCGGCGGTCAAGCCGGTGACGCGGGCGCCCGAGCGTCGTTTCCGGGGACAGCCCGCGATCCTGGAGCTGCCGAGGTTCAACCAGTGACCTTTGCGACCTTCCAGCGCGTGGCGGCCGGGCTCTGGCTCGCCTTGGCCGTCGGTTGCTCGCATCAGCCCAGCCGGTCGCCCGAGGCGCGCATCATCAAGGTCCTGCCCAGCCTCCTGGACGCCGAGGGGCGGGCATCGATCCATCCGAGCCTGTACGAGCGGGACGCCTACCAGGCGTTCCTCCGCAAGGAATCCGACAAGGTGGCTGGCCTGCGCTTCGACATCTTGTGGAAGGCGCGGCCAGGGCTACGCGGTGGACAGGCCCAGCCGCTGGTGCTGAAGCTGGAGCTGCGAGGTTCCTCGCAAGGCGGCGCCGCACGCGGCGGCAACACCGTTGTGGTCGAGCGCCCCATCGCCGGCTCCCAGGCCGGCCGCCGATGGAGCCAGGTCGTCCTGGGGCCCGACGAGTTCCGCCGTGTCGGCGAGGTCTCCGCCTGGCGTGCGACGCTGCTGGAGGATCAACGGGTGGTCGCGTCCACCCAATCCTTCCTTTGGTAACGCGCCGGCCCGGCCGGGAGGTCCCCGTGTCGTTCTGGGTTGGGTGTTGTTGGCGTCGCCGGGTGTGCCCAGGGTGCCGCATCCCTCCCTTGTCGTCGGGAAGCGCCCTGCCGCAGGCTCGGGCGCGTGGCGTTCTTCTCGGTGATTGGCGCGCTGGCCGTCCTGGCCTCGGTGCTGCTGCTGTGGCAGTGGGCCGTGGCGCGGCGTTTCCCGCTGCACCAAGGTTCGGCGCCGGCCGTCCCGGCCCCCTCCGTGTCCCTCCTCAAGCCGGTGCATGGGGCCGACCCATCGCTGGAACGTTGCCTCGAAAGCTGGCTCCGGCAGGCACACCCCGCCGCCTTCGAGGTCTTGGTGGGCGTGCATCGGCCCGACGACCCGGCGGTTGCGGTCGTCCAGTCGGTGCTGGCTCGTCACCCGGGAGTGGACGCGCGCCTGGTCGTGTGCCCGGACCGTCCAGGACTGAACCACAAGGCGTGCACGCTGGCCCGGTTGGAGGAACTGGCCCGGCACGACGTGGTGGTGGTGAGCGATGCCGACGTCTTGGCGAGGCCGGGCCTTCTGGCATCCGTTGTGGGGCCATTGGCGTTGCAAGGCGTCGGGTTGGCCAATTGCCTGTATCGCAACCCCGAGCCCGTGGGGGGCGCGCGGGCCTGGGAGGCGTTGTCCTTGAACGTTGATTTCTGGAGCCAAGTGCTCCAGTCGCGGTCCCTCGCCCCGCAGGACTTTGCCCTTGGCGCCGTGATCGCGCTGCGGCGGTCGGACCTGCTCGCCATCGGCGGGTTTCGCGGGTTGGTGGACCAGCTGGCCGACGACTTCCACCTGGGGCGGCGGGTGTATCAACGGGGCCTGCGCATTGAGCTGGCGACGATGGTGGCGGACTGCATCGAGGCCCCCGCCACGGCCCGGGAGGTATGGGGCCACCAGGTGCGCTGGGCGCGGACGATCCGCGCGTGTCGACCCGTGCCATTTTTCCTGAGCATCCTCAGCAACGGGAGCCTTTGGGCGGCCGGCGCACTGGCCATGGCGTTGGTGGTTGGATGGAGCCCTTGGCCTTGGGCAGGCCTGTTGGTGGTGCGCGCCAGCGTGGCTGCCTCCTTGCACCGTCGCATGTGCCCCGAGCTACCCATCGGGACCGGTATCCTGCGGGTGTGGCCCAAGGACATCGCATCCGCGTTGGTGTGGGCTGCCGCCTTCCTGGGCAACACCGTCGAGTGGCGCGGGCAACGCTTCCGGGTGCGGCCCGGCGGGACGTTGAGGGAGCTGGCGTGAGCCGGAATGGGCGTGCCACGGCATGGTGCGCGGTCACGCCCCGGCGGGTTTTCCCACGACGCCCAGCTCGACCAGGGCGTTGATCAGGAACTGGAACGCAATCGACGCCAGCAACAGGCCCATGATGCGTTCCACCACCTTCATGGCGATGGGCGTCAGCCAGCGGCTGCCGCGGCTTGCCAACGCAAACGTCCAGTAGCTCGCCACCGCCACCGCCACGATCGCGAGGCCGAGCACCACCCGCTTGGGCCAGTCGTCCGCCTTGGCATGCAGGAGGATCACCGTCGAGATGGCTCCCGGACCCGCCAGCATCGGCACCGCCAGCGGCGTGATGGCCACGTCTTCCTTGGCCGTGCCCTCCGCCTCCTCCTCGTCCGTCTGGCGGACGCGCGACCGCTGTGCGCGCACCATGTCGAGGGCCACGAGCAGCAACACGACGCTCCCCGCCATCTGGAACGCCGGGATCGTGATGCCCAGCAACCGGAACAACGCGTTTCCCACCACCGCGAAGACCAGCAGGAGGAACCCCGCCACCACCGCCGCCATCCGCGCCATCCGCAGCCGTTCCCCGGGCGAGTTGTCCGCCGTCATCGTCACGAACGCCGGCACCGCGGCGATCGGGTCCACGATCACGAACAACGAGCTCAACGCCAGCAACGCGTACTCCGCCGTCGTCATGCGTCCCCCGGTCCCGTTGTCGTCACCCCCGCCTCCGCCCGGTCCCGCGCCGAGCACGGCACCAGCACCGCGTCGGACATGCCATGGATGATTTTTTTGTCCGCCGGGCACGCCGTCGCCAACACCCCGCCCAGCGCCGTGCGGGCTGCGTCGCCCTCCCCATGCACGAAGTAGTACGGGCACAACCGCACCCGCGCCGCCATCGCATGCGTCGTCCCCGCGTCGTCCACCCAGGCCAGCGGCAACGTCCGGGGCCGACGGTACTCTTGGAGGATAGAGGGCGACCGGGGCCATGCGGCGATGGCCTCGTCCACGGCCCGCGACCATTCCTCGCGGCTCAGGTCGCTGCCGAGATGCACGCCACGGGAGCCCCAGGCCAGCGGCGAGTAGCCCGACACCTTCAGGATCCGTTCGCGCTCCCGTTGCGACCACTCCTTCATCTGCCGCCAATCCGTCAGGTCCAGCCCCGGCACGGCTACATGGGGCGGCATGGGCGAGGGATCCACCACCCAGCTTCGCGGGACGATGCGCAGCAACCGTTGCAGGAACGCATCGCCCAGCTCGCGCCGCCAAAAGTCGCGGAGGTTGCGGTTCCACAGCAGCGCAAAGAGCAGCTTCTCCTCGAAGATCGGCCGCGGCGGCGGCGTCACCCGCAACCGCCCCTCCGAGGCCGCCTCGAACCACCGTCCTGCCGACGGCACGCTGGCCACGTCAAACAACTCGAAGAACCGATACACGGCGTCGCCGTCCGGCGCCTCGCCATGGTCCTGCCCCACGACGCCGAACCGAGGCCCCATCCGCGCCGCGAGCCACTCCATCTCGGGCCGATACGACCGCGCCTCCTCCGACACCACCAGGTGCACGCGCGGCGCATCGCCGAAGATGCCCGCGAATCCCCGCATCATGCCGTCGGGACCGCCCACCACGTCGTCCCCAAGGCCCGCATAGGTCTCGTTCAGCCATTGGGTGACGCCGATGCCGCCCGGAACGGAGTCCAGCTCGGACACGGCGAGGCCATCCTCGACGAGGAGCACGTCGGGCCGGATGACCCGGGGGATCTCGTTGCGGAGGCCGTGGAGCCGTTGCCATCGGACCAGATCCTCCGGCTTGCCTTGGTCCAGCAACGCGGCCACCCATGCCGGCTCCCGGCCGTCCACGGACCGGCGGTACAGTTGGTTCACCGCGCGGTAGAATTGAAGGAAGACGCGCCCCAAGCCCTCCAGCTCGCGGGCCAACGCCGCGCCGAGCGGCAACGGCTCGGTCCCCACGCGCCACGCCTGCCCCGCAAAGAGCCCGCCCGATGGCATCGCCGCCCTCACGCGCCCGGCCTTGGATGCGTCCGTCATCGGGCGCGAGCCTACCCTTTTGCCACCCCGTTCCCAGCGTCGAGTCGCCCCCTGCCTGGTCATGCCTTCGTCCATGAGCCCATGCCGTGATGCGACGGGCGGCCGACCCGGGGCATTCCGAGCCGCCGCAGCCCGGGCTTGATTCCGGTGGGGAACGGGTTTGGACTGCTGGTCCGAAAGGCAAAACATGAAGCTTCGTCTCCTCCTCGCTGCCGCCGTTGGGCTGGTGGGTTCGTTTGTCGTCCAGGCCGCCAAGCTCGGCGACCCCGCCCGGCCCCTTGCCCTCTCCAAGACCGTCAAGGGCGACCCCGTGGACCTCGCGGCCGGCAAGGGCAAGCAGGTCTATGTCGTCGAGTTCTGGGCCACGTGGTGCCCGCCTTGCCGCGAATCCATCCCGCACCTCACCGACCTCCAGAAGCGCTTCAAGGACAAGGGTGTCGTCTTCGTGGGCATCTCCGACGAAACGGAGGCCAAGGTGAAGCCCTTCGTGGAGAAGATGGGCAGCAAAATGGACTACGTGGTCGCCTTGGACTCGTCCCGCAAGACCTCGGAGGCCTACATGGGTGCCTACGGGCAGAACGGCATCCCCACGGCATTCATCGTGGACAAGCAGGGCCGGGTCGCCTGGGTGGGCCATCCGATGGACGGGCTGGACGCGGCCATCGAGGGCATCGTGGCGGGCACGTATGACATGGTGGCGGCCCAGAAGGAGTTCGATGGCCGCGCCGCACGCGCCGCGAAGATGCAGGAGCTGAACGAGTCCTTCATGAAGTACATGCAGTCCGCCGCCAAGCCGGACGCCAAGGACCTTCCCGCCCTTGGCAAGTCGCTCCTGGACCTCGCCGGTGAGGATCCCCAAATCCTCAACGCCATCGCGTGGAACGTCCTCACCGCCCCGAACATCAAGACGCGCGACACGGGCTTTGCGCTCGACGTCGCCAAGGCGGCCGTCAGCGCCTCGAAGGAACAGAATCCCGCCATCCTCGACACCTATGCCCGCGCCTTGTTTGACAACGGCAAGAAGGCCGAGGCCATCGCCCAGCAGAAGAAGGCCATTGACCTCGCGCCGGAGGCCCAAAAGGCCGAGATGAAGACGACGCTGGGCAAGTACGAGGCCAGCAAGTAGCCCCCACGCCCCCTTTTATCCTCCATCGTTCACCCCGAATCCCATGCACGCCATGAACACGCCACTGCTTGCCCTCGGTTCCGCCCTCGTGCTCGTCGCCCGCGTCCTCGCGGCCGAGGCCTGGGGCACGGACATTGCCGCCGCCAAGGCCCTCGCCAAGAAGCAGGGCCAGCCCATCCTGCTCGACTTCACGGGGTCGGACTGGTGCGGCTGGTGCATCAAGATGAAGAAGGAGTCTCTCGACCAGAAGGCGTTCACGGACTTCGCGGCCAAGAACGTCGTGCTCGTCGAGGTGGACTTCCCCAGCAAAAAGGCGCTGTCCGCCGACACCAAGAAGCAAAACGACGACCTCAAGAAGCAGTACAAGGTCAACGGCTTCCCGACGTTCGTCCTGATCGACGCGGACGGGAAGGAGCTGGGGCGCCAAGTGGGCTATCTCAAGGGCGGCCCCGACGCCTTCATTGCCAAGATTGGCGAATGGAAGAAGACGGCGAAGTAGGCGCGGCTTCGGCCGCGGATGCCACACGGCCCGGGCTGGACGCCTTGATGGCGGCCGCCCGGGCCGTCTCCCTTCATGCCCATGCGCCCTATTCCCGGTTCCGCGTGGGTGCGGCCGTCCTTGCGGAGGACGGCCGGGTCTTCGTGGGGTGCAACGTCGAGAACGCCAGCTACGGGCTGGCCTTGTGCGCGGAGCGGGCCGCCCTGGCGGCGGCCATCGCGGCGGGAGCGCGACGTTTCTTGGCCATCGCCGTGACGTGTCCCGATGCCGACCCGCACACGGGCGCGCAGGGCCGTGCCCCCTGCGGGGCGTGTCGGCAGTGGATGCTGGAGCTGGCTCCGGACGCCGTCGTGTCCTTGGACGGCGTGCCTGGGAAGCACCCGGTCCGGAGCTTGTTGCCCATGGGATTTCGGCTGGGGTGACCGTGGGCGGGCTGCCAGCCCCTACCGAATAGGCGGGAACGTTCCGGTGGAGGCGAGGCGAGGCTCGGCTTGGGTTGGAACTCGAACGGCGGTAGCTTGGACGCGTGGAACGTGAGCAGTCCAATCGGGGCCCGGGCGAGTTTTCGGGCGAGGGGGACGTGTTGCAGGGCGAGGGTGCCCTGCCCGGGCCGATGGTGGGGACGTTGTTTGCGGCGTGCCTCGGCGGGATGGTGCCGGGCGTTTACATGACGCTCGTGGCGGCACCCGGCCTGCAAGGATCCCCGATTCACGGGCTCTTGCTGCCGTGGACGATGCTCCCGTTCCTGCTGGCGGTGACGGCCGCGTGGCTGGCGCGGCGTCTGCCGGAAGCCGGGCCGCTTCGATGGCACGTGGTGGGCGTCTCGGCGGCGGGCGCGGCGGCCTATACCTACTTCGTCATGTTCCACCCGCGCGGCGTGAAGAACATCCAGGCGTTCCTGTTCATCCCGCTCTGGCAATGGCTGCTCATGGCGCGCCCCATGATGCGCGCCGTGCTGGCGTGGCGGCGTTCCCTGCCAGCGCAGCCGGGGCGCCCATAGTGCCGAACGAACGTCGGAGCGCTCGGGACGAACCGTCGCCCCCCTTGCGGCCGGTCAGAGCCTGGCAAGCGCGCCATCCATGATGTCGATCAACGCTCCGATGCTCTCCGGGGTCTCGTCGCCCATGTTGGACACGCGGAAGGTCAGGCCCTTGATCTTCCCGTAGCCGCCATCAATGAGGACGCCAGCCTCCTTCACCAGCTTCTGGAACTTGGCGACGTCGATGGTGCGGCCACCCGGGCGCGCGCCGTTGTTGACGCAGACGAGGGTGCGGGACTCGTAGCCAGGTTCCGGGAACAGGGTGAAGCCGTGGCGGCGCGCCCAGTCACGGAGCATGTCGTTGGTGCGGGCGTGGCGCGCGTAGCGGGCCTCCAGGCCCTCGGCCTTGAACTCCTCCAGCTTGTCCGCCAACGCGTACACGTGGGCGATGGAAGGCGTGCTGGGCGTCATGTTCTCGCGCGCGTGCTTCTCGAACTCGACGAAGTCGAAGTAATAGCCGCGGTCCGCCACGGTGGCCGCCTTGGCCAGAGCGGCGGGGGAGGCGACGAACACGGTGAGCCCCGGGGGCAACGCAAACGCCTTCTGGGTGCCCGCCAGCAGGACGTCGATGCCCAGGGCGTCGAAGGCGATGGGGACCGCCGTCATGGAGCTGACCGCATCGACGATGAAGGTGACGTCGGGGTACTTGGCCTTGAGCCCCGCGATGTCGGCGAGCGGGCTCATGACGCCGCAACTGGTCTCGTTGTGAATGAGGGTCAGGGCGTCGTACTTGCCGGTGGCGAGCGCGGCATCCACCTGCTCCGGCCGGATGGGGGAGCCCCAAGGCACTTGCAGGGGGTCGGCCTCCTTGCCACAGCGGCGCGACACGTCCAGCCACTTGTCGGAGAACGCGCCGCACATGCAGTTGAGGACGCGCTTGGTGACGAGGTTGCGGAGGGCGCCCTCCATGACGCCCCAGGCGCTGGACGTGGAAAGATAGACGAGCTGGCGCGTGGCCAGGAGGGACTGCAAGCCCGGCTGCACCTGGGCGTAGAGGTCTTTGAAGCCCTGGCCCCGATGCCCGATCATCGGGCGGCAAAACGCCGAGAAGGTCCGCGCGCTCACCTCGACGGGTCCTGGTATGTGCAACTTGACGTGTCCCATAAGCAACGAGGGGTGACCGTTTCAAAACCCGCCCTGCTGGGCAAGCGCGGGCACGGAGTCCAGCAAGGACCCGGTGCACCGCGAAATGGCGGGCGGTTGCGGACGAGGGCCGGGTGGCAAGGAGCGAGGAGCGGGTGGCGGGGCCCCGTGGACACGGTGGCTGCGCTCGGTCACCGCGACCTCTGCGTTCGGAGGTGGAACCCAGCACCCCTGCCCGGGACGTGGCCTTGGTCGCCGGGGATGGGTTGCTGTAATCTGCGGCGCGTTCATGGGGTCGTTCACCAGTACGAGCGCAGTCCTTGCACCGGCCGTGGGCTCCTTGGCGGAGCCCTTTGAGACACGCGGCGTCGGCCTCCCGGAAGGGGCCGGCCGTCGCCGTGGCCCGTCGTTGCCGCGCCCGGGCGAGGAGCTGGACCTCCGCAGCTTGCTCCCAGGCGTCGAGGGTGGGGACGAGGAATCAAGCCGGCGCATGGTGGAGGCGCTGCACCCGGTCGTGGCCCGCATCGTGCGCGCCCACCTGCCGCGGCGTGCCGCCGAGGAGGACCTGGTGCAGGAAATCCTCGTGAAGGTGTTCCAGCGGCTTCCCCAATACCGTCGCTCGGTCCCCTTGGAGCACTGGGTTTCGCGCATCGCCGTCAACCATTGCCGCAACGCCATCCGGGCGCAGACGGCGCGGCCGGAGTGGCGCATGGCGGACCTGCCGGAGACGCAGGCCCGCGCGACGGAGGAGGGCGCGGAGTCGCGGTCGCACGCGGCGGAGCCCTGCGCCGACTCCGACTCCGAGTTCATCGTCGCGTCCATGCTGGCCGTGCTGGAGCCGCGCGACCGCGCGTTGATCCGCTGGCTGGAGATCGACGACCTGACCGTGGAGGAGATCTGCGCGCGCACCGGCTGGTCCTCCACGCTGGTGCGCGTGCGCGCTTTCCGGGCGCGTCGCCGACTCAACGCCCGCTTCCACGAGCTTCAACGAAAGGGAATCCTGTGAACGAGCTGCACCCCGAGCTTCGCCGCCGCCTCCGTGCCACCGGACCGCTGCCGGTTCCTCCGCCGCCACCAGGCCTCGCCTCGCGCGTCCTCGCGCTGGCGCGCCATCGGCACGTCGCCGACGCGGACGTGGCGCCCGAGCCCTTCCTGATGGCCGCCGCCGGGCTGGCGTTGGCTGTTGCCGTCGCCGGGCTGGCTTTTTGGAACGTGCCCGGGCAGGGCACGAGCCCAGCGCCGGACTTGATCGAGGCAACGCAGTTTGCCTTCACACAATTCCTGCCATGAACCGTCGTCGCATCCTTTGGGCCGCAGCGTTTGGACTGGTCTTCGTCGCCGGGGGCGTCGCGGGGTCGTTGGCCACGCAGGCCGTGCTGCGGTCCGCGTTTCGCAAGAGCCTCCAGCCCGAGACGTGGACGGCGGCGGCGGAGAAGAAGCTGTCCACGCGCCTCCAGCTCACCCCGCCGCAGCAGCAACAGGTGCACGGCATCCTGCGCGGCATGGGGGACGAGTTCCGCCAGATCTTCTGCCGCGCGCTCGACGAGTCCGGCCTCACCATCGTCCAGGCGGGCCAACGCATCGACGCCATCCTCACGCCCGAGCAACGCGCCGTGCACGCCACCCTCAAGGCCCGCCTCCGGCAACGCCTCAGCCGCGACCTCCACGTCGAGCTGCCGCCGGAGGATTCCAAGCCCCTCCTGCCGCCCAAGCCCTAGTGTCGTGTCTCGGAAATGGCGGGTGTTTCGCCGCGAGGGATTTTCGTGCCCCACGAGGCGCGAGCGATTTCTGAGACACGACACGAGGCCGTCGGCGGCGCCGCCCGAATCCAGCCTCGCCCTCGCCGCCGGGGGAGGGGTATCCTTTGGGCGGCACATGAAGGTTGGACTCGCATACGGGGAGGGATTGCTGGAGGTGGAGCTGCCACCAGCGAACACAACGGTCATCCAGCCATCGCATCGTCCGGGCCTGCCCGACGAGCGCGCGGCGGTGATTGCCGCCCTCGAATCCCCCACCGGCTGCGCGCCGTTGCCGGCATGGCTCAAGCCTGGCGCTCGCATCGTCATCCTGTTCACCGACATTACCCGCGCCACCCCCAACCATCGCCTGATCCCCTGGCTCCTCGCCTACCTGGAATCCAAGGGCGTCCAGCGGGACCAGGTCACCCTGCTCAACCAACTCGGCACGCATCGTCCCAACACCCGGGCGGAGCTGGAGAAGATGCTGACGCCCGAGGTCGTGGCGCGGTACCGGGTGTTGAACCACGAGCCGGAAAGCCACGACGCCTGCGTGGCGCTCGGGACCACCCGCACGGGCGTCCCCGCATGGATCAACCGGCATTGCGTCGAGGCCGACGTCCGCATCGTGACGGGGTTCATCGAGCCGCACTTCTTCGCCGGGTTCAGCGGCGGTCCCAAGGGCATCATGCCGGGCGTGGCCCACGTGGAGACCGTGATGAGCAACCACGGCGCCTCGAACCTCTCCGATCCCCGGGCGACCTTCGGCATTTGCGAGGGCAACCCCCTGTGGGAGGAGCTGCGGGACATCGCCCTGCGCGTGGGCCCCAGCTTCCTGCTCAACGTCACCCTCAACGACGAGCGCCACATCACCGGCGTGTTCGCCGGCGACCTCCTCCTCGCCCACCGCGCCGGGCGCGACTTCGTGCGGCAGTCCGCCATGCAACGCGTGGACGCCCCCTTCGACGTCGTGGTCACCACCAACTCCGGCTATCCGCTCGACCAAAACCTTTACCAGGGCGTGAAGGGCATGAGCGCCGGCGCGCGCATCCTCAAGCCGGGCGGACTCCTCGTGCTCGCCGCCGAGTGCCGCGAGGGCGTCCCGGCCGGCAGCCCGTTCGACCGCCTCCTGCGCGAGGCCGCCTCCCCCGAGGAAATCCTGGCGTTGCTGGCCACGCCCGGCTTCGTGCGCGCCGAGCAATGGCAGGCCCAGATCCAGTCCCTCATCCAGGGACGGTTCCGCGTGCGCGTCGTCTCCTCCATGCCCCATGACGTCCTGCGCGCCGCGCACCTGGAGCCCTCTGACGACATCGGCGCCCTCGTCCGCGAGGAGGTGGCGAGGCTTGGGCCGTCCGCACGCGTCGCCGTCCTTCCGCAAGGCCCCTTGACCATCCCCTACGTCGGCTAAGAACGCGGCAAGATCAGGCCAACAGACTCCCCATGAACATCCTCGTCACCGGCGGCGCCGGCTACATCGGGTCCGTCTTCGT
>CAYSGH010000025.1:8186-48117 GCA_964430505.1 uncultured Akkermansia sp. | reverse complement strand
AATCGAAAACTGCCCGTTTCGGCCTCCTAGCCCCTCCACAACAAAAGACCCTGCCTCGGCATCGGCATGGACGTGAGCCGACTGGGCCAGAAGGGCGGGCGGGCTCGGGACTTGTTGGCTGGCGTGAGAGCCTACCAGTTCCACGACACATCCGCGACGTCGCCGCTTCGTGGCAAGGCGCATGTCGATGACAACCGTTACCTGTTCGACCATGGCGGCAACCTTGCGGCCATGCTGTACCGACTTCGCGAACGGCAGCGGTCTGCCTACGACGTCATCGTGGAAACGATCCGCCTTGCGGCGCCGTTCTTTCATGGGTTTGCGTTGGAGCCAGACCGGCTGAACCCAAGTATCATCGACCTGCGATGGCTGGAGGCCGGTTCCAGTTACGAGTTGGGCCCCAGCCAGCTTTCCGACGGCACGTTGCGGTTCATGGCGTTGGTCACCTTGCTGTGCCTGCCGCCCGAAGAGCTGCCACCCATCCTGATCATTGACGAGCCCGAGCTCGGGCTGCACCCGGCCGCCGTCGCCGTCTTGGGCGGCCTGATCCGGGCCGCATCGGCCTCCGCTCAGGTCATCGTCTCGACCCAGTCCGTGGGCTTGGTCAACCAAATGGAGGCTGCGGACGTGATGGTGGTCGAGAAGCAGGACGGACAATCGGTCTTCCGAAGGCTGTCCCCTTTCGATCTGGAGCCATGGCTTGCGGACTACAGCCTCGGTGAGTTGTGGGAGAAGAACGTGCTGGGAGGGCGACCGTGATGAAGCGGGTCTTCCTTCTGGTCGAGGGAGAGACTGAGGTGGCCTTTGTGAAGAGGGTCCTTCAGCCCCATCTCCCCGGCCTGCATTTCCAGCCCATCAAGGTGACCACTCGTCCTGGTGGTCCTTCGCCGCGCAAGGGGGGCAGCGTGAGCTACCAGAGCTTCAAGTCCCAGGTGTTCCGCCTTCTGGACAACCCGGTCGCCACGATGGTGACCACCCTGCTCGACTACCAGGGGCTGAACCTGGACTTCCCGGGCCGACGCGACCGCGCGGAGCCCACCGCAGCGGGCCGCGCTGCTGCCGTGCAGGACGCCATGGGACGCGACATCCAGGACCGGCGCCACGTGCCCTTCGTCCTCATGCACGAGTTCGAGGCCTTGCTCCTCGTCAAGCCGGAGGTGATCGCCGAGGTCCTCCGAAAACCGCAGCTGAGGGAGCCCTTGCAGGCCATTCGCAAAGAAAGGCCCGAGTACGCCCGGACGCCGGAGGAAATCAACGAGCGAGCCGAAACCAGCCCGTCGTCTCGAATCCATGACATCGCCTTGCGGGTCACGCGCGGCGCGGCGTTCCAGAAGGTGGCGCATGGCCCCTTGGTCGCCGAACGGATTGGCTTGGCTGCCATTCGTAGCGAATGCCCCCACTTTGACTCGTGGCTGACCCGGCTGGAGGCCCACGCCTCCCCGTAGCCGCGCGGTCACGCCCGCCTCCTCGGCGGCTGCGCTCCTCCACGTGAAACCCCCTCGCATGGGGGGCTGATGCGCCGGGCCGTGTCCAAGGCCGGGACAACCCGCGCGCCCTCTCGCGGCTCGCCTTCCCTTCCGTGAACGCCCTACACTGCGGCCGCGTGCTGCGACTCCCGTTCGAGCTGGGCCTTGCCCTCCGTTACCTCCGGCCGAAGAAAAACTTCGTGTCGGTGATCACGCTCCTGTGCGTCGCGGGGGTCGCGCTGGGCGTGTCCGTGCTCATCATCGTCATCGCCGTGATGACGGGCTTCGACCTGGAGCTGCGCAAGACGATCATCGGGTTCAACGCGCACCTCAAGGTGGGCGTCCCACAGCGGCCCATGGCGTCGTGGGAGGAGGTGCTGGCGCGCGTTTCCAAGGTTCAGGGCGTGCGCGGGGCCGCGCCCTTCGTCCTCGGCCAGGTCCTCATGCAAACCCAGCCCGACCCCCGCGACCGCGCCTCGCAGTCGGCCGCTCCCGTC
Organism: uncultured Akkermansia sp.; assembly: GCA_964430505.1. Lineage (GTDB taxonomy): Bacteria > Verrucomicrobiota > Verrucomicrobiia > Limisphaerales > UBA9464 > UBA6176. Next base: position 46,154 of record CAYSGH010000025.1, on the reverse strand, counting down.
GTCCGGGGGATCGACCCCGCCGCCGAGGGCCGCGTGTCCGTGATCACGAACAAGGTCGTCTCGGGCAAGCTCGACCTGCGCGGGCAAGGGCTCCTCATGGGCGCGTCCCTGGCGGACCAGCTTGGCGTGCGGGTAGGCGACCGCGTGGCGTTGCACTCCACCCATGCGCTTGACCGCATGTTGCGCAGCAAGGATTCCGGCGCGCGCGAACTGGCCCCCGCCGAGGACTTCGAGGTGCGCGGCCTCTTCGAGGTCGGCTACGAGCAAATCGACGCCCAGGTGGTGGTGGTGTCCCTGGCCAACGCCCAGGACCTGTTCGCCCTCGGCGACGCCGTGAGCGGCGTCACCGTCATGCTCCATGACTCCTCCGTCGCCAACACCCGCGCCCTCCAGCGCGTTGTCGAGGACGTCCTCGGCCCCGAGTACCGCTCCGTCGCGTGGATGGACGAGAACCGCGACCTGCTGGGGGCCATCGAGGTGGAGAAGGACGTGATGTTGATCATCCTCTTCGTGGTGATGCTCGGCGCCGGCTTTTGCATCATTTGCTCCCAGATCGCCTTCGTGATCCGCAAGACGCGCGAGATCGGCATCCTGAAGGCCATGGGCGCGACGACTGGGCAGGTGGTGGGCGTGTTCCTGGCGCAAAGCTCGCTCGTGGGCGTCCTCGGCGTCGCGTCCGGCCTCGCCCTGGGCACGGGCGGCGTGTGGATTCGCAACGACTTCCTCCTGTGGATGCGGCGGCTGACGGGGCGCGAGCTGTTCCCGCAGTCCATCTACAGCTTCGCCCAGATCCCCGCCGAGGTGTTGCCCTCGGACGTCACGTTGATCTGCGGCGTGTCGCTGGCGATGTGCCTGCTGGCGGGGGTGGTGCCCGCTTGGATTGCTGCCTCGATGCGGCCCGTGGAGGCCCTGCGCAATGACTGAACCCCAGCCCATGCCCGCTGCGCCCGGAACCTCCGGTGCTCCCGGCCTTCCTGCCGCTCCCACGGCCCACGTTGCGACGGGAGCCTCCGTGCGATCGCCCCTGGTGGTCGTGGAAGGCGTCCGCAAGACGTACCAGGTGGGGCCGCGTCGGCTGGAGGTGTTGCGCGGGATCGACCTAACGATTGGGAAGGGCGAGTTCGTGGCATTGCGCGGGGCGTCGGGCGCGGGCAAGAGCACGTTGCTTCACCTGTTGGGCGGGCTGGACCGGCCCGACGCCGGCCGCATCCGCTTCGATGGCGTGCCCATCGAGTCCCTGGGGTGGTCCGACCTGGCGCGGTTCCGGAACCGTCGGGTGGGGGTGATCTTCCAGGCGTATCACCTCGTGTCCGACCTGACGGCGCTGGAGAACGTGGCGTTGCCGGCGCGGATGGCGCGGCGTGGGCCTGGGGAGGCGCGGGAACGGGCGGGGGCGTTGCTGGATCGGGTGGGGTTGGGCGGGCGGCTGCATCATCGGCCGTCGCAGATGTCGGGCGGGGAACAGCAACGGGTGGCCATTGCGCGGAGCCTGGTGAACGGCCCGGCGCTGCTGCTGGCGGACGAGCCCACGGGCAACCTCGACTCGCACACGGGCGACGAGGTGATGTCCCTGTTGCTGTCCTTGCGCGAGGAGCACGGGATGACGTTGGTGGTGGCCACGCACGATGCCCATGTGGCCGCCCGCGCCCACCGCGAGGTGCGCCTGGAGGATGGCGTGGTGGCGGGGGTGGGATAGCCCGGGGCAACGTCCGATGCGCGCGGCGGGAAGGGGGAGTGGCCCCCAGCCCGCCGGTGCCCTGCGACCTACCGCACTGCGTACCCTGCGACCAAGCGTTTCGGCAGCTCGATCCCAACGCTCGGGTCACGAGCGTCGCCCATGCGAGCGACGCTCGTCGCCGTGGGATCCTACGAACGTTCCCCATGCAGGGAGGTTTAAGGCTGATGAGGCAGACTCGTCGTCTTGCGATAGCATGGCTGAACCTAGAAACGCCCGTTGGGCTTGCCGTAGGCCGTGTGCGCTCACGCGGCGCCACCCGTGCCACATGCCGCGCGCGACGGGACAAGAGATCCGGCCCCTAGCCATTTCAAGGCCACCACAACCTCACCCAAAGGGTGAGACCTTCGATGACTGTCCGTGTGCCCATCCACCCTGAAGGGAAGGCTCCTCCCTCATCCTGGAACCCTCTCGAATGCAAGGTTCGAGGTTGAAGGAACCCTCCAACCCAGTCGTGGAGGGCATGGTGCGGCCGTCACGGGCCACGTCGCGCGTGTTCGTTTGGGCGAGGCGACGGAAGGGAGCGGCCATGGGCCGCTGGCCGTTTTGCCGTGGCCAAAGTAACCCGCCGAAGTTGGCGGGTCATTTCGGAGCCTCGGTTTCCTTGGACGACGGGGAGGCGAAGTCCATGCCAAACGGCGTGGATGAAGTTCGGGGCTGCCAAGTGCCGCGCCGATGCCGGTGGGTCGTCCGGCCGCATGGAAAAGGGACCCGCCGAAGTTGGCGGGTCGTTTTCCAGGCCCCCCAGTTGCCAGCGACCCGTTGCGCGGCCCTTCGGCGCGTGGATTCGGCCCGAACCGTCTCGTGCGCCTTGTTTTCGTGGGGACGCATTCCTTGCCGGACCCCGCCAGGCCTTATCGGAGGATTGCGTTGCTCCTCCTGAGGGTTGCGGGGGAAGCCGCCATGCGCCGATTTCAAGGGTCGCCCCCTCATGAAGGCCTCGGGGCCATGCAAAGCTTTGGCCGCAGGGTGTAACCCAGGCTCCGCGAGGAGATAGCGAAGGGGTTGGGAGAACACTGACTTATGTCCAAGCAACACGTCCTTGATATCATCCAAACGGCCCAGGGCCGCGCCGCCGCCATTGATGCCACCGCGCCGGGCTTCGCCTTCAACAAAACCCTGAGCATGGAGGGCTACCATGCGAGCATCGACGCGGCACGCGACGAGGTCTTCCAGTACATCGCGCTGCAAAGCCGGTTGAACGCGCAGCGAGGCAGGATGCTGGCCGCCGGGCGCGCGCTAGCGGAGTGGTCGAGTCGGATGCTGTGCGCGGTCCACAGCACCTTCGGCAAGGACAGCCACCCCTACCAGGCGGCTGCGGCCGTCAAGTCCTCGGCCCCACGCCGCAGGCCCCGCAAGCGGCGCGGAGCCGTCGTCGCCGCCGGGAGGCGTGCTGATGGCCCCCTGCCGGGCCCATCCATCGCCCGGGGACCTGTGGAGAATGTCCACCCTGTTGCGCAGGCAGGACTCCTCAGCAAGGACCTCGTCCATGTCGGCGCCGAAGGAGACGCGGGAACGCAACCCCGACGCGATCTGGCCGTCGAAAGGGATGCGGTCCGACAGATCGAGGTCCTCGGGCCGCCGGAGCCCCGAGAGGGCGCTGCCGGCCTCGGGGGCGTCCACGCAGGGACGGAGGAGCGCGGCGAGGGTGCCGATGCCTGGGTCGGCGCGGACAGGAAGGGTCGCGGCCCCACCGACGAGGCAGAGCACGGGGTGGAAATCGACGGCGCGGACAAGATGGCGGAGGGGGGTGCGGAGGAGGACATGGAAGGGCCGAAGCCGAGGCCCCTCGCCATCGACGGCGCAGACGCGGGGCGCGCGTTGGCCGACGCCTTCGCCGTTCCAAGGCCATTCCACGGGGACGCCTTCGGGGATGGGACCGACGAAGAAGCCGACAGGAACCCGGGCCGTCCCGACGTCGTGGGAGGCGCGGAAGACCCCGGCGGTCACGAAGGCGAGGCGGGAGGTGGCGCCCATGGCGACGGCGACGCCCACCCGATCGACGCCGGCGCGCCGTGGCGGGGATGTGGGTGGGAGGGTGTGCGATGGTTGGCAACGAGGAAGAGGGGTGCCGGGTGGCCTGGACCTTCCCGAAGACGATCTTGAAGGGATCTGGAAGAACGGGCTCGAGGCCTTGGGAGGGTAACCGGGTGTTTGGCTGATCGTGCACCCAGGTGGCGGCGGAGGATCTCCCCACGAAGACGTTGGAGATCCTGCCTTTGTCATTGCCGATGGCACCTGGCGCGAGTTGGCGAGCGGGAAGCGGGATGGGATGACGCCGTGTGTGGGAACCCAGCCTTCGGCAAGGCCCAGCGCCGTTGCAGGGTTCAAGCCCCAAGCCGTTTCCAAGGTGAAACGCAGGTGCAAGCGCGTCGGGGTTCCGGTAAGGACGGGGTCCATGCAGCGGGCTGGATGTTGGCATGGGAGGGGGACGGTCGCCGGGTGGGTCGTCCTCGTGTGGCTCTGGGTGGCGCGGGCGGGCGATGTCTCGTGGCCGACATACCTGGGGGACAAGGCGTCGTCGCATTACTCCACGCTCCGGCAAATCACTCCCGCCAACGTCGGTCGCCTCAAGGTCGCGTGGACGTATCGGTCCGGCGGGGCCGACACCAACAACCGGACCCAAATCCAGTGCAATCCGTTGGTCGTGGATGGCGTCCTGTACGGGACGTCGGCGGACTTGCGGTGCTTTGCGTTGGACGCCGCGACGGGGCGGGAGTTGTGGAGCTTCGACCCGGCGCGGGACGCCGGCTTGTCCAAGGCGGGCGTAAACCGGGGTCTCGTGCATTGGGCGGACGGCGCGGGCGGCCGTGTCATTTACGGCAACAGCCACTTCCTCCACGCGCTCGACGCCCGGACGGGGCGCCGGGTGCCGTCGTTCGGCAAGGACGGGTCGGTGGACCTGATGGACGGGCTGGGCCGGGACGCGCGCGGGTTGTCGTTGATGGCGAACACGCCAGGGGTGGTGTTCGGGGACTTGTTGATCGTGGGGATGCGGCTGGGCGAGGGCCCGGCTCCGGCCGCCCCGGGGCCGATCCGGGCGTACCACCTTCGTACGGGAGCGTTGGCGTGGCGGTTCAACACCATTCCGCAACCGGGCGAGCCCGGGCACGAGACGTGGCCGCCCACGGCCCACCACTACGCGGGCGGGGCCAACGTCTGGACGGGCTTCGCGCTGGACGAGCGGCGCGGCCTCGTCTTTTGCCCCACGGGGTCGGCGACGTTCGACTTCTGGGGAGGGGACCGGATCGGGAACAACCTCTTCGCCAACTCCCTCGTGGCGCTGGACGCCCGCACGGGGCGGCTGGCCTGGCATTACCAGGTCGTGCACCACGACCTCTGGGACCGCGACCTGCCCGCCCCTCCGAACCTCGTCACCGTCCGCCACGGCGGCCGACGCATCGACGCCGTCGCCCAGGTGACCAAGTCCGGGCACGTGTTCCTCTTCGACCGCGAGACGGGCACGCCGTTGTTTCCCGTGGACGAGGTCCCGGTGCCGTCGTCGGACATGCCGGGGGAGTCCGCCGCGCCGACGCAGCCGGTGCCGCGATTGCCGGCGCCGTTCGCGCGTCAGGTGTTCTCGCATGACCAAATCACGGACATCTCGCCCGGGGCGCACCGCCACGTTTTGGAACGCTTCTCGAAGCTGCGGGCGCACGTGCCATTCGCGCCGCCCAGCCGCGAGGGGACGATCATCCTGCCGGGGTTTGATGGCGGGGCGGAGTGGGGCGGCGCGGCCGTGGATCCGGACGGCGTGCTGTACGTGAACGCCAACGAGATGCCGTGGGTGCTAACCATGGTGGAAACCCAAGGGAAGCGGGGCGACGCGATGTCCCGGGGCGACGCGTTGTACCTCCAGGTGTGCGCGGCGTGCCATGGCGTGGACCGACGCGGCAACCCGGCCCAGAACGTTCCGTCGCTTGTGGACGTCGCCTCGCGCCGGACACCCGAAGAAATCCTCGCGCTGCTGCGCACCGGCAAGGGCGTGATGCCGTCGTTCGACTTCCTGTCGGAGGCGCAGCGGCGGGCCTTGATGGACTTTCTCCAGGGCAAGGAGGGTGAAGGCCGCCCGGGCGATCCCGGCGCAGGGGCGGGCTCCGGCGAGATGGCGGGAACCGGGCTGGGCTCCATCCCGTACACGTCCACGGGCTACCATCGGTGGCTCGACACGAACGGGTATCCGGCGCTGAAGCCGCCGTGGGGCACGTTGACGGCGGTGGACCTGAACACGGGCCAGCATCGTTGGCAGGTGCCGTTGGGGGAATATCCGGAGCTGGCGGCGCGGGGCGTTCCCAAGACCGGCACGGAGAACTATGGCGGGCCGGTGGTGACGGCGGGGGGGCTGGTGTTCATCGCGGCGTCGCGGGACGAGCATCTGCGGGCGTTTGACCGGCGGACGGGGCGGGAGGTGTGGAAGGCTCGTCTGCCCGCCGCCGGATACGCGACCCCGGCGACGTACTCGGTGGGCGGTCGGCAATACGTGGTGATCGCGTGCGGCGGAGGGAAGATCGGGACGCGCAGCGGCGATGCCTACGTCTCGTTTGCGTTGCCCTGAGCCGACCTCGACGGTCAGCCCGGGATTGCGATGGAGATCGGACAGGCGCTGCCGGTCCGCAGGGGGGAATCGACAGGGCTTGGGGCCTAGCGCGCGGCCCAACGCACGAAGTTGCCCAGGAGCCGAAGGCCATTGGCCTGGCTTTTCTCGGGATGGAACTGCGTGGCGAAGACGTTGTCCCGCCACACGGCCGACGCGAAGGGACGGCCATAGGTCGTGCGCCCGGCCACGATGCCGGGGTCCGCCGGGCTCGGATGGAAGGAGTGGACGAAGTAGAAGTAGGACCCCGAAGGAATCCCCTCGAACAAGGGGCACGAGGGCTGGGCGACCTCGACTTGGTTCCAGCCAATCTGCGGGATCTTGAGGTGGGGTTCCTCCGCCGTGGGTTGGAAGCGGACGACCGGTCCTTGAAAGATGCCGAGGCCCAGCGCGCACGAGTTGAACTCCTCGCTTCGGTCGAACAGGGCCTGGTAGCCCACGCAGATGCCCAGGAACGGGCGTCCGGCCTCGATCCAGGCGCGCACGGCGTCCAGCAGGCGTTGGCGTTGCAACGCGTTGATGCAGTCGTCGAACGCACCCACGCCCGGAAGGACGACGGCATGGGCGTGGTCGAGCCCGACGTGGGAATCCAGGCGCCGCACGTTGGCCCCGACGGCAGCCAGGGCCTTCTCGACGCTCCGGATGTTGCCGGCGCCGTAATCGAGGAGCGCGATCATGGGCGCAGCCCGCGCCAAGGCTCCTCGTGGCTCACGTCCACCAGGAACGGCCCCGTGGCGGCGGCGGGCGACAGGATGGCGAGGATGACGGCGTCGGCGTCGGTAGGGTTGAACGTGGCATGAACAACCCCCTTCGGGATGTGGGCGACCTCGCCGGGGCCGAGGAGGCGCTTCTCCTTCTCCACCCACTGCTCGACCGACCCGGACAGCACATAGATGACCTCCTCCAGCTCGGGGTGGGTGTGGAAGTTGTGGCCCTCGCCGGCCGGAAGGACGGCCCGGCACACCTGCAGGTCGCGCGCCTCGCAGACCTCGGGGCGAACCAACCAGAAGTTGGTGCGGCCCTTGTACTCCTCCTTGAGGGCCTCGGCCTCGGTGACGAAGCGATGCGGCTTCATGGCGTTGAGAGCGGGCGTTAGCGACGCAGCGACTTCTTGGCCGCCGGGGCCTTGAGCGCCTTGAAGTCGCGCGTGAGCTGGGTCAGGGAGGCCTCCACGCCCATGCGCTCCAGCGAGCTCGCCCCCACGAAGCCGACGGCCTCGGTGTTGTCCATGATGCGCTTGGCGTCGGCCGGCGTGTTGATCGGGCCGCCGTGCGCGAGGAACAGCACGTCCTTCCGGACGCGGCGGACGGCGCTGATGATCTCCTGCGTCCGTTGGATCGCGAAGTCCCACGTCACCACGGCCTTCGTCACGCCGATCGATCCGCCCACCGTCGTGCCCACGTGCGCGATGATGGCGTCGGCCCCGGCCTTCGCCATCTCCACCGCCTCCTCCGCCGTGCCCACGTACACCACCGAGAAGAGGTCCATGCGGCGCGCGAGGGCGACCATCTCGTATTCCTTGCGGACGGACATGCCCGTTTCCTCGAGGACGTTGCGGAAATGTCCGTCCACGATGGTGTGGGTGGGGAAGTTGTTCACGCCGGAGAAGCCCATCTCCTTCACGCGGCCCAGCCAGTGCCACATCCGGCGGCGCGGGTCCGTGGCATGGACGCCGCAGATGACCGGCACCTCCTCGACGACCGGCAGGACCTCGTACTCGCCAATCTCCATGGCGATGGCATTGGCGTCGCCGTAGGCCATCATGCCGCACGTGGACCCATGGCCCATCATGCGGAAGCGGCCCGAGTTGTAGATGATCACGAGGTCGGCCCCGCCCTTCTCGATGAACTTGGCGCTGATGCCGGTGCCCGCCCCGGCGGCAATGATGGCGTCACCCTTCTTCAGGGTGGCGTGCAGTCGCTCGATGACTTCCTTGCGCGTGTAGGGATTGCCTTTGCCGGTCCAGGGATTGGGCATGGTGTGCGTGCTTTGATGTGGAGGACGTTGCCGATGTCGATGTCCGGGCCACGCAACCGCGCGCCCGATGGCGCAAGCATGGCCCGGGGCCCGGGCCGGGGTTCAAGTTTCAAGTCGCCGCCGACGGGCAAAGGTCGCGCACCTCGCAGGCGGCGCAGTCCGGGTTGCGCGCCCGGCAACGACGGCGCCCATGCCAGATCAGCCAGTGGCTGGCCATCGCCCAGTCCTCCTGCGGAAACAGGCCCATCAGGTCCTGCTCGATCTTCTCCGGCGTCCGGCCCGACGAAAGCCGCAGGCGTCCCGAGAGCCGCTGGACATGGGTGTCCACGACGACGCCCGACTGGATGTGAAAGGCGTTCCCCAGGACGACGTTGGCGGTCTTGCGCCCCACGCCGGCCAGTCGAACGAGGTCCTCCAGCGTGCGTGGAACCTCGCCCCCGTGCTCGGCCACGATCGCCCGGCAGGCCGCCTGGATGTTGCGGGCCTTGTTGCGATACAGGCCGATCCGGCGCACGTCGGACTCAAGCTGCCCCATCGGCGCCGAGGCGTAGTCCGCCGCCGTTCGATACTTCTTGAAGAGGTCGGCGGTGACGACGTTGACCTGCTTGTCCGTGCATTGGGCGCTCAGGATCGTGGCGACCAACAACTCGAGGGGGGACGAGAAGTTCAGCTCGCAGTGGGCGTCCGGGTAGGCGGCACGAAGGCGCGCCGCAAGGGCCTGGGTGCGGGTCGTGCGGGCAGCCTTGGATTCGCGGGGCATGGCAGGGAGTTCGGAAGGGTTCAGCAGGACGGATGCGTGGGATGGGCCCGCCCCTTCCGGATCACTCCGTCGTCAAGCATCGCGACCCCCAAGCTCCCCGGAGGCCGTGGGGGCCTCCCGCGGGTTGATGGTGGGAACGTCGTGGAAGTGCCTCGTGTTTCGGGTGACCACGGCCAACCCGAGTTCCTTGGCTTGGGCCGCGATGACGGTGTCGGGCCAACCCATGGGTCGTCCGGTTGGCATTCGTGCCGCGACAAGCTCGGCGAACGCCAAGGCCGTGGCATCCGTGAAGTGGGGCGCATCTTCTCCAAAATACCCGGCAACGATGCGATCAACGAGTTGGCCGAGCTGCGCCCTGCGTCCCGCATCCTGCCGCAGGGCGACCCCCTTTCGCAGCTCGGCAATGGTCACCCAAGACACCGTCAGGTCTTCATCATGTTGGCGGACCCAATCCACCACCCGCGGATTGGGCCGACGGCTCATCAACTCGGAGAGGACATTGGTATCCACGATGAACTTCATTCGAGGGCATCTCCGCTGATGGGTGGATAATCGTGGGGTGGCATGACAAAGCCGAGATTCCCCAAACGGGAACAAAGATCGGCCAAACTCTCCTTCCCCCGGTGCTGGCCGACCTTCATCCGGACAAGCTGGATGCGGTCCGCCGTGGCCGACTCAACGGCCCACGTGTCGCCGTGGGCGACGAGGTTCCCGAGGTGAATCCTTCCCTCGGCGTCTGGCTGGCAAGTGCGCATGGGGTCGGCCTAGCTCAGTCGGGTTTTCAAGGCAAGGACGCGGGGGCAAGGGCGCGTCACGACAGCGGGAATGCCGGGTTCCATCGCAAGGTCGCCACCCGGGGCTCGCATCATTTTCCCTGCGGCGGTGCCGGCGGCGCGGACGGCGGCGTGGCCGACGGCCGACGGGACGGCGCATGGCCCTGCGAGCTGCCCTCCACGTTGCCTTCCTGGTCGTATTCGACGTCCAGCACCCAGCCGTTGGCGGTCCATGAGTCGCCGCCACGCGCGGATTTCCCGGACGGTTGGCCCAGCCTCTTGTGAAGCCGCTCGCGCGGGATGCCGGAATGAATGTTGCCCCACGATTCCGGCGGCGCGTCGGATGGGGTTCGGCACCCCGCCAGCAGGGCGGCGGCAACCCCTGCAAGGCAGGCGAACGCCCACCAGGTGGCGCGGCGAGGGAGCAGGGCGGGACGCTGCATGGCGGTAAGGAAAAGGGGCGGGGGAATGAGGCCCCCGCCCCGGGATTTCCGATGCCGGATGGGGCCGGGGATCAGTCGAAGGCGTGGCCGGCCGAGCACAGGACGTTGCGGATCTTGTGGCGGACGAGCTCCTTCACGGCCTTGCGGGCCGGGGCGAGGTACTTCCGGGGATCGAACTCCTTGGGCTTGGTGGCGAAGACCTCGCGGATGGCGGCCGTCATGGCCAGGCGCAGGTCGGTGTCGATGTTGACCTTGGTGCAGCCCGTGCGGCGGGCGACCTCGATGTCGGCCTCGGGCACGCCGGCCGTGTCCTCGCCGAGCTGTCCGCCGTAGGCGTTGCACTTCTTGGCGATGTCCTTGGGAACGGAGGAGGCCCCGTGGAGCACGAGCGGGTAGTCGCCCAGGCCGGCGTCCATGAGCGCCTTCTTGATGGCCTTGAGGCGCTCCAGGTCGAGGTGCTGCTCGCCCTTGAACTTGTAGGCGCCGTGGCTGTTGCCGATGGCCACCGCGAGGGAATCGCAGCCCGACTCGCGCACGAACTGCACGGCCTCGTCCGGATGGGTGTAGTGGCCGCCGGTGGAGTAGTTGCCGCCCTCCTCGCCGTCGTCGAACTGCGCCCCCACGAGGTGGCCCAACTCGGACTCGACCACGCAGTTGTGCTTGTGGGCGTATTCCACGACGCGGCGCGTGATCTCGACGTTCTTCTCGAAGGGCTCGTGCGAGGCGTCGATCATCACGGAGGTGAACCCCTCGTCGATGCATTGCTTGCACAGCTCGAAGGTGTCGCCGTGGTCCAGGTGGACGGCGATGGGGATGGTGGTGGTGGAGACGGCGGCCTCGATGAGCTTCTTGAGATAGACGGGGTTGGCGTACTCGCGGGCGCCCTTGGAGATCTGGAGCATGACCGGGGCCTTCTCCTCCTCGCAGGCCTCCACGATGGCCTGGAGCAATTCCATGTTGTTCACGTTGAAGGCGCCGAGGGCGTACTTGCCCTTCAGGGCCTTGGCGAACAGTTCGCGGGTGTGCGTGAGTGGCATAATTTCAAATACAGGTGTTAAAAGGCGGCCGGCTTCCCGGACGCCGGATAACGGTACCCCTCGTGGGAGACCCTTGGAACAGGAAACTTCGGCCCCGCCCGGCGGCCCGGCGACCCCAAGGGCGCGGCAGGAAGGAAGATGGGTTCCCGCAACGGCGGGAGCGCGCCCGTCCTCGCGCGCTTACTGGATGCCACCCCGCAGGGCCTTCCTCGTTGCGGCCGACGACGGGCGTGCCCTGCGCGCCGCGACATCCACGACGGTTCGGCGATCACCGACACCCTTGGGAAATGCCGCCGTGAAGACACCCGTGAAAAACCTCTTGAAGCCCGAAGGCCACCCCATGCAACGTCTCGGCCTCGTTGGTTTCATGCGCGGTTAGCTCAGTGGTAGAGCACTACATTGACACTGTAGGGGTCACAGGTTCGAACCCTGTATCGCGCACCATCCTCCGGCTTGCCTTGCGCATCGGGCCTCCCACTTCCCACCCCCCGTTTTCCCGATCTGTTTCACATGAAGGCCTCCGTCGCGGTGATCCCGCGCGACTCCGGGGAATGCCTCGACGCTGAAAGATGCCGCGACCCGGCAACCGTGCGCCGGAACGGCAGGCTCATCCGCTCCATGACGTGCGGCAGGGTGACACGGGCCTTGGGTTGCGCGGGATGCCATGGCACCATGAGGCCATGCCGCTGAGGGTAAATGTACGGCTCCTGAAGACCCAGGGGACGCGGTTCGTGGGCGAGTTGACGCCGGAGGAAGCCACGGGCGACTTCCGTGACGAGCTGGTGCGCGTCGCGGCGCCGGCCCGGTACGACGTCGAGGTGGAACGTCAGGCGAACGAGCTTCGCGTGCAGGGTCGCATCGAGGCCGACCTCGAGTGCGGATGCTCGCGCTGCCTCCAGCTGTTCCCGGTGAAGGTCCGGGTGGACGATTTGGCCGCGTTGGTGCCATTGACCGGGGACGAGGCCCCCGTGATGGATGGGGACATTGCCGACTTGACGCCCATTTTGCGTGAGGACACGCTCCTCGCCCTGCCGACGAACCCGTTGTGCAGTCCGGATTGTCGCGGGCTCGCGGCGCAAGCCTCGTCCCGCGATTCGCGTCTTCCGGAGCGCCCCGGTCCGGACCAGCCGGCGGGCGGGTCGCCATGGGACGCATTGGACCAGTTGAAACTCTAGAAATCTTGAATTTATGGGCGTACCAAAACGAAAGCCTTCGCGCAGCCGCCAGCGGATGCGCCGTGCCTACAACTCCGTGCTGAAGCTCCCGCAAATCAGCAGCTGCCCCCAATGCGGCGAGGCCTACGTGCCCCACCGCGTGTGCCCCTCCTGCGGCCAGTACAAGGGCCGTCAGGTCATTGCCGTCAACACGCTGGCCTAAGCCCCTTTACCACGCGCCGTCGTCCGCCCATGGACGCGGCGCGTTTTGCTTGATGAGGCTGGCGGTGGACGTGATGGGTGGCGACCACGGCCCCGAGGAACTCCTCCACGGGGTCCGCCAAGGACTGGACGCCGAGCCCGGCATCTCGCGGGTGACCGTGGTGGGCCCCGAGCATACCCTTCGCCCGATGCTGGCCGCCACGGGGCTCCAGGGCGAACCACGGCTGGCGCTGCGCCATGCCTCCGAGGTGGCCTTGATGACGGACGACCCGGCCGTCGCCCTTCGTCGCAAGAAGGACGCCTCCGTCCTCCGCGCCCTCGAGCTCGTCCGGGATGGCGAGGCGGACGCCGTGATCTCCTCCGGCAACACCGGCTGCCTCTACGCCGGGGCCTGCATCCGAGTGGGCCGCCTCGACGGCGTCATGCGGCCCACCATCGCCTGCATCTTGCCGTCCCTCCATGGCGCGTGGGTCCTCGTGGACGGCGGAGCCAACCCGGAATGCGAGCCCGAGCACCTCGTCCAGTTCGCCATCATGGGCTCCGCCTACGCCAAGGTCCTGCTCGGCATCGATCGCCCCCGCGTCGGCATCCTGAGCAACGGATCCGAGGACGCCAAGGGCACGGAACTGACCCGCGCCGCCGTCGCGTTGCTGCGCCACACGGACCTGGCCACCCAAGGCTACTGCGAGGGCTATGACCTCTTCATGGACGGCGTGGACGTGTGCGTCTGCGACGGCTTCGTCGGCAACATCGTCCTCAAGTCCGCCGAGAGCATCGGCAAGGCCTTCCGGGGTATGCTCAAGGAGGAATTGACCGCAACCCCCGTCCGCAAGGCCGGCGCGTTGCTGGCTCGCGGCGGGCTCAAGCGGATCGCCGAACGGCTGAACCCCGAGGCCTATGGGGGGGCACCCATCCTGGGCCTCAAGAGCTGGGTCTTCAAAATCCATGGCTCCGCACGTCGCACCTCCCTCCGCCACGCCATGCACCAGGCCCTGCGCTGCGCATCCCTCCCCTTCCATCCCGCCCTCGCCGCCGACATCGAGCGGGCTGGCTCGGCAGCCGCCTCAGCCTCAGCTTCGGCGTCCCGAGCGTCCGCGGCGGCGCCCGTTCCATCGGCGGCTTCATCCAAGGCTCCCAACCCTCCCGGCCCGAACCCCGGCAGCCCACCATGACCCATCCCAGAACGAGCCGCCCCCATCTCCGGACCGTCTCCATTACCGGCGTGGGCTCGTGCGTTCCCGAACGGATCCTCAGCAACGGCGACCTCGAGCGCATGGTGGAGACGTCGGACGAATGGATCACCACGCGCACCGGCATCCGTGAGCGACGCATCGCGGCCGATGGCCAGGCGACCTCCGACCTCGCCACCGAGGCCGCGCGCCGTGCCCTCGCCGACGCCGGCGTCCGTCCCGAGGACGTGGACCTCATCATCGTGGCAACCGTGACGCCGGACATGCCCTTCCCCAGCACCGCCTGCCTTGTCCAGCATCGCCTTGGAGCCACCCGCGCCGCCGCCTTCGACATCGAGGCCGCCTGCAGCGGCTTCGTCTATGCCCTCGACATCGCCTCCCACTTCGTTGCCTCCCATACCTACAACACCGTCCTCGTCATCGGCGCCGAGAAGATGTCTTCGGTCGTGGATTGGACGGACCGCAACACCTGCGTGTTGTTCGGGGACGGCGCGGGCGCGGCCGTCCTCCAAAACCGCCCGTCGGCGCACGGCCTGCTCACGACGTGCCTGGGGTCCGACGGCGGCAAGGCGTCGTTGCTCGAGCTCCCGGCCGGCGGCAGCGCCTGCCCCCCCACCGCCGAGACCGTCGCGGCCCGCCGCCACTTCCTGCGCATGGACGGCAAGGAAACCTTCAAGAACGCCGTGACCGCCATGGTCACCGCCGCCAACCAGGCCCTCGAACGATGCGGCCTCGGCATCGGCGACATCCGCTGCGTCATCCCCCACCAGGCCAACCAACGCATCCTCTCCGCCGTCGCCGAACGCCTTGGGGCGCGCCCCGACCAGGTCTTCTCCAACGTCGAGAAATACGGCAACACCAGCGCCGCCAGCGTCGGCATTGCCCTCGACGAGGCCGTGAAGTCCGGGCGCATCCGACGGGGCGACCTCGTCCTCATGGTCGTGTTCGGGGCCGGCCTCACCTGGGGCGCCGCCGTCATCGAGTGGTGACCGCCCGGTCGCCGCGCCCGCGTCATCCCTCCCATCGAATGACGGGTGGCATTCGTCGCGTTCCGTAGCACCCTGCCCGCCGTGACGACGGAGATCATCAACACGGGCTCGGAACTTCTCCTCGGCCGCGTCCTCAACACCCACCAACAGTGGTTGTGTCGTACCCTCGCCGACCGCGGACGTTCCGTGGAACGTCAGGTGGCCGTTTCGGATGCCCCCGAAGCCCTCGTGGCCGCCGTGCGCGAGGGACTGTCCCGGGCCGATTGGGTGATTGTCACCGGTGGCCTCGGGCCCACCTGCGACGACCGCACCCGGGACCTGGTGGCCGGGTTGCTCGGGCGCCGACTGGAGCATCAACCGGACGTCGAACGGCAAATCCGCGCCTACTTCGAGGGACGTGGCCGCCCCGTCCCCGAGCGCACCCGCGTCGAGGCCATGGTGCCCGAGGGCGCCGAGGTCCTCGTCAACCGGCACGGCACCGCCCCCGGCCTGGCGCTGTGGCTGGAGCCCAACCCGCTCCGCCCCGGCGGAGCCGCAAGCTGGCTCGTCATGCTGCCCGGCCCCCCGCGTGAGCTGCGTCCCATGTTCACCGACGAGGTCTTGCCCCGGCTGGAGTCGCGCTTCCCCCTTCGCGAGCCCTTCGCCTGCCGCACGCTCAAGACCACCGGCCTCGGCGAGTCCTACATGGAGGAACGCCTCGACGAGCCCCTGCGCGACCTCGTCGCCCACGGCATGGACCTCGGGTTCTGTGCCCGCGTGGGCGAGGTGGACGTTCGCTTTGTCGCTCGCGGCCCGAATGCCCGGCCCGTCGTTGACGAGGCCGAACGACGCACGCGCGCAGTGGCGGGCGAGTTCGTCTTCGGCGTCGAGGACGACACGCTTGAAAAGGCGCTCGTCGAGGCCTGCGCTGCCCGCAGCCTGCGCCTGGCCCTCGCCGAGTCCTGCACCGGTGGCCACGTCGCCAACCGCGTCACCAACGTCCCCGGCGCGTCCGCCGTCCTCGCCGCCGGCTGGATCACCTATGCCAACGAGGCCAAGGAACGCGACCTCGGCGTCCCGGCCGACCTCCTGCGCGAGCACGGGGCCGTGAGCGAGCCCGTCGCCCGTGCCATGGCCGACGGCGCACGTCGCAGGTCCGGCGCGGACATCGCCATCGCCATCACCGGCATCGCCGGCCCATCGGGCGGCGTGCCGGGCAAGCCCGTGGGAACCGTCTTCGTCGCCGTCGCCCATCCGGTGGGCACCAACGTCGAGCGCCGGCTGAACGCCTTCGACCGCGAAACGTTCAAGTACGTGACGGCGCAGCAGGCCATGGCCATGGCCCTGCGTGTGGCCCTCGGCGCCGGGCCCTCGGACGCCGGGACGCGAAGCTGACCGGCCATGATGACGACGGCGAACAAGGTCACGTTGCTGCGGATCCTGCTTATCCCGCCGTTCCTGTATTGCATGCTGGAGCTGCGGCACTCGGGCAGCGAGGCGCTGCGTTGGGCGGGCATCGCGTTCTTCGCGTTGGCGGCGGCCATGGACGGCGTGGACGGGTTCATCGCCCGGCGCTTCAACCAACGGAGCGAGCTTGGGGCCGTCCTCGACCCCTTGGCCGACAAGCTCCTGCTGGTGTCTGCCGTCGTCGTCCTCTCGCTGCCGCACGTGCACCTGGCGACGTTGCCGTTGTGGTTCGCGCTCGCCGTCCTGTCCCGCGACGTCCTGGCCGTGATCGGGCTGGCCGTCGTCCACTTCATGGTCGGACGCGTGGCCCTGCGCCCACGATGGACCGGCAAGACCGCAACCGTGTTCCAAATGGCGGCGATGCTCTGGACCATGCTCCGCTGGCCCGTCGCCGCCCGCGACGGGCTGGCCGCCGCCGCCGCCCTCCTCACGCTCGTCTCCGGCCTCCAGTATGCCTGGGACGGCATGCGCCGCGTGGGCGCGGCCCAGGGAACGGCATCGTAGAGGGGCGCACCAGGCCCCAGTGCTCCAAGGGGCTCATGGGGCCTGTGGGGCCGTACACCTCCCGCCCAAGCGCCCCCTGTATCCTCCCGCCGCTCCCCTTCGTCTAGCCCCGCATGAGAGTCGTCATCTGGGGGTTGGCCGCTGGTGCAGCGTGCGGTGGCTTCCTGCTCCTGGGCCAGGAGCCCGGTGCCGCCACCGGGGCTGCCCTTCATGACATCTTCTCCCAATTCACCCCGAAGGTCTCCACGCGCCGCGACGCCCGGACCCTTTGGGTGGAATCCGATGGCCTGCCCGCCCACCGGATGATGGTGGGCATCACGGCATGGCAACAGCAGGTGCCCTTGCCGCAGCGCTATGTCGGCGACAATGCCTGGCCCATCCCCCTGAATCCCGTCCCAGCCAAGCAGCCGCTCTCGGCCCGCGAACGCTTCTTCCGCGGTGCCATCGCCGTGGCCGCCAATGGCATCCCCATCTTCAACCCCATCAAGAACGACGGCCGCACCGACACCTTCCTCGCGGGCGAGCTGGACGAGTTCGGAGGCCACTGCGGCCGGGCCGACGACTACCACTACCACATCGCGCCGACGCACCTGCAATCCATCGTGGGGCCAGGCAAGCCCGTCGCCTTCGCGTTGGATGGATATGCCATCTTCGGGTTCACCGAGCCGGACGGCTCCGCGCCCAAGGACCTGGACGCGTTCAACGGCCACGAAACACCCGCCCTCGGCTACCACTACCACGCGTCGCGCACGTATCCCTACGTCAACGGCGGGTTTCACGGCCACGTGACCGAGCGCGGAGGCCAGGTGGATCCCCAGCCCAGTGCCACGCCGGTCCGCCCGGCGCTCCCGCCTCTGCGCGGGGCCACCATCACCGGCTTCACCAACCGCGACGACCGTGCCTTCCAGCTCGACGTCCGCGTCGGCAAGGCCACCCACGTCGTCCGCTACGCCCTCCAAACCAACGGGGCCGTGGACTTCGAGTTCGTCGATGGCCAAGGCAACACCCGCCGCGAATCTTACCAGCTTGCTTCCCCCAACGGCGGCGGCCCCGGCGTACCCAACGACGGCCCACGCCGCCGACGCAAACCAGGAGCCCCCGGCCAAGGGAACGGGAACGGCCCCGATTCGCCGCGCCGCGAACCTCCCCAGGCCGGCCAACCCCGGCAGCCTTGGCTCCGCGTTCATGCCGAGGAAATGGATTCCAACGCCGACGGAGCCCTCAGCAAGGCCGAGATCGACGCCGAGGTCGCCCGCACCTGGAAGGCCCTCGATGCCAATGCGGACGGAGTCCTCGTGGTGGCCGAACGCCGCGGCCAACGCGGCCAAGGATCCGCCATGGCCGGCTTCGTGGACCAGCACTGGGACGAGGTCGATGCCAACGCCGACGGACGCGTCTCCCGCGACGAGATCGCCGCCGTCGCCCAACGCATGTTCCAACGCGGCGATGCCGACCGCGACGGCACGGTCTCCGCCGAGGAGCTGAAGTCGATGCAGGCCGCGGGCGGACGCGCGGGAAGGAAGACCAACCCATGAATCCCCTCGCGTGCCTCCTCGCGTCGGCCCTCTTGTGCGCCCCGACGGTTGTGTCGAGCGCCGCAACGACCCCCAGCTTCGTCGTCCTCGTGGGCGAGGGGCAGGGTTGGTCCTCGTTGTCCGTCCCCATGGACGACTCCAACCCGCGTTCCGCCAGTGCCGACGTCCGGGCGCCCCACCTCGACCGCCTCGCCCGCGAGGGCATGCGCTTCAGCCGCTTCCTCGCCGCCTCCCCCCGTTGCACGCCGTCCCGCGCCGCGCTCCTCACCGGTCGCAGCCCTGCCCAGTTGCACATGACCTTCGTCCGCGAGGGTCGCGGCGACGACCCAGGCGCTCCCACCCGCCTCGTCCCCGCGCCTTCCTCCAACGAGCTGCCCCTCGATGCCACCACCGTCGCCGAGGTCCTCCGGCCCCTCGGCTACGCCACCGCCCACTTCGGGAAATGGCACCTCGGCCGCACGGACCCGTCGCGCCACGGCTTCGACGCCAGCTCCGGACCCACGTCCAACGGCGGTCCCGACAACAGCGAACACCCCAACCCCGCGCAGGCCTTCGCATGTGCCGACGCCGCCGTGGCGTTCATCCGCAGCAACGTCGCCAAGGGCCGGCCCTTCTACGTCCAGGTGTGCCAATACGCCGGCAAAAGCGTCCTCGACGCGCGCCCAGAAACCTACGCCGCCGCCGAGCAACGCCTCGGACCCCGCGGCCGCACGAGGGCCGGGGCCGTCGCCGTCGCCGAGGACGCCGACGCCGCGCAGGGCCGCATCCTGCAGGCGCTCGACCAGCTCGGCGTCGCCACCAACACCTTCGTCTTCTACACCACCGACCATGGCGCGCCCGGCCGCAACCCGCCGTTGTCCGGCGGCAAGGGCACCCTCGGCGAGGGCGGCCTCCGCGTGCCCTTGCTCGTCCGTGGCCCCGGCATCCCGCCCGGCCGGTCCAGCCCAACCCTCGCCACCATGGTGGACCTGCTCCCCACCATCGCCGACCTCGCCCACGCCGACGTCTCGGGCATCCGTGGCATCGAGGGCGGCAGCCTCGTCCCCGCCTTTCAAGATCCCGACCACGGCATCGTCCGACGCCCGCGCGAGTCCTTCGTCGTCCACTTCCCGCATTACGACAAGGACCCGCTCGGGCCCGCCTCCGCGTTGTACCAAGGCGACCTCAAGCTCGTGCGGCGGCACGAGGACGGCATGGTCCAACTGTTCAACATCGCCCGCGACCCCTCGGAGTCGCGTGACCTTGCCCCTGACCAGCCGGCCCAGGCCGCCGAGCTGGACCAACGCCTCGCCGCCTACCTCAAGGACGTGGGCGCGGCCATGCCCTCCATCCGCGACGTTTCCGGCCCCGTCACGCCCGCACAGGACCTCCCCGGCGACCGGCGTGGCAAACGCACGCGCAAGCCCAGCCCATGACCCACCTTCACGCGTCCGGACGCCTTCCCGTGCATCGCCTGCGCCGACTCGGCTGCGGACTCTTGCTTGCTCTGGCATTCCTCGCCGCTGCCCGCATGCCCGCACAGGCCCCGGGACGTCGCCCGCGCGGACAAGGCGAGTTCCGCCCCCCAACGCCTGCCTTCCAAACCGATGTCCCCGCCCACGACGCCGACGTCCTCCTTGCGCGGCCCACGGACCGCTCCGTCGTCCTCAGCCTGCGTGTGGCGACCGCAGGGGACGTCGTGGTCGAGCATCGGCCACAGGGCCACCCCAACTGGACGCGAGCCGAGGCCCGTGGTGTCGAGCCATGGACCCCACGCGAAATCCTCTTGGAAGGACTCGCGTCGAACGTGCGCCACGAATATCGCGTGACGCACGACGCCCCGGGCGCGGAACCGCGCGTCCTGGCAGAGGGCGGCTTTCACACGGCCCGGCCACGGGGAAGTCCCTTCGCCTTCACCGTCCAGGCGGACTCTCACCTCGACTTCGGCATCCTCACCGACCGCTACGCCCGGAGCCTCAGCAACGCCGTCGCGTCCAGGCCCGACTTCCACGTGGACCTCGGGGACACGTTCATGACGGACAAGCACGCATGGCACGAGGACGCCGCCCCCATGTACCAGGCGCAGCGGTACTGGCTGGGCATCGTGGGCCGACACGCGCCGGTGTTCCTGGTCCTGGGCAACCACGACGGCGAGTCGCCCGGGCGCGGCGGCGACGGGGACGCCATGCGCGAGTGGTCCCATGGCTGGCGCACGCGCCACTTCCCCAACCCCATCCCCGATGGCTTCTACACGGGCAACACCCAGCGTCACCCGCGCATGGGCTGGCCCCAGGACTACTACGCGTGGACGTGGGGCGACGCCTTGTTCATCGCGCTCGACCCATTCTGGTACTCGCAACGGCCCGGGCGCGGCCCCAGCGACGGATGGGCTCGCACCCTCGGGCGCGACCAATACGAGTGGCTTCGCGGCCTCCTTGCCACCAAAGCCCCCGCCCACGTCTTCGTTTTCATCCACCACCTCGTGGGCGGGCTTGGCAAGGACGCCCGCGGCGGGGCCGAGGCCTCGCGATGGCTCGAATGGGGCGGCGAGGATCCCGCCGGCGGACCCGGATTTGCCGAACGCCGCAAGGGTTGGGAAGCCCCCATCCATGAACTCCTGCGTCGTCGTCGCCGTGTCGTCGTCTTCCATGGGCACGACCACTTCTTCGCGCGGCAGGAACGGGACGGCGTGATCTACCAAATGGTTCCGCAACCCGGCCATCGACGCGGGGCCATCCAGTCCGCCCGCGACGATGGCTACGAGTCCGGCACGCTGTTGCCCGGATCCGGCATCCTCCGCGTCCGCGTCGAGCCTGCCTCCTTCCACCTCGACTTCGTCGGCGTGGACGGCGCCGTGCTCCGGACGGAGCAAGTGCCCGTCGCCCCATAGTGCCCACCGATGCCGTGGGCCCTGCCCTGTCCGCAAACGCGGGACGCACCGCCAAAGGGCTGCGTCGCTGCGTCCGGGGCATCGAGGTTTTCATTGACTTTCTCGGAAGGCTTTGAGGCCATGCGATTATGATCCCCTTGATGGAGGCTTGGCCTCTTTACCATGGACACTCCATGTCCATGGCGACGCCTCGTCCCCAGCCCTCCCCGTCAGGGCCTGGGTTGGGGGCCTCCATGGGATTCATGCGTGCGGGTGCGACATCGGCCTTGGGCTCGCTGGCCTGCCTGATTCCCAACGCAACCGTCTTCCGCCTGCGAAGGACCTAGTCCCGCCCCTTCCCGATGCCGCCACCGTCCGGCTCCGTGACGCTTTGCCTGTCCGACAACCCCACCAAGAAAGGAAACCCATGAATCGTCATCACAGCATCGGCCGCCTCATCGGTGGCATCTCAACAGCCCTCGGCATCGGATGGACGGCCCACGCCCAGGAACTCCTGCACCGGGAGGGCTTCAACACCGACGGCACCAAGGACAACCCGCCACGCTACACCGTCGTGGGCGGCAACGTGTACGAGGTCCCCCGCATCCAATCCGAGCTCTCCAACTACGACCAGAAGGGGCCCATCTATTTTGCCCACAACTTCGACGTCTCGTTCATCGGCAACCCCAACATCCCTGCACGACGCATGATCCTTTCTTGGCGCGGCGCGGACACCAGCGGGGCCACCGAGGACCTGCTCCAGCTCCTGGACTCCAGCATCAACTGGCTCCTCCAGGGCAAGAAACAGGCCCGCATCGTCGTCAATCCCAACGTCGCCTCCATCCAGGGCCTTGCCGACCGCCTCTCCGGCCTCGGCCACGTGCTGGTCGATGACGACACGGCCGCCTTTCCCGACGAGCAGGACGTGGAGGGCGACCTCTTGATCCACGGGCCCGGGGCGAACAATCCCAGCCGCTTCGCCATGGTCCTCAAGCCTGTCATCGTCATCAACAACCCCGACTTCGACGACATGCTCGTCGGCAGCATCGGATCCTCCGCCACTTTCACCCCCGGAGAGGTCACCATTGCCACCCCGGGCCATCCTGCCGCTGGCGGCAAGACCGGGTCCTTCAATGCCTTCACCACCGACCAAACGTTCGACTTGGTGGGATCCTTCCTCCCGGTGGGCGCCACCACGCTCGCCACCGTCAAGCGCACCATCCCACCCGCCATCAACAACCTGGGCGACGTGGATGCCGTCATCGCGGGCACCAAGGAACACAGCAAGACCACCGGCACCGTCGCCGACATCGACTTCGCAGACGCCAGCGGCGGCAGTTGGCCCTATGACAACCCATTGCCCGGGGGCTACGCCGGCAACTGGGGCCTCAACGTACGCGGCAAGATCTCCGTCACGGCTCCCGGCACCTATCGCTTCGCCGTGGGCTCCGACGACGGAGCACGCCTCCAAATCGACGCCGACCGCAACGGCTTCTCGTCCTCCGACACCGTCGTGGAGGACGCCGGACCCCACGGCCACCAGATCGTCTATGGCGACGTTACGTTCGCCTCTGCGGGCGCTTACGACATCGACCTCCGCTCCTACAACTCCGGCGGTGGCGGCAGCATCGAGGTGTCCGTCTCCCTCGTCACCACGCCCGTCCCCGACGACGCGCTCGACTCCGGATGGTGGGAGCCCCTCGGCACGTCCGGCTCCGGCGCCGTCCGGCTCCAGTCCGCCGCCAACGTTTCCGCCTACGTCGCCACCGGCTCCGCCGTCGAGGTCCAGACCCCCATCATCGTCCTCCTCAACGGCCCGAATGATGTCCCGCCCGGCCAGTTCTACGACGGCGGTGCATTCACCGGATTTGAGGGCTCCGGCTACTTTGGGGCATCCGGCCTCAACAAGTGGCCCTACCCCGATGGCCAAGGCTACCGCTCCGTCCGCCTCAAGCCCATCAACGTCACGGGCAAGCCCAGCGTTCGCGTGACCGTTGCCCTCGCTGCCACCCAGGTGGACTTCGAAACCTCCGACTACGTCCAGGTCGTCGCCTACACCAACGGCGTCACCAGCAACCCCACCGTGCTCGCCAATTTCCGCGGCGTTGCCAACGCCATCCAGCCTTGGCTTGCCGACGAGAAGGAGAACTTCGTCCGCCGCCTCACCAAGCAGTTCACGGACTTCACCTTTGACGTCCCGCCGGAAGCCCGGGATCTCGTCGTTGAAATGCGCCTCGCCACCACCTGGTGGACCGAGACCGCCGCGTTCGACAACATCCGCATCACCTCCGGCAGCCTCCTCGCCCCGCAGATCACGGGCGTCACGCTCACCGACGGCACCCTCACCGTCCGATGGCAGGGCGGCACCCTCCAATCCAAGGCCGTCCTCGACGGAGCCACCACCGGCTGGACCGACGTCGGAGCCAGCGGCACCCACACCGAGCCGGCCGGGACCGGAAACAAGTTCTTCCGCGTCCGGCAGTAGCCCCGCTGGGATGGGCCCCTGCCTCGCCGACGCCACCCGTTGGCGGGGCAGGGCGTTCATCCAAGGGAAGGCGGATGGAGGCTTGCCTGCGCCGACGTCGGCGAACACGGTCGCGAAGCAAACCTCCCCCAGATGTCATGAACCCGCGCATGGTCCCTCACGCCCGCCGACGAGCCTTCACGTTGATCGAGTTGCTCGTCGTGATCGCCATCATCGCCATCCTCGCGGGCATGTTGCTCCCGGCCTTGTCCAAGGCCCAGGCCCGGGCCAAGGGAACCAAGTGCCAGTCCAACCTCCGCCAGCTCGGCATCGCCACCGCCATGTACGTGGGCGACCACGGCGTGTACCCGGTGGGCATCGACGGCGCCAACGGCGCGGCCTGGATCTGGCCCGCCTTGCTTCGCAAGGCCATGTACGGCGGGCCCGTCACCGACGTGTTCCGCTGCCCCGTCGCCCCGCCCCAGTCGCAGTGGGTGCCCAAGTTCGGAAGCAAGCTCCCCGCCGGCCTCGGCTACATGCAGGACGAGGTCCGCCTCAAGCCCGGCGGCACCTTCTTCATGAGCTACGGCTACAACGTCTGGGGGGCCTTCGCCGGCAACAACCCCAACACCGGCCTCGGCGTCTATCTCGGCGACCCCGTCTGGGGTGAAACCAAGGAGGCCCTCGTCGTCGCCCCCTCCTCCATGATCTCCCTGGGCGACTCCAACTGGGATCTCAAGCGCAAGGGCGACCGCGACTGGAGCGGCTTCATCGGGATGTACGAGGAACGCCAATGGCCCCTCGAACTCCACGGCAGGCGCGCGTCCCTCGCCTTTTGCGACGGCCACGTCGAGGCCAAGCGCCGCGTCGAGTTCGTCGGCCAGTTGCTCAAGGACAAGGGCGCCCGCCAACAGGCCGCACGCCTTTGGAACCGCGACAACCAGCCGCACTTCGACTGAACCAAAAGACCGCAGTCGAACAGGGTTCCAACACGAGGAAAGGGCCTTCCCATCGGGTCGGGCGGGCTCATGGACAGGAACCAAAGGGCTCATCCTGCGCGCGAGGTTGCGGTGGGCTTTGCTTGGCGGCAGGCCGGGTCCCCGGACTCGGCGCACCGGGCGTGCGGCATCGCTGCCGCCGCGTGAGGTCACGACGCCCACAGCAACCCGAATGGCCGTTACCCGGATCACACCTTCTCCCCTATCCCACCCCTTGGGACTGGCTTCGCCGCCTGCCCCGGGGGCTTGCCATCGTCCATCGATTGCCCCGGGCCGGAGGTTGAAAAGGAAGCGGGGCGCGGCCAGCCTTGTGGGAATGAAGTTCATCCTGACCACGCATAACGTGACGTTGACGGACGCCATCGAGCAGCACGTCTTGGGCAAGATCGAGAAGCTGGAGCACATCGACCGATGGCTCCTCGACGCCCGGGTGACGCTTGAAAAGGACCACACCGCGCACTCGCCGGACACTCAGTTCAAGTGCGGCATCCGTGTTGGGATCCGGGGCAACGACCTGTACGCCGAGGATCGCGAGGCCGACCTGTACGCGGCCGTGGACCTCGCCGTGAAGAAGCTCGAGGCGCAGATCCGCCGGAAGCACTCGGTCGCCAAGGCGCGGACCCACAAGCTCGCCGCCCGATCCAAGGAGTCGCGTCGCGCCTCGTGACCGCCTCCCAGAATCCCCTGCACGGCGACCCGCCCGGCCGCGTCCTGCGCGCCCGGCGGGTCGTTCCGGTTTCAGGCCCGCCCATCGAGGACGGGGCGGTGGAGATCTGCGGCGGCCGGGTGACGCGGGTGCGGCGTTGGATGGACGGCGGCGGTTCGGGATGGCCCGTCGAGGACCTCGGCGAGGTGATCCTGTTGCCCGGGTTGGTGAATGCCCATTGTCACCTCGACTACACGGGCCTTGTCGGATGCATCGCGCCCACCCGGTCGTTCGCGGACTGGATCAAGTCGATCCTGGCGGCGAAGTCGGCGTGGACGGACGACGAGTTTGCGGCGTCGTGGCGTGAAGGGGCGCGGCAGTTGGTGGCAACCGGAACGACAACGGTAGCGAACATCGAGACGTTGCCGCACCTCGTGGCCGGCCTGAGGGCCGGCACGCCCCTCCGGGTGCATTCGTTCCTCGAGTTGACGGGCGTGCGGAGCCGACGCGAGCCGTCCGACATGGTCAAGGAGGCCATGGCGTGGGTGTCGGGATGGCAGGCGGCTGAGGGTCGGGGCGGTGCGGGGCTGTCGCCCCATGCGCCGTACTCGACGTTGCCCGGGTTGCTGGATGCGGCGTCGGCGGCGGCTCGTGCCGGGTGCCGGCTGACGATGCACCTGGCCGAGTCGCGGGAGGAGTTCGAGATGTTCATGTATCGCCGCGGCGCGATGCACGAGTGGCTGCACCACCAACGGCCGGACGACGACTGCGGGCTGGGGTCCCCGGTGCAACACGTGGCGCGCCATGGCCTGCTGGGGCCGGGCTTCCTCGCCGTTCACGTGAACTACCTGTGGGACGGAGACGCGCGCCTGCTGGGCGATTCGGGAACCGCCGTCGTGCATTGTCCCAGGTCGCACGCCTACTTCCGGCACCAACGGTTCCCGGCGTCGGAGCTGGCCGATGCCGGGGTCCGTGCCTGCCTGGGGACGGACTCGCTGGCGAGCACGCGGTCGGGCATGGGCTCGGGGGCGGCCGGGGCGACGCCCGTGTTGTCGATGTTCGACGAGATGGCGGCGTACCTGGCGCACGACGCGACGGTGTCGCCGGCGGAGGTGCTGGGGATGGCGACGGTGCGGGGCGCCCATGCGCTGGGGTTGCGAGACGGCACGGGATGCATCCTGGAGGGGGGCCCTGCGGATCTATGCGTGATCCCGGACAGCGGGCCGGAATCGGACGTGCACGAGGTGATCGCCGGGCACGTGGGCGCGGTGCGTGGAACGTGGATTGCCGGTGTTCGGGAGGCCGCGTGCGCATGAGCGGGGGAGGGCAGGCGGCGTTGATCACGGGCGCGTCCGGCGTGTTGGGCGGCGCGTTGGTGGACGTGTTCCTGGCGTCGGGCTGGACGGTGGTGGCGGGCCGACATCGGAGGGAGGTGCGCCAGCGAGATGGTGCCTTCCACGTGGTGCCCCTGGACGTGCGGCGGGACGAGGATTGGGCGGCGGCGGCGACGGCGGTGGGTGCGATGGGTGTTCGGTTGGGCATGGTGGTTCACAACGCGGGGGTTCCGGCCGCCGGCTTGGTGGCGCGCATGGGGTGGGAGGATTGGGACGACGCGATGGACTCGATGACGCGCCCGGTGGTTGCCGGGACGCGGGCGCTGTTGCCCTTGATGGAAGCCGCCGGCGGGGGGCAGGTGCTGGCCGTGGGAAGCCACGCGATGCGCCTCGGCGGCGCGGGTCAGTCGGCCTATGCGGCGGCAAAGGCGGCGATGGTGGGGGCATGCCGTGCGTTGGCGGCGGAGCTCGCGCCGGGGAACATCCGCGTGAACGTGCTGCTGCCCGGCCTCCTGGAAGGCCCCATGCTCGCGGGGTTGTCGGAGGAGGAACGACGTCGGCGCTTGTCCGCGACGTTGCTCGGCCGCCCCAATGACCCGTCCGAGGTGGCGCGGTTCGCGGTGTTCCTGGCGGGGACGCGGTCGGTCACGGGCCAGGTGTTCGCGATGGACTCGCGCCCGATGGCGTGGGCGTGAGCGGGGGGTGGTGGGAAGCGGGAAGCGGGGGGGCGATAGGGGGAAGGGCACTTGGACAAGAGATTTTGCCGGGGAAAACCCCATTTTGCGGCGGGTGTTCCGCTTGGGCCGATCCCGGAACTTCCTCCGCGCCACGCTGAGCCTCGGGTATTTGTTGGGCCGCCGTTTCACCGCCCGCAGCTCCCTTCGCCCCGGCCGCTCGGGAACCAGGTCCCTGGCCAGGGTCGCCAGCAATCCCGCCCATGGCTCCAGCTTCCTCCTCCGCCCCCTCACCATCGCCATCGCCTGGCTCGTATGCGCGCAGCGCTTCCAGGCTCCCCTTGAAGTCCGTCCGCTCCACCGGCACGTCATGCTGGCCGCCCGACTCGGCCATCGTACACCGGGTCAGGTGGTGCACGAAGATCCCCGCGCACGGTTGCTTCCGGGCCATGTCCGGGCCGTTGCCACGCAGCATCTCCAGCCCCAGCGAGGTCTTGAGGTCGTCGAAGCTCATGAAGAGGGAGCCGGAGGGGAGGGGGGAGGCGAGCGCGATCTCGCGCTGGCCGAGGGTGAGGATCTGGACGGGGTTGGCGGGCTGGGACCGGGAGCCCATGGGTGCGAGGGCGTGGCGGAGCTGGGGGAGGAGGGGCACTTCCGGCATGGGGCGGCAGGAATCCCGCCTGGTTGACGCAAGGCCTGGGATGAAGGGGTGAAGGGCAGGAAAAGATGGGTGCGGGGGATGCGGCGGGCGATGCGCGCCGGGCGAGGCACGAGACGTTGCGCGTGGCGCTGTCGAAGGAGCAGCACGCGTGGATGGTGGGAGCGATCGAGCAGTGGAAGCTGGTGCAGGCGACGCCGAAGGAGATGCAGCGGCTGGACCCGCAGGAATTGTTCGAGACCCTTCCGCATCCCCATCGACGCAATCCGTTGTCGCCCGATGTTCCAGGCGCTGTTTCAGTGCCATGCCCCCTCTCGGCGTTGGGAGATCCATGCCTTTTCGGGAACCCGGACAGCGTCGCAATGCACCGCGTCGCTACGGCGCGACCCACCATCGGGCGCCCGGATGCATCGCGGCGAGGCGTGCCGGGATGTCTAGCGGCGCCACCAGAAGCGCGGTGGACCATGCGTCGGAGGCGGCGGCCGAAGGGAGGGCGACGGCGGCCATGCGGCCAGCCGCGACGGGCTCGCCCGTTCGAGGGTCGAGGACATGGGCAGGCCCGTCTGCGGTACGACCCCACGCGGCGCTGACGGAAAGGGTTTCGTCGCGAAGCTCGACGAAAGGCCCAGCGGGCGACAGGGACGTGGCGCGGGGTGGCGTGGGCAAGGCGACCCGCCATGCCGGGAGGCACGGTGGGCAGCCGATGGCGACAACGGAGCTGGTGCCGCCATGGAGCAGCGCCGAGGTGACGCCGCAGTCGCGGAGGATCTCGGCGGCGCGGTCGAGCGCCCAGCCCTTGCCGATGGCGCCCGGGTGGATTTCAACGCCCGGGCGGAGCCATTGGACAGAGCAGGCGTCGGGATTCAGTCGGACGTGATGCCATCCGACGCGTGACCGGGCTTCTTGGATGGCTTCGGGGTTGGGCGGGACGGGGTCGCCACCTAGGAAGCCCCATGCGCGGAGCAACGGCCCAACGGTGGGATCAAAGGCTCCGCCGGTGGCATGGACGAGGTCGGCGGCGAGATTAAGGAAGGCGAACACGGGCGGTTCCACGACGACGGGCCGGAGATGGGCGTCGCGATGGACGCGGGCGAGGGTGGAATGCGGGAGGTAAGGGGAAAGCCAGGCCTCGACGCGTGACACCTCCGCAAGGGCCTCCTCGGCGGCGGCGCGGAGGGATTCGGGACGAGGACCGTGGAGGACGATCTCAAAGCGCGTGGCCATGGCCACGCCAGCAACGCGGACGACGGGTGGAGATCCGTCGTCGGGCGTGGGCATGGGGAGGGAAACGCGGCCCGGGCCGGGCGCACTTCCCGGCCCGGCGCGGCGCAGGTCTCAGGATTCGGCGACGGATCCGACGAGGCTGGTGTCGGCGGCCTCGATGGCGTCGATGCGGAGGCGGCGCTGGGAATCACCGGAAGCCATCTCGGCCTCGGTGCCCACGCCCTTGTTGATGAGCGATTGGGCGAGGGGGGTGAGGTAGGAGAGGATGTTGCGGTCGGGGTCGCCGTCCCAGGCGCCGAAGATGGAGACGACCTCCTGCTTCCCGGTGCCGAGGTCGGTGAAGGTGACGCGGGTGCCGGGGAGGACGACGTCGGTGCGGACGTTGGAGAAGTCGGAGCCCCGGGCACGGGCGAGCTGCAGCTCGAGTTCCTGCTTCCGCCGGTGGAGGACCTTCTGCATTTCCTTGGCGGCCTTGAACTCGTGGTTCTCGCGGAGGTCGCCGTAGGACTTGGCGATGGCGATGTCCTTGATGTTGGCGGGGATGTCCTTGTTGACGAGGTGGTCGTACTCGGCCTTGCGGCGCTCGAGGGACGGCCAGGAGACGATGAAGGTCTTGTCCTCCTTGGAGGCGTCGCCGGTGATCAGGGACTGGATCTGGGGATAGACCTTGACGATGCGGCCGAGGAGGGAGCGCTTCTCCATGTCGTCGAAGACGGGGGAGAGCTGGAGGCTGCGGACGAGGTCCTTGATGATCTCGACGTCGGCGGCCTCGATGAGCTCGGGGAGCATGCGTTGGTCCCCGAGGATGAAGTCATGGAGGCGCGCGGTCTTCTTCTCGTTGAACGCGTCGCGTTCCATGGCGGTGATCATGGCGCGGAAAACCTCGGGCCCGAGGATGTCGGCGAAATGGTCGTCGCGTTCCTTGCCGAGCCAGAGGAGCAGCTCGGAGGAGGCGCCATGCTGGGAGATGAGGCGGGCGAGGGTGTCCTTCAGGAGCTGGCCGCGGCTTTCGACCATGAGGAGCCGGGCGCACTCGCCGGCGAGCTTGGCGGAGACGCGGTTGATGACGAGGACGAGGAGGGCGCCCCAGTCGGGGACGGCGTCGCGGAGGGCCTCGAGGGCGCGGCGATGCTTGACGGCGGGAAGTTCCTCCAGGAAGGCCACGAGGCGCTCGATAAGGCGCTCCGGCGGCGATTCCTGGCTGATGGGGACGAGGATGTCGCGGGCGGAAATCTGGCCCTCGGGCGCGCCAAGGCCGCCGGACTGGCGGAGGTCGTCGCGCATGAAGATGCCCTCGAGGGCGAGGGAGGGCATGGTTTGGGCGTGGGACTGAACCTCGGCGGCGAGCAGGTTGACGACCTCGGGGACGACGCCGTGGTCGCGGAGGTCGTCGATGGACTTGAGGACGTCGGCAGCGACGGCGATGCGGGCCTTGAGGCCCTTGGCGGCGCGCACGTCGGCGAGGAGGCGGTCGCCGAGGGTGATTTCCTTCTCCTCATAGAGGACGGGCTCGGTCTTCTTCAGGGGCACGGTGAAGTGGCCGTCGCGCTTCATCTCGCCCCGGGCGACCTCCCACCACTTCTTCCAGTCCTCGGTGACGACGTCGCTGAGGATGGCCTGGATTTGGTCCACGGTGGCGCGGCCGTTCATGGACTTGAGCACGATGCGAACGACATCCAGGTGATGGAGGGCGGCCTCGCGCTTGAGGCCTTCGAGATCCAGGTGCTTGCGGACGAGGATGTGGTCGCGGCCGATGGGCTTGAGGGAGTCGGCGGCGAAGACGAGGTCCAGGGAATGGCCGGACTTGGCGGCAAAGTCGATGTTGAGCCGTCCAAGGATGCCATCGAGGGCGGTGATGCGTCCGAAGCCCCAGCTCTTGTGCTGGCAGAAGCCCGCCGTGACGAGCTTGAGGATGGGATCGACGTGGCGGGACTGGATCTTGCCGCTGGCGACCAACTTATCGAGTTCGTCTTTCATCGTCTTGAAATGGCTCGTCCGGCCTGCCGCCGTGCCCGGGGAAAACACGTTTTCTCCCACCTGGATTCGGGCGGAACTGCGCGCTGGCCGAATGTCGAATGGCGGTCATTATGGCCGCGTGGCGGATGCCAGACCAAGACAAATTGCCTTTCGCGCCCTCCGACGAGCCTCGGCAGGGGACTTCCTGGAACACCGGTTGGAGTCAGATCCTGCCTTTCGATCGCTGCCGGGCCCGGACCGTCGGCTGGCCCAGGAGTTGTTGTATGGGGTGACTCGGCACCGGGCCGCGCTCGACTGGCTGGTGGCCCGTCGAACGGACGGGCGCGCCCAGCGGCCGGAGGTGCAGGACCTGCTGCGGATGGGGTTGTACCAGTTGTTCTGGCTGGAGCGGATCCCGGCGCACGCGGCGGTGCACGAGACGGTGGAGGCGGCGCGCGAGGCCGGGCTGGGCGCGGCGGCCGGCTTCATCAACGCGGTGCTTCGCGGATGCGAGCGAGAGCGCGCGCTCGTCGTGTCCGCCCTCGCGCGGCTCCGCGAGGAGGACCCCGCAACGGGCTACTCGCACCCGGATTGGCTCGTGGAGCGTTGGCGGGCGCGGCATGGCGAGGCGTCGATGCGCCGTCTCCTCGAATGGGACAACACGCCTCCGCCAACCTTCGCCCGGATCAACACGTTGCGCGCCACCGTCGAGGCCACCGTGGCGCGATGGCGGGAGGAAGGGGTGGAGGCGCGGCCCTTCGAGCGCCCGTGGTTGCCACAGGGCCTCGTCCACGAGCTGGTGTCCCATCCGTCGCTCGCGACGTTGCCATCGTTCCAGTCGGGAGGTTTTTACGTTCAGGACCCGAGCACGCTGATGGCCGGGCTGGAGCTGGGGGCGCGCCCGGGCGAAAGCGTGCTGGATTACTGCGCCGCCCCGGGGGGCAAGGCGACGTGGGTGGCGCAGTTGACCGGCAACCAGGCGCGCGTGGTGGCGCACGACAACCACGCGGGACGGCTGAGGTTGGTCGAGGAGAACGCCACGCGCCTGGGGGCCACGAGCATCACGGTGGCCCCGCCGCCTCACGCGCCGGGAGCACCCGGGACGTTCGACCGTGTCCTGGTGGATGCTCCGTGCTCGAACACGGGCGTGTTGCGGCGGCGCCTGGAGCTGCGATGGCGGCTGGAGGCATCGGAAGTGGACCGCTTGGCGGCGGCGCAGTGCGCGGTGTTGGACCGCGCGGCCCGATACGTGAGGCCCGGGGGCACGCTGGTCTATTCCACGTGCAGCCTGGAACCGGAGGAAAACGAGGCCGTCGCCCGCTCGTTCGTGGCAAGCCACACGGGATGGAAGCTGGAGAAGGAACGGGCATTGACGCCGGTGGCCGACGGGACGGACGGGGCCTACGTGGCGGTCCTGACACGCGAGGGGTCATGACGACGGCGGTCATCGTGGGGCTGCATCGTTCGAGCGGGCACAACTTCGTGGGCCGCTTCGGCCTGGACCCCGGAACGCACGCGATGGAGTCGGTGGAGCGGATCCGATTGCTGGCCGGGCGTGGGATCGAGGGGGACCGTTTCCTCGACCACGCGCCCGGGTACAAGGGGCAGGTGACATTCTACTCGGCGGAGGTGCACCGGGCCTTGTGCGAGGCGCTCGGGGTGCGGCGCGAGGCGTCGGTGTGCCGGCGCAACATCGTGTTGGACGGGGTGGACCTGAACGCGTGGGTGGGCCGGAGGTTCGAGTTGGGCGGCGTGGGGTTCGAGGGCGTCGAGGAGTGTCGGCCCTGCGCATGGATGGACGTCGCGGTGGGGGCGGGCGCCGAGGCGTTCCTCAAGGGTCAAGGCGGGTTGCGGGCACGGGTGCTGGGGGAGGGCTGCCTGGCTTTGGGGCCGACGACCTGGCGCCTGTTGAAATGACCAAGGCGGAGGGCCCGCGATGAACGTGGGCTCTCCGCCTTGGGTTGGTGGAAACGTTACTTCTTCTTGGCTGCGGGCTTCTTCGCCGCGGCCTTCTTTGCAGGAGCCTTCTTGGCTGCGGGCTTCTTCGCCGCGGCCTTCTTTGCAGGAGCCTTCTTGGCTGGCATTGATCGTCACCCCCCTTCGGGTCGTGCATTCGCACCACGCGTCCGCCCATGGCCGGGCCGCGCGTACAACTCACTCTGTTTCTTTGGTGCGAGCGCGCCCGGAGGGAGAACGGGGTGACGATGGGCGGGGCGACGCGACAAGGTCAATCCCCGTTTGCTGGGTCGTGACGTTTGCGGGAAAACCATGCAACGTTCGGCGACGCCCCGGGCAAACGAAGCGTGCCAATCACCGCGGACGGCGCACGATGCGCCCGGGGATGTTGGAAGGGCGCCGAGAAAGGGGGGTGTTGTGGCTGCTGGCGGCCGTGCAGTTCGCGCACGTCGTGGACTTCATGATCCTCATGCCGCTGGGGCCGGGGTTCATGCGGCTCTGGTCCCTGGAGCCTTCCGCCTTCAATCGCCTCGTCTCGGTGTACACCGTGGTGGCGGGGGTCAGTGGCTTCATCGCGGCACCGTGGATGGATCGCTTCGACCGCCGACGCCTGCTGCTTTGGTTTCACGGCGCGTTCTGCGTCGCGTCGCTCGCGTGCGCCTGCGCGCGGACGCCGACGCAACT
Source organism: uncultured Akkermansia sp. (assembly GCA_964430505.1). Taxonomy (GTDB): domain Bacteria; phylum Verrucomicrobiota; class Verrucomicrobiia; order Limisphaerales; family UBA9464; genus UBA6176. The sequence goes on along the minus strand of CAYSGH010000025.1, from coordinate 12,353 downwards.
GCTCTGGGCGCGCGGCTTCAGCGGGCTCGCAGGCGGGTTGGCGGGCACCACGGTCATGGCGATCGTGGGGGACTTGGTGCCCCCAGGAAGGCGGGGCGCGGCCATGGGGATCCTGACAACGGCGTTTTCCGCCGCGGCGGCCATGGGGGTGCCCTTGGGGTTGGTGCTGGCACAAGGCCTGGGATGGCAGGCCCCGTTTGTCGCGCTGGCCGCGTTGGTGGCGGCGAACGGGTGGATGCTGGCACGGATGCTTCCGCCGGTGCGGGCGCACCTGTCGGCGCCCGGCGCCCCGGCCGGGGTTGCGTCGATGCTGTCCTTGCTGGCGCAACCAGCCGTCGGCTGCGGGTTGGCCTTCATGGCGCTCCTCGTGTTCGGGCACTTCGCGATCATCCCGCTGCTGGCCCCGCACCTGGTGGGGGACCTCGGCCTGCCGGAACGTTCCGTCCCCTTGGTGTACATGGTCGGCGGCGCGGCCTCGGCATGGACGGGCCCATGGATCGGCCGTTTGGCGGACCGGCATGGTCGCCAGCGCGTGTTCGCATGGCTGGTGGCGGCGGCCATACCGGTGACGCTGGGGATTGCCTTGCCGGGGACGATGCCGGCATGGCTCGTGGTGGCGTTGGCGGGAAGCTACTTCGTGTTCGGCAGCGGACGGTTCGTGCCGGCGCAGGCGTTGCTGTCCACGACGGTCGCCGCCCGGGACCGGGGCGCCTTCATGAGCCTCGCGTCGTGCGTCCGCGACCTCGCAGGCGGCCTGAGCGCCACCATTGGCGGGGCCTTGGTGACGCGAACCGCTTCGGGCGGACTGCTGGGCTACGGCCGGCTCGGATGGCTGGCGGCCGCTTCCGGGCTGCTCACGCTGTGGTTGGTGTGGCGGCTTCGGAACGCGGAGGAAGCTCCTCGCGCAGGAACCGCCCCGTGATGCTCCCGGGGTGCGCCGCCACGACCTCGGGCGTGCCCGTCGCCACCACGAGGCCGCCCTCCGATCCGGCACCCGGGCCGAGGTCGATGAGCCAGTCGGCCTGCCTCACCACCTCGAGGTTGTGCTCGACCACGAGCACGGAATGGCCGGCCTCCACCAAACGATGGAACACGCCCACGAGGACGCGGACGTCGTCGAAGTGCAGTCCGGTGGTGGGCTCGTCGAACACGAACAAGGTGGGGTTTCCGGCGCGTTGCCCGGGTTGGTCGCCCCACTCCGCAAGGTGGCTCGCAAGCTTCAGCCGCTGGCACTCGCCCCCCGACAACGTGTTCACCGGCTGGCCGCACCGCAGGTATCCCAGGCCCACGTCGATGAGGTGACGCAGCCGCGACGCCGCGCGCGTCGCGGAACGGCACCCTTCCAGCGCGTCCAGGAACGCCACGGCATCCTCGACGGTCGCGCCCAGCAGGTCCGCGATCGACCACGCGGACCCGGACGGCCCATCCACCTTCACGTCGAGGACATGTCCTTGGTACCGCCGCCCATCGCAGGCCGGGCAGCGCACGTACACGTCGGAGAGGAACTGCATCTCGATCTTCTCGTGCCCCGCCCCGCCGCAACGGGCGCAGCGGCCCTGGGCCGAGTTGAACGAAAAGGCACCCTCGGCCATCCCGCGCGCCTTGGCGGCGGGCGACGCGGCCCACGTTGCACGAACATGGTCGAAGGCCCCGACGTACACGGCCGGGTTGGACCGTGGCGTCCGCCCCAGGGATGCCTGGTCCACGAGCAACACCGAGGCCAGCCACGGAACCGGCAGGAGCTCCGCGCATCGGATGCCCTCGCCGCGCGCAGCCTCGGCGCCCCCCTCCGCCTCCTCGCCGTCGCCCTCGGCGGCCTCGGCACCCCCGCCGCCGAGCCGCGACTCCAGGAGGGGCATCAACACCTCGCGCACCAACGTCGTCTTGCCCGAGCCCGACACGCCCGTGATGACGACGAGGCGGCCCAACGGGATGTCCACGGACAGGTCGCGAAGGTTGTGCCGCGATGCACGGCGCAACCGGAGGGCCGGCTCCAGGGGAACGTCGATGCGCACCGGCCTTCGCGGCGGCACGGGAAGCGAACGTCGCCCCAGCAGGTAGTCCGCGGTCAGCGATTGCGTGGCTTCCGCAAGGCGCGAGGGCGGACCGTCGAACACGATGGAGCCGCCCGTCTCGCCATGCCCGGGACCCAGGTCCACCAGGTGGTCGGCGGCACGCATGACGGCGGGCTCGTGCTCGACGACCACGACGGTGTTCCCGAGGTCGCGGAGACGCGCCAGGATGCGCACCAGACGCTCGGTGTCGCGCGGATGGAGGCCCACGGAGGGCTCGTCGAGGACGTACAGCGTGTTGACCAGGCGCGATCCCAGGCACGTGGTGAGGTTCACCCTGGCGGTCTCACCGCCGGAAAGCGTGCGCGTGGGACGATCCAAAGTGAGGTAGCCCAGCCCGGCCTCAACAAGGTAGGCCAGCCGCGCCTGCATCTCGCCCAGGACCTGCCCCAGGGGCTCGTGCGGCGCGGGACGATGCTGGCTCGCGAGGGCCCCAACACATTCCAACGCCTGGTTGGCAGGCCATCCGTTGAACTCCGCCAGCGTGATCGACGGCTCGCCACCGCCCGAACGCATCCCCGTCGGCAACGGCAGCCGGTGCAGCAGCGAGTCCGGGTTGAAGCGGCGCCCTTCGCACGCCGGGCACGTGCGATAGCTCCGGTACCGCGACAGCAAGACGCGCACGTGCATCTTGTACGCCTTGCCTTCGAGCCAGCGGAAGTAGCCCTTCACCCCGTACCAAAGCCGCGGCCAGCTCCGGGCCGGGTCGTCGGCGTCGTAGTCGTCGTCCCCGTCCATCACCCAGCGCCGATGCGACTCCGAAAGCTCCGCGAACGGGACGTTCATGGGCACCCCCGCCTTGCGCGCGGCCCGGGCGAGGTCCGCCTGGCACTCGGCGCTCATGCCCGATTGCCATGGCTTCACCGCCCCGCCCGCCAGCGTCCGCGAACGGTCCGGCACCGCGAGGTTGGGGTCGATGCCGATGACGCGCCCGAAGCCCTTGCACTCGGGGCAGGCCCCGACGGGATGGTTGAACGAAAACAACGCGGGCGTGGGCTCCCGGTACTCGACGTCGCAGGCGGCGCAATGAAACCCGGCGCTGAACGCACGCCACGGGGTGCCGTCGGCATGCCGGAGGACAAGGCGACCTCGCCCGAACTGATACGACTGCTCGCACGCCTCGACGAAGCGCGCCCGCCCGGCCTCGCCCATGCGAACGCGATCCACGACCACCACCAGGGCCAAGGGCGGACGCGCCGCAAGGTCCTCGGCAACGTCCGCGAGGCGACGGACCGCACCCTCCCACAGCACGCGCGCGAAACCTTGCTTGCCGAGCAGCGCGAGTTGCTCCGGCACGGTCAGCTTGTCCGACAACGGCAAGTCGAAGGTGACGAGCCATTCCGATGCGCCCGCACCCGGCTTGGCAACGGGCGCGCCCGGGACGGCGTAGCCCACGGACACGTCGTGCAGCACGCCGCCATCGCGGTGCGAACCTTCCAACGGGGCTTCGGTCACCCCCATCCCACGCGTCGCCAGGGACGCATGGGCGGACGCCTCGGACCACACGACCTGCGGGGGCTCGCGCCGCACGGGCTGGTGGCATTGGCGGCAATGCAGCACGGAGAGCTGGTGCCACAGGGCCTTCGAGTGCTCGGACAACTCCGTCATGGTCCCGACGGTGGAGCGCGTGGTGCGGACGGCGTTGCGCTGCTCGATGGCGATGGCGGGCGGGATGTTCTCGATGCGATCCACGGCCGGCTTGTCCATGCGGTCGAAGAACTGCCGCGCGTACGGCGAGAACGTCTCGATGTAGCGGCGCTGGCCCTCCGCGTAGAGCGTGTCGAAGGCCAGCGAACTCTTGCCGGAGCCGCTGAGCCCGGTGACCACCACGAGGCGGCCCATGGGCAGGTCGAGGTCCAGGTTGCGCAGGTTGTTCTGGCGCACCCCACGGAGGCGGATGCAGCGGGGACCCTGGCGCGCGGACGCGCCGCTCGGCTTCGACATGGGCGGCGAGGTTATGCCGGAAGGCCCCGGGGTCAAACGGAGGAAGGGCGGCGGCCGGGTCGATGGACTTCACCGCGCGCCCGACCGAACCGAGCTGTTGCCCGTCCGCGCCGCCCGAATGCTGCGTCGTCTGCGGGGCGTGCGCGGCCTG
>CAYSGH010000025.1:0-8086 GCA_964430505.1 uncultured Akkermansia sp. | reverse complement strand
GTTGCCCGTCCGCGCCGCCCGAATGCTGCGTCGTCTGCGGGGCGTGCGCGGCCTGGACGACGGCGAGAAGTCGCTGCACGCCCTCGGGATGGCGGCGACGCCGCAGGAACGTTGGGACCTTTGGGAACGCCAGATGCGTTCGGCCGGCTACTGGAAGCCCTCGAGTCCGAGGCCATCCCGTACCTGATCATCGGCATGTCGGCGGCCATTGCCCAAGGCGTCATGGGCAGCACCCTCGACATCCACCTTTGGATCAATCTTCCCCCGCGCTCGTCCATGCGGGTCCTCAACATCGCGCGGCGCGCAGGCGCCACCGTGGGAGCCAACACGGTGGTTTACCTGGAGGACGGACGACCCGTGAACCTCGTCCATACCGTCACCGGCTTGGAGACCTTCCAGTCCGAGTCACGCCATGCGGTGCGCGCGGAAATCGGCGGCCGGAAGGTCCGTGTGCTGGGCCTGCGACGCATCCAACGCAGCAAGCGCGCCGTGGGCCGTGACAAGGACCATCTCCACGTGCGCCTGATCGAGGACTTCCTCCGGTGCCGTCGCGGCGCTCGGGTGCGACGCAGCAAGCAAAGGTAGGCCCGGCCCGAGCCTCACCGCGGCCGCGTGGCGGGCACCTGCCACTCCCGGTGCCAGTTCAGCGTCCACAACTGCTCAAGAGGCACGAGCCCCGCATGGCCATCGGCAAACGACAGCTGGATGGCGCCGGGAAGACGCTGCCCGGGCGGGAGGTTCTTGGGGAGCCCGGCGAGCCCGGACCCGTGCCGGGCAATCGTGAGGACGGCGATCGTGCCGGCCGTGTCGGCCGTCACCCCCATGCGCAGGTCGCGCGACGGGCGGTCGGCCTCGCGCGGCCATGCATCCACCCAACTGCCGTCGGCTAGCACGGGCGTGGTGGACGGGGACCGGATGTCGCCCTCGTTGCGGAAGGCGTTGGCGGTGGGCGGGCGTCGGTCCTGGACGGTCCAGTCGCCGTGGTACATCCAGCCGTTGAGCGCGTAGCTGCCGGTCCAGCGCGGCTCGCCGGTGGCGGGGTTGACCTCGTTGCTGAGGGGCCAGACCCACGCGGTGTTGGCGCTCCCGGCCGGAAACCGCTTGCTGTAGGGCGCGGCGGGACAAAGGCGGACCTTGTCCACCTGCGCGTAGAGCCGGACCAGGCTTCGCATCCACAGGTTGTCGTCGAGCCGATACGGGATCGTGTGCCCGTGGTCGTTGACGTACATGAAGTTGGCGAGCCCGAGCTGGCGAAGGTTGCTGACGCATTGGATGCCGTGGGCGCGGGCCTTCGCGCGCGACAACGCCGGGAGCAACATGCCCGCGAGGACGGCGATGATCGCGATCACCACCAACAGCTCCACCAGCGTGAACGCGGCCCGCGCCGACGTCTGGCGACTGGCTGCGGGGCGCTCCCGCAAGGCCGCAAGGCAACCTGCGGAACGACGCGCCGATCCGGGTTGCCCCAGTTGCGCGGCCACCGCCAGCAAACGACTCCGCCGGGCCGCGCGTTCCTCCGGGTTCCCCAGCAAGCGCTGCGCCGCCGCCGCGATCCCGGCCGGGGTCGCGGCTCCCTGGATGAACTCCGGCATGACCTCCTCGCCCGCGAGCAGGTTCGGCATCGCCAAGTGCGGGACCGTCACCAGGCGGCGCCCGACCTGGTACGTCAGCCACGACGTCCGGTACATCGCCAGCGTCGGCACCCCATGCCACGCGCACTCCAGCGTGACCGTGCCCGTCGAGGCGATGGCCAACGTCGCGCGGCGCAACGCCTCGCCCAGGCCGCCCACCTCCGGCTTCACAACCTCCCGCGAAAGCCGCGTCGCCAAGGCCGCCATGCGGTCCGACGGCACCACCATGCGCGGCCGGAACGAGGCGGCTCCCGCAAGGATCCGCAGGGCCTCCACCTGCACGGGCACATGACGCTCCAGCTCGCCCGCGCGACTGCCCGGAAGCAGCAGGACCTCGGGAACCTCCGTCGCCACGGGCGACCGGTCGCGTCCGCTCCAACGGTCCACCAAGGGATGCCCGACGTGCTCGACGCGCAGGGCCGGGGCACGGCGCGCGTACCACTCCTTCTCGAAGGGGAGGATGGACAGGAGCAGGTCATGGGTTTGCTCCAGGGTGCGCGCCCGGCCCGGGCGAGAGGCCCATACCTGGGGCGACACCAGTTGGACGATCCACGGGTTCCAGCCCGGCACGCCGCGCGCGCGTCTCCGGATGGCCTTGGCAAAACGCAGGTTGAACCCCCCGAAATCCACGCCGAGGACGAGGGCAGGCCGGGTGGCCACGCAATGCTCCACGAGGTCATGGAACAGTCGTCGAAACGTCCACAGCCGACGCAGCACCTCCCACAGCCCGATCACGGCATGACGGGTGAGGTCGGTTCGCAGCTCCATGCCCGCCGCCGCCAACGCGGGCCCGCCGGCCCCGACGCAGCGGAGGCCGGGCTCGATCTCGCGCCACGCTCGCACAACATCCGCAGCCAGCTCATCCCCGCTCGGATCCCCCGCAACGATGTAGACCGTGCGCCCGTCCATGGCGGCATCGTGCCGCGCCCCCGTCGGCCGGGCGATGCCAATTCCAAAAACCCGGGGCTCAAGAACTCGTCGCACCCCACAGACCATCGTCGGCCATCAGCCGTTGCAGGAGGCGCTCGTCGGCGGGCGGGAAGTCGTGTCGGCACAACTCCTCGCGGCCGACCCATGCCACGGCGTCGCATTCGATGGGGCGCGCCTCGCCGTCTTCGGGGGCCAAGCAAACAAAGAAGCGCAGACGAACCGTCTTGCCCGGGTAGGCGTGGACGACTTCCTCGTACAGGTGAAGAGGAACGACCCGCAGACCGACCTCCTCGACCAACTCACGAACGAGCGCCTCTTCCCAGGACTCGCCCGGCGCAACCTTGCCGCCGGGAAACTCCCAAAGCCCACCGAGGTGCTTGCCTTGGGGCCGGCGCGTGATGAGCAGGCGACGACCGCGCCACACCAACCCGGCGGCCACGTCGATGATGCCCGGCTCGGGCATGGATGGGAGAGGAATGACTACTGCCCGGGCTTGGCCGGAGCCGGGGCGGGCGCGGGGGCTGGGCCCACCTTCAACGCGTTGGTGAGGGTGGCGGCGGCCGGCGCGGCGGGCTTGTCGAGTTCCGGGTGGGCCTTGAGCAACGCGGCCCTTTGGCGGAGGGCGTCACCGGCCACGTCGCGGTCCTTGTCCTTGGCGAGCTCGTCGTAGAGGGCGAGGGCCTCGCGGTGTTGATTCAGGGATTCATGCACGCGGGCCTTGCCGATCCGCGCCTGCCCGGCCACGAGCGACGCGGCAGGATGAGAAATGACGGACTGGTAGGCGGCGAGGGCCTCCGCCCCGCCCTTCTCGGCATCGATGCACGTGGCGACGCCGTAGAGGGCGATGGCCCCAAGGACGTTGCGTTCGCCGGCCGCCTTCTCGAACTGGGCGCGCGCCTCGGCAAACTTGCCGGCCACGAACAGCTCGCGTCCGGCCAGCAACGTGGCGTGGACGGCCGCGGGAGCACCGGAGTGTTGCTGCGCAACGGCCAGGAGCTTGGAGACGTCCAGCTTGGCCTCCTCACTGCGGCCAGGTTGGACCACCTCAAGGAGGGCAGAACTGGCGTCGCGGACCTTCGACTCCTGCATGTGCCGGTAGATCATCGTGGCCCCGATGACCACGACCATCAGTCCGATGCCTGCAAAGACATTCCGCTTGTTGACCTCGTACCAGGCCAGCAAGTCGATCTGCATCGAGGATTCCTTCTCGGGCTCCAGGTGCGCGTTGCTCATTTCAGCGGGGCAGGGTGCGAAGGAGGTCTCGAAAGGCAAGGCAGAACTGGATTCGTGGCAGACTCAACTCCACGGCCCCGCCGCGTGACAAGCCACACGATGGGCCGGCGCGGGCTCCGTCCACGGCGGCGGCACGCGGCGGCAACGATCCGTCGCCACCGGGCAACGCGGGTGGAACGGGCAACCGGGCGGCGGCGACAGGGGCGACGGCGGCTCGCCATGCACGGGCACGGCGGACCGGGGCCGACCCGGTTCCGGGACCGCCGCCAGCAACGCCTGGGTGTACGGGTGCAAGGGGCGCGCGCACACCTCCCTCGCCGGCCCCTCCTCCACGATGCGACCCAGGTACATCACCGCGATGCGTTGGCTCACGTGCTCCACCACCGCCAGGTCGTGCGAGATGAACACCATCGCCAGGCCTCGCTCGGCACGAAGCCGCGCCAGAAGGTTCACCACCTGCGCTTGCACCGAGACATCCAACGCGCTCACCACCTCGTCGCACACCAGCAAGCGCGGGCTCGCGGCTAAAGCGCGCGCGATCCCAATGCGCTGCCGTTGCCCGCCGCTGAAGGCGTGCGGGAACCGGTCCAGCGCCGACGCGTCGAGCCCCACCTCCGCGACCAACGCCAACGCCCGCGCACGCAGCGCCGCGCGCGTCGGCCGCTCGCCCCGCGCCAGCCACGGCTCCGCCACGATCTCCGCCGTCGTCCACCTCGGGTCCAGCGAGCCCAATGGATCCTGGAACACCATCTGCAACCCCGGCGTCCCGGCACGGCCCGTGACGTCGCGACCCTCAAACCGGACCGTCCCCTCCGTCGGCGCCTCCAACCCCACGATCACCCGGCCCAGGGTGCTCTTGCCACAACCGCTCTCCCCAACCAACCCCACGACCTCCCCTGCGCCGACCCGCAGGCCCACCCCATCCACGGCCCGCAGGCGCGCCCGCGCCCGGCCCCAGCCATCGACGTTCGCCGGGTACTCCACGCGCACGCCATCAACCTCCAGCAACGTTGTCATCCGCGCGCCTCCTGGCCCGCAAACGGGCAACGCACGCCACGCCCGTCCGCGAGCGCGAGCCATGGCGGTTGCTCCCCCGCGCACGTCGGCTGCGCCTGCGGGCAACGCGGGTGAAACCGACACCCAACCGGCCACGCGCCGGGCGCTGGAACCGAGCCCGGCAACGAGCCCAGCCTCGACGCCGACTGGCCCAACCTCGGCACCGACTCGACCAACGCCCTCGTGTACGGGTGCAACGGCCGCGCCAGCACGTCCCGCGCGGGCCCGTGTTCCACCACCTGCCCGGCGTACAGGACCGCCACGCGGTCCGCGAGGCCCTCCACCACGCCGAGGTTGTGCGTCACCAGAAGGATCGCCATGCCCAGCTCGCGCCGCAGCGACGCCAGCAAGTCGAGCACCTGTGCCTGCACGGTGACGTCGAGGGCCGTCGTGGGCTCGTCGGCCACGAGCAGGCGCGGGCGCGGGGCCAACGCGATGGCCAGCGTCACCCGCTGCTGCAACCCGCCCGAAAGCTCGTGCGGAAACTGGCGCGCGCGCTCCTCCGGCGCGGGGATGCCCACCCGCGCCAGCCATCGGACGACCTCGGCGCGGCTGGCCTCGCCGGGCCGGTGCAGGCGCAGCGCCTCGAGCACTTGGTCGCCCACGCGCAGGACGGGGTTGAGCGCGGCGGCCGGTTCCTGAAACACGTGCCCCGCCACGCCCCCACGCAGCGGCCGGAGCATGCGCTCCGGGGACTGGAACACGTCCACGCCCGCCAGCCGGACGGAGCCGGCGGTGCAACGCGCGACCCCGGACGGCATCAACCGCGTCACCGACTGGGCGCACAGGGTCTTGCCGCTGCCGCTTTCGCCCACCAACGCCAAGGCCTCGCCCTCGCCCACCGCAAGGTCGATCCCGTCGAGCACGCGAACCCAGCCCGACGCCGTCGCCAGCTCCAGCGTGAACCCCTCGAAGCGGAGCAAGGGCGCGCCCATGGCCATTCGCTCGTGGCCTTCGATCAACGGCCCGACCGGCGTCGCAGGCCCGCCTCGCGGAACTCGCTGGACCGGCTCCAGCGCGGCCACGCGCCGGAGTTCGCAAGCCCCCTTCCCACGGCGTGCAACACCCCAAGGTCCTCCGCCGCCCCGCGCAGGTCCCAGCCCTCCTTCACCTCGTCGCTGGGCTTGTGGTAGTCGCGGTCGATGTACTCCGTGACCTTCTGCTGGCCGTAGCCCGGCGGATGGTCCGCGTAGTCGTCGCCCGCCTTCATGTACAACGCGGGCACGCCCGCGCGGAGGAACTCGAAGTGGTCGCTCCGGTAGAACATCCCGCGCTCGGGGTTGGCGTCGGCGAGCACCTTGCGGCCCTGGGCGCGCACGGCGCGTTCCAAGTCGCGGTCGAGGCTCGAGTGGCCCTGCCCGATCTGGCGGACGTCCCGGGTGCGACCCCACGTGTTCATCCCATCGATGTTGATGTTGGCGACGACGCCCCGGGCGGGCCACGGCGGGTTGCGGGCGTAATGGCGCGCGCCCAGCAAGCCTTGCTCCTCGGCCGTGGGAGCCATGAACACCACGCTGCGCACGGGAGCCTTGCGTTCCCCGCCAAAGGCCCGCGCCAGCTCCAGCAGCCCGGCGACGCCCACGGCGTTGTCCGCCGCGCCGTTGTAGATGCCGTCGCCGTCGGCCTTGGCATCGCGGCCCAGGTGATCCCAGTGCGCGGAGTACACGACGGACTCGTCGGGACGCCGCGACCCGGGGACGCGGGCGACGACGTTGCGCGAGACGACGCGCCGCACCTGTTGCTGGCTTTCCGCCGCGAACCGCTGTCGAAGCACGCGCGGCTGGAAGTCCTTCCGCACGGCCAGCGCCGCCGCGTCGTCGTAGGAAAGCCCGTTGGCCTTCAACAGTTCCTTGGCCGTGTCGAGGCTCAGCCAGCCCGCCAGCACCACCTTCGGGTCCGTGTCCGCCTCCAGCTCGAAGCGCTCGCGGCCCCAGGAGTTGACGACGACGAACCACGGGTACGCGGCCGCCTTGGTCTCGTGGACCAGCAACGCCGCCGCCGCGCCGCGCCGCGCCGCCTCCTCGTACTTGTACGTCCAGCGGCCGTAGTAGGTCATGGCGCGCCCTCCGAACATCCGCGGGTCCAGCTCGCCGGGCTTGCGCGGGTCCGCCACGGGCGGGTCGCCCACGAGGATCACCACCGTCTTGCCGCGAACGTCCGCGCCCTTGTAGTCGTCCCATCCGTATTCCGGCGCGGTCACGCCGTGGCCCACGAAGACCATGTCGGACTCCGGCACGCGCGACACGGCGTTGGTCTGCGCCGACCACGCCACGATGTCCTGCGGGAAGACGAGGTCGCGGCGCGCGCCGTCGGACGTCCATGAGGCCGTGAACGTGGAACGCACGCCGATGATCGGCACCTCCTGCGTCCACGAGCCGTCGGGCATCCCCGGCTTCAGCCCCGCCTTCTGGAACTCCTGCACGAGGTAAGCCACGGCGCGTTCCTCCCCCTGAGAGCCCGGCCCGCGCCCCTCGAAGGCGTCCGACGCCAGCGTCGAGACATCCCGGAGCATGCGCGCCGCGTCCATGGACGGGGCGTCGGCCGCGCCGGCGTGCGTGGCGGGTTGGCTCGTCCACAGCCCGACGCCCCACGCAACGGCCACGGCAAGCCCGGCCACACGTCCCCCGCAAGGTTTGCGCTCCATGCGCCTAGGTTGTCCCCGAAACCCCGCCGCGTCGCCAAGCTTCCTTCCGGGCGCGGGCAGGACCTGGGCCGGACGGGGTTGACCGCGTTGACCGCATTGACCGCATGGACCGCATGGACCGCATGGACCGCATGGACCGCGTTGACCCGGTCAACCAGGTCAACCCGGTCAACCGGGTCAACGAGCCCCCCCCCGCGTCCCCCGCTCCCCCGGCCCCAGCCGTCCCCAGCGGCAGCGTCCCCCGGCATGCCGGGAAGCCCGTGCAGCCCCAGAACTCGCCGCGGGCGGACCTTCTCGGCCGCATCGGCAGGCCGCACTGGGGGCACTCTGGGGCGGGATCGCCCGGGGCGATTCCCTCGCGCGCAGCCAGCCGACGCGCCACCAAACGCTCACTGAACCCGCCCGTGCGCTCGAAGGCCGCGCCTTGGGCCTCGATCTGCGCCTTCAACATCTTCAAGGCCCGCCCGATGATGATCAGCATCGCGTTCGCCACCACCAACGGGTCCTCCGAGTCCAGCCACCGGGCATAGTACCGACGCTGCTCCCGGGCGTGCCGGGCAGACTCGTGCACCATGTCGCCCGTGAACGTGGC
>CAYSGH010000024.1:0-48602 GCA_964430505.1 uncultured Akkermansia sp. | reverse complement strand
TGAGGAGTCCTTACGAGACGGTGGTGTGGGAAGATGGCCGCGAGGAAGGCCGCGAACAGGGTCGGCAGGAGGGCCTTCAAGAAGGTCGCTGCGCTGCCGCGCGGGAGCTGCTCCTGGGAATCCTAACAACGCGCTTCGGGCCATGCGATGCCGCAACCACCCAGGCGATGGAGGCGTTGTCCGATGGCTCCGAGCTAATGCGACTGGCCCAGCTGGCGATGAAGGTCCAGAGCATGGCGGATTTCCGACGGGATTTGTGCGGAGGCGGGAGCCTGGCAACGCCCCGGTAGCCGGGATGCATGGGATGCCTTTTGCGGTTTCGGCGGAGTCGTTTTCATCGCGGCACCCGAAGCATGCGAACTCCCACGGTTGCACGTTTGCCGAGATGCAACACTCTACCCGCCATGACGAAGCGAATCCTGTTCCTGTCCGTTCTTGCGGCCGCCACGACCACCGTGGTCGCCCAGTCGCCCTCCGATCTCCGAAAGAAGGCCCTCGAGGTCCTCGCGCCCCTTCCCGACAAGATGCCCGGAGCCGAGAACGACACCCCGGCGCTCGTGTCGCTGGGCAAGAAGCTCTACTTCGAGAAGCGGCTGTCCGCGAACAACAGCCAGTCCTGCAACTCGTGCCACCAAGTGGATGGCGGCAAGTCGGGCGTGGACCTGGAGCCCACCTCGCCGGGTGCATTTGGGAAGCGCGGCGGGCGCAACTCGCCCACCACCCTCAACGCTGGCTTCCACCTCGCCCAATTCTGGGATGGGCGTGCCGCCGACCTCGCGGCCCAGGCCAAGGGCCCCATCCTGAACCCCGGCGAGATGGCCATGCCCAGCGAGGCCGCCGTCATCGAGAAGCTCTCCGGCATTCCCTCCTACAAGAAGGACTTTGCCAAGGCCTTTCCCGACCAAGCCTCCCCGCTTACCTACGACAACCTCGCCAAGGCCATCGCCGCCTTCGAGCGCACCCTCGTCACCCACGATCGCTTCGACGACTTCCTCAAGGGCAATGACAAGGCCCTCTCCGCCGCCGAGCAAAAGGGACTCGAGACCTTCGTCTCCGTCGGCTGCACAACCTGCCACAACGGCCCTGCCATCGGCGGCAACGGTTTCCGCAAGGTCGGGGCGGTGAACCCCTACAAGAACCTTGCCGACAAGGGCCGGATCGAGATCACCAAGGAGGAAGAGGACCTTCATGTCTTCAAGGTCCCCGCGCTGCGCAACGTGGCCCTCACCGCCCCGTACTTCCACGACGGCGCCATGAAGTCGCTCGCGGAGGCCGTGCGGGAGATGGCGTGGCTTCAGCTCGGGCAAAAGCTCGACGACGACCAGGTCCAGTCCATCGTGTCCTTCCTTCGCGCCCTCAACGGCAAGGGACGCAAGGGCAAGGACGCCGTCGCCCTCGTGGACGCACCGTCCCACGGCGCGCTGCCCGCCATGCCGTGATCGCCCGCTGATCCGATCCGCCGCGACATGCCTGCTGCATGTCGCGGCTTTCTTATTTCACCCAGTCCACGACGCCATCCACCCGCCCTTGTTGCTCCCGTGAACCTCACCCAAGACGCCATTCGCGAGGTCCTTCGCTCCGTCAAGTACCCTGGCTACAGCCGTGACATCGTGTCCTTTGGGCTTGTGCGCGAGATCCAAGTCGATGGAAGCGCCGTCGGCGTCCTCATCGAGCTGACAACGCCCAACCCGGACATTGGCCGCCAAATCGCCGACGATGCCCGCCTGGCGCTGCGCAACGCCTTCCCGGGACTTTCTGACGCCCATGTGCAGGTCAAGGTGCCCGCCCCGCAAGGCGCCGCCGCCCAACCGGCCGGGGTCTTCCAGCGCCAAAAGGACCCGCGCATCCGACGCGTCGTGGCCGTCGCCTCCGGCAAGGGCGGCGTGGGCAAGTCCACCTGCTCCGTCAACCTCGCCTGCGCCCTGGCCCTCCGGGGCCAGCGCGTCGGCCTCATGGACGCGGACATCTATGGCCCGTCCATCCCACTGATGATGGGCGTCCAGGAGAAGCCATTGATTTCCGGGGACGAGCGACTGATTCCGCCAACCGCCCACGGCGTGAAGCTCATGAGCATGGGCTTCCTTCTCGAGCCCGACCAAGCCGTAATCTGGCGCGGACCCATGATCCAAAAGACCATCCAGCAGTTCGTGTCCCAGGTGGACTGGGGAGACCTCGACTACCTCGTCGTGGATCTTCCGCCCGGCACCGGCGACGCCCAGCTTTCCCTCTGCCAGACCGTGGCCCTCGACGGCGGCGTGGTCGTCACCACCCCGCAGGAAGCCTCCGTCGGCGTCGTCCGCAAGGGCATCGCCATGTTCGAGAAGGTCCAGGTCCCCATCCTCGGCCTCGTCGAGAACATGGCCTGGCTTGATGCCCCGGACGGCTCCCGCCTGCATGTCTTCGGCGAGGGCGGCGGACGCCGCGAGGCCGAGCGACGGGGCCTGCCCTTCCTGGGCGAAATCCCCCTCGACATGGGCGTGCGGCAAGGCGGCGACGCCGGGATCCCCGTGGTGGTCAGCCAACCCGGCAGCGCGCCCGCGAACGCGTTCATGGCGCTTGCAGACGCCGTCCTGGCCAAGCTTGGCTGAACGCACCGAGGCTTTCCCCCCGCCCTGAGCAACGGCCACCGGCGTGGCCCACTGGGATCCGCGGCGACCCGGACACCCTCGCTCGCCGGGCTGGCAGATGAGGCGGGCGCCGCGTTAGGTTGCCTGTGTTGACCGTGACCGCCCCCAGCGTCCTTTTGCTGATTCCCGCCTACAACGAGGAGGGAAGGATCGGTCCCGTGCTGGAATCGTACCCGGTTCACTTCGCGCGCCATTATCCCGGGCGCTTCCAGTTGGTGGTGGTCCTCAACGGGTGCCGTGACAACACCATTGGGGTCGTACGCGAGGCGGAACGGCGGCACCTCAGCATCGCGCACCTCGACTTCCCCGCGCCCATCGGGAAGGGGGGCGCACTGATCGAGGGGCTCAAGCTGGCGCCCTTGGCGGACCTCGTGGGCTACGTGGATGCGGATGGTGCGACGCCACCGGAGGCCTTCCTGGATCTCGTCCTGCGATGTGCCCGGGGCGAGGCCGACGCCGTGATTGGCTCGCGCTGGATGGACGGTGCCCGGGTGAACGTTGCCCAGGCCAAGGACCGGCGCGTGGCCAGCCGGCTGTTCCATGCCTTCGTGGAGGGCTTCTTCTGGATGGGCATCCGCGACACGCAATGCGGCGCAAAGGTCATGCGACGCGAGGCGGTGGAACGGGTGCAGCCCTTCCTGCGCCTCGCGGACCTCGCCTTCGACGTGAACCTGCTCTTCTCGCTTCGCCGGGCGGGCTACACCGTGCAAGAGGTGCCCACCATCTGGACCGACCAAAGCGGCTCCAAGGTGGCGCTCAACGCGCGCACCTCCCTGAACATGCTGCTTTCCCTGGTCCGGCTCCGCCTCCTGTACTCCCCCTTCTACCGGTGGCTTGCGCCCCTGCGCCCCCTGGAGGCATGGCTCTATCGGCGGCTCAACGTCCCGCCCCCGCGCTCGGGCGAGGATGCCCGCCGCAACGAGCCTGCGTCGCCCATCCGCGGGTCGTGATCCTCGTCCCCCCGGGCCCGCGCTACTGGCGCCGCGGCTCCCACACCCGTCGTACCTGCGCCTCCCGAAACCCTTGGTTCGTCGGCTTCAGCTTCCACACCTCCACCTTGGCCAGCCGCGTCGCCGCACCCACGGTGAACGCGTTCAACGCGGTCCGGCCCGCATAGCCCGGGAACGAGGCCACCATCGCCTGCCGGTCGTTCGCAAACACCTCCACCAGGTAACGGTCGATGAACACCCGCAACACGAGGTCCTCGCCCGGCGGCAGGTCTGCCACCGCGAACGGCGCTTCCGTCGTCCCCAGCCGTAGCGCACCCGTCTCCGGTCGCACCACCAACGGCAGCCCCCCGCCCTTCCCGTCCGCAAACATCGTCCAGCCAAACAGCTTCCGCTCCGCCTCGGCCCTCGGGACCGTGATCCGTACCTCCACGGACTCGCCCGGCAGCTCCGCCAGCCTCCGCCCCGGCGGGGTCCGGTCCAGCCGGAGGTCGCCCGAGACATCCTTCAGCTCGACGTCCTCCATCACCATGGGGTCGTGCCGCAGCGTCTCCAGCTCACGCAGCGGCCGAATCCGGAGGATGCCATCGGCGGGCACCTCCAGCTCGCGCGGCAACGACTGCAAGGTCAGCCGGCTCATCGCCCCGTCGTCCCGGTCCACCGTCGCCAGCCATGCCCACATCACGCGGCGGCCATCCGGCGTCAGCAGGCTCTCCGGCGCAAAGAAGTCCACGCGCCACGAGCCCATCCCGAACAGCGACTGCCCCTCGCGCCGCCAGTTCATGCGCCCATGCCGCGCAGGCACGAACTGCTCCGCCCGGGCGTCCCAGTCGCCGATGTAGTAGCGGCAGCCGAGGTGGTGCGAGATGCACAGCAGCATCCAACGGCCGCCGATCGGGAAGAAGTTGGCGCACGACACATCCTCGCCGCGCGCCACGTCCGGCAGGTCCCGTTGCAGGAACGGCCCGACCCTTGTCCACGTGCGAAGGTCCCTCGACTTGAGCAACGGCGGGTTCTCCCCGCCCGAGATGGCGTAGTACGTGTCCCCGATCCGAAAGCAGTCCGGATCCCAATGCCGGATGTCCTCTGGAGACCCGTCTGCCTTCCGCACGTCCACCGGGTACGGCTGCTCCCACCCGGACAAGGATCGGTCCTTGGCGATCGCGATCTGGTTCCGGCCCGAGGATTCGCCGTGATAGATGGCCGCCGGGCGACCGTCCGCCGTCAGGAACCCGGTCCCGCTGAACATGCCGTGGCCCGTGAAGGCCGGCTGGAGCTGGGTGGGCTGCCACGTCCAGTGCAGCATGTCCGGGCTCGTGACGTGCACGAACGAGAACGAGCCACGCCCGCGCCATGGATGGCCCAGGATGTAGTGCAGGTGATAGGTGCCATCGAGCGCGAAGGCCGCGTTCGGGTCGCCCGGGAGGCTTTCGCCACCCGGGTGCATCAGGTGGTAGTTCAGGACCCATTCCTCCGGCGGGGTCGCCCGCGAACGGGCCTCCGCCCGGCTGGCCATTCGTCCAGCAAGCGCGTCGTCCGCCGACGCAAACAGCGCGGCGGATTCCCCATTCAAGATCAGCCGGCCACCCTCCACGCGCGCGCCGCCCACCAGCCGCGTTCCGGTCATGCGGCCCGTCTTCTCGGTCGCCCGCGCGTCGTCGAACGTCCACCAAGCCCAAGGGCGCGTCGCCCCTGCCTCGTTCGGACGCAGGCCCGCAACGTCCTCGGCCGAAAGCGCCACGTCATAGACGCGCACATCCTCGATCGCTCCCGCGAAGAAGTCGGAGTTGCCGTCGTGCCTCGGGCCCATGATGACGACGCTGGACTCGGGGAACTCATGGGCGGCCCCGATGTCGTGGCGGGCCACCTCGCTGCCGTTGCGGAGGATCCGGACGGTGTTGCCCCGGTACACGATGGCCAGTTGGACGATCTCCGTTGGCCCGGCGGTCTCGGCGGGCCAGCGCGCTTGGTTCCGCTCCGTTCGCTGGAAGGTGTCGCTCCCGGCCATCCACGTCGCGGCGGCCAGTTCCCCAAAGACCATGCCGTCAAAGTGCGAACGGGCGTCGTCCAAGGTCAGGACGGACCCGCCGCGCTGGGTGAGGTTGGAGGGAGCCACCCACGCGACCAGCGTCTTGTCACGGAGGGGCGCGGCGCGAAGCGCGGGCCAAGCGAAGCCCAGCGCGGCGATGCACGGGAGGATCCAGAGGGATTGCATGGGTTTACCCTACCCGGGCCCTGCCCATCGCATCGAGCACTTGCCGCGCCGGAGGAGGGCGGGAAGTCTCGGGGCGCATGCAGAAGAGCGCGTTGTCGTTCGTCCCCCACCTGGAATCCCTGCCCGTGTACGTGCCCGGCCGCCCCATCGAGGAGGTCGCCCGAGAACATGGGCTGGACCCGGCCACGGTGGTGAAGCTGGCCTCGAATGAGAACCCTCTGGGGCCATCGCCCATGGCCCTCGAGGCGATGCAGGCCGTGCTCGCGCAACTGCACCTTTACCCCGATGGCAGCGCGCACCGGGTGAAGGCGCGGTTGGCGGACAAGCTGGGGGTGGAGCCCGGGCACATCATCCTCGGGAACGGCTCCAACGAGATCCTCGAGTTCATCGGCCATGCCTTGCTGGGGCCCGGGTCCGAGGTCGTGGTGTCCCAGTATTGCTTTGCGGTGTACCCGATCGTGGCGGCGCTGTTCGGTGCCCAGCTGGTATCCGTGCCTGCCTTGGAGGGCTTCCAGGCGGACATCCCGGGCATGCTTCGCGCCATCACGCCCGCCACGCGCGCGGTGTTCCTGGCGAACCCCAACAACCCCACCGGCACGCTCACGTCGCGCGAGGACGTCAGCCGGTTGCTCGCGGGCGTGCCGCCGCACGTGTTGCTGGTGATGGACGAGGCCTACGTGGAGTTCCTCGACGACCCCGTGGATTGCCTGTCGCTGGTGCGGTCGGGCGCGATGCCGAACCTGCTGCTGGTGCGGACGTTCTCCAAGGTGTTCGGGCTCGCGGGACTGCGGCTTGGGTACGGCGTGGGTGCTCCGGACGTCATCGCGGCGTTCGAACGGGCCCGGCAACCGTTCAACATCAACTCGATCGCCCAGGCCGGCGCGCTGGCCGCCCTCGACGACCGCGAGCACCTGATTCGAACCCGCGACAACAACCGCGCCGGGCTCGCGCAACTGGAGTCGGGCCTGCGTCGCCTGGGCCTGCCCTTCGTTCCATCCCACGCGAACTTCGTCCTCGCGCGCGTGGGCGATGGCGCGGGGGTGTTCGCTGCGCTCCAGCGGCAAGGGGTCATCGCGCGCCCCATGGGCGGGTATGGCCTCCCCGAGTGGATCCGCATCTCCGTGGGCACCCCCACGGAAAACCAACGCTGCCTCGATGCGTTGGCGCGAACGCTCCGCGGTGCGGCAGGACAGGCGTGACGCCGGAGCCGGACCGGGGCGGCAGGGGTGCGGCGGGAGGGACTAGTATCGCGCGCGCAACTGGGCGGCCTTGGCCGCGAGTTGCTCGCCGAGGTCGTCCTGGTGGAAGTACGCATCCCGCGCGCCCGTCGTGTTCCACGAGTGGATGAAGAGCATCTGCTGGAACTTCATCCAGCGGACCGAGCCATCCATGTAGAGCTGGTTGCCGCCCACGGGCAGGTTGCCGGCCGCCTTGTGCGGCGGCATCCCCTTGAACGACGTGTCGCGGCCCCCGCCCCACTTGCCATCAATCTTCATCACCGCGTCCGCCGCCAACACCCAACCCGGCTGCGACAGGCTCGCCTTCACCGGGCTCCGCGACGGGAAGCTGCCCGCCGGGTTCTTCCACGTGGTAATGCCCCCGAAGTACTGGAACCCAATCACCCATTGGTCGAAGTCGGGCTCGTACTGCGGGAACGTCGGACGGTTGGGGCACGTCCAATACGGGGTGGAGTTCGAGTTCACCACCAAGCCGACGGTCGCCGCCGCCTTGCGCTCGGGAGGGTTCAGGCACACCTGCACCTCGTTGAACCGCGCCTGCAGCAAGACGTCCCGGTTGTCGTCGGCGTACATCAACACGCCCACGCCCACCTGCCGCAGGTTGTTCAGGCACTTGGTCCGCTTGGCCGACTCCTTCGCCTTGGCCAACGCCGGCAGCAACATGCCCGCCAGGATCGCAATGATGGCGATGACCACGAGAAGCTCGATCAAGGTGAAGGCGCGGCGGTTCATGGGCGGGGCGATGAAGGGTGAAGGGTGAAGGGTGAAGGACGAGTGGCGAAGGGGCGGATGGGGTCAGGCGAGGATTTCGCGGACGACGCGGGCGGGCTTGCCATCGGTCAGGGACAGCTCACGTCCGGCGCGCCGATAGACGAGGCGCGTGTGGTCGAGCCCGAACAAGTGCAGGAGGGTGGCATGGTAGTCGTGGTGTGTGACGACGTCCTGGACGGCCTTGTGCCCCCATTCGTCGGTGGCACCAAAGGTCATGCCGCCGCGGATGCCGCCGCCGGCCATCCACGCGGAGAAACCGTAGGTGTTGTGGTCGCGCCCGACCTTCTCCTTCGGCCCATCGTTCTGGATGACCGGCAGCCGGCCCATCTCGCCGCTCCAGTGCACGACGGTGGAATCCAAGAGCCCGCGGCCCTTGAGGTCGCGCACAAGGGCCGCGACGGGCTGGTCGCTGCGATGGCACAGGTCCGGGAGCGCGGTGGAGAGGTTGCTGTGCTGGTCCCAGCTTTGGCCGTTGTTGACGATCTGCACGAACCGGACGCCGCGCTCGACCAAGCGCCGCGCAATCAGGCAACGCGTGCCGTAGTCGCGGGTCTTGTCGTCGTCGATGCCATACATGCGGCGCGTGGCGGGTGACTCGGAACGGATGTCCATGGCCTCGCGCGCGGAGTCCTGCATGCGGGCAGCCAGCTCGTACGAGGCAATGCGGGCCTCAAGATCCAGCTCGCCGGGGTGGCCCTCCCGATGGGCTTGGTTGAGGCTGCGGAGGTAGTCGAGCTGCGCCTGCTGGGGCGCGCCCCGAAGGAACGGGGGCGGATCAAGGTTGAGCAGGCGCGGCTCGGTGGGGCGAACGACGGTCCCTTGGTAGATGGAGGGGAGCCATCCGTTGGACCAGTTGTGCTCGGCGAGCAACGGGAGGCCGGAGGGATGGGTGAGCGTGAGGTAGGTGGGGAGGTCCTGCGTTTCGGAGCCGAGTCCGTAGGAGAGCCAGCTTCCGAGGGTGGGGGCGCCGGCCGTGATGCGGCCGTTGGTGAGGGCGTACAGGGATTGGCCGTGGTTGTTGACCCCGGTGTGCATGGACCGGATCAGGCAGATGTCGTCGGCGACCTGCCCGAGATGCGGCAGCAAGGTGGACAGCTCCATGCCGCATTGGCCGTGGCGTCGAAACTCCCACAGGCCCGGAAGGATCTTGGCGCTGGCCTGGCCGGCGTTGTCGTACTTGAGCTCGCCGGGGAACGGTTCGCCGGCGCGCTTTGCAAGCAGGGGCTTGGGATCGAACAGGTCCATTTGGCTGGGACCGCCGATCATGAGGATGGAGATCATCGCCCGGGCCCGGGCCGGGTGATGCGTCGGACGGAGGCGGAGGTCATGGGTGCGGGGCTCCAATTCCGGCCGGACCGGGGCGGCGAGCAGGCCTTCCTTGTTGAGAAGCCACGCCAGCGCCGTGGAGCCCAAGCCGAAGGCGCTGGCCCGAACGAAGTGACGGCGCGAACCACAACCGGTGAAATGCGATGGGGCGGGCATGTCAGTCGAGGTAAAGGAAGCGGTTGGAGCCCAGCAGCGCATGGCACAGGCTGGCCAAGGCGGCCTCGGACGGCGTGGGGGCCACGTCCGCAGGCTTGGCGGGGGCCTTCGAGGAGCCGTTGGCGGTGTTCGGGGCGTTGCTGGAAATCAAGGCGGCCTGGCGCGACGTGAAGGCCAAGGCCCCGTCCCGCTCCGCGGTCGTCGGCGGCTTCCCATACACGAGCCGCCACAGCCGTTCGATCCGCGCCACGGCGTCGTCGCCCACCTCGCGATGCAGGCGCGCGGCGAGGTCGCGGGCGCGCTCGACCACGAACACGTCGTTGAGCATGGCCAAGGATTGGGTGGGAACCGTCGTCACGGCACGCGCCTCGCAGTTCGGGTTCACGACGGGTGCATCGAACGCCTCCAACATCCCCAGCGGGGTTGAGCGTCGCACCTGGAGGTACACGCTGCGCCGGAACTCCGCTCCCTGCGCGCCGTCCACGCCCACGGCGTCCCCGTTGCCGTCGCGTTTTTGGCGGCCCGCCACGACGCGCCCCTGGGGATCCACGGCAACCGGCCCCGGCGGGCCGAAGGGTTCCGGGTTGATCCGCCCGGAGATGGCGAGCATCGCGTCGCGGATGCCCTCGGCATCTAGGCGCCGAAGCCGGGCGCGCCCCAGGAGGCGGTTGTCGGGATCGATGCGTTGGGCCTCGGGATGGACGGTGGACTGGCGATAGACGGTGCTCGTGACCAAGAGGCGGTGGAAGTCCTTGAGCTTCCACCCCCCGGAGCGCAGGGAATGGGCCAGCCAGTCGAGCAGCTCGGGATGGGTGGGGCGCTCGCCCAAGGCCCCGAAGTCGGATGGCGTGGCCACGATGCCGACGCCGAAATGATGCATCCAAATGCGGTTGGCGAGGACGCGGGCCGTCAGGGGGTTGCCGGGGTGCACGAGGCGACGCGCAAGCTCGGTGCGACGGCCCGTGGTCCGAAGGGTGGCGTTGGTCGATGGGATGGCGTCGGGCAAGCCCGCGAGACCCATCACCGCAAGCAGGCCCGGGGCCACCTTGTCACGTGGTTGCTGGGGATCACCCCGATGAAACAGGGCCGTGGCGACGTTGCGTCCCGCCTCCTCCACCAGCGCATGGACCATGGGGTCGGCCGGCTTCTTGGCGCGCTCGGCGGCGGCGCGGGTGCGGACCTCCTGGACCTTGTTGGCCCCGTCGCGGTCCACCTCGCCCAGGATGATGTGGTCCTGGAAGGTGGGGAACTCGCGGAGCAAGGCCTTGTGTGCGTCGGTCCGCTTGTCCGCCGGGGTCTTGCGCGCCGCCATCACGGCCTCGCGCCGAGCCTCGGGAACGAGGAGAAGCTGCTTCTGCACGAACTGCTCGATCAGGCGGTCGTGGAGTTCCTGGGCCTCCTTGTCGATGACCTGGGCCCTGGCCTCGATGTCGCCAGCCACCTTCCGGTCCGATGCCGGCATCAACGAAACCAATCGTTGCGCCGGGGCCTTCCATCTCTCGACGTCGAACGCCGGCTCGAACACCGCCCGCAATCGGTAGTAGTCCAGTTGCGGGATGGGGTCGTAGCGGTGGTCGTGGCATTGGGCGCATTGGACGGTGAGGCCCAGGAGGCTGGACGACACGACCTGGAGCGTGTCGGCGACCACTTGGTTCCGGGCAAGGACGGCATCGGCCGGGCCGTCGCCCGTGGGATCCGGCGCCATGCGAAGGAAGCCGGTGGCCACGATCCGGTCCAAGGCATCCGGCGGAAGGTCGCCGCTCGGGGGCGGGGCCAGCTCGTCGCCAGCCAGTTGCTCGGCGATGAAGACATCGAGCGGCTTGTCCGCATTGAACGACCGAATGACATAGTCCCGGTAACGCCACGCCCACGGCCGCTCCGAGTCCGCCTCGACGCCACCGTTTGAATCCGCGTACCCCGCGACGTCGAGCCAATGCCGTCCCCATCGCTCGCCATAGGCCGGCGATGCCAGCAACCGGTCCACAAGCCGCGCATAGGCGTCGTCCGTGGGCCTCGCCACGAAGGCCTCGACGTCCTCGGGCGATGGCGGAAGCCCGGTCAGGTCGAACGTCACGCGCCGGACCAACGCGGCGGGCGATGCATCGGGAGCCATGCCTAGGTTCTCCGTCTCCAGCCGCGCGAGCACGAAACGGTCGATGGGCGTCCGGACCCGGGAGGCGTCTCGGACGGCGGGCACGACGGGCGGGCGGATGGGTTGGAAGGCCCAAAAGGAGCGCTCCTCCTCGGTGATGACGAACCCTGGAACTTCCTCGGGCTCGGGCCGGGCCGTGGGTGCGCCCTGCTGGATCCACCGTTCGAGGACCGACACCTGCTGGGCCGAGAGCGGCTTTCCCTCCTTGGGCATCTCGCCCGTGCGCACGAGGTGCAACAGTCGGCTCTCGCCGGGCTTGCCGGGCACCAATGCGGGGCCCTCGTCGCCGGGCTTCAGCATGAGTCGGCGCAGGCGCAGGTCGATGCCGCCCTTGGCCTTGTCGGACTCCCCGTGGCAATGGAAGCAGTGCGCCTTGAGGATGGGTCGCACGTCGCGCTCAAACGTCAGGCCGCCCGTGGTGGGGGACGCACCGCCCGCAATCGTCGAGACCGAGGGCAAGGCGAAGGCGGCGAAGACCCCAGCCAGGAGGACGGCGCGCGCGGTGGACATGCCCGCAAGGCTACCGGGTTCCCCATGCGTTGACTACGGGGAGTTGCGGGGAGCGGGGAGCGGGGAGCGCGAGCGAGAAGCGAGAAGCGAGAAGCGAGAAGCGTGAGGCGAGAAGCGAGAGGCGGTCGTCGGAACGCATCGTGCGGTCGTCGGAACGCACCGTGGGGTCGTGGCGGGGCTTTGTGGGGGGGATGTCTGCCATCCACGGCGTGAAACCATGCCTCAGGAACTTTCGGGGACTTTCAAGACCCTCTCGTATCCCCCATCGCGAGGGCTTGGGCACGCCACACCCGAGGACGCACGCCCTGCTCTTACCCCGCCCCCCGCCCCCCGCTCCTCGCTCCTCGCTCCCCGCCCATGGCCCGCTGGCGGGCAGAACCCGTCACCTCAGATAGACGGGGTTTGAGTACACCCACGCGCGCCATTCGCCGCCCAGCTCCAGCCACACCTCGGCGCGGTACACGCCTGCCTGCCCAACCGCATGCGACAACCGCACGCCCGTCGTGCGGGCGACCTCCTTCCCGTCGCGCAACAACCGGACCTGCCCCGGCAACGGGCTCTCCACATCGATCCGCCCGCCGGACTTGAACGGAGCCTCGTCGCCCATCCATGCGCGCACCTGGTTGGACATCGGGGGCTCCGACGCATCCAACCACGCCATGCGAAAGCCGCGCGCGTCGCCCATCCACGTGTGGGCCACAAAGACGTGCCCGGCACGCACGGCGGCGCGAAGGG
The DNA here is from genome assembly GCA_964430505.1 of uncultured Akkermansia sp. GTDB lineage: Bacteria > Verrucomicrobiota > Verrucomicrobiia > Limisphaerales > UBA9464 > UBA6176. Next base: position 35,925 of record CAYSGH010000024.1, on the reverse strand, counting down.
CGGGTTCGTTGACCTCCGGGGACCACACGTGCGTGGTCACGCAGTGGAAGGCGCGCCGATAGGGATCGACGTCGAGAAGGCGCATCACGGCGCCGTTGGTCATCCCTTCCAGGATCCGCACCAGGCCTGGCCGCAGGGCGACGGACAACTCCCGCATGGACTCGGGCTTGTCGATCGCCGTTCCCAGTCGCGCGGTGACGGCATCGACCCGCTGGAGCACGAACACCTGGTTGTGATGGCAATCATTCGCGCCCACGCCCACCAACCGGCGCGTTCGCGTCTCACGGTCCCACTTGTCGAGGTACAACGCGGAATACTCCACCTGCGCGCCCAACACGCCGTCCGGATAGGCGGCCGTCAACGACTGCAACTCCCTCAGGCCCGCCGGGTCCGTGAGGCGCGCCGCGAGGTCCAGCATCCCCACCACGTCCCGCTTGGCGTCGTGGTGCCGGTTGTAAATCTCCATGCCCGTGAGGCCGCGCATGTCGTGGTCCATGCGTTCCTCGGCATGGGAGAGGAAGATCATGCCGGTGCCCGCCCCGACCGCCTCCACGAACCGGGGCGTCGCCGCCTCCATCTCCGGCAGCACGGAACGATCCGGGTGCGCGAGGAAGCCCCGGCACTCGGATCCGGGAATGAACAAGACGCCGTTGGTGAGCCGTCGCCATGAGTCCATGAAGTCGCGCGGCGGACGGAAGTGGTCGCTGAGGAAGATCACGTCGATGCCGGCCGCCTGGGCTTCTCCCAGCATCTCGGGCCGGGTGCCGCCCGTATGGGCCGAGTCCTCGGCGTGGGCGTGGAAGATACAACGAAGGTCCCGCCACGGCGACGGTGGCATCAACGGGCGACGTTGCGTGGCCAACGAACGGATCGACGCCTCGACGGCCGCAAGGCGTTCGCGGGTGAGACGTTGGCGGGGCGCAAAACGTGCAGGCAACAGGGGCTCCGACGCAGCGGTGGCCCATGCGACAAGACCCAGGAGCAGCGGCGACCACGTTGCGTGCATGACCGCCTTGGCTCAACGGACCACCAGCCCCGCGGGCCGGCCGCCCGCGCGCATCCGGCACCAGCGCCGCAGGGACTCCACGATGCGGGCCTCCAGTTCCCGGCAGGCCGGGGTCCATTGCTTGCGACCCAGCAAGGCCTTCACGGCAGGACGCAGGCCATGGCAATCCACCATGCAAGGTCCCGTTGCCATCCCCTCGTCCAGCAACGCCCGCAACCTTGGGAAGAACTCCAGCTCGCCCAGCTTGCCCACGTCGGCCGCGATCCCGCCCAGGTCGAGGTGGTGCACGGCGGCGGGCACCCCACCGGACGGATGCACCGCTGGCACGAAACCCGTGGCGGGAGCATGAACAGCCGGATGGACGGGCTCGATCTCCGCCACGTGCACGTCAAAGCCCAACCCGGCAAGAACCCGGACCAAGGCATGGGAAAACTCCTCGATGGTGATGCGGGAGCGGTGCAGGTCCTGCTTGAAGTAATGCAGGACGCCCGCCGCGCATTGGCGCAATACCTCCTTGGAGACATGCCCAGGCCCGATGATCTCGAAGGCCAGGTCCTCCGCCGAGCACGGCAACGCCTCGCCATCCCCTTGCACCAGCAACAGGCAATCACGGCGCAGGTCGATCATCCGCCCCCCTTCTTCTTGGCGGCGTCCACCTGAACCACGCCCAGTTCCATCTGCCGCTTGTCCGGCCTCGGCATCGCGGCGATCCGGGTGGCTTCCTCCACGAAGTCGTTGATCTCCTCAAACTGCCGGTAGATGGAGGCGAAGCGGATGTACGCGACGGGATCCAGCCGACGCAGTTCCCGCATGACCCGCTCGCCGATGGCGTCGGAAGGGACCTCCCGGTCGAAGTTGGCCGCGATGGACTCGAGGATGTGCTCGACGGCCATGGCGATGTCCTCCTCGGCGACGGGCCGCTTCTGACAGGCCCGGCGCATGCCCGCAACGAGCTTGTCCCGGGAGAAGGGTTCGCGGCGGCCGTCGCGCTTGATGACCGTCAGCAGGTCATGCTCCACCTGCTCGTAGGTGGTAAACCGATGCTCGCAGCCCAGGCACTCCCGACGACGACGGATCAACGCGCCGTCCTTGGAGGAACGTGAATCAATGACCTTGTCTTCTTGGCCCGCGCACTTGGGACACCGCATGGAAAACCTGCTGGAAACCGCCCGTTGTGTTTCTGCAGACATCAAACCACAACCCGTTGTGGTGTCAACCCGACGCAAACGGTTGAAAGTACAACCGCCCATGGTGCAGGCGTCGCGACCTTGCAGGCAGGGTACCTCACGCGGCGCATTGGGAGATCCCCAGAGATAGAGAAATATGCCGATCAGACGCGCGGGGATGTTCGACCAACGGTTGTGGCCTCATGGGGCTGGCGGGACACGGGAACCACACGAAAAGGGGCGGCCCCATGGCTGGGACCGCCCCGATGCATGCGACGCATGTCCCCGGTGGGGGACAGGGTTGCCTAGTACTTGATGACCAGCTTGCCGCCCACGATCTCGACGCTCTTGATCACGCGAGAAGGCGAGATGGTGAGGTAACCTTGGCTGGAGCCCGCCGGCACGTCGGCCGTGATGGTCTTGGTGGACGGATCATCGACGACATTGGTGAGGATCGAGCCCTCCAAGCCCGCAGGCGGCGTGCCCGAGATCACCGTGGTGGCTGCCGGCGTGAGAAGGATGAAGTCGAAGTCACCATTGGAGGTGGTGTACCGCAACGTCTGGGTCCCGCTCAGCTCAACCGTCGCCACGGCGCCCGTCGAGTCCGTGAGGGGGATGATGCGATTGACGCCCCAGCCGCCCGTGCCGCCGCCGCTGAACGTGCCGAGCTCGACGAGGGTCTGGTTGGCCGTGGTGGAGCCAGCGGTCACCCACTGGAGGCTGCCACCGATGGTGGTGGCGGCAGGGCCGTCGCCGTGCGAGAGGCCGACGTGGATGTTGTACTTACCCGCCGGGAACGTGCGGGTGTAGTTGTACCATTGGCCGCCGCCGACCCAGCCGATCTTGTAGTTGACCTGGAGGTCGGTAAAGCCGCGGCCGCGGCCCTCGGCGTAGTTCACGTCCATGGGGACGTTGTTGGCCTCGCCGATGCGGTACAGCGGCGAGGAGCCCTCGCCGGCGTCGCGTTGGTAATCGACGCCCACGACGGCGGCCTTGCCGGCATACGCGCCACCGCGGTAGGTGGACATGTCCGAGGCAGCCGCCTCGGTCTTGCCGCTGTCGAAGTTGAAGTCCTCAGCCTCGATGAAGTAGGCGACCTTGGAGATGTCGCCGGCCGTGAAGCTGCGGCGGACCGTGCGGTCGCCGAAGGTCAGCTCGACGGTGTTGGCGCTGCCAGCAACCAAGGCCGGGGTGAAGGAGACCGTGGTCTCCTTGCCGACCTTGCTGACGGTGGCAGGCACGACGACGTCGTTGAGCTTGAGGGTGACGGTGGACGGATCGACGGAGCCAGCGCCATCGGCGATGACGGCCTTGATCGGGTCCATGAGCGAGACGCGGTTGGCATCCGCGCCGGGCGCGAAGTACTTCACGTGGGCCGGGCCGTTGCCCAGCGGGTATTGGTAGGCCTTGAGGCCGCCATTCGCCGTGTCGTTGACCAATGCATAGGAGCCATCGGCCTTGCGGGTGTACCACTCGAGGTTCGCGCCACCGCCGCCCTCGAACCAGATGTTGCGCACCGGGTAGAGGCCAGGCTGGGTGATGAGCACGCTGTAGAACGTGTCAGAGGCGCCGCGGCCGCCGTCGAACTGGCCAGCCAGGATGCGGGCTTGGTCAGCCGGATGCCCGAACCACGTCGCGAAGCCGTCGTCCGAGTTGAAGCTGAAGGTGTAGAGGCCCGCCGTGGGGAACTCGACGACCGTCAGGATCTCCGCCGAGATGTTGTCGGTGGACTGGTTGCCGTTGGGCAGCGTGCCCGGGATGCCGGGGATGGCCTCCTCAGGGAAGCCGTTGCCGCCGTTGAAGCGACCGGCATTGCCGGGGCCCTGGTCGAAGTTGATCACGCCGGGGATCGTGAAGTAGCCGTTGGCACCCACGGTGGAAAGGTCGGCGTAGTTCACGAGGCCGAGCAGGCCGGTCGTGTGCAGGTCCGACGTGCGGACGCGGTTGTCGAGGCCGACCTCGGACTGGAGCGTCTTCATGAGGAAGCCGACGTTGTTCTTGTTCACGGCGGCGTCCGGCAGGCGCATGGAAACCGGGATCGTGGCGTAGGACGCGATGGTGTACGTCAGGGCACCGGTGTAGCTGGCTCCGGTGCTGTCGCTGAAGGCGACCGAGACGTTGTTGGTGGAGCCCGAGGGGAACGGGGCGGACGGCTTGAACGACAGGGTCGTGATCTTGCCGCTCTTGGAGATCGTCGGGGAGACGTCGGTCCCGTTCACGGTGAGCTTGATGGAGCCCTGGGTCACGGAGCCGCTGGAGCCGTCGGCGATGTCGATGACGAGCGGTTGGTCGGCCGGGGCCGCGCCGCCGCTGTTGCGGGTGGGGCTGGTGAACACCACGCCGGCCGGGACCGCCGCAGAAGCGGAGCGGAACGCCTTGATGGAGTCCGGAGTGCCGTCGTTGATGAGGGCGCGAGGCTTGCCTTCGCGTTGGACGACCCACTCGAGGTTCGCACCGCCGCCGCCCTCGAACCAGACCGAGCGAACCGGGTAGAAGCCGGCCGTCGGGACGAGGAGCGTGACCGCCGTGTCGGAGGCGCCGCGGCCGCCGTCAAACTGCGAGAGGATCACGTTGTTGAGTTGCTCGCGGACGTTCCTCGCCACGGACGTGCGGAAGCCGTCGTCCGAGTTGAAGATCAGCGTGTACACGCCGGGTTGGTCGAACTGGAGATACGTGACGATCTCCATCGCGATGTTGTCGGAGTTGCTGAAGGCATCAATGCCGGGGATGGGCTTGTCCTCGAAGCCGTTGCCGGAGTTGAAGTTGCCGGCGTTGCCCGGGGCGTCCTGGTTGTAGTTGATCGTGCCCTCCTCGATGTTCTCGACCGGCGCGGCGAGGTTCGGGCCGAGGTCGCCGCGAAGCTGGGACTCGGCGCGGGCGACGGTGTTTTCCAGACCCACGTCACGCTGGTGGGTGACCAAGGTGAAGCCGGGCTGGGACGTGTTCACGCCCGTGACCGCGAGGCTAGCGCCCAAGGTGGTGTAGGGGCTGACCACGAAGGTGCGGGCGCCCGAGACCTCAACGCCCTTGGTGTCCTTGACCGTGACATCGACCGTGTTGGTCGAGCCGACGGCCAGCGGCGCGGCGATGTTGCGATAATGAATCGAGGTGGTGTTGCCCGTCTTGGACGTGGTGATGTTCGCGCCGGAGACGGACGCGCCGTTCAGCTTGAGCGCCACCGAGGCCGGATCGAGCACCGAGGCGCCGGAATCCTCGACCGAGATCGAGAAGCCGATCGGGCTCGGGGACGCCGCGCCGACGACGATCTTGTCGGAGGGGACGGTGGTGAGGACGATGTTGTCGATGTGGTGGGCCTCCCAGGCGCCACCGGTACGGCCGGCGAACACGAGGCGGCCGGAGGACGGACCGTAGTTCACGGCCAAGCCACCCCCCGGGGTCAGCTCCACGCCCTTCCAGGCGATCTTGACCTTGGCGTCCTCGGTCAGCTCGGCGACGAACTTCTCCCACTTGAGGTTCTTGAGCCACTTCGCCCAGTTCGCGGGGTCATCCGAGAAGTTCGGTTGCGCGACACCCACGTCGGCGGCGTCCACGATGCCGTCGCCGTTGAGGTCCTCGTCGGTCGTCAACGCACCCGTCTGCATGGACTTGGTGTAGTTGGCGGAGCCGGCGGCGAGGTTGCGGTAGGGGGCCGCGTCGTAGGTGCCGCCGGGCCATTGGTTGCCGGGCTCGAGGGGCACGGGGAACTGCGTGATCAGCGCGCCGTCCACGCGGACGGAGATGCCGACGACGTCGGTGATGCCGCCGGGATGGTCGCCGGACTGCCAGGTGTCGAACCCGATGCCGAGGCCGGTACGGGAGCCTTCCTCAGGGAGGGAGCCCTCGCCGCCGGCGCCGGAGAAGTTCTGGTAGGTGGGATCCACGCCGTTGTCGGCGTTCTCCAGCAGCGGATCGCTGGAGCGGACGTAGTTGACGGAGAAGCCGTCCGCGGGGTTGGAGGTGCCGCCGCCGATGCGGAGGTCGCACTCGAACTTGAAGGCCTTGACCACGAGGCCGGCCTCAAGGTCCTTGAACACGAGGCACCATTGCTGGCCGCCGCGCGCGTCGTTGCCGGAGAGGTAGCCGTCGTTGGCCGCCCCGGAGGCTCCGCCGCCGGCGCGCCACTCGGAGGCGCCGTTGCCCAGCTCCCGGAACAATCCGGTGGCTGCGGGATCGGTGTTGAAGTTGATGGTGGTGACGCCCGCCTGGACCGCAGCCGAACCAGCACCCGCGAGGGTGAGGGCCAGCATGCGCCACCACTGACGTGATGTTTGCTTACGCATAGGTACTCTTTCCCTGGCTGCGGAAGCTGCGCTCGGCACGCCACGGACACACTCGTGCCCGCGTGCGAGACAGGGACCCGCAATAACGTGCAAGCGCCGCTTCAACAGCCAGCTTATGGAGTGAAAACACGCTGCCGCCGTTGGCTGGGCGGGTCAACCACAATTCCCAGCCGCCGCACTATCATCCCATAGGCTTCTCACGCGGGCTGCCCTCGTTAGACGCTGGCGCCGGATAACCCTTGAAACGGTGCTCCAAGAGGGTTCCAGAACGAGGAAAGGGCCTTCCCATCGGGTCAGAGGGCTCATGGTCAGGAATCCAAGGGTTCACCCTGCGGGTGGAGTCGTGGTGGGCCCGACCGAGCGGTCGGCCGGGTCCCCTGCCCCGGCGCGCAGCGCATCCGGATTCGCCCTCGCCGCGTGGGGGCACGCGGCCTACGACACGCCCAACGGCCGTTTCCAGGACGACCCACGAAGGCGCCGCAAGTGGCCCACGATGCCATCCAGCCCACCCGGCACTCCCCCAACGAAAAGGGCCGGGCTGACACCAGCCCGACCCTCGCCATGTCAGACCCAAGGGGCGCCCGGACGCCCCAAGGGGTTCCCGCGCGTTACCGCACCACGGTCCGGTAGAACTTCACGGCGCCAGACGCCGATTCGGTGACCGTTCCGTTGCCCACCGCATCCGTCCACGGACCATTCGGGGCCGTGGCGGTCTGGAGGACGCCGCGGTCCCAACTGACGGTGACGTTCCCGCCGGAGAAGCTCACGGAAAGCGTCCCGGGCTGCACGGGGGGCGGTGCCAAGGTGACGCTCGTCAATCCCTTGGAAGCCAAGCCCGCCGCGTAGATCAGGCCCACTTCCTCCGCCGACAAACCACGGGTCCACAGGCCCACGTCATCGACCGAGCCGGTGAGGAAGTTCGGGTTGGTCGCATCAGGCCCGAGCGCGCCCGCCTCGTCGCGGTTCAACTGTGCGCCGAACGAGACATGCGGGACCTCCGGCGTGTTGAAGGCGCCCAGGTAATCCGTCGATGCCACCTGGACCCCATCGACGTACAGGCGCAACTGGGCGCCGTCGGCGCTGAAGGCGACGTGATGCCATGCACCCAGGAACGTGGCGGGCGCGCTGGCACGGAGCAGGTTCGGGCCAACGCCGACCACCACCTGGAGGCGGGCCTCGCCGGTGGTGGCGTCCACGACGATGCCGAACTCGAACTGGCCGGCCGGCGTGCCGGGGCCGACGCCCGCACCGACGCCAAGGGCTCCCTGGGCGTTCCGGAAGATGGGCATGGTGGTGAAGGTGGCCTCCGGGATGTTCACCCAGGCCGAGCCCGCGATCTGGCGCTTCGCGGGCGCGAAGGAGTCCACGAGCAGGTAGGTGGCGCCATCGAAGCCGAACGCGTTGCCAACCCGGCCCTGCGACCAGAAGGCGGACCCGTTGACCGCGGCGGGCTTGCCGCCGGCCGCGGAGTTTGCGGCCGTGTTGCCGCTGGTCTCGTCAAACTTCCAGTAGGCCACCAACTGGTCGTTGATGTTGTACTTGGAAAGCCGGGCCGAGGCGTTCGCCGACACGACGCTGCCGCCTGCGTTGAACACCGCCACGCTGTACACGGCCTCGTCGGCCTCGCTGAACGCGTTGATCGTCAGGCGTGCCGTCCTGGCGCCGACGATGTTGCCACCGTCGGGAAGGTTGCGGCCATTCTTGCGCCATTGGTACGTCAGGCCGGTGCCCGTGGCAGACACGGACAACTGGGCGACGCCGGACGCCGGGGCGACCGTGGGCTGGGGCTGGGTGGCGATCACCGGTGGCTGCGGCGCCGCCGTGGCGTTGAGGATGAGCTGGATGGCGTTCACGGGCGCGCCGCGGTCAAAGCCCGGCGTCACCGTGACCCAGTTGAGGTTGATCGTGCCATCCGCGCCGGCCTCGACGTTGTCGAAGCGGACGAAGCTCGCCAGGCTGCGGCGCGCGGGATCCTTGGAGATGCCGCGATAGAAGCCGGGGGCGGCGTTGTACTCGTCGGCGTTGATGACCCGCGTGTAGTAGGTCTCGGTGTTCTTGCCCGTGATCGTGTAGTCGGCGTCCTGGAACTGAAGTGGGATGCCCACGGTGTACACGATGACGGCATGACGCCCGGCCGGGACGTTGCCAAAGGTCAGGCCCGACGCGAACGAGTTCGGCTGCTGGTGAACCAAGCCGTTCAGGATGCGCGCGGTCGGAGAGGCGTCGCCCGTGCCCGCGCCCCACGTGCCGGAGGTCTGGAAGTCAAAGGTGATGGTGCTCGGGGTGCCGTCGCTGGTCAGCAGGTCCACGGCCGGGTCCACGCCGGCGTCGGGCAACGTGCCGCTCGCCGTGTTGCCCGCGTCGTTCCAGTAGGCCTGGGGGAAGATGCCCGTGACGGCGTTGGTGCCCACGAGCGTGGGCGCGCCATTCGCGCCGCCGCCCCGGAAGCTGATGCCGATGCTCTGGGTGGCGGAGGGGGTGAAGAGGATTGCCTGCGCCGGGGAGCTGAACTCGCAGCCCTTGATCTGGACCGTGTACACGTCGGAGGCATTGGCGGCCGTGACCGGGCCGGTCGTGTAGGAGGGCGACGTGGCCCCGACGATGGGCTGGCCGTTGCGATACCACTGGAGCGGCCAGGGGCCATTGACAACGGCCACGAAGGTGGCGGGCGAACCGTTGAGGACCAGCGTGTTCTCCGGCTGGGTCAGGAAGCGCGCCTTGGCGCAATCCACGCCTTGGCTGACGGCCAGCAACTCGACCTCCGCCATCTGGAAGCAGCAGCCGTTGACGGTCTGGGTTTCCAGCACGGTGAAGCGGTAGTGCTTGTACGCCTTCACGTTCGGGAAGAAGAACTCCTGGGTTTGGAAGCGCGCGGTAAACGCCGGGATGTTGTCCAGGCGCACCACCTGCTCCCACGTGCCCACGGAGTAGTCCGCGACGTCGTCGTTGGACCCCTCCAACACGACGATCTTCGGGTCGCGCTCGGGGGCGTCGTTGGCGGACTGCATCGTCATGCCCGTGACGGTGGTTGCACCGATGCTGGGGGTGACGACGAAGCCCGAGGGCTTGCCACCCGTCCGGGTGTCGAAGTTGAGGTACTTGGTGGGCTTGCCATCGATGATGTTGGCGACGCCCTCGGAGCCCGGGCTGTTGGACGACGAGGCGATGATGGGGTCGCCGGGCTGGGTCACGTCCTGCGGTGCGCCCGTCCCCAGCAACTCGACCTCGGCGGCCTGGAAGCAGCATCCGTTGATGGTCTGCGTCTCCAGGACCGTGAAGCGGTAGTGGCGGTAGGGACGGTAGTTGTCGAACAGGAAGGTCTGGGTCTGGAACCGCGCCGTGTAGGCCGGGATGTTGTCCAGGCGCGTCACCTGCTCCCAGTTCCCGGCCGCCCAGCCCGTGACCGTGTCATCATTGGACCCCTCGATCGTGACCACCTTCGCGTCGCGCTCGGGCGCGTCGTTGGCGGACTGGATGGTGACGCCGGTCACGACGGTCCGGCCCAGGCTGGGGCTCACGATGAAGCCCGAGGGCTTGCCGCCCGTCCGGGTGTCAAAGTTGAGGTACTTGGTGGGCTTGCCATCGATGATGTTGGCGACGCCCTCCGAACCGGGGCTGTTCGAGGACGAGGCGATGACGGGATCGCCGGGTTGCGTGACGTCCTGCGGGAGCAACGACCCGAGGAGCCCCACCTCGGCGATCTGGAAGCAGCATCCGTTGATGGTCTGCGTCTCCAGCACCGTGAATCGGTAGTGCTTGTATGCCTTGAGGTTCGCAAAGCTGAGCGTCTGCGTCTGGAACCGGGCGCCGAAGGCCGGGACGTTGTCGATGCGGGTGATCTGCTCCCAGTTGCCCTCATCCCAGCCCGTCACGGCCGCGTCGTTGGACCCCTCGATCGTGATGACCTTCGGGTCGCGCTCCGGCGCGTCGTTGGCGGACTGAAGGCTAATGCCCGTCACGCGGGTGACCCCGACGGACGGGGTGACGATGAAGCCCGAGGGCTTCCCGCCGGTGCGCGTGTCAAAGTTCAGGTACTTGGTGGGCTTGCCATCGATCGCGTTGGCGACGCCCTCGGACCCAGGGCTGTTGGCGGACGACGCAATCACCGGGTCACCGGGTTGCACGATGTTTTGCTGGGCAAGGGCCGTGCCCCCGCAGGCGACGAGCAGCGCCGCGATGCAGCCCGAAAGGGCGCTCGCAGGGCGTCTTGGGATGTTTGGATACATGTTGTGCCTACCGTTTTCTATTGGTTCGCGTCGTCCCGGGCCCACCCATCATGGAAACGGGCACCCCACCTCGCGACCATGCCGCAAGGTGATGCCAAGGGACCGGGAACGCTTCTCTTGTCGCAACACGCCGCACGGCGGTCAAGGCAACACGCGGATGCCCCTCGCCGAATCCTCCATCGCAGCGTGGTTTTCGTTCCAAAACCGAGGAATTAGCAATCGATTGCCAAAGGCGGGGCACGATTGTCTTAATGCCGGACTCCCGCCCAAGGAAACCCTTGCGATCCCGGGCCAACCCGGCGGAACCTCGCGCCGGAGACGATTCATCCGGCCGCCCCTCGTTGGCCGTCACCGGGCCCACCCCACCCATGTATCTCTCATTCGGAATGAATCGGCCGGGATGGCCCGGCCGGTTGGCATGGCCCTCGCCGGCGCCCTCTGGCCGGGGGAAGGGTTCCGGCTTGGCGCGCCTCGCCGCCGCGGATGGCTTGCGGCGCCGCGGGATGCATCCCCCGCGTGGAACAACACGGCTCGCCCGCGTGCTTCTGCTGGGCATCGTTGGGCTCTGCCTGCCACGTCTTGCGACGCAAGCGGGCGGCATCATCGACGGCGAACGCACCCGTGACTTGGGCAAGGTGACCCCGCTCGCGCGCATCCCATGGGTGGTGACACTCACCAATGCCACCGCGCATGCCATCGATGTGCGCAATGTCCGGACCTCGTGCAGTTGCCTCGTCGTCCCATGGCGTGCCCAGACGCTGCCGCCCCGGAGCCGGACGGACATGCCCCTCGAGCTCATTGTCAGCGGGCTTTCGGGTCCCTTCTCGGAGTCCTTGGACTTTGAAAGCACACACCCATCCGAGTCCCGGGTGCGCCTGGAGGTGCGCGGCGAGGTCTTCCAATCGGTGGAATCCATTCCCCCGTTCGTGGTGCTGCCCGTGACGCCGGATTCATGGCGCGACGAAATGGTGACGGCACGCATCGTGAACCATGAGGCCCGGCCCATGGCGACGCCTGGGTTCAGGAGCCTTCACGCCTCGTTCGGCGGCCGCCTCAGGCCCCTGCGCGAGGGGTTCGAATACCTTTTGGAAATGCGGGCGACAGGTCCGTTGCCCAACGGCAACCACTATGGGCGATTCGAGGTCACCACCACCTCCACGAATGTTCCCAAGATCGAGGTCACGGCCTTTGTTCCAGGCCTGCCGGCCGTCGCCGTCGGGCCCCGCGTGCTTCGCATGCGCCCGGACGCCAGCCCCAACACCACGTCCAGCCCCGTCTTCATCCGCTCCACGACCGCCCATGCGCTCGACGTGCGCCTGGACGAGGCCCCGGAAGGCACCCGTCCCCTGTTGGATGTCATGGAACCCGGCCGCGTCTATCGCCTCGCATTGGCGATCCAACCCGGCTTCAAGGGCCTTGCCACCAACGCATCCAACGTCCGCCTCGTCAGCAACCATCCCTCGCACCCAACCCTGATGGTGCCCATCGTCCCGGCCGCACCCGTCAACGCCGAACCGTGACCTCGCCCTCCATCGAGACCAGGACCTCTCGGGCGTCCGCAGGCACCTCGACGCGCGTCCATCCGCCTCCGGGGAATCGAATCCTTAATGCCGCCAGCGCCGTCGGTCGTGCCACCACCATCGTTGTGGAATCTTGCGATCCGTAGCCGGACCCCGCATGCACCTCGATCGCAGGCCCCATGCCCCCGGCGTATTCCCCCCGCATCACGGCCCCCACGCCCCAGGGGTTCGAGGGCGGTCCCGCCAAGCGCACGCGCAGCCCCGGAGCCCCCGCCTGGCCCCGGAACACCCTCGTCTCCGCCGCGTTTTGGGCCACGGCAAGGTCCGGTCGGCCATCCATGTCAAAGTCCGAGACAGCCGCGCCGCGCTGGTCCCCAAACATTTGGATTCCCGATTCCAAGGGCCCTAGCGGACGGAAGCCGCCGGATCCGTCCCCCGCCAGCACGACGCCCAAGCCCGCGTTGAAGCTCACGTCCTCCGCTGGGACCTGGGAAAAGTTCTGAGCCAGGAACACGTCCATGCGCCCGTCCCCGTTGAAGTCGGCCACGCCCAATCCAAACACCGGGGCACGCTGCGCCTCGGCGGGCAGCGCGCGGCCCTCCATTCGGTTCGTCCGGTTCAGGAACACCATCGACTCCAGCGTGTTGGCCTCCACGCGGCGGAAAAGCGGGGCCCGGTCGCCCAGGACGCGCGCCAGCGTCGCCTCGCTGTACTCGGCATGGTTGGTGAAAAGCTGGGGAACCTGGGGCATCGATGCCGCCAGGAACCGCAGGGGAAGCCGCGGATGCAGGCGTCCCTCCACCCATTCCGCTTGGATCACGTCCATGACGCCCGGCTGCGAGAGTTGGCCCCACGCAAACACCAAGGGCCGCTCCGGGGAGGCCCGTTGCGGCGTGTTCAAGCCCCAGTTCCCGGCGATCAGGTCCATCGCCCCATCCCCGTCCACGTCGGCCGCATGAACGCTGCGCCACCACCCCGTCCAACGGCCCATCCCCAAGGCCTGGGTGGCGTCCGCCAAGCCCGCCGTCGCAACGCGGTACACCCGAATCGGGCCCCATTCGGGAGCCACGACCAACTCGGCGTGCCCGTCGCCGTCGAGGTCGGTCCAAACCGCCGCGTTGACGATGCCGATGCCCTCCAGGTCGCGGCCGCGCAGGTCGGCCTTCCAAACCCCTCCCTGCATCCGAAGCAACCGAGAGGGCGCGCCTTTGGGATACGCCCCCGGAGCCACGCCACCCCCCACAAACAGAAGGGGGCTCCCATCAGGGTCGATCCCCAAGGCCAAGGCCGAGGCGTTGGTCATTTCCAGGCCCGCAATGGGCAGGGCCGGGACGCCCGGCTTGCCCGCCGCCCATTCCAGCACCCGGGCCGCACCACGCGCCTCATAGCCTTGCTGCCCGATCCACACGCGGGCCGTCCCGCCCGGCGCAGGCCATCCCGCGATCCCCGCGAGGTCATCGCTGGCGGCCGCGATGGGCGCTGGCTCCAGCAACTTGAACCCGCCCTTGCCATCATTGTGGAAACAGGCCAGTGGCCCACCCCGGCCCGCGCCCACCAACAGGTCGTCGTCGCCGTCACCGTCCACGTCGATCCATGCCACGCCGGGCCCGAGTTGGCTCAGCTTGTGGGGCAGGAGCGGCTGGAGGTCCTCGTCGGGATACGGCGCCTCCACATGCCGATGAACGATCCCGCCGTTCGCCGAAACCAGCCACGGCGACCGGTTGGGGGCGATGCCCGGAGCCTCGTGGGTGGCGGCCGTGGATTCCTCGGGCAACTCCTCGACCTCATAGATGCGTTGCGCGCGGACCCCGCGAACCCGGGTTTCGCGTCCGCCGCGCCATCGAATGCGCACTTCCATGTCGGCCTCCTTGGCCGCGGCGAATACCAGCGCGGGATCCGAGCCCGAAAGGTAACGGCCACCCACCGTGACCTCCATCGTCTGCGGCGGCAGCGTGGGACCCAAGAGGGTAACCCGTGCCCCGACGGCCTGTGTATTCGGGGCGCGCCCCTTCAAGCGCACCAAGACCCGGGGGGCGCTGGCATCGTTGCGAAAGACCTTGGCCGGGCCATTCAGCGTGTTCGCAACGAGGTCCGCGTCGCCGTCGCCATCGAGGTCGGCCAAGGCCATGCCATGATGCACGCCCGGGTGGCCGAGACCCCACGCGCGCGTGGCCTCCTCAAAGCGGCCGTCCCCGAGGTTGCGAAACCCGCCCACCGGCAGGTCCAAGGCCGGGTAGATTCGATAGTGCTCCATCAACTCGCGCGTGAAGGCGCGTTGGCGCTCCGGATCATCGGGGCTTCCCTTCCAGGGATGCTGGAGGGCTTGGATGCGCGCCTCCGCGTCGAAGTCCTGGACGTCGCGAAAATGCCCGGCGCTGACAACAAGGTCCTCGTATCCGTCGAGGTCCACGTCGATGAACACGGGTGACCACGACCAATCCGTGGCGTGCAGGCCCGCTTGCTGGGCGGCCTCGGAGTAGGTCCCGTCCCCGCGGGACAGCAGGAGGACATTGCGCAGGACCTGTCGCCGCGACGCGTCGATGCTTGGAGGAACGGGCGCCATCTGCTGCGCGGTTCCCTGCCGTTTCCTGAGGGCAGGGCTTCGGCTCAGCATGTCCACGACGAAGAGGTCCATGTCGCCATCCCGGTCCACGTCCGCGACGTCCACGCCCATGGAACTGGCGGGCGTCTTGCGCAGGGCTGTTGCCGACATGGCCTGGAACCCGCCCTTGCCGTCGTTGAGCCAGCATCGGTCCGGCGTCCAGTAGTCGTTGCACACGTAAAGGTCCGGCGCGCCATCGCCGTTGAGGTCGCGAAAGGTCGCCGTCAATCCCCAGTCATTCGGGGCCGCCCCGAGGGCCTTGCCGTCCTCGTCGCGAAACGCGCCGGACGTCCAGGGGACGGGACGGAGGCGTCCGCGCCCGTCGTTGAGGTACAGTTGGTCGGGCTGCCCGGCCTCCACGAGCCTTCCATCCACCAGCAGGAATCGGTCGGGACGGCTCCCTGCAAGCCGGGGTTTTCCGCCCACCATCTGGATGTTGACCCGGCCGCGGTCTCGCACGTCCTCGGTGCTGTAATTGGCCACATAGACGTCCGGCGTCCCATTCCCGTCCACGTCCGCAATCGCCACCGTGGAGGCCCCCAGCCCCGATGCCATGCCTGCCTCAACGCTCGCGTCGGAAAACCTGCCGTGCCCGTCGTTGCGAAAGAACAGGACGCCGCCGCCGCTCACCGCGAGCAGCACGTCGAGGTCCCGGTCGCCGTCCAGGTCGGCAAGCACGGCCCCCCGGCTCCCCGGGATGCGGCGGCCAAGGCCGGACGCGTCCGTCACGTTCTCGAAGCGAAGCCCGCCCAGGTTGCGAAACAGCGCGTTGCTTCCGGAGACATCGCACAGGAACAGGTCCGGCCGCCCATCGCCATCGACGTCGCCCGCCGCGACGCCCGCCCCGTTGTACAGGACGCGATTCGATGCGCCGGCGAGTTCCTCGACCCGGTTGGTGAAGCGAAGCCCGGTGTCGGCGGGATTCAGCAGGGCGAATCCCACGGGGCCGGAGGCGGAAGCCGACGCCTCACGCCAACGAAGCCCGCGCTCCGCGTGCCAATCTTCCGACGGGCCTTGGACGGGACGAGTGCCCTGGCCCCGGGCGATCGATGAACCGGCAAGGAGCAGGACGAGGACGGCACGGGCGCATCGCAGACGGGACAGACGCAGGGGATGCTCCACGGCGATACGATAGGTAAACTGGGGAACCCCGGGCCAACCACAAACCCATGCCCATGCGACAAAGTCGCCCTCGGAACCCTCCCGGCGGACGTGGGGCCGCGCCCTGGCAACAGGCCGCGCAGGAGCCTGCAAAAACAAGACGCCCTCCCGACGTGCGGAAGGGCGTTGGCAAGGGTTCCGGGAAGCCCGGCGACCGTCGCGGGCGTCCTTGCGGCTACTTGGTGTTGATGGCGAGCAACTCGACGTCGAACACGAGGACGGCGTTGGGGCCGATCTTGCCACCGGCACCATTGGGGCCGTAGGCGAGCTTCGAGGGGATCGTGAGCTGCCACTTGTCGCCAACCTTCATCAACTGCAACGCCTCCACCCAGCCCGGGATCACGCCCGTCACCGGGAAGCTGACGGGCTCGCCGCGCTCCACGGAGCTGTCGAACACGGTGCCGTCGATCAGCGTGCCGTGGTAGTGGACCTTCACCTCGTCGGAGGCCTTGGGCGTCGCGCCCGTGCCCGCCTTGATGACCTTGTATTGGAGCCCGGAGGCGGTCGTCTTGACGCCCTCCTTCTTGCCGTTCGCCGCCAGGAAGGCCTCGCCCTCCTTGACGTTCTTCTCGCCGTCCACCTTGGCCTTCGTCTCCATCTTGCTCATGGCCATCTTGCGAAGGTCATCCAGCGCCGCCCGAACCTCCTTCTCGTCCATGGCCGACTTGCCCGCGAAGGCATCGGCGATGGCGGCGGCCAGGACCTTCGGATCGAGGTCGAGGTCCTGCCTCTTGAGGTTGGTGCCAATGTCGGATCCGAGGGCGTAGCTAACGCGGGCCTTGGGATCCTTGAGGTCGGGCTTGTCTTGGGCGACGGCGGCGCCGGCGATGAGCATCGCGGCGGCCACGGCGGGTATGCGTGAAGAATTCATGAATGATGACACCACGGCCCGGGCATGTGCCTGGTGCCGTGAAGGCGCGAGGCTCCCCTTCCGCGCTTCCAAGTCAAGGATGGGCTTCCACCCAGGATGGCCCTGTGAACGCCCGGCCACGCCGAACGCCGCCATGCAAGGGCAGCACCCCGCCGGGATCGTCCCGAGGCCCGTCGCCCATCCACGACGACGACCGAACGTCAGTCGATGGCTCGCAGCAACCGGGCCATGGCAACGGCGGTGTGGGCTGCCTCGACCCCCCGGTTGGTGCCGGGCTCCAGGCAACGCGCACGCGCTTGCTCTTCCGAGCGCACCGTCAGGACCTCGTGAACGCATGGGATGCCCGACCGCACCTGGATGTCCATCAACGCGTGCGTGACCGCCGCGCCCACATGGTCGGCATGGTGGGTCTCGCCCTGCCAAATGACGCCAAGACACACGATGGCGCTGGGCGCCCCCTCGCCACGACGGGCCATCGCCGCGACCGCGACCGGAATCTCAAAGGCTCCCGGCACGCGGACCACCTCCACGACGACGCCCGCCTCCTCCAGGCGCCGCGTCGCGGCCTGAAGCATGCCATCCACGTAGCGACGATTGTACTCCGACGCGACGATGCCGACCCGCAGCCCGCGGGCGTCGGCCATGGGTTGTTGGTTTTCTTGCAGCATGACGATCAAAGGGCGTGGCCCATCCGGTCGCGCTTGGTCTTGAGATACCGCTCGTTGTGCGGGTTGGACCGCACCCGGATGGGAAGCTGTCCCACGATCTCCAGCCCGTAGCCTTGGAGCCCCACGACCTTCTTGGGGTTGTTGGTCAGGAGGCGTATCGAGCGAAGCCCAAGGTCCACCAGCATTTGCGCGCCGATTCCGTAGTCGCGCAGGTCCATGCCGAAGCCCAGCCGCAGGTTGGCATCCACGGTGTCCAAGCCCTGCTCTTGCAGCTTGTAGGCCTTGATCTTGGGCGCGAGCCCAATCCCCCGCCCTTCCTGCCGCATGTACAGGATCACGCCGCAGCCCTCGTCCGAAATCCGCTGCATCGCCGCCTGCAACTGCGGCCCGCAGTCGCATCGGCGCGACCCAAACACGTCCCCCGTCAGGCATTCGCTGTGCACGCGCACCAACACGCCCTTCTTCCCGGCAGGATCCCCCTTCACCAGCGCAAGGTGATGCTCGCCGTCCGCCTGCGACCGGTAGAGGTGCAGCCGGAAGTCGCCGTAGTCCGTCGGCATGTCGATGGACTCCACGCGCTCCACCAGCTTCTCCCGCGTGCGCCGGTGCTGGATGAGGTCCGCGATCGTGCACAGCTTCAGCCGATGCTTGCGCGCGAACGTCCGCAACTGCGGCAACCGCGCCATCGTGCCGTCGTCGTTCATGATCTCGCAGATCACGCCCACCGGACGAAACCCGGCCAACCGCGCGAGGTCCACGGCCGCCTCCGTGTGCCCGGCCCGGCGCAGCACCCCGCCCGGCTTCGCCCGCAACGGAAACACATGCCCCGGCTTCCGCAGGTCCGCCGGCGTCGCCGTCGGGTCGCACATCACCTGGATGGTCCGCGCACGGTCCGCCGCGCTAATCCCCGTCGTGACGCCCGCCGCCGCATCCACGGACACCTGGAAGTCCGTACGGAACGAGTCCTGGTTCCGGGCGACCATCACCTCCACCCCAAGCTGTTGAAGGCGCTCCTCCGTCGTGGGCACGCAAATCAACCCACGCCCGAAACGCGCCATGAAGTTGATCGAGGCCGCCGTCGCCTTCTCGCCCGCCATCACGAGGTCGCCCTCGTTCTCGCGGTCCGCGTCGTCCACGACAATCACCATGCGTCCCTTGCGAAGGTCCGCGATCGCCGACTCAATGCTGTCACAGGAGGACACGCCCATGGGCGAAGGGTATGGCCGAATGGCGGTTGGCGCGACAAGGAAGGGCGTGGGCCGCAACCAACGCCCACGGTCACAAGCCTCTGCCTCGCAACAGGGGCTGGGTGGACGCGGGGCACGGGAACGATGCGTTCCATGGGCCGCGCGAGGCGTTCACGGCATGGCACGGGGCGTTCTCAGCATCGCAGGGGACATGGAATGCAGGTTGCCGCGCCGCCAATGAGTCCGCCCATGCGTCGCCGGGGTTGCCGACCTGCATCCGCGCCCGTTCGGCCCGGGCGTGGCACCCGAGACGTCGCCCGGAGCCTCGCACCCCGTCGTCGCGCGCGTTGCACCCGGTACCGTCCTCCATACAGTCGGGCGCGGATGAGCTTCGTTGCCGAGTTGAATCGACTTCCCATGGACCTGCTGCTGGCGCGCGCGCAGGGCGCGTCGGACGCGGACGTGTCCCGGGTGCTTTCGGGCGGGGCGCGGACGTTGCAGGACTTCGCCGTGCTGATTTCGCCGGCCGCCGCCGGGCGGCTGGAGGAGCTGTGTCGGCGGTCGCAGGCCGTGACGCGGCAACGCTTCGGCCGGGTCATCCGGTTGTTCGCGCCGCTCTACCTCAGCAACGAGTGCATCAACAACTGCGCATACTGCGGGTTCTCGCGGGACAACCCGATCCTGCGCGTGACGTTGTCCGTGGAGGACGTGGTGCGGGAGGCGCGGGCGCTGGCGGAGCAGGGCTTCCGCAACATCCTGCTCGTGGCAGGCGAGCACCCGCGATTCGTCTCCAACGGCTACCTTGCGGAATGCACGCGGGCGGTGGGCGACGTGGTGCCGTCGGTATCGCTCGAAGTGGGGCCGATGGAGGCCGAGGAGTATCGGCCCATCGTGGCGGCGGGCGCGGAGGGCTTGGTGGTGTACCAGGAAACCTACGACCGGGACGTGTACGCGCGGATGCACACGGCGGGGCCGAAGCGGAACTTCGACTGGCGCCTGGAATGCCCGGAGCGCGCCTATGCGGCGGGGTTTCGACGGCTTGGGATCGGGGCGTTGTACGGGTTGGCGGATTGGCGGAGGGAGGCGCTGAGCCTTGCGGCGCACGCCAGCCACCTGTTGCGGCATTGCTGGAAGGCGATGCTGACGTTGTCGTTCCCGCGTCTGCGCCCGTGCGCCGGGGACTTCCAACCGCTCACCCACCTGGGGGACCGTGACCTGGCCCAGTTGGCGGCGGCCTTCCGCCTGTTCCTGCCGGACGCAGGGCTGGTGCTTTCGACGCGCGAGCCGGCACGGCTGCGCGACGGGTTGTTCGGGCTTGGATTCACTCATGCCAGCGCCGGAAGCCACACCGAGCCCGGCGGCTACACCGGTGCGGGCGACGAACGCCTGCACCAGACCGTTCGGGGCCGCGTCGTGGAGGCGGACCCGGCGGTGTTGGCACGACGGACGCCCGCCCGGGCGACGCGGGCCACCGGGCAGTTCGACATTGCCGATGGGCGATCCCCGGCGGAGGTGGCCGACACGCTGCGGCGGATGGGCTACGAACCCGTGTGGAAGGATTGGGACGTCGCCCTCGCACGCCCGGGGGCGGCGACAGCCTGCCCCGCGTGAACCCATGATCTCGGGCGAGGCACGCATCCCCGCATGGGCCTACCCGGCGTTGTGGACGCTGGTGGGGCTGGCGTTCGCCGGGCAGCACTACCTCACCTCCGCCAAGGTCGGCGCGCCCGTGGCCTGGGGCACGGCCATCACGGGCGCGCTGGCAGACTGGTACCTGTTCGGGTTGCTGGCATGGCCGGCCGCACGGCTCGCGCACCGCTTCAACCTGGCCGGGCCGCAGTGGCGCCTCCGCCTCGTCCTCCACGTCCTCGCGTCCGCCGTCTTCTCGCTCGCCTGGATCCTCCTGCGGTCCGCGCTGGCCCATCTCATCGTGCCGCTGCGCGGCGTGGAAAAGCCCTTTGGCGACGTCCTTCGCTACGTCTTGGTGGCCACCTTCTTCTTCAACATCCTCGTGTATTGGGTCGTCGTCACGGGCACCCATGCCCTGGCCTACCAACGCCACCTGCGCGACCGCGAGCGCCGACTCCTGGAGCTGGAGTCCCGGCTCCAGTCCGCCCGGCTCCATGCCCTGCGCATGCAGCTCAACCCCCACTTCCTCTTCAACGCCCTCAATGGCATCGCCTCCCTCATGTACCGGGACGTGGACGCGGCCGACTCCATGCTCGTGCGGCTCGCCTCCATGCTGCGTCACTCCCTGGACCGCAGCGACGAGCCCGTCGTGCCGCTGCGCGACGAGCTGGCGTTCCTCGACCGATACCTCGACCTCGAGCAAATGCGCTTCCCGGGACGCCTCGTCGTCCAGCGCGACATCGACCCCGGCTTGCTCGACCAGCCCGTTCCCAACCTCCTCCTTCAACCGCTCGTCGAGAATGCCATCAAGCACGGCGTCGAGCCTCTCGCACGCCCCGTCACCGTCGTGATCCGTGCCTCGAAGCCCGCCGAGGGCCGCATGCGGATCGAGGTCCTCGACGACGGCCCGGGCCTCGCACACACGCACGGCAACGAGGGCCGCCCCGAGCGCATTGGCACGTCCAACACGCGGCGCCGCCTCCATCAACTGCACGGCAACGCCGCCTCCTTCACCCTTTCCAACCGGGACGGGGGCGGCGCCTGCTCCGCCGTCGAGTGGCCCATGCCCAAGGCACCCTAGACGCCCACGACCCCGGCCTCGTCCATCCCAGCCCCATCGTGCCCGCCCATCGCGTCATCCTGCACCTCGACATGGACGCCTTCTATGCGTCCGTGGAGCAACGGGACCGCCCCGATCTCAAGGGGCGGCCGGTGGTCGTGGGCGCCGCACCCGACCGGCGGGGCGTCATCTGCGCCGCGAGCTACGAGGCGCGCGCGTTCGGCGTCCGTTCCGCCATGCCCTCCCGCACCGCGGCCCGGCTATGCCCCGACGCGGTGTTCGTGCGGCCCCGGATGGAGGCCTACCGGGAGGAGTCCCACGCCATCATGGGGCTGGTGGCCGAGACGGGAGCCACCATCCAGCAGGTGTCCGTGGACGAGGCGTATCTCGACCTGAGCGGCCGGGTCGGCGACGGGCCCGGCGACGCCGACGACGCCTTGATGCGGGCCCTGCCCATCGCCCGTGCGCTCCAAGCCCGCATCCTGGACCAACGCCGCCTGTCCGCGAGCATCGGGATCGCCTCCAACAAGCTCCTTGCCAAGCTGGCCAGCGACTTCCAAAAGCCCCGCGGGCTCACGCTGGTCCCCGAGAGGGACAAGGTGGCCTTCCTCCGTCCCTTGCCTGTGCGCGCCCTGCACGGCGTGGGGCAGGTCACCAGCAAGTCCCTCGAGGGCGCCGGCCTCCGCACCGTGGGCGACCTGCAGGACCATGCGGGCGACCTCCGATCGTTGGTGGGCTCCTGGGGCTCCACGCTGAAGCGGTTCGCCTTCGGGGACGACGACCGGCCGCTCGACCTCGACGACGAGGTGAAGAGCATCAGCAGCGAGAACACCTTCGAGCGCGACACGGACGACCGGCCCACCCTTCGCCGATGCCTCCGGGAGCAGGCCGATGAGCTGGCCTCCAAGCTGGAGCGGCGACGGCTGTCGGCGGGAACGGTTCAGGTGAAGGTTCGATATGGGGACTTCACCACCCTGACCCGCCAATGGTCACGGGACGAGCCGGTGATGGATGCCGCCGACATTTACCGGCTAGGGTGCTGGCTGCTGGGAAGGCATCGGCTCGTGCATCGACCGCTTCGGCTGCTCGGCCTCGGCGTCAGCAGCCTGCGCGAGACGACGCTGCGCCAAATGCGTTGGTGGTAGGGGTGAACCGGCACGCGGAATGGCCGGAACCCATCGGAGGAATCGCTTGCGCCGGAGGGCGCGGGCGAGTGCAACCGCCGATTTCAGGGCGCTTAAAGGACGTCGCGTCGTCGCAACGCCCCGTCCACCAAACCCTCGCGACCACGCGGATGCACCCGGCCAGCGACTTCGGGCCGGGGAGGCGACGCATGGCCCACAGCGCGTTCGCCTCGCCGGGTGGCGCCTCATTTCCCCGACGCCATCACGCCCAACACCAGGCGCGACGCACGGTCCCCGGACCGGTACACGCGCTGGGTCGCCTTCCGGAAGTCCTCCTCCCGCGCACGGTAGATGTTCACGAACGTCTGCGGGTTGCGGTCCACCAACGGGAACCACGAGCTCTGCACCTGCACCATGACCCGGTGCCCGCGCCGGAACGTGTGCAGGATGTCGGGCATCTCCATCTTCACGGGCGTCGGCTGGCCCGGCTCCATGGCCTCCGGCTTCTCCAGGCTGTTCCGATAGCGCCCGCGCATCACGTCGCCCCGCACCAGTTGCTGGTAACCGCCCATCACGAGGTAGGAGGGGTTGGGCTGCGGGTCCGGGAAGTCCGGGTCGTACACGTCGATCAGCTTGACCACCCAGTCCGAGTCCGTCCCCGACGTGGAGACGTGCAGCTCCACGCCCACCGGCCCCGCGACGGTCAGGTCCTCCTCGAGCGGGGGCGTCTCGTACACGAGGACGTCCGTGCGGGACGCGGCGAAGCGTTGGTCGTGCGTGGGATAGCCGCGCGGATAATCGGTCGTCACCTCCATCGTGAAGGGCACCGGCTTCGCCGGGTCGCTCACGTACTCGTCGAAGCCCGCGTCCGGCGCGCCGCCCGGGGCCGCGAATGCGAGGCCACCCCGTGGATGGAAGTACAGCTCGCGGCGTTGCACCCCGGCCGGAGGCCACGCGTCAAAACGCCGCCACCGATGCGTGCCCGTCTCGAAGACGTGGGCCTCGGACAGGGGCTGGTTCGTGTCCCCCTTGAGGTGCCGCCGGAAGAACGGCAGCTCGATCTTGTCCCGGTAATGCTCGGACGTCTTCGCCCGAAAGCTGACGTCGCCCACCTTCTCGCCGTCGCCCCCGCTCCATTGCCCGTGCGTCCACGGCCCCATGACGAGCTGGTTCGTGATGCCCGGGTTGAGGCGTTCCACCCACCGATACGTCTCCAGCGCCCCGAACAAGTCCTCGCCGTCAAACCACCCGCCCACGGTCATGACCGCGCACGTGATCCCCTTCAGGTGCGGGCGGATGTTGCGCGCCTGCCACCACGCGTCGTAGTCCGGGTGCTCCAGGAAGTCCCGCCACGCCGGCACCCGGCCCTTGAACAACTTCTCCTCCGTGTTCCGCAACGGCCCCAGCCGCAGGAAGAACTCGTACCCGTCGCGCGACGTGAAGTTCCACGACTTGCCCGGCTCGTGCAGCGGGTCCTCCGGCTGGTTCTCGAAGGCCCAGAAGAAGTTAAAGTTCTGCGAGAGGAAGAACGCCCCGTTGTGATGGATGTCATCGCCCACGAACCAGTCCGTGATCGGCGCCTGCGGCGACGCCGCCTTGAGCGCCGGATGGCTCTGGATCATGCCCATCGACGTGTAGAAGCCCGGGTAGGAGATGCCGAACATGCCCACGCGGCCGTTGTTGCCGGGCACGTTCTTCACCAGCCAGTCGATCGTGTCCCACGCATCCGTGCTCTCGTCCGTGTCCTTCGTCCCCTTGGCCGGGTTGAACGGGCGCATGTGCACGAACGTCCCCTCGGAGCCGTACCGCCCGCGCACGTCCTGCGAGACGAGGATGAAGCCGTCCTTCGCCAGCTTCTCGACGGTGCCGCCCGGGCCCGAATAGCGGTCCGACCCGTAGGGCTTCAACGCGTAGGGCGTGCGGGTGATGACGATGGGGTAGTTGGTGGAGTCGTCCTTGGGCACGTACACGCGCGTGAACAACCTCGCGCCGTCCCGCATCGGGATCCGGTGCTCGTACTTCGTGTAGCGCTCGGCGAGCCACGCCGGGTCCGCCCCGCGCGCCGACACCCATGCCATCCCCAACAGGCCCAGCAACGCCCCGAGCCACATCCACCAGGATTTCATCCGCCGCAGTCAAAGCCCCCCGCCCCCCGGAGCCAAGGACGATTCGAGCGGGCGCGACTGCAGCGGATGCCTCACGCCAGGCCGGCAAGGCGCCGAGGGTTTCGACACGCATCCCTGCCCTTCGTGTCTTCCATCCTCCGTAAAAGGGGGAGCGCGCACGCTCCCGAGCGCATCCGCAAGGCCCACCGGACATGGCCTCCCATTGCGGCCGGGGACGGGTGTCCTCGGCAAAAAGGCCCCGGCACGAGGCCGAGGCCTTGAACACGCCGCAAGCGGGCGACGAGGCGGAGAGGATCGCTTTCCGCCGTCTAGGCCTTTGTCGCCTGACGACGACGCATCCCCACCGTGACCATCGCCCCTACGCCAAAGACCACTCCCATCGCCCATGTGGAGGGCTCAGGAACCGGGGTGACACCAAAGGTGATGGCGTTGAAACCACCCAGATTGCTGTCAATCCACTCGGTGGAATCGGGAATGCCAATCGATGGGGCGCCCGGGTTTAGATTGATACCAGAGTAGGATCTCCCTGGGAGGAGGAATCCCAAAGGGCTCATATTCTGCAAAGGCCATTGGTTGCTGAACTACCATTCCCCGAAGGAACCATAAGTCCCGGGAGCCATCAGGGTGCCGGATTGTCCCCCGATCGTGCCCGACATGGCGGTCACGACTCCAGAGGTCACCGTGAGTTGGCCGGAGCCATTGCCCAGGCTTGGATTGGAGGACGTCAGCGTCCAGTTGTACACCTCGGCCTGAGCCGACAAGGCCGGGGCCGTGAGGGCTCCCAGAGCGAATGCTGTGTGATTCATGTCCGTTTCACCTTGTTGTTCCTGAATGAAGGCAACCCAGTCCCAGGCCGGTGCTTCGAGTACGAATCCGGAGGGACCAACGCACCCCACCGAGCCTTCCTCGGAATCCCCGCCGGGATCTTTCAACCAAGCCAGCGAATCTGCGCACGTCCCCTCCTCCTCCGGACAGACCCGCGTTGGGGTCCCAATGGCCGCCAGGAGGGCGGCCGTTCCCCACGACCTTCCGGGCGCAACCGTCGAGGCGTTTCCCTGGGGACTTGCTGCTGGCGGCCGGGGACGGCCGCGCTCCCCGCTCCCCGCAACTTCCTGTTCGCGCGGCTTCCCCCCGCCGAGGTCCGCTGGTAGCGTCCCACGCAACCATTCCGGCCGCGCGGGGTTCCCCATGGGCGTCGCGTTGCCGCATTAGCGTTTTGAAGCCATGAACCTGTCGTCCCGCCTCCGTGCCGCCCGTCTTGCCGGGCGTTCCTCCGCGTTCACCCTCGTCGAGATCATGATCGTGGTCTTGATCATCGGCCTCCTGGCCATGATCGCGATCCCCAACGTCAAGCGCGCGCTCGAACGGGCCCGGCTCCAGGCCATCCGCGTCAACCTGCGCACCATCGACTCCGTCAAGACGCAGTGGGCCGCCGAAAACAAGAAGGGCGGCAACGAAACCCCCACCGAGGCCGACCTCGCCCCGTTCTTTCAGGGCAGCAAGTTCCCCACGCCCGTCGTGGGCGAGACCTACCAGATCAACAACGTGGACTCCGCTCCCACCGCCATCACCCAATCCAAGCTCCTCGACGTCCCCGCCGGAGGCACCATCACGATGGACGAGGCGAAGTAGGGAAGCCCGCAGGGCAACCGCCGGCAGATGGGGTGACGCCGTATCCGTCGGGAGCAACGCGCTCCCGGGAGGGGCGTGCGGGTCCATCCTTCGCCATCACGAGACACGCGACGAGCGTGTGGCCCCGGAGACGCTGAGGACCGTGCGCGCCATGGGCCGTTGCGGTGCGCCACGAAACAAGCGAACGCCTTGGTTTGGGATGGCTTCACCACAGCGCACCACAGCGCCGGGACGGCGCTGCCACTTTTCCTCCGAAAACGTCGAGGATCCGCCGTTTATCCTCCCGCCTTGGGCAAGAGCGGCCGGATGCGGATGTCCCGGAACCACACCTCGTCCTGGTGGTCCTGGATCAGGATGGGCGTGGGAAAGCGGGTTCCCCAACGCGCCTCGTTCTTGAACTTGGAGGCCGCCTTGGCCGCCTGAAGCTCCGGCGACCCGATCCCATACCGAAGCGCGAGGCGGCCGTTGAGCCAGTGCTCGACGGTGTCGCCCCGCACGACGATGCGCGACCGGTTCACTTCACCCGCCTTGCGCACGGCGGGGTTCACCGGGGGCAACGCGTCATACAGCGCCGCCGTCTGGCGCTTGGGTCCATGCGAGGCGTCGGGATGAGCGGCGTCATCGATGACCTGGTACTCGTGTCCGATGGGCGCGCCGCGCTTCTCGTCGATGAAGTACTTCACGCCGCTGTTGCCGCCCGGCGCGATGCGCCACTCGAACTCCAGCTCGAACGCGTCGAACTGGGCGCGCGTGACGAGGTCGCCCCCGCCAGCCTTGGGACGATGATGCAGCCAGCCGTCGGCCACCTCCCAGCCCTGCGTGGGGAAGGCGTCCTTGCCGAAGCCACGCCAGGCGTCGGTGGAACGGCCATCGAACAGCAAGGTCCAGCCCTTGCGTGCCTCCGCCTGGCTCAGGGTGTTCGGCTGGCGCGTGGAAGGACCGGAGGCGCATCCGGCGGCGATGGCCGACGCCAAGGCCAATGCCAAGGGCCAGCCGACCCGTGTGCGAGTGGCGGCCGAAGACGGGCTGGGCGAGGTGGTCACAGGCGGCGGATCTTGATGTTGCGGTACCAGACGTCGTCGCCGTGGTCCTGGAGGCAGATGTGGCCGGAGGCCTGCCGCGCGAAGCCGGGCCACGCCTTGAACTTGGAGTTGGCGATGAGGTTCTGGATCTCGGGCGATTGCAGGTCCACGGCGACGACCTGGCTGCCGTTGAGCCAATGCTCCACGCGCGACCCGCGGACGAGGATGCGGCCCTCGTTCCACTCGCCGACGGGCTTGGTCTTCTTGGCGGTGTTGGCGGCCACGAGCGCGTACAGGGCGGACGCGCTGGTCTTGGGGTTCTTGCCATCGCCGTGCTGGGCGTCGTCGAGGACCTGGTATTCGGGTCCGGTCTCGTAGGGCGCGCCGGGTTTCTCGCTGACGCGGTACATCACGCCGCTGTTGGCACCGGGCGCGACCTTCCAGTCGAAGGACAGCTCGAAGTCCTGAAATTGCTCGCGTGTGACGAGGTCGCCGCCGCCGCCCTTGGCGAGGACGTGGAGGGTGCCGTCCTCGACCTTCCAACCCTTGGCGGGGAAATCCTTGCCCTTGTAGGAGCGCCATGCGGAGGCGTCCTGGCCATTGAATAGGGTTTGCCAGCCCGTGGCAGAGGTTTGCGCGAGGAGAGATGCGGCGCAGGCAAGGGCCGCCATCCACGACAGGGAATGTTTCATGGTGATGGGAAATGGGAACCCGTCGGGGAGGACGAAGGCAACAAAAAGGGCGCCCCGAAGGGCGCCCAAGAGTTTCAGCCTGTTGGCGGAAGTTGCTTAGTTGGGCAACGACCAGCTCAACGGCGAGGCCGTGGAGGCGGCGGAGTCACGGATGGCCTCGCGGAAGCGGGCCGAGGTGACCTGCTGCACGGAGCCGTCGCCGAGCAGGATGTTGCCGGCTGCGTCGTGCGTCCTCATGGTAAATCCGAAGTTACGCGTGCCAGCGGCCACGGGCATGGTGTTGGCCATCGCCACGGGGATGGGGAAGCTCAGCGGGCCAGCGCCGGCCGCCGTGGTGTTCCTCACCAGCACCGGGCTGGCGATGGAGGTGTCGGCGGAGACGTTGCGGTCGCCACCGAGGATCGTCTGGGGATTCTCCTCGGAGGCGTCGAGGCCAACGAAGTAGGAGATGAAGCGGTTGGCGTTGACGGCCGGAACGCGGAGGAAGTGGAGGAAGTTGGTGGCTTCCTGACGGGCGGCCGTCTCGCCGGGCTGCTGTCCGTCCGAGGGGCACAGCACGATCTTGGGCGTGGACAGCTCGTTGGAGACGGCCACGAAGTGCTGCCACGTGAGGGCACCATTGGTCATGGAGCCGCCTTGGCTCACATCAACGGTCCAGGGGTACTGGCCGTTGTTGTCCGTCGCGAAGATCCGGAAGCCGAGTCCGAGGTTCTTCTCGTTGTTCACGCACTTGATGCGTTGCGCCTTGGCCTTGGCCTTGGCGAGCGCAGGCAAGAGCATGCCGGCGAGGATGGCGATGATGGCGATCACGACGAGCAACTCGATCAACGTGAACGCGCTCCGACGCTGGGTATGGAGACAATTCATAGGTTTTAACGAATCTAGCGGGCTTAACGCGGGCCACATCGTTGGGCATCCGGTCCGAAGCTGTCAACGCCTTTTGCCGCCCGGCAACGGCCGAAAACAACGTCGCCCAGTGCCCCGCGAAATCATCCCCGCACTCCTTCCAGCTTCGCACACGGCGTGCCAATCATCGTGCCCCATGCCGCGCGCCCGCCCCGGCCGATGCGTCGCCCGGTTCCATGACCTCAAACCTTCGTCGCCCCAGAGAAAAGGCCCGCCTCGCCTGCATGGTCGCAGGGCGGGGCGGGCCTTGCATCGGCGCCCATGGCGGGCGCGGGATCGCCAGGCTTACTTCCCGGCCTCGGTCTTCTCGCCGGCGGAGGTCCAGCCGGAGATGCCGGCCGACATGTGCTTCACGTTCTTGTACCCGAGCTTCTGCGCGGCCTCGGCCGCCGCCTTGTACGCGCTGCATCGCGGCCCGCCGCAGTAGGCCACGATCAACGCGTTCTTGTCGGAAGGCAGCGACTTCGCCAGGTCGTTCTCCACCGCGTCGAAGTCGAGGGCGCCCGGGACATGGCCCTTCTTCCAGGACGTGGTGCCGTTGACGTCGATCAAGACGGCCTTCTTGGACTGCACGAGCGCCTTGACCTCCTTGACGGAGATGTCCGGGAACTCCCCGGCGAACACGGCGGCGGTAACCAGCAGCGAGGCTGCAAACGCGAAGATCTTCTTCATGGTGCGACTGCCTTGCCCTCCCTAGCCGCGGTTCGCAAGCCCAAAGACGGCGCGCTCCCTCGCGGCTCTTGCAAGACCTTGCTCATGGGAGACGCCGCACCGTCGCCCCCCAGCCGGGATTCGTTGTCGTCGCCCGGCATCGCCCCTCCTACATTTGCCCCATGAGCCAACTCGCTCGTCTCACCTTCCTCGCCACGGTGACCTTCCTGGGACAGGGCCTTGTGCACGCCGAGGAGGCGCGCCTCCTTCGCTTCCCCACCCTGCACTCCGGCCGCGTGGTCTTCGGGCACGCCGGCGACCTCTACACCGTCCCCGCCGCCGGTGGCGTCGCCCGTCGCCTCACCAGCCACGTCGGCTACGAAAGCTTCCCGCGCTTCTCCCCCGACGGCCGCTGGCTGGCCTTCACCGGCCAATACGACGGCAACACCGAGGTCTATCTCATGCCCGCCGAGGGCGGCGAGCCGCGCCGCCTCACGTGGACCCCCACGCTCGAACGCGACGACGTCTCGGACCGCATGGGTCCCAACAACATCGTCCTCGGCTGGCGCGACCACCAAACCGTCGTCTTCCGCACCCGCGCCCGTCAGTGGAACCCGTTCAAGGGCGAGCTCTGGACCGTCTCGACCAACGGCGGCACCCCGTCCGTCCTGCCCGTCTCCCGCGGCGGCTGGTGCTCGTTCTCGCCGGACGGCCAGCAAATGGTCTATAACCGCTTCTTCCGCGAGTTCCGCACCTGGAAGCGCTATCGCGGCGGCCAGGCCGACGACCTCTGGCTCCACGACTTCAAGACCGGCGAGTCCAAGGCCATCGTCCAGGACCCCGCGCAGGACCTCTTCCCGATGTGGCATGGGCAGGACCTCTACTTCGTCTCCGAACGCGACGAGAACCACCAGGCCAACCTCTGGATGCAACGCGTCGAGGGCGGCCCCGCCCGGCAGCTCACCACCTTCACCGAGTTCGCCGTCAAGTTCCCCTCCCTCGGCGACTCCGGCATCGTCTTCGAGAACGGCGGCCTCCTCCGCATCCTCGACTTCGCCACCGGCCAGGTCCGCCCCGTGCCCGTCGAAATCCGAGAGGACCTCGCCGTCGGCCGCGGATCGGTCCGCGACGTCTCCAAGGAAACCACCGGCTACGACGTCTCCCCCGAGGGCCAACGCATGGTCGTGGGCGCGCGGGGCGACCTCTTCACCGTGCCCGCCAAGAACGGCCCCACCCGCAACCTCACCCGCACGCCCGGCGTCCACGAGCGCGACCCCGCCTGGTCCCCCGACGGCCGATGGATCGCCTACGTGAGCGACCAGTCCGGCGAGGACGAGGTCTGGATTCGTCCGCAGGACGGCTCCGGCCAACCCCGCCAGCTCACGCGCGACGCCGACACCTACAAGTACGCCCCCGCGTGGTCGCCCGACTCCGCCCGCCTCGCGTGGACCGACAAGAAGAACCGCCTCAACATCGTCGAGGTCTCCAACGCCACCGCCCGCGTCGTGGCCGAGTCCAAGGCCTTTGAGATCCGCCAGTTCGCGTGGTCCCCCGACGGCCAGTGGCTCGCCTTCGTCCAGCCCGAGCCCCGCCGCTTCGCCAACATCCAGCTCCACTCCATCGCGTCCGGCGACACCTTCCCCGCCACGGACGGGTGGTTCGACGTCGGCTCGCCCGAGTTCAGCTCCGACGGCAAGTACCTCTTCTTCACCTCCGAGCGCTCCTTCACCCCTACGTACGGCTCCACCGAGTGGAACCACGTGTACACCGACATGGAGCGCATCTACCTGCTGACGCTCGCCCGCGACACGAAGTCGCCCTTCGCGCCCAAGTCCGACGAGGCCAAGCCCGTGACCGAGCCCGACGTGAAGGCCATGGCGGCCGAGGGCAAGGCGGGCGAGACGAACACCGTCGCCATCAAGGAACCCAAGGACGCCAAGGACGCCAAGGACGCGAAGGAACCCAAGGACGCGAAGGGCGCATCCAAGCGCCCCGTCGTGAAGATCGACCGCGAGGGCCTCGCGCAACGGATCGCCGTGCTGCCCGCCCCCGCCTCCTCCTACGGCGGCCTGGCCTCGGCCGGCGACCGCCTCTTCTACACCCGCAAGGGCAAGCTCCACGTGTTCGACCTCGACAAGGAAAAGGAAACCGAGCTGGGCGAGGTGGAGGGCTATGCGTTGACGGCGGACCGCAAGAAGATGCTGGTCAAGTCCGGCGGCGGCTTCGCGATCATCGACCTTCCCTCGGGCAAGCTCGACGTCGCGGACAAGCGGGTGTCGCTCGCGGACCTCCGTGTGGACCTCGACCGGCGCGCGGAATGGCTCCAGATCTTCGACGAGTCCTGGCGCCAGATGCGCGACTTCTTCTACGACCCGCAGCTTCACCAGGTGGACTGGAAGGCGATGCGCGAGCGTTACCGGCCTCTCGTTGCCCACGTGCACCATCGCGCCGACCTCACCTACGTGATCGGCGAGCTGATCGGCGAGCTCAACGCCGGCCATGCCTACGTGGGCGGCGGCGACATGCCCAAGCCCGAGCGCATTCCCATGGGCCTCCTCGGGGCCTTCCTCGAGCGCCAGCCCGGCGGCTCCTATCGCGTCGCGCGCATCCTCCCCGGCCACAACTGGGACCCGCGCTACCGCTCCCCCCTCACCGAGATCGGCGTCAACGTCCGGCCCGGCGACCACATCCTCGCCATCGACGGCGTGCCCGTCGCGTCGCTCCCCGACCTCCAGGCCGCGCTCGTGGGCAAGGCGGGCAAGCAGGTCCGCCTCCGCGTCAACGCCGAGCCCAAGGACGACGGCGCCCGCGACGAGGTCGTCGTCCCCACCGCCGACGAGCAACCCTTGCACTACCTCGACTGGGTCCTGCGCAACATCGAGTCCGTGGACAAGGCCACCGGCGGCAAGGTCGGCTACGTCCACATCCCCGACATGGGCGTTCCCGGGCTCAACGAGTTCGCCAAGTTCTACTACCCCCAGCTCCACAAGGACGCGTTGATCGTCGATTGCCGGGGCAACGGCGGCGGCAACGTCTCCCCCATGATCATCGAGCGCCTCCGTCGCGAGCCCGCCATGTGGACCGTCGCCCGCAACGGCAACGTCAACGTCGATCCCGTCGGCCAGGTCCTCGGACCCAAGGTCCTGCTCCTCGACCAGTTCAGCGCGTCCGACGGCGACATCGTGGGCTACCGGTTCCGCAAGCATCGCCTCGGGCCCATCATCGGGCAGCGCTCGTGGGGCGGCGTCGTCGGCATCCGCGGCTCCCTGCCCTTGCTCGACGGCGGCATCCTCAACCGCCCGGAGTTCAGCCGCTTCGACCTCGAGGCCAAGGAATGGGTCATGGAAGGCGTGGGGGTGGAGCCCGACATCACCGTCGTCAACGACCCCGGCCGCGAGTTCAAGGGCATCGACGACCAGCTCCAGCGCGCCATCGACGAGGTTTCCAAGGCGCTCAAGGAACGCCCCGTGGCCGTGCCCAACCCGCCGCCGTACCCCGACAAGCGGAAGTAATCATGGGCGCGCCCGACGCATCCACCGCGTCCGACGTCGAGCCCGGGGACGTTGCCCGCTCGCAGGAGCTGGGCCGGCGTCTCCGCGACGAGGTCGCGCGCTCGGGCGGCGCGATCCCCTTCTCGCGGTTCATGGAGGTGGCCTTGTACGAGCCCGGCCTGGGCTACTACGAGCACGCCGCCATCGGGCGTTCGGGCGACTTCGTCACGAGCGTCTCGGCCGGGCCGCTCTTCGGCGAGCTGCTCGCGCGCCGCGCCTGCAAGGCGTGGGAGACGCTCGGGCTCGTCCAACGCCCCGGGCCGTTGACCTGCGTCGAGGCCGGCGCGCACGACGGACGCCTCGCCGCCGACGTCCTCGGGTGGCTTCACCAGCATCGACCCGAGGTGGCCGGGCGCGTCCGTTACGTCCTCGTCGAACCCTCGCCCACGCGGCGCGGGTGGCAGGCGGCGACGTTGTCGGCCTTCGCGGCGCAGGTGGCCTGGGCGGACGCGGTGCCAGCCTTCGACGGCGTGTTGTTATGCAACGAGCTGCTGGATGCGTTCCCCGTGGAACGCCATGCGTGGGACGCCGCGCGCCGTCGTTGGTGGCGGCTGGGCGTGACGGTCCGCGACGACCGCCTTGTGCCGTGCCGGATGGAATGGGACGCCGCGCATGAGGACTTCTTGTCGGGCATTCCGGAGGAGCTGCGGGCCGTGTTGCCGGACGGCCATGTCGTCGAGCACGCGCCAGGCGCGGAGGCCTGGTGGACGTCGGCTGCGCGCGCGCTGGGACGTGGGTGCCTGATGACCTTCGACTACGGATTCGAGGAGTGGGATCGATTCCGGCCCGGGCGCGCGAACGGGACGTTGCGGGGCTACCGGCGGCATCGGTGGGTGGACGACGTGCTGGAATGGCCCGGGCTGGTGGACCTGACGGCGCACGTGGACTTCGGGAGGATCCAGCGGGCCGGCGAGGCGGCGGGGTTGGCGACGACGGACCTGTGCTCGCAGCACCGCTTGCTGTCGCGCTGGATGGCGGAGGCGTTGGCGGCGGGCGAGGACATGGGCCCGATGACCCCGGCGCGCCTGCGCCAATGGCAGGCCCTGTCCCATCCGTCGCACCTGGGCCACGCGTTCCGGGCGTTGATCCAGGAACGGGCGTGAGGGGGTTCCGAGGATGCGCCGGACGCACACGCCGTTTCTCACCGGGACGAATGGCTCATGAGGGGACCGTTCCTTGCCCAAGGAACCCCGTTTACCACGGCGCGGACCCCGGCCATGCCGCCGAGACCCGGAAACCTTCATCCCGGCCGCCTCGCGGCGCATGTTGGAGGCGAAACACTCCATTCTTGGGCTTCCAAGTCATTCCGTGAGCCTCGCAGGTCCATGTTTTAGCCTCGAAGATCAATCCGGAAGCTTCGCGGGTTCATTTTTAAGCTTCGCAGGTCAATCATGAAGCCTCGCGGGTCAATGTTTCAGCCTCGGAGGTCAATCCGGAAGCTTCGCAGGTCCATATTTTAGCCTCGAAGATCAATCCGGAAGCTTCGCGGGTTCATTTTTAAGCCTCGCAGGTCAATGTTTAGGCCTCGCGGGCCCATGTTTCAGCCTCGCAGGTCAATCCGGAGGCCTCGCGGGTCAATCGTGAAGGTCCCCACCGTCGCCGCCGAGGCCCCTGGGCGCCGACACGACGCAAGCGGGATGGCGTGTCCGGCCTTGTTGGATGGCCGTCATCAGAGCGGCACTTTCAAGCCCTCGGCCCTGGCGAGCCTTTCTTGGTTGCCGTCGAAGGTGAGAAACTCCGACGCACCCAAAGGGAGCGGCGATGCCACATGCAAGGCTTCCGGCATCCGCGCAAAAAGGCCGCGCCTGGGGGGGATTTCACCCGCTTGCGGCAGGGCGCACCCGGGAATCAGATGCCAGGATGGGCGATCATCCTTCCTCGCCCCCCAGCTCGGCTTCGCGCAGGGCGGCGACCTCTTCCATCGAGAATACCCGATCACCCCAAACCTCGTTCAGCCGGGCCATGATGTCCGGCTTGGGGGCCGACCGGGGTGTGGAAGCGGCGGCCAACGGGGTGAGCTGGGCAAAGGGGCGTCCTCGCTTCAGGACCTGCACGGTTTCCCCATGCTCAATCCAGGATGACACTTTTCTGAAGTTATTGCGCAGGTCGGTCACGGACGCTGTCTTCACTGGAGATGCGACCTATCATGAAGCCGTGGCATTGCAAGGCTTCATGCCTTGCGGGGAATCCGAGCCGTGGAGGATTGCCCAACGTCGCCGTTCGCCGCCACCGCCTGTCCGCCGACCAAGAAACGGCGGCAGCGGGATGTCGGCGTTCCGGTGAGCGGGTACCCGGGGGGGAATGAATCGGAGGTTGGTCGTGAGCCGGTGAGACCGGGGCTCTGGTGGCCGTCGTCGCCGACGAACTGGATCAACACGGCGTGGGAACGCGAGGTGAAGTCGGCGCGCACGCCGGTGCTGGATTCGGCCCTGATGC
Organism: uncultured Akkermansia sp.; assembly: GCA_964430505.1. GTDB lineage: Bacteria > Verrucomicrobiota > Verrucomicrobiia > Limisphaerales > UBA9464 > UBA6176. Next base: position 409 of record CAYSGH010000024.1, on the reverse strand, counting down.
CGTGGGGGTCATCCTCGACCAGGATCTGGACGCCACCCCGATGCAGGCGCGTGACCGGTTTGCGGCCGATTTCGCCAAGGAGAAGGACTTGCCGGTCGCTTTGGAGCTCAACTTGACTCCTGGGACCGTGGTGCATGGCGCCCCGCGGCTGGGTCTCTACGTGCTACCCGACAATCAAAACGCAGGAACCCTCGAAGACCTGCTCCTCGAATGCGCGGAGCGAAGCGATCCCGCCCTGAAGATCCAAGCCAAGGTTTACCGCGACGAGGCCTTGAGCAACGCCGAGCTGAACACCGCCGACCGCGAGGTTTATGGCCTGTCCGGCAGCAAGAAGGAGGGATCGATGCTTAAGCCGGACCGATTCAGTTGGATCGGTCGTGCTTGCTCGATCTGCTTCCGCAACTCCTTC
>CAYSGH010000023.1:3071-52393 GCA_964430505.1 uncultured Akkermansia sp. | reverse complement strand
CCCTGCGGGTCCAGCCGTGCAATCCGCCGGATCGTCTCGATGCAGGCATCCTGCGGATGCAGGCCCTGCCTCATGTACTCCACCACCAGGAACGAGCCGCAGAAGCGCATCACGTTCTCGCCAATCCCGGTCGCACCCGCCGCGCCCACCTCATTGTCCACGTAGAGCCCCGACCCAATGATCGGCGAATCGCCCACGCGGCCCGGCAGCTTGTAGCCCCGGCCGCTCGTCGAGCAGCCGCCATAGAGGTTGCCGTCTGGCATCAACGCCACCATCGCGATCGTGTCGTGGTTCTTCGCCGCCTTGGCACGCGCCTTTCGCTCCTCCTCCGCCTTCCACTGGAGCCACGCCGCCTTTTGCCCCGCGGAAACTTTTGGCCCCCGCTCAAACCCATTCCGCCGCGCAAACTCCATCGCGCCCTCGCCCACCAAGAACACGTGCTTCGTCGTCTCCATCACCCGCCGCGCAATCGAGATCGGATGCCGGAAACCCTCCACCGCCGCCACCGCCCCAGCCCGATGCCCCGGACCGCTCATGATGCACGCATCCAACTGCACCACCCCCTCCGAGTTCGGGATCCCGCCGAGGCCCACCGACGAGTTCCCCGGGTCCGCCTCCGTGGATTGGATCCCATGCTCGATGGCGTCGAGCCCGCCGCCTCCAGACTGGTACGTGAGCAATGCGCGCTCGTTGGCGGGCTTGCCGAACGGCCACGTGGACACGAACAGCGGCGCACGGGCCGTCTGCTCCGCCAACGACGGCGAGGGCGCGCCCGCCACCCGGTTCAAGGCAGCACCCGTGGCGACCGAGGCGGTGGCGGCAGCAAGGAAACGACGACGCGGCATGGCATTCATCCGCCCCGACCGTGCCACGAACCCCCAACCGCTGGGAAGCATCGGGCTTCGTCGCCTTCGCACCCTCTCGGCCTCATCGAAACCACGCCGCGAACAACGCGGACGCCGGCACCGCCAACACCAACGCAAACAAGGGCACCCGCCGTATCCCCAGCACCAGCAGCGGCAACGTCACCCACACCAACCCAGACGCCACCAACGCCGGCCCCACCATCCCGTGCCTCTCCATCCAAGGTCGCGCCAACAGCCCCGCCCCCGTCGCCAATCCTTGAACGCCCGCCCCCGCCAAGCCCGCCACCACCGAACATCCCGGCCGCCACGCCGTCATCGTCATCAACGTGACCCCGTCCAGCATCGACTTCCACGCCGCGCACCGCAGGTCGTCCGCCATCCCCGAGTTCCAGCCCGCCAACCATCCCGCCGGATTCCATGCCACCAACACCACCAACACCCGGCACGCCTCCCCACGCGACAATCCATCGAAGCCCCTGAGTTGTTGCGCCGCCCATTGAACGGGAACATTCGCCGCTGTTTGCACGAACAGGGCTCGCCCCGCGAGCGGTCCCACCACCCAGCCACAGCCCACAGCCAGCAAGCCGCGGAGCCAATCCACCCCGGACTGTTGCATCCCCGAAACCACCAGCGACACGGCACACCCCACCGCCAACGCCGCCATGAATGGCCGCAACCAACGCTGCCGCATGACCCACGACCGCGCCCATGGACTTCCCCCCGCCACCAGGAAGACACCGAGCACCCCCACATAGACAGCCAAGCCCCGCACCGCCCAAGCGTCCCTCGTCCCGCCCGTTCATGGCGATGCTTTCCTGACCGGGCGAAAGGAGTCGCTGGCTGGAGCCCCGCTGTTCGTTCCCCGCTCCCGATCGCAGGGGTGGACTACGGCCGGATTGGCCGGAGCCAAGACCGCTCCGCCACGCAACGGACCGAGCCGACCGTCGCGTGAGGCTCCGGTGACGGTGGAGATGGGGACCCTCGATGGCGGGTTGCCTGCCCTCGGGCGGGGTGCCTAGCCTTGCCGGCACGACGCGCACCATGAAATCCGCCTACGAACTCGCGATGGAACGCCTGCAACGACAGGCACCCGGCAAGGTCCTCACCGAGGCCCAGAAGGCCGAGCTGGCCGACCTCGAATCCCTGTACAAGAGCAAGGTCGCCCAGCTCGAAATCCAAATGGGAGACGACATCCAGGCCGCCCAGGCCCAGGAGGACTTCGCCAAGGTGGACGAACTGCGCGACCGCCTGGCCCAGCAACGCGCACGGATCGAGGCCGAGAAGGAGGAGAAGCGCCGCCGCATTCGCGGCGAGTAGCGCCGTCGCCCCAACGACGGCACCCTTCGCCATGAGCACACCCACTCGCACCGGCGGCCATACCGGCCGCAACATCCTCGGCGGCCCCCTGGACGTCTGCGGCATGGTGCCCCGTACCGGCTTCTTCCGGAACGGTTGCTGCGACACCGGACCCCACGACGTGGGACGCCATGTCGTGTGCGCCATCGTCACGCGCGAGTTCCTGGCGTTCTCTCGGGCGCAGGGGAACGACCTCGTCACGCCACGGCCCGAATATGACTTCCCGGGGCTGCAGCCCGGAGACCGTTGGTGCCTGTGCGCCGGGCGCTGGCACGAGGCGATGCAGGCGGGCGTCGCTCCGCCCATCGTCGCACACGCCACCCACGAGGCGGCGCTCCGCGTCGTGCCCTTGGAGGATCTCCTGCGACACGCCCACGCCGACGGCCAGGGCGGGTAGGCCAGCCGGCATCCGCCCAGGCCCGTCCATTTATCCCCATGAGCTCGCACCACGGCCAAACCGTCCTTCTTCGCGGCGAGGCCGTGTTCCTGTTCGCCTATGACATCGCCTATGAACTGGATCGCGAGCCGGTCCCCACCCTCTTTGGCCTCCCCGTGTCCCAGTACAGCATGGACACGTCCCGCCGCAGCCCCCGCGACCTGCTCTTCTACAAGCCCCGGCTCGTCCGCCTCCCGCCGCAGGAACGCCTCGGCCCCCACGGGCCCGTCCGTGTCGAACGCGAGGTGAAGTTCCTGCCCATCGGCGCGCTCTCCGTCCGCATCCGCGTCCCCTTCGCCGTGGAACGTCTGGAGGACCTCGTGGCCTATCACGACCTCGCCTTCAGCAACGGCACCGTCCATGAAGAGGCCCGCCGAATCGCCGAGGACGCCCGTCGTGAATTGGCGCCCCATGTGATTCGCCCGATCGACCGCATCCCGGACGAGGAAGCCTACACGGTCTTCTGCCTGCGCGGGCCCCTGCCCTCGTCCACGCCCGGCTCCACCACCACGTTGCGTGCCGAGGCATGGCTGGAATCCCACCGCCGGTCCGTCGCGGCCATCCTCACCCAGGAGCCCGACCCCGCCGCCCTTTCCCGCCAGGAGACCATCGAGTCCACGTCGCGCCACCTCTCGTACTACGAGGACGACCTCGTGGTCATCGACTGGGATGCGGCCCTGCTGGTGGATGATCCGTCCGAATGGGAGGAGTCGCTGTACGTCCTGGAGCTGGCCAACCTTCAGCTCGCGGAGCTCGAGGCCTACGACCGCCTCCTCGACGCCACCTTGGACCGCACCTACCGCGACCTCGGCAACCCCATGCGCGGCCGTCGCCAGCTCGTGCGCGACCTGCGGGAGCTGCGCATCGACCTCGCCCGCTTCAACGACGAGCTGTCCAACATCTCCAAGTTCTTCGGCGACTGGCACGTCGCCCGCCTCTACGAGCTCGTCGCGGCCCGCTTCCACCTTGGAGACTGGCACCGATCCGTGCGCGACAAGCTCCAGACGGTCGCCGAGCTGCATGAGATGCTGAAGCACGACCAATCGAACCGCTGGATGATGATCCTCGAGTTCACCATCGTGCTCCTCTTCGTGATCGACATCGTCATGCTGTTCACCGGGTGGAAACGCTAGGCCGCATGAAGCTTCCAGACTTCCTCGACATCGCCGCCCGGCCGCCCGGCCTGCGTTGCCTGATCATCGGCGGTTATGCCCTCGCCCACCACGGGCACATTCGTCCCACGGTGGACGTGGATTTCCTCGCGAGGCGCGTGGATCGCCCCGAATGGCACGCGCGACTTGCCGAGACCCACATGGTCCTCGCCTCCGGGACCTCGGCCTTCTCCCAGTTCAACCCCCTCGGCGAAGGCGAGGGCCTCGACCTCATGTGGGTGGACGACCCCACGTTTGACGCGATGGAGAGGGCCGGCGGGGTGGCGGACTTCGACGGGCGTCCCGGCCGGGTCGTCGGCCTTGACCATCTCCTCGCGCTCAAGCTCCACGCGCTTCGCCACGCGTCGGCAGAGCGCGGATCCAAGGATGCGGCCGACGTCGAGTGGCTCCTTCGTCGCCATGGGATCTCGCTCGATGAGGGCCATTACAAGGATTGGTCCTTCGATATGGCGGCGCCACCCTCCATGAATCGTTCCAACGCATCCTCAGACGCCCCTGAAGCTGCGGGGAGGGGTGAGCCATTGAACCTTCCGGTGGGTTCCGGTCCCTGCCGGCGGCCGCAGCCCCTGTCGATGGCCCGGTACATGGAGCGCAACGCGGACCTGCGCAGGTGGTTTGCCCACGCGCTGCCGACGCCGGAGCAACGCCTCGCAGCAAAGTGCCCTGTTCCCTTCGTTCTGGATCCCAGCCTCGAACGGCAAACGGCGGGAGCGCCTCAATCCCCAAGCCTGTCTCGGAACGATTCCTCCCACGAACGCAGCCGAGCTACGCCCCCGCCCGGCCCACCTGGCGGATGATTTCAAAGGCGACGTCCAGCGCGGCCTTGGCCTGCTCCCCGGAAACCCGGGGCCTGCGGCGCTCGCGGACGCATTCCACGAAGTGCCGAAGCTCGCAGGCGAGGGGCTCCTCCTTCGAGATGGGCACCGGTTCCCGAACGATCTTGCGCCCCGCATGCTCGCTGATGATCGCGCTGTCACCGCCGCGCAGCAGCTTTTGCAGCAGCGAGCTGGCCTCCGCGCCCTCGTCTGCGAGGCGGTACACAAACCCCTCCTGCGCCCTGTAGTCCAATGACACGTAGCTGGGCGCGGGGCCGCCGCTGAACACCCGCACCTTGCGGACCCGCTCCGGCGAGATCCGGCTCGCCGTCAGGTTCGCCACGCAGCCGTTCGCAAACCTCAGCCGCGCATTCGCGATGTCCTCGCTCCGGCTGAGCACCGGGATGCCGACCGCCTCCACGGATTCCAGGGGCGACTTCACGAAGGCAAGCACCACGTCGAGGTCATGGATCATCAGGTCGAGCACCACGCCGATGTCCGTGCTGCGCTTGGGATAGGGGGACAACCGGTGGCACTCGATGAAGCGAGGATCGGTGGCTGCCTGCTCGAGGTACCGGAAGACCGGGTTGAACCGCTCAACATGCCCCACTTGAAGCACCAACCCCCTGTCTCGCGCCATGGCTACCAACGCGGCGGCGTCCTCCGCCGTGTCCGTCATGGGCTTCTCCACGAGCACGTGCCGGCCCGACCCCATGGCCCGCGAGGCCAGGGCCGCATGGGTCACGGTGGGCGTCACGATGCTGAGGGCATCGCACGTTGCAATCGCCTCGTCGATGGTCCCGAACGCCGTCACCCCATGCCGCTGGGCATGGTCATGGGCCAAGGGAAGGTGCGTGTCATACACTCCACCAAACCGAACGACACCCTCGGCGGCAAGGGAGGCGTATACCCGCGCATGCTCCTTGCCGAGCGATCCCACGCCCAACACTCCGACCACGGGCACGGCCGGGTCCTGCGACCCGTTCGGTTGCTTCATCAAACGTCTCCTCCCCTCATCCGCGACACCTTCACAACCGCCCGGCAATCTCGTCGAGCCTTGCCTCCTGGAAGGGCAGCAACAGGGAACGATTGATCCGCGCCATCCGCTGCCGTGCCTCGGCCATTTTTCCTTCCAGGACCAACAGCTCCGTCCACGCCAGGTGCAAGCTCGCCTCCTGCTCGGGAGGCATGGCGGCGGTGGCCACCTCGTCCAGTGCTTTCCTGGCCTCCGCCACACGGTCGTTCGCAAGCAAGGCCAACGCGTGATTGACCCGATACTTCGGCTCCAGCGGGAATTGTTGCACGTTCTGGAGCGTGAGCAGCACCGCCTCCGCAGGCTCTTGGCGCGCGGCGATCAAGGCCGCCGCGTGGTTGTTCCTGAGCCTCGGGTCGGCCGGCGCAAACCCGAGCGCCCGTCGGCTGCTCTCCACCATGTCGTCCATGTTGCCGCACCCTCCGGCCAGCAGCGTCCGCTGCGCCCAGTAACTCGGATTGCCAGACATCGCCGCCTCCGCCCGGCGCATCAACGCCAACGCCTCCTCCCGCAGCCCCGTCTCCGCCAACCATCCCGCCATCCGGACCAACATCCCTCCGTCCACTTCCGCCGAATCGACCAGCGTCCGAACCGCGGCGCGCGCCAGGTCCGGCTGGCCCAGCTTTGACTCCGATGCCGCGCGCAAGACCATCCCCAAGGCAAGGGCGTCCCGGCCTGCCCCACGCCGTTGCAGGAGGTCCGTGGCAAACATCCCAAGATCCTCCCATCTCCCCAGCGCACGCAGCGCGCCCGCCCGTAGCATCCACAACCCCATGTCGCGATGCCGCGCCACGGCGGCCGACTCCAAGAGCTTCACCGCTTCGGGCGCCAGGTTCAGGGTCAGCAAGGCGGTCGCCGCCATGCGCGTCTCGCTCGCCCTTCGGCCGCCCAGCACAGGCACCAACTCGCGAGCCGCACGCCGCGCCGCGTCCAAACGTCCGGTCGATGCCAGCAACAGCCACCATTCCACGATCTCCCGCGTTCCCGCCGACCCATCCGCCAACTGCAGCCTCAGCAGGCGCTCATGCTCCGCCGTGTCCGCCCTCGCAGCCGCGATCCTGCGCGCCAACTCCAAGGCCAGAAGCCGCGTCGCCGGATTCCCTTGGGCCTCCACAAGGCGCGCCATCCCTTCGCGCGACGTTCCCGGCGGCCCCCACTGTGCCTTCCAAGCCTCGCGACGCAGACTCACGTCAACCTCCCCGTCCATCGCGGCCCCGTGCCGACGCCACGTTGCATCGAAGGACCCCATGTCGCCGGCGTCAAAGTAGGCCATCGCCAGCAGCCCCGCCCCCACCTTGCCGAGACGGTCTCCCATGGACTCTCCCAACCGAACCATCTCGTCCCGCATCTCCAGCTTCCACAGCAGCTTCATGGTCAGGTCCACATCCGACGCATTCGTGCCGCCCAATCGAAGGAGATGAACCGCTTGGGCCAACGGAACCCCGTCCACCTCGGCCAACCCGTCCTCGCTGCGGATCGCCAAACGGATCCAGTCCCGCAGCACGTCGGCATTGCCCGCGTTGTTGGCAGCCGCTCCACGCAGCCCATGGACGGCCGCCGAGTCATCGCCCAACGCGGCGCTCTCCATCGCACGCCGATGCAGCATCCTCGCCTGCATGCGATCCACGACGCTCACCCGGTACAACGGGCCTCCGTCCAGCGGCGTGACGCGCCAAACCTTGGCCAACACCGCCAGGATTCCCAGCGCCGTCACCAAGACGAGTCCGAGATTCAGCCAAAGCGAACCCCCCATTGAATCCTTGCCCCGCGCGTCCACGTCGCGCCGATGACGCCACGTTTTCCACCCCGCATCCCCGTGTGATTGGTCCTCCATCGTGGGCTTCGTCGGCCACTCGTCCCGTATCCATGTCAGCCCCCGCCCGGAAGCCACCCCTTCCAATAGTATCCTCCGCCGTCTTCCTGTTCAAAAAGCCACCCGTGCTTCAACCCCGTCGGCTGAAGACGTGCAAGACTGCCAAAAGACGGCGGTCCTAACGCTCCATGACGCCATCCCCACTCACGATCACGTCACGAGCCCCGGCGCCCAACTCCGCCTCCGTCACCTTGCCCCCGGGCCACCGCACACGGATGGCGGTCGGCGTGCCGGGGCCTCCCATCACCACCGTGGTGGAATCCTGCGAGCCATAACCGCCCCCGGCCGTCACCGACCGCGCCGGACCCCAGCGCGTTCCAAACTTCAGCCGGACGGTCGCGCCCAGGCCGGTGGGATTCCGGGCCGGGCCGGCCAAACGCACCCGCACGCCTGGCTCCGCACGCTGGTTCCGAAACAGCAGCGCAACCTCGCCGTTCTGCGCCACCACCAAGTCCGGCCGACCGTCGCCATCCCAATCCCCCGTCGCCGCCCCGCGTTGCTCGCCCAACACACGAATGCCCGACTCCAAGGCACCCAAGGCCTGCAGGCCGCCGCGCCCGTCGCCGCGCAGCAACAACCCAAGGCCCGCGTCCATCCGCGTGTCATCCGGCCTGACCGCAAACCAGTTCTGAGCCAGGAAAACGTCCTCCCGTCCATCCCCGTCAAAGTCGGCCACCACCAAGCCGGACACCGGGGTCCGCTGTGCCTCCTGCGGCAACGCCACGCGCTCAAAGTGGTCGCCACGGTTCAGCCATGCACACGTCGCCAACGTCTCGGCCCGTGCCGCCATGGCGTCCCGGGAACCCCATCGCCGCACCTCCGACACGGAGTATGCCGCGTGAGACAACCCCGTCGCCGGCAGATCGGGGTAGGCCCCCTGCACCGTGTCCTTGTCCCGCCAGGGAAACCATGTTCCCCCCGCACCGACCCTCGCTTCCAACCAGACCGGGGCCCCCTGCCCTTCCACCTGCCCGAAAAGCACCGCCGCGGAGTTTGTCGCCCAGACCGCCCACTCCGAGTTCAAGCCCCAGTTCCCAGCCACCACGTCCAGCCGGCCATCCCCATCCAAGTCCGGCGTCGCAATGCTCCGCCACCAACCCGTCCCGGAACCCACCTGAACCGCCTTCGCCCTTCCCGTCCGCCCATCGATCAATCGCACCGTTCCCCACTCCGAGGCCGTCACCAGCTCCGGGAACCCGTCCTCGTCCATGTCGGCCCATGTCGCCGCCGTGACACCGGGCACCGCCACGCCCCCAACGTCCAGTTCGCGCGCCTTCACCAGCTTGCCACCTTCCATCCGCCACACGGCACCCGTGCGCCCAGTTCCCGCAAACACGTCCACCGCCCCGTCCCCATCCGCATCCGCCGCCGCCAACGCCGTCGGCAACCAACCGTCGGACCCCATCGCCGCCGCATCCACCATGCCGAGCCTGTCCCCGGCGCCATCCATGACCTGCAACGCGGCGGCCTTCTCCAACCCGCTCTCCAGCCCCGACAACGCCATCCAAACCTGCGTACCCTTGCCGCCTCCCGTTCCCGGCAAGACCAGCACTCCGACCCCGTCATCCGGCAAAGCTGCCCCCAAGGTCCCCAGCTTGAACCCGCCCTTTCCATCCCCCGACATCCACCCCGCAGCCTGTCCCCTGGCCCCCGTCACCACAACATCCTCATGCCCGTCCCCGTTCACGTCCGCCACCGCCACCCCAGGACCTTGCTGGCTGAACCGCCTTGGCATTGACGGATACAATCCGAAGTCGTCAAAGGGCTCCTCCTGGTGCCGGAACGGAACCTCCATGGACGCCGCCGCGAACCATGGCAACGCCCTTCCATCCACCCGTCCCGACGGGGCCGTCTCCTTGCCCGCCGTCGCCTCGTCGATCTCGTACAAATGGTTCGCCAGCACCCCCTCCACGCGTGTCATGCCGCCATCGCGCCACCGAATCTCCAGCGTCATCGGTCCCTTCCCCGCAGCAAACGCACGAAGCGGCTCGCTCCCGCTCAAGTACAAGCCTCCCCCCAACACCTCCTGTTCCTGCGTCACCGGCCCTCCCATCAACCGAACGCGCGCCCCAATGGCCTGCACGTTCGGTGCCTTCCCACGCAACCGCACCGCGACGCGCGCCGCCGTCCCTCGGTTCCGGTACACCAGCGGCGGCCCGTCCATGCACGACAACACGACGTCCAAGTCCCCATCCCCGTCCAGGTCCGCCAACGCCGTCCCATGAGCCGGCCGCGCCGAGTCAAAGCCCCAGGCCGCCGACACATCCTCGAACGTCAGGTCGCGCCGGTTCCGGAACGCCACCTTCGGGGCATTGATCGGCGGATAATCCCCCAGGATCGAACGTTCCCCGCGCATCGACGTCCGCCGCTTCCCCGACGCCGTGCCGCCCACGTCCCGGTCGTTCACGTCGTGCCGGAAACCATTCGAGACCAACAGGTCCTCCCATCCGTCCAGGTCCACGTCCAGGAACACCGGAGCCCAGCTCCATTCCGTCGCCGCCACCCCGGCCTGGCAGGCGATCTCCTCCCACGTGCCGTCTCCACGATTCCGAAACAACCCGTTCCGCGGCATGTCCTCCCGGTCCACCCCCAACCCTGGCATCCGCATCCGCGGCACCAACGCCGGAAAGCTCCGCAGGTGCCGGTCATGCTCCCGCCGCAGCATCTCCACCGTGTAGAAATCGAGGTGCCCGTCCCGGTCGATGTCCGCGAAGTCCACCCCCATGCTCGCATAGCTCATCGTCCGCAAGGCATGGCGCGGGGCCGCCCGAAACCGCCCCTTCCCCTCCCCCAGCCACATCCGGTCCGGCGTCTGGAAGTCGTTGCACACGTAAATGTCCGGATGCCCGTCCCCATTGATGTCCCGCACCTGCACGGCCAAGCCAAAGTCCGGCGGCGCCTCCAGCAACGGGCGACCGTCCTCGTCCACAAAGCACTCCGCCCATACCGCAGGACGCAGCCGTCCGTTCCCCTCGTTCCAATACAGCACGTCCGGCTCGCCCAGCTCGAAGTAGCGACCGTCGATGATCTTCACCCGCTTCGCCCATCGACCCGTCACCGTCGGCACGCCATTCACCATGCGCTCCGACAACTCCGCCCCATCCCGCAACGGAGACGTCGTCCCGAAGTTGCACCAGTACACGTCCAGGTCGCCGTCGCCATCCAGGTCCCCCACCGCCAGCGAGGTCGCCCCCGTCTTCGATGCGATGCCCGCCGACGCCGACGCATCCGTGAAATGGCCCTTTCCATCCCCCGCGAGGAAGGCGTGCGGCCCGCCAAAGCTCGTTACCAACAAGTCCAGCGCCCCGTCCCCCGTGATGTCCGCCAGCAACGCCCCGCACGCCGTCATGTGGGTCAGCGCCACCCCCGCCGACTGCGTGATGTTCGTGAACCGCCATCCGCCCAGGTTCCGGTACAACGCCGAGGCTCCCTCCCGGTGCGCGAAGAACAAATCCACCAACCCATCCCCGTCCACGTCCCCGGCGGCCACGCCCGTCCCGTTCATCAGGTTCTGGAACGCCGCCAACCGCTCAAAACGCAGCCCGTTCGTGAAGTCTATCCCAAGGGCCGGCGCCGCCATCAGCTCCAGCCCGGCAGGCTCCGTCGCCCCCAGTCGAAGCGGTGTCGCCGTCACGCCCGAACCGCGCGGAACATCCGCTCGGCAGCAAGCCAAGCCGATGCAGGCCAAGGCACGGCACGCCCAAAGGAACGCTTTTATCATGGCAACGGTGGAATTCGTCACAAGAATGCCGCCCCACCGCCGCCCCCGTCGAGCCCGGGGTTATGGCGCGCGCACCCGGAAGAAACCCTGCCCCCCGCCGGCCGACACCACCCCTCGATACCTTCCATTGCCGAGGCTCACCTGCCCGCTCACCGCCACGGGTTGCCATGTCATCGAGGCGTCCACCGTCCCCGCACGATCCACAACGAACGGACCCGTCGTGCCCCCGGTGGCCACCCACTCCAAGACCAGCGTCCCACCCGCTCCCAACACCGGTGCCAACAAGGCCAGTCCTGGCAGCGAACCCCTCGGCACCGCCTCCACCTTCCACCCGCTCCCGTTGCCCCCGAAATAATCCCCAAAAACCACCGGTCCCGCCTGCAACAACCACGCACCCGGCTCCGGAGCCGTGAAGCCAAATGACGGAGCCCCCACCTCGGCCGTCGCGGACTCCCCCAGCTCGTCCGAGCCCGCCACGCGAATCGAGTCCACGTAAAACCCCACCCCCGACATCGTCTGCGGGAAATACGGTCCACGCGCCTCGTAAGTGAAGCGCACCCGCAACGTCCGGCCCGCGTGCGCCGCCAACGACACCGTCACCGGCTCCAGCGACACCGGCACCAACTGGCCCGAACCACTGCCAGGCTCCGACCAAACATCGATCCAGGCACCCCCAACCTCTACCTGTGCCCGCGCCACCTGCCCCGTCGTGGCAACCCCCACCATCTTCGAGAAGCGCAACTCGCTCGCAGCCCCAACCAAGAACGTCCGGCCCAACGTCAGCGACTGAACCGAGGGCGTCGCATGCGCGAGGTGATAGCACCAGCCTCCCTCCGCCCCGCCCTCCTGCGCCCGGACGTCATATCCCGCCGACACGCCCAACATCATGCCATCGCCGGAATCCTCGCCGCCCCACGACTGGGACGAGGGCGTCAACCGGGCCCGGCTCCACCTGTACCCACTCGCCTGGATGACCTCCGGGATGGCAAATGTTGCGCTCTCCCCCACTTCCACCCGTGAAGGTCCCTTCGGCCGCGTATCGACCGTGTCCGGGCCGGGCTTCGCAGGGTCGAACACGACCACGCGCGTCTGGAACGAACGCCACTGGCCGCCAACCCAGACATTGCTCACCAGGACCGTGTAGGCCACGTCGTTCACGGGGACCGGATGATCCGCCGCATCCGGGCTCATCCCCGAAGGAATCCATGCCAACGTGTTGTCCCCGGCGCCGTTGCCAACGGCTTCAAGAACCACGGGCAACGCCGCGCCATCCCGCGTCATCGATACGGTCGCCAACCCAAAGTCGGCTCCCGGAAACGAGAAGGACCATCGCCCCGGCACCAGCGAATACGGGACATGCCCATGCGGCGGCCATTGAACCCATGGATCACGCGTGGGCGGACGCAACGGGCTCTGCTGGGCGTCAAACACCCACAAGGCATTCGCAGGCCACGCGCCGCCGCCGCCCGGGACATCCCCCGTCCCCATGTGCCGGGTGTTCGGGTACAACACCCAGCGTCGATGCCCCACCAGGGCGTTGTTGGGGCCCGGGTCCAGCATGTATCCATCCACCGAGTCCGGCCCGTGTTGGCCCAGGTAGAGGTTGGAGTTCGCAGCCGCCTCCGCTCCCTCCGCCGTATAGTGCAGCCACGTCGGCGGCGGAAAATGGCTCAGGCTTCCGTTCGCGCTCATCATCAAGGCCGCCTGCTGCGCCTTCGCACCGTACTCCGCCGACCGTTCCACCCACGCCGGAACCCCGCTCAGCGCCCGAAAATAGTTCACCCGACGAATCACCGCGTCCTGGAACTCCTCCGTCGTGGAACCAGCATCTCCTAGCGACACGTTCCCGTTCCACCCCGAAGCCACGTCATCCGACGCCCGATGCACGGTCAGGTGGAACAACCGAACCTCCTCCCGGCTTGCCGTATCCACGGCAAAGCCTCCCACCGCCGACCTCGGGAGCATCCCCCCGACGCCCGCGCGTTCCAGTGCCTGCCACCACTCCGGAGCCAAGGGTGCCTCGTTCATCCAAGGCTCCGCCGATGCATGGGCCATCACGCTGGTCGCCGCGATGCCCAACAACGCACGGGTGATTCCACGTTGCATGGCTCCTTCCTACCGGCCGGTGGAGCTTCGGAGCAAGGCTCGGGTCAGCTCAACTCGTCCATGGGGCGAGCCAGCATGAACGGGCGGACACGCCTTCCTCCGCAGCGCCTAGGCCACCGTCAACCCGCGCTGCCCGCTAGGGCCGGACGGCCTGCTGCTGGACGGCCGGCGCTTGCGGCTTCAGGACTTCCACGGCTGGCGTGGACGCCTGGATCAAGGCATCCGGCAGAATGCCCAGCCAAAGGATGCCGCCCACGCTGATGCACAGCGCGGCGCGCACCGCCCAAGTCGTCCGTATTGGCGTCAGGTCCGCCGTGCCGTTCCCCCAATAGGCCGCACGGACCATCCCGAAGTAGTAGTAGAGCGACACCACCACGCCCACCAACGCCACGGCCAACACGCAAGCCATGAACGGATCCGAAGCCGCCAAGGGAACCAGCGGCTTCAACAGCAGGAACTTGCCCACGAACCCAGCCATCGGCGGCACGCCCGCCAGCGACGCCATCGAGACCGCCAGGGCTCCAGCCAACACCGGCGACCGCTGCGACAATCCATGCAGCGACGACAGGTCGTCCGATTCGGTCCGCGCCAGGATCACGCTCACCACCGTGAACGCCGCCAGCACCGTGAACAGGTAGCCGCTCACGTAGAACAACACGCCGGACGCGCCCGACTTCGACATGGCCACGATGCCCAGCAGCAAGTAGCCCGCGTTGGCGATGCTCGAGTAGCCCATCAGCCGCTTGATCGACCGCTGCGGGATCGCGCACAGGCTCCCGTACAGGATCGTCACGGCCGCGATGCCCCCAAGGACATGCTGCCAGCGTGATGCAATCTCCGGCACCGCCCCGAACAGCAGACGCAACATCAGCACGACGCCCGCCGCCTTGGAACCCACCGCCAGGAACGCCGTCGCCGGCGCGGGCGAGCCTTGGTAAACGTCCGGAGCCCACGCCTGGAACGGCACCAAGGCCATCTTGAAGGACAGCCCCGCCAGCACCATCACCAACCCGGCCAAGAAAATCGGGTTCGCACCCAACGCCTTCTGCGCCGCCGCAATCTCGTTGAAGTTCGTCGTTCCTGCCCCGCCAAACATCAGCGCCATCCCAAACACCATGAACGCCGACGCCGTCGCGCCGAGGATCAGGTACTTCACCCCCGCCTCGATGCTCGCCGTCTGGTCGCGCCGGTAGCTGTTCAGCACCACGAACGTGATCGTCACCAACTCGAGCGCCGCAAACAGCAGAACCAGGTCGTTGGCCGACGCCGCCAACAGCATCCCCAGCAAAGCGAACAGGATCAGCGAGTAAAACTCCGACACCCCGGACCCCAGCTTCGCCGCATACTCCGTCGTCATCAGGATCACCAGCAGCGCCGCCAGCAGGAAGAACTGCTTGAAGAACACCGCCAACCCATCGAGCACGTACATCCCCGTCTTCGCACCAGGCGCTGCAAATGCGTAGGCCACCTCGGCCGCGTCCTTCATCCCGACGAAGAACACGACCGCCACGCCCGCCGCCGCAACCCAACCCAGCATCCGACGCCGCTCCGGCGGCAGCCACAGGTCCGCCAGCAACACTCCCAACCCCAGCAGGGCCACCAGGATCTCGACGATGATCAACGATGCGTTCATCCGATGAATCTTTCGATTGCGGGTCCCTCGGTTCACCGGCCCGCCACGGTCGCAGCCAGCGACCCGGCGGCGTTTCCTTCAGGCTTCGCCACCGCGGCCTTCGCCGCCTTGGGGCGGGCCTGCTCCACCACCCTGGCCAATGCCGGTTGCACCCGACGCGTCACCGTCGAGGGAAAGACCCCAAGGAACAGCAACCCGCCCGCCAGCAAGGCAAACGGCAGGCGCCGCCAAGCGCCCGTCGCGTCCGACACCCCGCTCCATTCCTCCGGCAATGCCCCGTGAAGCACCGTCCGGATCGAACGCAGCATGTACACGCCGCCAATCAGCAACCCGCCCCACGCCGCCGCCACCACGATCCACGGCGCCGACTTCCACGCGCCAAACATCACCGTCGCCTCCCCGGCAAAGTTGCCGAACCCAGGGAGTCCGCACCCCGCCATGAAGCACATCACCAACACCGTCCCGATGAAGGGCATCCGGCGCAGCAGGCCGCCCATCTTGTCCATGTCCAGCGTCCCCACGTGGTGCCGAAGCCAACCGGTCAACGCGAAGCTCAGGGCCGCCAGCAGGGCGTGCGACACCATGACCAGCACGGTACCCGTCAGGCCCACGATGTTGACCGAGGCAATCCCGAGGAACGCAAAGCCCATGTGCGCGAGGCTCGAGTTGCCCACGAGCAGGTTCAGGTCGCGCTGGCGCATCGCCGTGAAGCCGCACCAAATGAGGTTGCCCACGCACAGCACCGCGAGCACGGGCATCCACCGCTCAACCCCCTCCGGCATCAGGGGCAACGCCACCCGAAGCAACGCAAACAGGCCCGCCTTTTTCAGGATGCCCGCGTGCATCATCGCCGTCGCCGACGGCGCGCAGCCGTAGCCCTGCGGAGCCCAGGAATGGAACGGCCACAATCCCACCAACGTGCCAAATCCGAACAGCAGGCACGGGAACAAGAACGCCTGCACCGACGGCGACAACGGCGTCTTCGCCACCTGCTTTTGCAGCTCCACCAGGTCGAGCGACGAAGCGCCCGACAGCGTGTACAATCCAATCAATCCCGCCAGCGCCACCAACGCGCCCGCCGTCAGGTACAACGTGATCTTGAAGGCCGCATAGTCCTTGTCCTCCCCCGTGCCCCAGACGCCGATCATGATGAACGTCGGCACCAGCGCGATCTCGTTGAAGAAGTAAAAGAAGAACAGGTCCAGCGACGCGAACGCGCCCAACGCCCCCCCCAGCATCGACAGCAGCAGGACGTGGAAGAGCTTGGATTGCTTCTCGATGTTCCACGAGACCGCGATTGCCGAGAACCCCACCATCGCCGTCACGAGCAGCATCGCCGCCCCGACCCCATCCACCCCCAGGTGCAAGCCGAGGCGGAACGACGACGAGGACACCCACGGGATCAACGTCTCCATCTGGTACTGAGGACCCGCGGGATCGAACCTCAGGAACACCGTCACCCCGAGCACCAGCGTCACCAGGCCGCCCAACAGGGCGAGCGCGCGCGTCACGACCCGGTAGTTGCCCGGCACGAGCAACACGATGAACGCCGCCACAAACGGCGCCAAAACAAGCGAGGTCGTCAGGTTCATAGCTCAGCGCAGGAAAAACCACGCGACGACCGCAAGGCCCGCCGCAAACAGGAACGAATAGGTCTGGAGGTTGCCGCTCTGCACCAGGCGCAACGCGCGCCCCGCCAGCTCAAACGTCCCATGCAACCCGCGCACCGCCAGCCCGTTCAGCAGCCACCGGTCCGCCAAGGAAAACGCCGCCGCCACGACGTCGTGGAGCGGCACCACCAAGCCCGAGTAGATCTCGTCGAAGTAGAACTTCCGCCGCATCAGGCGTGCCCACCCGCCCAACATCCCAGGCAACGGGTCCTTGCCACCCTTGCCGTAGCACGCCCACGCCAGGCTTCCACCGAGCAGCGCCGCGAACAGGCCAAACGTCGCCGCCATCGTGTTGTGGTTGAACGGCCCAAGGATCGCCGCATCGATTCCGCCAAACACCTTGCCCAGCAGGGGCATCAAGCCCACCGCGCTGCCCGCAGCGTCCACGCCATGGCCGCCGCCATGCCCGTGCCCCCCAAGCGCCGACGCGATGTGTTCCCCCAGCGGAAACCAGGCCACCGCCACGCTCGGCACCGCCAACACCAGCAAGGGCAATGTCATCGCCCGCGGCGACTCGTGCGCATGCGACGCCTCCTCTGACCGCGCATCACCCAGGAACGACACCAGCACCAGCCGTCCCATGTAGAACGTCGTCAGGATCGCCACCGCCACCGCCACGAAGAACAACGGTGGCGCCACGTGCAGCGCCGTCGCCAGCACCTCGTCCTTCGAGTAGAATCCGCTGAACGGTGGCACCCCCGCCAGCGCCAGCGTCCCGATGACAAACGTCCAGAACGTCACCGGCATCTTCTTCCGCAGGCCGCCCATCTTCCAGATGTCCTGCTCGTGATGGCACGCGTGGATGACCGACCCGGCGCCAAGGAACAGCATCGCCTTGAAAAACGCATGGGTGACGAGATGGAACAAGCCCGCCGCAGGCGTTCCCTCCGACGCCCCAAGGCCCACTGCCATCACCATGTATCCCAACTGCGACAACGTGGAGTACGCAAGGATGCGCTTGATGTCATCCTGCTGCACCGCCATCAGCGCCGCCAGCAACGCGGTCAACGCCCCCGCGTGGCCAATGATCATGCCCGAGCCCAGGTTCCCAAGGAACCCCAGCGCCTCCGGCCAACCCGCAGGGACGGTGTATAGGAAAAACACCCGGCACAGCATGTACACGCCCGCCGCCACCATCGTCGCCGCATGGATCAACGCGGAGACCGGCGTCGGGCCCTCCATCGCGTCCGGCAACCACACATGCAGCGGGAACTGGGCGCTCTTGCCCATCGCGCCCATGAACACGAGCAAGCCCGCGATGCCGGCCATGGACCCAAGCAGGCCCGGCTCCGCGTGGAGCTTCGTCGCCAACTCCGCCAGGTTCACCGTCCCCGTCGCGGCCCACACGACCAAGATCCCCAGAAGGAAGCCGAAGTCCCCAAGTCGGTTGGTCAGGAACGCCTTCTTCGCCGCGTCCCCGGCCTCGGGCTTGCCATGCCAGAACCCGATGAGCAGGTAGGACGAGACGCCCACCAACTCCCAGAAGGCGAACATCATCACCAGGTTGTCCGCGAGGACGATCCCCAGCATCGAGAACACGAACAGGCTCAGCTTGCAGAAGAAGCGGCTGAACGACGGGTCGTCGTGCATGTAGGCCGTCGAGTAGAGCATCACCAAGGACGCCACCAGCGTTACCACGATGCACATCAGGACCGACAACGAGTCCACCTGCAGCCCCAGCGTGAAGTCGAGCCCCGGCACCGGCAGCCAGTGGAACGGCGTGGCCATCACCGGATGCGCGCCGCCCACCCCGAGAAGGATCACGGACAACAAGAGGCTCAGGGCGATGCCAAAGAGATTCAGCCCGGCGGTCAGGCCGCGGAGCTTGCGGGTGAAGAACCAGGAGCCCGCCCCGCACAGGAGGGGGGAGGCAAGGACCATCCAGGCCAGGTCCTGGAGCTTGGCTCCCCCGGCGGCGGCGGCGGTGGTGACGTGCGCGTCCATGAAGTCGTCTCGGGTCGGGTTCTGCTAGAGCTTGAGCGACACCAGGTCCTCCACGTGGGCGGTCTGCCGGCGCCGGTACAGGGCTACGATGAGGGCGAGTCCCACGGCCACCTCGGCGGCGGCCACGGTGATCACGAAGAAGACCATCACCTGGCCGTTGAGGTTGTTGTTGAACCGCGAGAACGCGACGAGGGCGAGGTTCGCGGAGTTGAGCATCAACTCCAGCCCCATGTAGATCACCAGCAGGTTGCGGCGCCCCACCACCCCGAGCAGGCCGAGGCAGAACAACAACGCGCTCACCACCAGGTAATGGCCCAGTCCAGTTTGCAGGCTCATTTCAGCTCCTTCTTGCTCAGCAGGATCACGCCCACCATCGCCACCAACAGCAGCACCGACACCACCTCGAACGGCAGCAGGTAGGACTGGAACAGGATGCGACCCAACTCGCGGGTCGTGCCCTCCACGGCCGGGGCGCCGCCCTTGCCCGTGCCCGACGTGAGCGCGCGGACGAGGATGCCCGCGAGGCCCATGATGGCGATGCCGCCCAGCCCAAGGGCCACCTTGTTCAACTTGCGCCGCTCCTCCTCCTGCAGGTCCAGCAACATGATCACGAAGAGGAACAGGACCATCACCGCGCCCGCATAGACGAGGATCTGCACGGCCGCGAGGAAGAAGGCGTTCAAGAGGACGAACAGCCCGGCCATCGAGACGATCGTCAGCACCAGGAACATCGCGCTCGTCACCGGGTTGCGGCTCAGCGGGTTGGCGACGCAGAGGAACCCAAACAACAGGGTCAGCCCCGCGAACGCGTAGAACAGGAGGTCGGTTGGCTGTGGCATGGAGGGGTTGGGGGCGTGGGTCGTGCGACGTGGGCTAGACCTTCACTGGGAAGGTTTCCTGGGCCTTGGCCTCCTCGGCCTTGTTCTTCCACTTCTGCACGCCGGCGTGGACGCCGCCCAGGCGCAGGAGCTTCTCCTTGTTGTACACCATCTCCTCGCGGCTCAGGCCGGTCAGCGAGTAGTCGCGCTGCAGGAAGATCGCCTCCTCCGGGCAAACCTCCTGGCAAAGGCCGCAGAAGATGCACCGAAGCATGTTGATCTCGAACTCGCGCGGCATCTTCTCCGCGTTGGCACGGTCCGCCGCCTGGCCGTCGGGGCCCGGCGGGGTGATCTTGATCGCCTTGGGCGGGCACACGAACTCGCAGAGCTGGCACGACACGCACTTGGTCGCGCCGTCCTGGTCCCGCACGAGGTACGGCGCCCCGCGGTAGCCCTCGGCCACCTTCCAGGGCGTCTCGGGATAGTAGCCGCCGGAAAGGTCCTTCGCCGTGTTGTTGCCCTGCACCGTCCGAGCAAAATGGCGCGCGGTGACCTTGATTCCCTCGAGAATCGCCGGGAGATACGTGCGCTCGTAGAACGTCAGCGGGCTTCGATCAACAACCTTGGTCATGGCTTGCTCCTTGTCCCCTCGTCAGCTCAACGGTTGAAGGCTGCCACCGCCAGCGCGGTGGCGACGATGTTCACCAACGCCAGCGGGATGAACCGCCGCCAGCCCAGATCCATCAACTGGTCGTAACGGAACCGAGGCAGCATCCACCGCACCCAGATGAACACGACCATCAAGACAATCATCTTCGCGAGGAACACGCCAATGTGCACCAGTCCCCCCAGCAGTCCCGTCGCGGGAGCCCCAAGGAACGGCAACGACCATCCCCCAAAGAACAACGTCACCATCATCGCCGAGCTGGCGATCATGTTCGCGTACTCGCCCAGGAAGAAGAGCGCGAACTTCATCGAGCTGTATTCCGTGTGGTAGCCGCCCACCAGCTCCGTCTCGGACTCGGGCAGGTCGAACGGAAGACGATTCGTCTCCGCGAACGCCGCCACCAGGAAGATCACGAACGACACGGGCTGGTAGAACACCAGCCACCCATGGTCCGCCTGCCACTGGATGACCTTCGACAGGTTCAGGTCGCCCACGATCAGGAACAGCGTCACCACGCTCATCCCCATCGCGATCTCATAGGAGATCATTTGCGCGCTCGAGCGGATGCCGCCGAGGAACGGGTACTTGGAGTTCGACGCGTAGCCCGCCAGGACGATCCCATACACGCCCAGCGACACGATGCCGAAGGTATAGAGGATCCCCACGTCGAGGTCGGCGATGACCATCTTCTGGTCGCCGAGGTTGGATCCGAAGGGGATCACGCACAGCGTGAGGAAGGCCGGGATCACCGTGATCGCCGGGGCCAGCCAGAAGTACACCTTGCGCACGTACGACGGCGTGAAGTCCTCCTTCAGCATGAACTTCAACCCGTCGGCCATGGGCTGGAACATGCCCCATGACTGCAGCAACCGCCCGATCACCGGGATCTTCAACGCCAACGGCGGCGCCGTCCGGTTCGGCCCCACGCGGTCCTGGATGAAGGCCGACACCTTGCGCTCCACGAGCACCGCGTAGGCGACGAAGGTCATGACCACCGCAAACACAACGCCGATCTTCACGGCGCTAAACACCGCGAATTGCACCGTCGGCTGGCTCAGCAAGTCCTCGATCATGCGCGTTCCCTCCTCACACCGGAACCGAGACCCCTAGGTCGCCCAGACCCGCCCACTGGAGCCCAGCCAGCGCCGGGACGTCCGAAGCCATGCGGTTGAACAACCCCTCGATGGAGCGCGAGGGCTCGACGGCGCCCAGCGCCACGGCCACCTCCAGCAGCCACTCCCATTCGGCCCGCGCGTCTCCCGGGGCCTCGATCGCCTTCTGGAACCGTTGCACCCGCCCCTTCCCGTTGATGAAGGTGCCCCGCTTCTCCACGTGCGCGCACCCCGGGAGCACCACATGCGCCGCCGCCGTGGTCGCGCTCGGCAGGATGTCCGACACCACCAGCGTTCCCACCCGCCCGACAAGCTCGGCAGAGATGCCCGCCTTGGTGACGTCCTCGCCCAAAACCACGAGCGTGCGCACGCGGCCGTCCTCGATGCCTCGCGCGATCTCCGGGAGCCTCGTGCCCGCCTCCGTGAACGAGACACCCGTCAGGCGTGCCCCCTGGAAGTTGGGGTTCTTGTCGGCCGAAACCAGCAGCCGATCGGGCTCGCCCTCACGGGCGACGGTGTCCGTCAGGGCTCCGAGCGCGCGGGCGATGCGCGAGACCAACCACAGCTCCTCGGTCGTCTGGCGCGAGCTGGCCACGAACGCCACCGAGCCCTTGGGCGCGGCACGAAGCAAGGCGACAAGCTCCGCGAGGGCGGCCTGCCAGGTGGAGTCGGCCCCGCGGACCGTGACCTTGGACAGGCGATCCGGCCGATGGATCCAGCGATAGTTCAAGCGGCCCGCGTCGCACATCCACGGCCCGTTGACGGCGTCGTTCTCGCGCGGCTCGTAGCGGTGCACGACGCCCTCGCGCGAGCCCACCGTGATGTTGCAACCCGTGGAGCAGGAGGTGCAGACGCTGGGGGTTTCTTTGAGGAACCACACCCGCATCTTGAACCGGAAGTCCTTCGAGGTCAGGGCGCCCACCGGACACAGGTCCACGGTGTTGAGCGTGTAGTTGTTGTCGAACGTGGCCCCGGGCGCGGCGGCGACGGTGTTGTACGAGCCGCGGTTGACGATCCCGAGGGCGTCGTCTCCGGCGATGTCGCGCGTGAACCGGATGCAGCGGGTGCACAGCACGCAACGCTCGTCGTCGAGCATGATGCGGGGACCGAGGTCCACGGCCTTGGGCTTGTGGACCTTGGCCTCGACGAAGCGGGAGGAGGCCTGCCCGTGCTGCACGGAATATTCCTGGAGCTTGCACTCCCCCGCCTGGTCGCAGATGGGGCAGTCCAAGGGGTGATTGATCAACAGGGACTCCAGCACGGACTCCCGCATCTGCTTGGTGGCCGGGGACGACGCATGGATCTCCATGCCGGGCGAGATCGGCGTCGCGCAGGCGATGGCGCCACGGGGCGTCTGCGGCTCATAGGGAAGGACCGAGCGCGCCATCTTGGGCGATCCGTCCTCGTTGAGCACCGGCTTGCGCGTCGCCGGATCCATCATCGGGGTGCTGAACTCCACGAGGCACATGCGGCAGTTGCCCGCCACGGGCAACTTGTGGTGGTAGCAGTAATGCGGCACCTCCACCCCGGCCAGCTTGCACGCCTGCAGCATCGTCGTCGGCTGCGGCTTGCCCTGCCAGTCGGGCATCGTCTTGGGCACCTCGATCTCCCGCCCGTCCACTTTCACGCGGACTTTCTCCACGGGCGGCGGCGCTGCGGGGGGGTTGGTCACGGCGTTCGACATGGTCGGGTCAATGGTGATGGGAAGGGACAACGCCACGGGCACGGGACTCCTCGTCCGCCTTGCCGCGGGCGACGAAGTCATCCTTGAACTTCTTCACGAACGAGAGCACCGGCCACGCCGCCGCCTCGCCAAACGCGCAGATGGTGCGGCCCTGGATGTTCTGGGCGATGTGCAGCAGGTACTCGGCGTCCTCGCCGCGGCCGCCGCCGTGCGTCAATCGCTCCAGGCCCTTGGCCATCCACAGCGCCCCCTCGCGGCAGGGCGTGCACTGGCCGCAGCTCTCGTGGGCGTAGAACTCCGACAGGTTCGCCAGCGCGTCCACCATGTCCCGGGAGTCGTCCATCACGATGATCGCGCCCGAGCCCGACATCGTGCCCGCCTGCTGCAGCGAGTCGAAGTCGTACGGCAGGTCCAGCAGGTCCGTCTCCACCTGCACCATTTGGCCGTCCGCCCCCTTGCGCCGCAGCCGGAACTTCTCGCCCGCCTTGAGCACCTTGGACGACGACCCGCCGGGGATCACCGCCTTGAGCTTGCGCCCCGGCTTCAGCCCGCCACCAAAGGCCGGGTCAAAGATCAACTCGCCGAGCGTGGCCTTCCCAACCTCCACCTCGAAGTATCCCGGCCGCACCACGTCGCCGCTCAACGAAACGATGCGCGTCCCGGTATTGTTGGGCGTGCCCAGCTTCGCGTACTCGGCCGAGCCCATCGACACGATGTGCCGCACGGCACACAGCGTCTCCACGTTGTTGACGATCGTCGGGCTCATGTAGAGGCCAAGGACCGCCGGAAAGTAGGGCGGCTTGATGCGGGGATACGGGCGCTTCCCCTCCAGCGACTCAATCAGCCCCGTCTCCTCCCCGCAGATGTAGGCCCCCGCGCCGCGGTGCACGTGGATCTCCAGGTCGTAGCCCGTGCCGAGGATGTTCTTGCCCAGGAACCCCTTCGCCCGTGCCTCGGCCAATGCCTGGTTGAGCAACCGCGCCCCATGCGGCATCTCGCCGCGGATGTAGATGTAGGCGAGCCGCACGTCGTTGGCCCAGCACGAGATGACCATCCCCTCCACCAACTGGTGCGGGTCCTTGTGGAGGATCTGACGGTCCTTGAAGGTGCCCGGCTCGGACTCGTCCGCGTTGCAAACCAGGTAGATCGGCTTGCCGGACCTGCGGTCCACGAAGCTCCACTTCAAGCCCGCCGAGAACCCGGCGCCACCGCGGCCACGCAAGCCCGACTTGAGCACCTCGTCCCGGATCACCTCCTGCGGCGATTGCTTCTTGCCGTCGGGAAGCTCGCGGCCGGGCGTCGCCAGCGCCTTGCGCAGGGCCTCGTACCCGCCGTGTCGGAGGTAGCACTCGACGTCGGGCGTGTAGCCCGGGGCGTCGGCGTTCTTCAAAATCAAACGATGCTCGGTGGCCATTGTCGTGCTTGACTCGTTCCGTTTCGTCTATAGCCTCACGCGCCTACCAACTGCCCGATGGTGTAACGGTAGCACAGCAGACTCTGGATCTGTTTGTCATGGTTCAAATCCATGTCGGGCAGCCAACCCTCCCAAGGGTTGGCGAGGCAGCCTTCGCCCTTCCTAAGCTCGCTCTCCCTGAGCCCCATCCCCATCCCTGCAGAGCCCACGCTCATGGCGCACCAAATGGCCTTCGCGGCTCGGTCGCATCCCCTGCGCCACGCGCCCGCAGGAATCACTTTCCACCTCCCCTGCCACGCCCCGACGCAACAATGCGGTCGCAGTCCGATGCCGTGCACTTCTCAATCAAGTCGTCGTTCACCATGACCACGGGAGCCGTCCCGCAGCTCGCGAGGCACTCGACGAACTCGACCGTGAACGCCCCGTCCGTCGTCGTCTGAGGGCCGTGCTTGGATGCGTCCAGGCCTAGTTGCTCGACCAATCGCCGGCGGAGGGCCGCCGAGCCGGCCAAGGCGCAGCTCAGGGTGCGGCAAACCTTGACGTGGGTGCGCCCGAGCGGCTCCTGCCGGAACATCGGGTAGAAGGTCACCAGCTCGTGCACGTTGATCGGCTGGAGCCCCAGCTTGGCCGCCGTCCACTCGACGGCCTCGCGCGACACGTGGCCGAAGTGCTCCTGCAAGGCGTGCAGGAACATGAGCGACGCGCTGCGCTTCTGCGGATAGTGCGTGGCCAGCTGGTCCAGCTGCGCCTCCAATGCTGCGGGTACGGTGAAGCTCATCGTGCGGTGCTAGCGGTCGGCCTCGCCCATGACGAAGTCGATGGAACCCAGGATCGAGACGACGTCGGACATCATGTGTCCCGGGAGCACGGCGGGCAGCACCCCCAGGTTGACGAAGGATGGCGCGCGGATCTTGAGCCGATGGGGCGTGCCGCCGCCCCGGCTGCAAATATAGAAGCCGAGCTCGCCCTTGGGGTTTTCCGCCCCAAAGTACACCTCGCCGGGAGGCGCGTTGATCCCCTGCGTCACGAGCATGAACTGGTGGATCAACTCCTCCATGCTCGACATCACCTTGGACTTGGGCGGGAGGAACACCTTGCCATCCGCAACCTGCACCGGCTCATGCCCCGGGTTCTCATGTCCGCCCGGGATCCGCGCCAGTGCCTGGCGAAGGATGCGAACGCTCTGGCGCATCTCTTCCATGCGCACCATGTACCGGTCGTAGCAGTCCCCCACCTGACCCACCGGAACGTCGAACTCCAGGTCCTTGTAGCACAGGTAGGGGCTGGACTTGCGAACGTCGTAGTCCACGCCGCTGCCGCGCAGGTTCGGCCCGGTCAGGCCGTAGTCCACCGCCATGGCCTTGGGGATCACGCCCACGTCGCGCGTCCGGTCCACGAAGATCCGGTTCCGGGTCAGCAGACGCTCGACGTCGTCCAGCGTCGCCAGGACCTCGTCGCAGAACTTCCCCACCTTCGCCGCCCAGCCGGGCGGAAGGTCGCGCGTCACGCCCCCGATCCGCGTATAGCTCGTCGTGAAGCGGGCACCCGTGAGCCACTCGCAAAAGTTATAGATCTTCTCGCGCTCCGTGAACGTGTGCAGGAAGACCGTCATGGCGCCGACATCCATGGCGAACGCGCCGAGGCCCAGGAGGTGGGCCGAGATGCGCGCCAGCTCGCAGCAAATCACCCGGATGTACTGGCAGCGCGCGGGCAGCGAGTCGTGGATGCCCAGCAGCTTCTCCACCGCCAGCGCATAGGCGACGTTGTTGGCCAGGGGGGCGAGGTAGTCCAGCCGGTCCGTGTACGGGACGAACTGGTTGTACGTCATGTTCTCCGCGATCTTCTCGTCCCCGCGATGCAGGTAGCCAAGGTCGGGGATGGCGCGCGTGATCGTCTCGCCGTCCATCTCCACGAGGAGCCGGAGCACGCCGTGCGTGGAGGGGTGAGACGGCCCCATGTTCAGGGCCATCAACTCCCCCTGCCCTTCCATGTCCGGGGCCGGCGCGCCGGAGGCAACATGACCGGAGCCCGCTCGCGCGGCCGTGTCCTTGAACTCGATGGTCTGCGTGGTCGCCATGGATCGTCGTTATTCCTCCGGGGTCCGGGAACGAGGCTCGCGAAGGGCGCTGTCCGCCGTGCTGGGAACCGTCACAAACGGGCCGCCCTCCAGAGGGGCCGTCCTCGTAAACGCCACCTCGGGCAGCTCCGTCGGCTTGCCCGCCAACGGGAAGTCCTTCCGCAACGGATGGTACGGGTACCCGTCCCACATCAGAATCCGGCGAAGGTCCGGATGTCCGGAGAACCGGATCCCCATCATGTCCCAGGCCTCGCGCTCGTGCCAATCCGCCGTGCGCCACACGCCGGATACCGTCGGCAGCTCGGAGGACTCTTCCGACACGTGCGTCTTCAGGCGGAGATGACATCCATGCCCGATCCCGAACAACTCGTACACGACGGTCCAGCGAGGGTCCGTCCCGTCGTTGTCCACGCTGCAGAGGTCGAGCAGCATGTCGAAGCCCAACCTTTCCTTGGCGACCTTGCACACGTCCGCGATCTGCAACGGGTCCGAGACGATCAAGGTCAGCTCGCCTCGGAACTCGGCGGGTTCCCCCACGACATCCGGGAAGGACTCGCGGAGCTTTTGGGCCAGTTCGATGGGGGTGGGCACGGCTAGACCTTGAGCTGCTGGGTTTCCTCGGCGTGGGTGGCGGACAACTCGAGGCCGAGTCGCCCATATCGGGCCGGGCCGGAGTCCTTCTTGAGGGTGCGGGTGATGGGCTCGCGACCGACCTTGTCCTGCAGCTTCATGAGGGCGTCGAGCAACGCCTCGGGCCGTGGGGGGCACCCTGCGATGTACACGTCCACGGGAACGATGTTGTCCACGCCCTGGAGCACGGCATACGACCGGTACATGCCTCCGGTGGACGCGCACGCGCCCATCGCAATCACCCACTTGGGCTCGGCCATCTGCTCGTAGATGCGCCGCACGGCCAAGGCCATTTTGTAGGTCACCGTTCCCGCCACGATCATCACGTCCGACTGCCGAGGCGAGAACCGCATCACCTCCGAACCAAAGCGTGAGATGTCGAACCGGCTTGCCCCGGCCGCCATCAACTCGATGGCGCAGCAGGCGAGGCCCATCGGCATCGGCCACAAGGAATTCTTGCGGAACCAATTGAGGGCCGCATCCACCTGGGTGTGGATGACCTCGCCCTCGATCTTGGAGTTGTAGCCGATCTCGGTGCTGTGGATGCGTCCCGACACGGGCGATGTTGTGGTTTCCATAATGGATAGGCCCCGCGCTAGGGCCGCGACCGGCGCACGCTATGGTTGGCCCTCCGGTGCTGCAAGCGGGTTTTGTGAATTGTTTCACAAGCGGCTTTCCGACGACGGCCCCACGCCCGCCGAGCGCCCGCAAGCCACGTGCCCGCCTCACCGGACCGCAACCCGCGCTTGCCCGCGCGCCGGCTCCCGGTTCAATGCTCCCCCATGACCTTGTTCGAGCGCATCATCGCCCGCCAAATCCCCGCCGACATCGTGTATGAGGACGAGCACGTCTTGGCCTTCCGGGACATCAAGCCGCAGGCACCCGTCCACGTGGTTCTGGTTCCCAAACGACCCATCCCCCGCGTGGCGGAGGCCACCCCCGACGACGCCCCGGTGCTGGGGCACCTGTTGCTCGCCGCGCCGGAGGTGGCTCGGCGCTGCGGGTTGGCCGACACCGGCTTCCGATTGGTCATCAACAACGGTCGCGACGGGGGGGAAACCGTTCCCCACCTTCACTGCCACGTCTTGGGGGGACGGGCGCTCGGATGGCCGCCCGGTTGATGGATCACGCCCCAACGAAGCGCGGCCGCCCCCGGTCATCCGGCCGCGACACCGCCTTCGTCCCGTCGCAGCTTCCACAGCAGCCAAACCACCTCCTCGAAGAAGGCGCTGGTCCGCGGATACGTGACAAAGTCCTCGACGTGCTCCACGGGCGGGCCATCGGCGATGTTGTGGGCACCCCGGTTGAAGACGGCCGTGGGGACGCGACGGCGCAGTTGCTCCAGCATCGCCACCAAGTTCTCCCCGGGGGACCGTCCCTGCATCGTCGGCTCGTGCCGGAACGCGAGGTGCTCCAGCGTGGAGTTGTACCGCAGGGTCGCGTCGCCAAACACCAACTCGACGCGGACGACCTGACGGTCATACCCGACGGCCACCAGGCGGATGCCCCGGTAGGGAACATCCGTGGGTTCCTCGCGCGCGTTGAGCAGGCGCAGGAAATGGTCGTGGAACTGGAACCCGACAAACATGGCCGGCTCCGGCAACCGCGGCAGGTCTCCCTCCGCCACGAGCTCCACGTTCACGCCATCGGCCGCAAGCGACGCGGCGATGTTTTGCGCATCCTCCCCTTGCAGATCGCGCGCCAGGATGCCGTAGGCGTCATCGGCCACGAAGACGGCGTCGGCGGGGGACAAGGCGGTGCTGGTCAGGAAGGCCTTGCGGAGAGCCTCGACGGGCGGCGCCTCCATGGTGGTCTGCATCAATGCGTAAGTCATCATGAGGCCCGAGGGCGTCGCCCGCTGGCCCGGCCTTTCATCCACCGGCCCCGCCCTGCGTGTCAATCGCGCCTTTGGCCCAACACTCCATCCGGGCGCGCACGCCCGACCACCACGCGCAACGAGCGGGCCTCCACGCCGAACCTCACCGGCAACGCGCCCACGTCGTCGCCTTCCACCTGGAAGCGCGCGTGGGCCTGCGCGCTGCTCATGTCCACGACGGCCCCCTGGAGGTGCGCCACGCCGGGAAGCGAGCCTGCCCGCCCATGCCACGCTGCAAGGACTGCGCGCGCCAGCGCCAGGGGATGGGCGTGCCGGAGCACCGACACGTCCAGCAGCCCGTCGTCCAACGCCGCTTCCGGGAACACCCGAAACCCACCGCCATACAGCCGGCCGTTGCCCACCAAGGCCAATGGCCCGCTCGCCGTCCTCCCCGACACGCGCACCTCAATCGACGGCACGGGCCTCGACCACACGCCCAGGCCCGCCCAAACGTACGCCAAGGGCCCCACCCACTGCTTCAGGCGCCATCGGACCCGACGGATGGCCTCGGCATCCAGGCCCGCGCCGGCCAACTGGACGAACCGACGTGCCCCGCCCGCATGGGTAGCCACCCCGACGTCCATCTCGCACCGGCGCCCGGACATCACCTCGCCCCAGGCATCGGCCGGGTCCCTCGACAGGCCCAGCTCGCGGGCAAACACATTGACCGTTCCCATCGGGAACACCGCCAGGGCCGGGCGCCGGGCGACATCGACGAGGCAAAGCCCGTTGACGACCTCGTTGACCGTGCCGTCCCCGCCCGCCGCAACCACCACGTCGGCCCCGGCCTCCCCCGCCTGCCGGGCCAACGCCACGGCGTCACCGGGGCCGCGCGTCGCCAGCAGCACCGCGTCCTTCGCCACGAGGCGGAGTCGCTCCAGCGAAGCCCGCGCTCGGTCGCCGCGGGCCGACGGATTGAAGACAACCGCGATCACCTCGGCGGCGTCAACGGGCGCCAGCCGACGGAATCACGAGGCGGTACTCCGGCGACCAGACGCTTTCCACGTGGCGGGTCGTGATGCCGGGGTACTTGAAGTCGAAGCGGTACTTGTACGCCACGTAGGATCGTCCCTCGCTGACCGGGATCGCGGCCTCCCAACGGTTTCGAGCGACCGGCACGCGCGTCATGGGGTAGAGCTGGCCATCCATGTCCACCCAGGCCTGCACGTCCTCCGGCTTCACGCCGCGCCGCATGGAGTCCCACGACGCCTCGAACGAGTACACCCGCGTGGGGTTGGCCGGGACCGTCCTCGGGGTGAAGTTCGAGACGGACGTGGTTGAACACCCCGTCCCGAGAAGGACCGAGCACGCCGCAACGCCCAACATCCACCTTCGCACGTTCATCTTCGCGGATGTTTCCCGCCGGACGCAAGGCAAGGCAAGGGGCATTTCACCACGCGGAGGGCGGCCCGGGGCTCGCCACGGGCCGCCGCTTCCGACACCCTGGCTTCCTCCCGGCTTGGAACCATCGGGGGCCTCGTCATCCTCGCCCCATGGCATCGCCTGCACCGATTCGTTCCAACGTCGTCGTGCGCGCCGTCGGCAGTTCGCAGCGCGATCTGGCGTCCTTCGCACGGATCCAGCACGACCTTGCGCCCCGCGACGACGTCGCGGTCCTGCCTCTCCTCGCCGAGGTCACGCAGGTCCTGTCCGCCGCCAACCCCTACTGGCGACGGGCCGACCGCCAACTCTGGCGCGCGGAGCGCGACGGCCAGAGCATCGGGCGCATCGCGGCCATCCTCGACCCCGAACACGAGCGGCTCCACGGCGAGCGGTGCGCGTACTTCGGATTCTTCGAGTGCATCGAGGACGAGTCCGTGGCCCGTGGCCTCCTCGACCATGCCGCCCGGTGGGCCCATCAACGCGGGGCCACCCGGTTGCGCGGGCCGCTCAACCCCAACATCAACGAGGAATGCGGCCTGCTCGTCGAAGGCTTCCACCTGCCCAACGCCATCATGATGCCCCACAATCCACCCTGGTACCCCCGCCTCGTCGAGGCGGCCGGCCTCGCCAAGGCCAAGGACCTGGTGGGGTTCGACATCCGCGTCGCCGACAGCCCCGCCGGCCGGCTCGCGCGCGTTCGTGACATCGTGCGCCGCCGTTGCCCGGGCGTTTCCCTGCGGGCCATCACCCGCCGCAACCTGTCCTCCCTCCTGCCAGCGCTCACCCACGTGTACAACGCCGCCTGGGAACGCAACTGGTCGGCCCTCCCCATGTCCCCGGACGAGATCCGATTCCTCGCCGGGCGTCTGGAGCCCCTCCTCGTGGACGGGCTCGTTTGGGTTGCCGAGTCCAACGGCGAGCCGGCGGGCCTGTTGCTCATGGTGCCGGACATCAACCCGGCGCTGCGTCCCCTGCGCGGGCGCCTCGCAACGCCCGCCCTGCTCGGGGCCTTGCCCACCCTCCTGGGATGGCGTCGACCCCACCGCTTCCGCCTCATTGCCTTGGGCGTCACGCCCCAACACCGCCGACGCGGCCTGGAGGGCTGGATGTTCGCCGAGGGCGTGGCGGCCGCGCAACGCCTTGGCTTTACGGAATGCGAGGCGTCATGGGTCCTGGAAGACAACCTGCCTGTCCACCAGCTCGCCGCCCAGTTCAACGGGCGCGTCACCCGTCGCTACCGCCTGTACGACCGGGAACTGTGACGCCACACATGGCACCGCCACGCCTCACTTCATCCCAACGTACAACCGGTGCACGTCATCGTGGTCGTCGAGCTCGTTCAGGAAGGCCGCCACCGCCGCGCGGTCCGCCTCCGACAGCTCCGTGGGGTTCTTCGCCACGTAGCGCAGCTCCGAGGCCACGATGTTCCAGCCCGCCTTCTTGAGCCATTGGCTCACCGTCGCGAGGTCCTTCGTGTCCGCCAGGAACCGGCTGCCTTGGCTGCCCTCCGGAACCTCCTCCGCCTCCAACGGCTCGACGTTTTGCGCGCCCGCCTCGATGGCGTCGCCCTCCGGGTCGCGAGCCTTGTCCGTGTGCGTCGCCTCCACCACGCCCATCCGGTCAAAGAAGAAGCTCATGCTCCCGGGCTGCCCCAGCTGGCCCGAACGGAAGATGTGGCGGACCTCGGACGCCGTGCGGTTCCGGTTGTCCGTCAGGCACTCCACGATCACCGGCACCTTGTGCGGCGCGAAGCCCTCGTACAGGACGGTCTCGTACTCGATCTTCTCGTCCAGCAGGCCGGCCCCCTTCTTGATCGCGCGCTCGATCGTGTCCCGGTACACGCTCGCCTTCCGCGCCTTCTCCACGGCCACGTGAAGCCGCGGGTTCAGGTCCGGGTCCGCGCCGCCCAGCTTGGCCGCGACCATGATCTCGCGGACCATCTTGCCCACGATTTGACCCTTCTTCTGCGCGTTCGCCTCGCGGCCCGCCTGCTTCCATTGTGCGCCCATGACCCGTGCACCCTGCCCCAACCCCGGCCCGGTTTGAAATCAGGAAGTTCCCCCTTGAATCCAATGCCTGCCGGCCAAGCCTTCCCCATGCCTTCGCGCCCCACGTGGCCCATCGCCCTCACCGTCGCCGGCTCGGACTCCGGCGGCGGAGCCGGCATCCAGGCCGACCTCAAGACCTTCCATGCCCTCCGGGTCCATGGCGTCACCGCCATCACCTGCCTCACCGCGCAAAACCCGGCCGGCGTCCAAGCTGTCCAGGGCGTCACCCCCGGCTTTCTCCAGGCCCAACTGCACGCCCTCTTCGTCGAGCTCCCCCCGCGGGCCGCCAAGACCGGCATGTTGTGGAACGCCGACCTCATCCGAGTCGTCGTCGAATCCTGGCAAGCCCGGGGCCGGCCCCCGCTCGTCGTGGACCCCGTCATGATCGCCACCTCCGGCGCGGCCTTGCTTCAACCCGAAGCCATGGAGGCCATCCGCGGGCAACTGTTGCCGCTCGCGCGCATCGCCACCCCCAACCTCGACGAGGCCGCCCACCTCCTGGGCGCCACCCTGTCGAGCCTCGACGACCTTCGTCAGGCCGCTCGCGAGCTGCATCGACGCCATGGTTGCCCCTTCCTCGTCAAGGGCGGCCACCTCCGTTCCATCCCGGACGCCGTGGATGTCTTTTGGGATGGACGCCACGAGCTCGTCCTGTCGGCCCCGTTCATCCCACACGTGTCCACCCATGGCACGGGTTGCACCTATTCGGCAGCCATCGTGGCCGGGCTGGCCCGCGGACTCGGGCTGCGGGCTGCCGTCCAGCAAGCCAAGCATGTGATCACCCAAGCCATCCGGGACAGCGTGCGCATCGGACGCCACCAAGCCCTGAGGCCGTCCCCATGCCCCGAGCCTCGTCCGAAGGGGAAGGCCGGCTGAACCCGCCGGAAACGCTGCTTTACATCGGAACCGCCACCCGTAGAAGCTTCGCCCCGTTGCGGGTCGCCGGCGTGGCGAAATGGCAGACGCGATAGACTCAAAATCTGTTGCCCGGAAGGGCGTGGGGGTTCAAGTCCCTCCGCCGGCACCACCCGCAAAAACCGCGAGACATCGCGGTTTTTTCATTTCGGGGCCATCCTGGCCCAGAAAGGGAACGCCCCTGACCGGCCCATGCCAGCCCCGCACGCTCCTCGCAAGGATGCCTCTTCCCCCGGACCATGGCGGCCCCGGGTCACAGGCCGTAGCGACGCTTGAGTGTGTCCAGCGGGGTTTGGAACGGGATTCTTGGGATATGGGGCATGGCACCATCGGAGCCGCCGTCCTCGCCTTGGATCCGTTGGATGACCTCCGGCGGAAGGCCGGAGCCTTCGAGCCACTTGGCAGCCTCGTCGGGCGCCTGCTGGAACCACTGCTGCGCGGCCTGCTCGATGGCCCCGTTGCGGGCGTTCTCGTCCTGGATCGTCGCGGCCCATTGCAGGGCGGTCTGGGGCTCAAACTGGACGAGCTGCGAGGACAAGGACTGGAGGACCTCGTCCGTGCGGATGGCCTCGGGCTGCTGGGCCAGCCACGCGGCGGCGGCGACGGGATCCTTCTCCGCCCATTGGCCGACGACCTGGGTGGCGGCGGTGGATCGGGCGGCGGGGTCGGGAATCTTGGCGAGGGCGGCGGCGGCCTCGGCGGGGTTGGAGCCACCCCAGGATTGAAAGGCGGCCTCGACGGACTGCTGGCGCAGCTCGGGGTTGGAAAGGGATTGGGCGAAGGCGAGGGCCTCGGTGGGCGAACGCTCCGCCCATTGTGTGACGGCCGCCTGGATGGCTTGCTGGGAGGCTTCCGCCCCAGGCAGGGATTGCGCCCAGGCGAGGGCGTCCTTCGGGCTCTTCGAGGCCCAGTTGGCCGCGACGTTGGACCAGGAGCCCGGGTCCACGTCGGACGCGGGAAGGGTGGCGATGTAGGCGGCGGCGGCGGCGGGGTCGGAGGAGGACCATGGGCCGACGACGTTGGCGAGCACGTCCTTGCGGGCCTTGGAATCCTTCTGGGCCTTCATCCAGGCCACGGCACCGTCGAGGTCGTTCTCGGCCCAGGTGCTGGCGAAGTTGGCCATGGCCTGGTTGCGGGCGGACCCCCTGGGCAACGACTCCAGGAGGGCGACGCCCTGCTCGGGGTCCTGGCTTGCGAAGTGCCATGCGAGCTGGGAGGAGACGGCGATCCGTTCCTGCGTGCTGCCGAGGGACTTGACCCAGTCGATGACGGCGTCGGGCTGGGCTTGCGCGAGCTGGAGGGCCACGGTGTTGAGGGCGTTGTTGCGCAGGTCGCCCGGGGGAAGCGTCGCCACGTGCTGGGCGGCCTCCTTGGCATTGAGCTGAGCCCAGGCCTCAAGCAGGCCGCTGAACGCGTTGTCACGGTCGCGGCGGCTCGGAAGCGTCTCGATCCAGCGAAGGCCCGCCTGGGGGTCGGACCCGAACGACCGCGCGGCGGCGTTCACCAGGAACGGCTCGTCCCTGTGCCGTTGGAACAGGTCGAGGGCAACCTTGGGATCCTCGTTGGAGGCCCATTCCATGACGCCTCCCAGCGCGACGCGGCGGAGGGTCGCGTCCTCCAGCCCCTCGGCCCAGCGCAGGGCGGCCTGCGAGTCCTGTCGCGCCCATTGGTTGACGATCTCGTGGACGGTCCCGGCATGCCGCATGGCCGACGGGAAGCGAGGGAGCAGGTCGGCGGCCATGGCTCCGGAGAACTCGGCGAGGTGGCTGAGCACGACGCGCGCGAGGCGTGCCTGGGCGGGGCCATCGCCCAAAGAGCGCAGGTGGGCGGTGGCGGCGGGCGCGTCGCGGCGAGCCCATGCGCCGATGAGGCGGCCGATGTCGCCCGTGTCCTTGGGAAGCTTGAAGAACTCGCTGGCGGCGTTGAGCGCGGACTTCGGATCGAGGTTGGCCCACTCCGCGAGGAGGGTGGACGCGAACTCGCGGCGCTCGGCGGAAGCCGTCAGGGATCGGGTCAAGGCAAGGCCCTGCGAGGGGGCGCGTCGTCCAAGGATGGAGGCAACCTGGTATTGGGAACGATTCCGGGGCGTGCCCGGCGCGAGGGATGAATACCACCGGACGACGGCGGCGACGTCGTGGTCCACCCAGGCCTCGAGGATGGCGGCGCGCCATGCGTGGCTGTGGTCGTCGTCGCTGCGGCCTTGTTGCCGGTCTGCAAGCGCCAGGGCCTTCAGGGGATCCGTGAGGGCGAGCCGTTGCAACAGTCGCTCGCCGAAGAGCGCCAAGGCCTCGCCCGGGAGGACGGCCTGCGCCACGTCGAGGATACGGACGACCTCGGCCAGCGGCGCGGCGGCGGCGAGCTCGCGAAGGCGGTCGGCGCGGGCGACGGCGGACGGGAGCGCCATGGCCGCCGCGAGGTCGGCGGCCCAGTCGCCCGTGGGGAGGGATGGGGCGGCCTCCGCCCCCGCAGGCGCGGCGCCACCGACGCCGTTCGTGCCCGGGGTTGCACGCATGGCCACGGGCGTGTCGGCGGCCCGTGAGGGCGTGCCGGGCGGTTCGGTGGCCGGCGACGGATGGCGCTGGCCGGCGACGTAGCCGGCGGCGGCACCGAGGGCGAGGGCGGCTGTCAGAGCGAGGGCAGGCTTGGCTTCCATGCGAACGCCCGTCAGGGCGCGGTGAGAGTTGAAGGCTTGTGAGGGAATCGTTCAACCACGGTTTGGCAGGGAGGCGAACGGCGACTGGGGGATGGCGAACGGCGTGGGTCGGGACGCGCGGGCCAGGTTCGGGTGGCGGCGGCCGCGACGCAGGCGGCGACGCTGGACTTGCAGGGGAAGTTGTGGCGTCGGGCGATGGCGGCCGTGCGAGGCGCGGGCACGGCCCCCGGCGCGGCGCAGGTGCTGTTGCCGGCATGGAACGAGATGTTCGACATCGTGACGACGCGCGGGATGGCGTGCGCAACCACCCGCCGTTGGCCATCTACCTGTTGCTGGGCGTGCTGTGCGTCGTGGGTTCCATGTTGCTTGGCTACTCCCTCAGCCCGAGCCGCAACGCCCACTGGCCACACCGCCTGTCGTTCGCGGGCATCACGGCCCTGGCGATCGACGTGATCCTGAACCTGGATTTTCCGCGCCGCGGCCTGATCCGGATTGACGGGGAGGACGCGGTGTTGGTGGAGCTGGGCCGGACCTTGGACGCGCGGCCGTGAAGGCTGGACGACTCGCGGGGCTGCCATGGACTTCCACGGGCCCCGCGAGGCTCGCCGGTCCATGCCCAGGACAACACCGGCCCCGCGCCGCGAGGAAAGCCGTCGGCGGTCGCAGCGGGCCCTGCCCCGGGGCTTGCTTTTTTGATTGGGGCTGCTCAGCGTGCGCCCTCATTTTTCACGAGGCTAAGCCTCCGCACGGACAAGAGGGGCATCCATTTCCTTTATGAGCGATTCGCAGGACCTGTCGTTGGACCTTGAGAAGGCATTTCTTCCCGCTTGGGCGCAAAAGCCCGAGGACCCCAACCGCTTTGCGCGGTACGAGGGCGGTGATGATCGCCGCCGGGACGACCGGGGCCGCGGGGATCGCGGGCCGCGTCGGCCGGGCGGCGGCGGGTTTGGCTCCGGGTTTGGCGGCGGCGGGGGCTTTGGCGGGCCACGCCGGGACAATCGTGGTCCGGGCGGCCCGCGCCGTGGCTTTGGCGACCGTGACCGGGGGCCGGCTCCGGGCACGCCGAGGACGGGCATCGTCCCGGGCGCGCCGACGCAGGGCTTGGCATGGGATCCTTCAGCGGCGAGCGGGCCGGGCGACCGACGCGGCGGCGGGCGTGACCGACGCGGGCCGGGTCCTCGTGGCCGGGGCGACCGCCGGGACGACCGCGGGCCTCGTCCGGAACCCTTGATCCCGGTGGAATGCGCCTTCATCCCGGAGCCGAACGGCGTTGCATCGCTTGCCAAGCAAATTCGGCTGAGCTGCCGGGCGTATCCGTTGTTCGAGGTGGCCTCGCTGGTGGTGCAGAAGCCGGATCGTTATGACGTGGTCCTGCGGGTGATCAAGGGCAAGGACGGCAACCCTCAGCAGCCGTTGTTTGTCTGCTCGCTGGACGACACGGTGTGGCTGTCGGAGGCAGACGCGGCGCGGCACGTGTTGGCGCAGCATTTCGACACGTTCTACTCGACGGAGAAGATCGCGACGGACGCGCCGAAGGGCACGTACACGTTCGTGGCGCAATGCGGGATCAGCGGCGAGGTGCTGGGGCCGCCCAACTACCACGGCTACCAGGAGAAGCTGCGTCGCATCCATGCCGAGCGCTTCGGGCGGATGCCCTTCGAGG
The DNA here is from genome assembly GCA_964430505.1 of uncultured Akkermansia sp. Lineage (GTDB taxonomy): Bacteria > Verrucomicrobiota > Verrucomicrobiia > Limisphaerales > UBA9464 > UBA6176. Next base: position 14,828 of record CAYSGH010000023.1, on the reverse strand, counting down.
CGTACAAGGCACGCGTGCGCATCACCAAGGACGAGGCCGTCGTGAAGCAATGGCTCGAACAGCAAAGCTTTCGTGCGGAGTACACCGCCCTGAACGTCCCCGAGCCCATCAAGCTTTCCTCGCGCGAGGAGGTCGAGCAGCACTTCAAGGAGACGCACGCCGCAAACCTGATCCGCTCGGTAAACTCGGCCCCGGTGAAGCGGGACCAACTCGGACGCCTGCCCGGGCCGCTCCAGGCCGTCGTCCGTGTCTCCATTGACCGCGAGCATCGCTTCCCGATCCGCACGGCCACCGCGTTGTCCCAGGCATTCGCCAATGCCGGGCTCCAGTTCTTCAAGCGCGACAAGACCATCGTCCACGTCTCCGTCGCCCGACCGCATTACCTCGACCTTTCCACGCAGGTCGTGTCCGACGGCGTGAAGAAGATCGTCTCCTACATCGAGGCCAACCCGAAGACGACCCGCAAGCAGCTCATCGACGCCCTGGCTCCAGCGTCGCCGGCCATCGCCGCCCCGGTGGCCGAGCCGGCCGCCGCAGCCCCCGCCGTGGCCGAAGGAGCCGAGGCGGCGCCTGCCCCGGCGGCAGCCGCCCCGGTCTCCGCCCCGGTGCCTCAACCGGAACGCGAGGCTGTCCTCACGGACCTGCACTGGTTGCTCCACCAGGGCCATGTCGTCGAGTTGGCATCTGGAACCATGGAACTGGCCCAGAAACCCAATGCGCGCCCCGAGCCCGCCCCGGGCCAAGCACCTGCGGAAGGCCAACGTCGCCAAGGCGGCCAAGGCGCCCGCGGCGAACGCCCGCCCCGCCAACCGCGCCAGGACCGCACGCCGTGGTCGCGCAAGCACGGGTTGCTGCCGGTCACCAACCCCGGCTATCCCGCCTACTCGGCGCTGCCGCAGCTCGCAGGGATTTGACCCTTGGGTCCATGCGTTGGGGTCGTTGACGCCAACGCATCCTCCCCACGCGAGGCCCCCTGCCCCGTCGCCGGTCTCGTTGCATGAACCCGCCGCGCAGGGTTGCCCGGCGGGTTTTTCGCGGAATGGTGCGCGCGTGGCCAATCCAACGGACTACGGGCGGGCAACGCGAGAGGCTGGGCTGGAACGGTGGGGGAAGTTCCTTCCCCAGGCGTCCCGGTATGCGGCGTCGCGCAACCGGGTGGTGCCGGGACATCCCCATGTATCGCGGTTGTCGCCGTGGGTGCGCTCGCGCCTGGTGACCACGCAGGAATGGGTCGAGGGCCTCCTGGCAGCGCATCGCTTTGGAGCGGTCGAGAAGCTTGTCCAAGAGCTCGTGTGGCGGGATTACTGGAAGGGCTGGCTGGAATGGCGGCCGGGCGTCTGGAGGGCCTATCGCGCTGAGGTAGCCGAGCTCCGCTCCAACGGCCCGCCCGAAATGCTGCAACGCGCCGAGGCCGTCATGGCAGGGCGCGGCGGCGTCGCCGTCATGGACCGATTCGCCCGCGAATTGATGGAGACGGGCTACCTCCACAACCACGCCCGCATGTGGTGGGCGGGATACTGGTGCCACGTCGAGCGGTTGCCTTGGGCCTTGGGCGCGGACTTCTTCTATCGCCACCTCCTGGATGCGGACCCCGCGAGCAACACGCTGGGCTGGCGGTGGGTCGCCGGATTGCAGACGAGAGGAAAGGCGTACCTTCCGCGCCGGTCGAACCTGGAGCGCTTTTGCGCGCCGGAATGGTTGAGTGACACGCGCGGCATCGAGCGACTGGACGATGACGCGGTGACGCCATGCCCGCTGGCGCCCGAGGCCTCGTTCCCGAGGTCGCGTTGGGCAACGCTGCCGGAATGCCCGGACGTGGCGCCGGGACGTTGGGGGCTTTGGATCCACGGGGAGGACCTGACCCCCGAGTTGTCGGCGCTCGGCCGACTCCGGCCCGCCGTCGTGGCGACGGTCTTGGACGAGGAATCCGTGCGCGCGCATGGGCTTTCCGAGGGTCGGGTGCGCTGGTTGCGCGAGGGACTCGAAGACGCAAGACGCCGGGCGGGTGCGCACTACGGCTGCGCGGCGGTGGACGCGGTGGGTGGCGGCGAGGGCTTGGGCGGCGCGTTGGTCCGCATCGCACGGGAGCATGACCTGCAAGGCTGGGTTTCGACCCGCCCATGCGTGGGCCCGCTGGGCGACCAAGTCGAGGCCATGGATGAGGCCATGGCCTCCGCAGGGATGACCCTGCGGTGGTGTCGGCGCGGATGGGACGAGGCGTTGTGGCCGCACGCGCAGTCGGGCTTCTTCCCGTTCTGGGAGAAGGTGGGCGCGCGGCTGTCGCGGGCACGGCCCGGGGGGACCCTCCAGGGGGAACTGGCCTTGTGACGAACGCGGGCCACAGCCGGGTTCAGGTGGTGTGGTTCAAGCGGGACCTCCGCGTGCGGGACCACGCGCCCCTGGCTGGCGCAGCGGCGGAAGGGCCCGTGCTGGGGTTGTACCTGTACGAGCCGGAGCTGTTGCGATCGCCGGATTGGGACCCGGTGCACTCGGCGTTCATCGAGGACGCGTTGCGCGCGCTGGAGGCGGCCTTGGCGGAGCGCGGTGTCCGGTTGGTCACGCGGCATGGCGAGGCCGTGGAGGAGTTGGAGCGCCTCCGGCGCGAGGTGGGCTTCGAGGCGCTGTGGTCGCACGAGGAAACGGGGAACCGGGTGACCTTCGACCGGGACGTCCGGGTGGGGCGTTGGTGCCGGGCACAGGGAATCCGTTGGGTGGAGGTGCGCCAGGACGGCGTGGTGCGGCGGTTGCGTGACCGCAACGGCTGGGCGGAACGGTGGAACGCGACGATGGGAACGGCCCCTGTGCCGGCACCCGATCGGATGCGCGGCGTCGCATCCGAAGGCCTGGCGAGCGCCCGCGTGCTCGGACCCAGGGAGCTGGGGCTGGGCACGGTCTCGGGACGAGACATCCAACCGGGCGGGGAGCCCGCCGCATTGGAAACGTTGGCCAGCTTCCTCGCTGGACGCGGCGTCGCGTATCGCACGGACATGTCCAGCCCCGTGACGGCATGGAACGGTTGCTCACGCCTGAGCGCGCACCTCGCGTGGGGCTGCGTCTCGATGCGGACGGTGCACCACGCGGCGACGGCGCGGGCCGAGGCCCTGAGGCTCGCGCGAACGTCGGGCGCCGAGGTGGACGGTCGCTGGTGGGGCTCCCTTTCAAGCTTCCAGGCTCGGCTGCGCTGGCATTGCCACTTCATGCAGAAGCTCGAGGACGAGCCCCGGATCGAGTTCGAGAACTTCTGCCGCGCCTGCGATGGCCTGCGCGAGCCGTTCACGGGGACCGACGAGGGTCAGGCGCGGCTCGGCGCATGGGTCGAGGGTCGCACGGGGTTCCCCATGGTGGACGCCTGCATGAGGGCGGTGCGGGCGACGGGTTGGCTGAACTTCCGCATGCGCGCCATGGTCATGAGCTTTGCGAGCTACGCCCTTTGGCTGCATTGGAGGCCCACGGCACTGCATCTCGCGCGATGCTTCACCGACTTCGAGCCGGGCATCCACTACAGCCAGGCGCAGATGCAATCAGGGACAACCGGCATCAACACGCTGCGCATCTACTCCCCCGCCAAGCAGGTGGTGGATCACGATCCCAAGGGAGTGTTCATCCGCAGGTGGGTGCCGGAGCTGGCGGATGTGCCCGACGCCTTCCTGCCCGCTCCCGAGCGCATGTCGCTCGCCCAGCAGGAACAGGCCGGGTGCGTCATCGGCTTGGACTACCCGCGCCCTGTCGTGGCCATCCAATCTGCGGTGGCGGACGCCAAGCGCCGGATGCAGGCCGTGCGCGGCGGCGCCGCCGCACGCGAGGAAGCAAGGCGGGTGTACCTGCGGCACGGCAGCCGAAAACGTCCGGCGCACCGGGGCGGCGCAGCAGACGCGCGCCTGCGCGACGCCCTGATGGGGCAGCCCGGGCCCTCGGATGCCCCGGGCGAGGGCTGGGTTCAGCGGGAATTGTTCGGGTGAACCTGAAATCGGCAGTCCATGAGGGCACCCAAACGAGCAAACGCCCCTCTCATCGGGTCGGATGGGCTCATGGACACGAACCCAGGGGCTCACCCTGCGGGTGAGGTCGAGGTAGGCCCGGTTCGGCTGTAGGCCGGGTCCCCTGACCCGGCGCACCGGGCACGAGGCATCGCCACCGCCGCGTGAGGGCACGCGGCCTACAGACGGACCAACTGCCGTTTCTAGGGTGAACCCACGATGCGCGGGGCCTGGCCTCCGCCAGGCCATGCCGCCTTCGTCGAGGCGGCTACCCCTTTCCCAGCGCCTCGGCGCGGCCCTTGGGAATGCGGCCCAGGCCCTCCTGGATGCTCCGCTGGAGAAAGGGTCCCACGATGCGCGCCGCCAAGGGATCAGGCTGCAGGGCCGCGAGGTCGGTCCAGTCTAATTCGAGAAGTCCGGCAAGGAGCTCCCGGGCGGCCGGCGGCAGGGAGGCATCGCCCAAGTTGGGCTCAAGACCCAGGCACGCCAGGAGCTTGATCTCGAAGGCATGGAAAACCCGGGCGGCCGGAGGATGCTCCACCAAGTGGTCCACGAATCCTGCCATCAGGTCGTGCAATTCCGGGATGGGCGTGTCGGGCTCGGTCCCCAGCTCGATGGCGTGCACGGCATAGGACGCCATGGCCAGCACCGCCAGGTCCCGGGCCAAGGCGTCCCGTCGGCGAACGACCACGACCTCGCGCAGCGTATGCAACGTCGAGTGCGCCGACCGAGCGAGGCTGAGGTCGGCCGTCACAAACAGGTCGAGCTTTCCCAGCAACGGGGACTTGGGCCTGCGCGCGCCCCGGGCGACCGTGGCAACGCGGCCCATGCCAACGGCCAGCCAGTGCACAACGAGGCTCGATTCCGAGAGCGATCGGACGCGGAGGATGATCCCATGGTCCTGCTCGTGCATCGCTGGCCGTGGAGGGAGCCGCTGGGATCTACCGAGCCGACGCGGCCCGGGCGGGCCGACGCGGGGCCGCGGACCGTCGCAAGGACGGTCTTCGGCGATGCAGCGCGCCCGGTGTCATGTGGGCGGAGACCCGACGAAGCAGGATTCCCTCGCGACGCTTCATCCGACGCCGGGCCGCCGGAGCAAGGTCGTCCTCGCCCGCGAGGTGGAGCAGGCCATGGATAATATAGCGGCCCAGCTCGGACTCCCACGTGGTGCAGAAGGAGGCGGCCTGCGCCACGGCGTCCGGGATGGAGATGAACAGTTCACCAACGAGTCGATCCACCGTGGATCCATGGTCGAAGGTGATGATGTCGGTCGAGCCTTCGTGCTGGAGAAACTGCTGGTTGAGGCGGGTCATCTCGCGGACGCCGACGAGGTGGATGCCGATCTCGCCATCGCAGCGAAGGAGCTGGAGGACGGACTGGGTCCACCGTTGCACGGCGGCGCGGGAGACGGGTTGACAGGACTGCCGGTTGGACACGGCGACGCTGGGCCGTGGCATGTCGGCGGACTCGGGTGTGGAGGGAGGCACGCGAGGGGGGATGGAGGCCTAGGACGGCGGTTGGGTGCCGCGGTGGCGCTCGTAGGCATGGACGATGCGCTGCACCAACGGATGCCGGACGACGTCCTTCTTGTCGAAGGTGACGAGCGCGATGCCCTCGACGTCCTGGAGTGCCTGGGCCGCCTCAATCAGGCCGGAGCGCTTGTTGCGGGGCAGGTCGATCTGGGTGGGGTCGCCCGTGATGACGGCCTTGGAGCCAAAGCCGAGGCGCGTCAGGAACATGAGCATCTGCTCGCCCGTCGTGTTCTGGGCCTCGTCGAGGATGATGAAGGACTGGTTGAGCGTGCGCCCACGCATGTAGGCCAGCGGCGCAATCTCGATGACCGCCTTCTCCATGCTGCGCTGGATCTCGTCCGCCGGCATCATGTCGTGCAGCGCGTCGTGCAAGGGTCGGAGGTACGGGTCGAGCTTCTGGTAGAGGTCACCGGGGAGGAACCCAAGGGCCTCGCCCGCCTCGACGGCGGGGCGCGTGAGGATGATGCGGCCGACCTTGCCCTCCTTGAGGGCGTTCACCGCAAGGGCCATCGCCAGGTACGTCTTCCCGGTGCCGGCCGGGCCGATGCCAAACGTGACATCATGGTCGCGGATGGCCTCGACGTAGCGCCGTTGCCCCATGGTCTTGGGATAGACGGGGGCCTTCTTGGTGGACGTGGCCAGCTTCTGGCTGAAGAGGTCCTGGAGCGCCTCGGAACCATCGTGACGGGCCACGTGGAGGGCGTGGGTGAAGTCGCGGGCGCGCGTGACGTTCCCGGCCTTCTGGTGCTCGCCCAAGGTGTGGAAAAGCTGGCGCGCGGTGGCCACGGCGTCCTCGGGCCCCTCCATGCGTACCATGCCGTCTCGGACGGTCACCTGGACGCCCAGCTCCTTCTCCATGGACTTGAGGTTGCGTTCGTCGCCGCCAAACACGGCCTGCGCGGCGCGCGCGTTCTCGAAGTGGATGGTTTCCGTCGTCATGTCCAACCAACAGCAAACAGCAACGCCACGGCGGGGGCAAGGAGAGCCACGATGCGGCACGGGCAAGAGCCCGCAAATCTAGTGCAACGGCCCGGCGGACGCGTGGCTTGATGCCCCGGGGGATCGACAACAGCTTCGGGCGGATGAGCAAGATCGTGGGCATCGACCTCGGCACCACCAACTCCCTCGTGGCCGTCGTGGACTCGGGCATCCCGTACGTGATCGCGGACTCCGACGGCCAGCGCCTCACGCCGTCGGTGGTCCATGTCCCGGCGCAGGGCGCGCCCGTGGTGGGCCGCCCGGCGCAGCGCGTGCGCGCCCTGCACCCGTCCGAGACGATCTATTCGGTCAAGCGCTTCATGGGCCGCCGCGGCGCGGACATCCCGCGGGACGACCTCGACGTCTCCTACCCGGTTCGCGGCGATGGGTCCGGCCCGGTGACCATGCCGCTCCATGGCCGTGATTGGACGCCCGAGGAAGTGTCGGCGGAAATCCTCCGCAAGCTGAAGGCTGACGCCGAGATGGCGCTGGGGGAACCGGTGAGCCGGGCGGTCATCACGGTGCCGGCCTACTTCAACGACGCGCAGCGCAACGCAACGGTGCGGGCGGGCGAGCTCGCGGGCCTGACCGTCGAGCGCATCGTCAACGAACCCACCGCCGCCGCCCTTGCGTATGGCCTGGACAAGCTCCGGGACCGCTCCCGCATCGCCGTCTATGACCTCGGCGGCGGCACGTTCGACCTGTCCATCCTCGAGCTCAACCAAGGCACCTTCCAGGTCCTTGCCACGCACGGCAACACACGCCTCGGCGGCGACGACCTCGACCGCCGGGTGACCGACCACCTCGTGGCGGAGGTCCGCGCGGCCCACGGGCCCGACCTGTCCAAGCCCGGATCGGACGCCGTGCTCGGGGCGATGCGGGCGCGGGTTCGAGAGGCCGCGGAGCAGGCGAAGATCCGCCTGAGCACGGAGGAGGAGGTGGAGGTGGCCATCCCCTTCCTGACCCCGTCCTTCAGCTTCTCCTGCCGCCTTTCGCGCGCCCGGCTCGAGGCCCTCACCCGGGACATCGTGGAACGGACCCGCGCGCATTGCCTGCGGGCGTTGGCGGACGCGCGGGTCGAGGCCAAGGACCTCGACCAAGTCGTCCTCGTCGGCGGGCAGACGCGCATGCCGCTCGTGCGGCGCCTCGTGTCCGAATGGTTCGGATGCGCCGAGTTCGACGAGGTGCGCGGCGACCTGCGCCTCGGGGAGGATCATCACAAGGCCCAGGGGCCCGCGTTGAACACGGGCATCAACCCGGACGAGGCCGTGGCGCTCGGGGCCGCCATCCAGGCGGAGATCCTCGCGGGCGGCTTCCGCAACCTGTTGCTCCTCGACGTCACCCCGTTGTCCCTCGGCATCGAGACCTTCGGCGGCTTGATGAACGTCATCATCCCGCGCAACACCACCATCCCCACCAAGGCGGGCGAGTTGTTCACGACGGCCGTGGACAACCAGCGCTCCATGCTCATCCACGTCCTGCAAGGGGAGCGCGAGCGCGCCTCCGACAACTGGTCGCTCGGACGCTTCGAGCTCGAGTTCGAGCCCGCCCCGAAGGGCGTCCCCCGCGTCGGCGTCCAGTTCGAGATCGACGCCAACGGCATCCTCCACGTCCTCGCCCGGGACGTCCGCACCGGCCACCAGAAGGTGGTGGGCATGAAGTCGGCCGTGGACGTGGACGACGCCGACGTGCAACGCATGGTCGAGGAATCCGTCGCCCATGCCTTCGACGACCTGCGCGCGCGGCAATGGATCGAGGCCAAGCTGCGCGCGGGCGAGACCCTCGGGGCAACCCGCAAGACCATGGCGGAATACGACGCGGACCTGGACCCGGAGTACCGGGGGCAGATTCACGCGGCGCTGGAGGCGGTCGAGGCCGTGTTGGCGGAGGAAAACCCACGCACCAAGACGGGCGACCCGGCGCGCCTCAAGGCGGCCACGGCGGCCTTGGACGAGGTCACGCGTCCCCTCGCGGAGCACGCCATGGACCAGGTCATGGAGGCCATGCTCAAGAAGAAGGGCCTGATCCCCTAGGCGGCGCGCCACGCCACCACCGCCCGTGCACCGACCAGCTTCAGGTCGGACCCAAGGCACGCTTGCCTTGCAACCGCCGACCTCTCCCCGATAGCCCGCCCTGCCGAGGTCGGCGTGGTCCGCCGCCCCCTAGCGCGCCTTCTGACGAAGGCGCGCGATGGCACGGTGCACGCCGGGATGTTGCGGCCCGAGTTCCAGCGCGCGTTGCAGTGGACGGGCGGCATCCTGGAACCGGTCCTGTTGCAGGTAGGCGTTGCCCAGGTTGAGCCAGGCCTCGGTGTAGTTCTCGCGAAGCTCCGTGGCTTGGACGAAGTGTGGGATGGCCTCGTCCACGCGCCCGGCGAGGGCCAGCGTGGTGCCCAGGTTGTTGTGCGCCGATGCGTTCGACGGAGCGTGGAGGATGGCTTCCTCCAAGTGCCGGATCGCCTCCGTCGGATGCCCCGCCTTGCGCAGCAGGTTCCCCAGGTTGTTGTGGGCCTCGGCGTACTCCGGGACGATCCGCACGCATTCCTGGTAGTGCAGGATCGCGTCGTTCGTTCGGCCCAGCTCCGCCGCGACGAAGCCCGCGTTGAAATGCAGGTCCTCGTCCTCGGGCTTCAACTTCAGCAACGCCGTCGCCGTGTCCCAGGCCTCCGCAAACCGGCGCGCCCGCATCAGGCCCTCCAGTTGCTCCATCGTCGGCTCCGACGGAGCCTGGACCTTGCCCACGGCTCCGTGGGTGACGGAAACCACCGCGTTCGTGGACCGAACGGTCGGCGCCGGCGGCTGCGCGGGACGGTTCGTCGTCGTGCCCGTGCCTGCCGGGCCGCCATCGCCGCACCCCACCAAGCACGCTGCCACCCCGAACGCCAACCCATGGCCCCATCGCATGGGTCATGGCTTACCCCCGCTTCCGCCCAAAGGCGAGGCACGAGTGACTCCCCGCGCGCGGACCACATCGCCCTCGTTGACAATGGCCGCCGGTCCCGGCGGCCTTTCCCCATGAACCGTCGCCTCGCGACCGTCGCCGCCATGGGAGTTGCCCTGCTGCTCGCCGGGTGCGCGCATGTCGGCACCCCACCCGAGTCGTGGCTCGCATGGCGCCAACAACGCATCGAGGAAATCGGGGGCCCCAAGGGCTGGGCCTCCCTCGCGGGACTCCATTGGCTCGCGCCCGGAACACATCCCATCGGCTCCGATCCCGGCAATCCCATCGGGCTCCCGCCCGGTTCCGCCCCGGCCCGCGTCGGCATCCTGCACGTCGAACCGGGCCGCGTCTCGTTCACGCCGTCCGAGGGCACATCCGCCACGGTGGACGGCCGCCCCATCGAGGCCGGGACCCCATGCGTGCTCCAACCGGATCAACCGGGGCCGCCCACCGTCGTCCAGTCCGGCCGGGCCACGTGGTGGGTCATCGCGCGGGGAGATCGCCGGGGCATTCGCGTGCGCGACCCCGGTGGCCCTGGCCGGGCGGCGTTCAAGGGCATCAACGTCTTTCCCTACGACCCACGCCTGCGCGTCGAGGCCCGCCTGGAACCGTTCCCGGAGCCTCGCCCGGTTTCCGTGCCGGACGTGGCGGGCAACGTCGCCACGGAAACCGCGCCGGGAATTCTCGTCTTTCGCCTGGACGGCAAGGAGAACCGCCTGATGCCCGTGGAGGATCGCGAGGCCCACGACTGGTTCCTCAACTTCCGCGACGCCACCTCGGGACACGGGACCTATCCGGGCGGACGGTTCCTGCACGTCCCAAAGGCCGGGGCGGATGGGCGGGTCGTCCTCGACTTCAACCACGCCTACAACCCGCCGTGCGCCTTCACGGCGTTCGCCACGTGCCCGCTGCCACCCCGAACCAACTGGCTCGCCATCCCCATCCCGGCGGGCGAGCGCTACTCCGCTCCTCCGGGAGGCGGGCATTGACCCGCGCCCGCGACGTCACTTCGACGGGATCACGTTCAGCGTAAACCACGCCGACGCGTGCAGCAGCGGCTGGCCCGCCTTGCTCCGCAGGCCCGGGAACTTCAGCTCGTGGATGTGTCCCTCCACGAGGTCCATGTCGAGGTGCAGCGTCCGGCCATCCGCCGACAACCGCGTCGCGTGCACCGCCGGCTTGCCCTTGTCCACCTCCGGCGACCCGTAGTCCGCCCGGTACAGGTACGTGAAGTTCTCCGCCGTCACCGAGGCGGTCGTGGCCGACGCGGGATCCACGGGCTCGGTGAAGGTAAGGACGAAGCCCTTCGGCTGGCTGTGGATCTCCAAGATCTCGAACGGCGTCTTCCCCGTCCAAGCCAGCCGCTGCAACGCAAACGGCTTCCCGCCGCGCGCGCCCCAGCCGCGGTCCGTTCCACCCACGAACAACGATCCGTCCGGGGCCTGCTCCAGGCTCAGCGAACCGGAGGCCAACCCCTCTCGAAACGGAAGGCACGCGCCTTGGTACACGCCATCCACCTGCTCCAGGCACACCCGCATCACCGTGCTCCACGTCTGGTCGCCCACGAACATCTGGTTCTGGAACGGCCCGAACTTTCCGCCCGAGCCATCCGTCGCGATGCCGCTCGCGCTCTGGCCCATCTTCCCATACGGGAAGCCCACGGCCGGCGGCACGAGCTCCTTCATCTTCTTCCACTCGGTCGCCACCCGGCTGTTCGACTTCGGATCCGCCGGGCGCGGCCCCAGGTTCGACGCCAGCGAGTACCACTTGTTGCCCGTCGGGTTGCCCACGAACCCGCCCGGCTTCAGGTGCTTCAGCCAACACGTCCCGTTCCAGGGCCCTTGGTTGTCCGTGTAAAACATGTCGCCCAGGTGATTCGTCCCGATGCCGCCCGGCGAACGAATGCCGCTCGTCGTCGGGAGCACCTTGCCGTCCGGCGTCGCCCGCAGGCACCAGCCGCGGAACTCCGTCTCGCTCGTGAACGAGCCCGTCAGGCACAGCACCACCCAGATGTTGCCCTCGCGGTCGAACTTCGACCCAAACGCGTACTCGTGGTAGTCGCCGGTGATGCCCCACCCGTCCGCATAGGTCTCGAACACGTCCGCGCGGTCGTCGCCGTTCGTGTCCTTCATCCGGGTGATCTCGCCGCGCTGCGTCGCGTAGAACCAACCATCGCCGCGCGTCGTCAATCCCAGCACCTCGTGCAACCCCTGCGCGTAGCGCGTGAACTTCACCGTGGCGGGCGTCGGCGGATCCCCATACGCCCCGTCCACGAACCAGATCTCCCCCAGCCGCGTCGAGACGGCGAGGCGGTCCTTGCCGAACACCTG
>CAYSGH010000023.1:0-2971 GCA_964430505.1 uncultured Akkermansia sp. | reverse complement strand
CGCCATGCCCGCCACGCGCGCCCAAGCTCCCATTGCCCTCGCCGTTGTCATCGTCTTCATCTCGTCGCCTTTCGTCGTTGTCATGCCCCGCGCCTTTCAACCGTCACCACGTGACCTCCTGCACCAGCCGCCCCGGCACCTTCACCGGCACCCGAAGCTCGCGCCCCTGCACCACCGGAGGCCCGTCCGTTCCCGTGAACTTCATGCGCGCCTTGCCATCGACCACGAACACGCCGTCCGGCCCCGACGTGATGTCGCCCACCGCCGCGCGGAACCACCAGCCACCCCCGGCCTCGCCCGTCACGTCCAACGTCCGCGTCAACACCACGTCCACGTCCACCACCTTCGGCAACGGCGTGTCCAGCACCTCCACCCCGGCCCCGACCCGATACCGGAACGACGGCCGCCGCGCGGCGTCCAGCGTGTAGCCCAGGAACCGGTGCGCCTCGTCGCGCGCGGCGGGCTTGGGCCATGCCGCACCCGGCTCCGGCAGGCGCGCAAACGCCGGCCCCTCCGGCAACCGCACCACGTTCTCGCCCAACGGCGGCTCGTATCCCGCGCCGCGGTCCGTGCTGTGCCGCGCCATGTCGATGAAGCCTCCTTGCCAAAGCATCGCCAGCCGAAGCTGGTTGGCATCGAACGCCAGGTTGGCCTGGCCCGGGTAGCCCACGCCGATCGCGCGCGAGCCCGCCCCCTCGATGAAATGCCGGTAAATCACCGCCTCGTTGCCCACCACAATCTCCTGCCGCGACCGCTGCAACCCGGCCGGGACATCCGCCTTCGCGCCGCCCGCCAGCCACGCCCAGATCGCGCGGATCTGCCCCTCGACGTCCCCGCCCAGGATCTCCGTGTTCGCCGCCTTGCCCTCCGGCCAGAAGCTCGGCATCCGCGTCCCGGGCCGCAGCGCCGCCGGGTCCGGCATGTATCGACGGAACCAGTCCCATCGCAGCCGCTCGTGCATCCGGTCCAGCCCCAGCGCCGGGATGCCCAGCGACCCATGCTGCGCAAACGTGTGGCACGCAATGCAGCTCACGCCGTCGCGCCCCACCAGCTTCCGGCCAAACTTCGCGTCCCGGTCCGAGACGGCCGGCTCCGGCCGCGCCGCCGCCGCCACGTCCGCCGCCTCCAACGCCTCCGGCAGGTGGCCCACGTTCGCCTTCCCGAACACCGGCATGCGCGTCGCCATGTACGGGCGCACCTTCGTCCCCTCGTCCAGCAAGCGCGACGTCCACTCCCGACGCAGCTTGCCACCCACCTTCTCCAGGTGCGGCGGCAGCTTGCCTTCCTCGCCCAGGTCCGCCTCGCCCACCACCTGGAACCATCCGTCGCGCCCGGTCGCCGACGGGCCGCCCACGCCATCGCGCGCATGGCATGCCAAGCACCCCAGCCGCGACGACGTCAACGCCACCTTCAAGGCGGCGTCCGGGGCCTTCGCAAGACCCGCCGCGCCCTTCACCGCCCGCCGCAACGCCGCCCGTTGCGACCCGGACAAGGCAAACGCTGGCGCGTCCTTTGGCGGCCGCTCCGCAAGGCATCCGCGCTCCGTCCTGCCGCCCAGCTCCGACAACGGCCGGGCCGTCCGCGCGGCCAATGCCCCGGCACCGTCCGCCACCGCATGGCACGCCACGCAGTTCAGCTTCTCGAAGCGCGCCCGTCCGGCGGAAGCCTTGCCCGCGTCCACGGCGAAGTCGGCGTGCCCCACCGGCAACATCGGCTGCCCGTAATGCCGGAGCACGCTGCCGGGAATCGCCTGCCGGTCAAAGCCCGGCCCCGCCCAACGCACCGCCAGCTCATGCCCGCCGCCGCCCTGGAAGAACCGCAGCTCGAACGAGTGCGGCCCCTTCGCCAGCTTCACCCGCCCGCGCACCTCGCGCGGCGGATGGGTCCCGTCGTTGTCCAACACCTTCGTCCCGTCGATCTCGAGCGACGAGCCGTCGTCGGAGTTCACCCAGAACGTGTACTCACCGTCGGCCGGAACCTCGATGGCGCCCGTGAACCGCACCGCAAACTCGCCCTCGCGCTTGCGCATGGACGTGGTGATCTCGTCGGACTCGCCCGTCGCCACCGGCTTCCGCCCGTCGTCGAGCTGCTTCACCGACGACACCCCGCCCTCGAAGTATTCCCACTTCACGCCCGGGACGGTGGCCACCTTGGAGTTGGGGTCCGTGAGTCCCGGGGCCTGGTCGCGCAGGAGGAAGGTGGCGACCGCGCGGGCCTCGCCGTCGGACAAGCCCATGGCCGGCATGCGGCCGCCGGGCCGGTGCTTCACCGGATCCTTGAGGAACGCGGCCAGCTCGCCGCCGGGGTACTTGCGGGCCAGGTCGCCCAGGGGCACGCCCTCGCGACGGGCGCGCTCGAACACGTCCTGCGGCATGTCCGGCGGACGATCCACCGGCGCATGGCATGCCACGCATCCCAGCGAATGATACAACGCGCGGCCCGTCTCCACGCGGGCGCGGTCCGCCGTCAGGTACAAGGCCGGACGCTGCGGCTGGATCGAAACCAGGTAATGCGTCAACTCGTCCGCCGCACGCGTGACCTCGTCCCCGGGCAACCCATGCAACACATGCGGCATCGCCGTGCCGGGCTTGGACCGCGCCGGGTCCATCAACCACGCCCGCAGCCACTGCGGCTCCAGCCGCAGCCCGTCCGCGCCCAAGCGCGGGGCCCCGCGCGACGCCAGGCGCGCCGCCGCCGCCGTGTCCGCGACATGGCAAGAGACGCAGTTCAACTCCCCAAGGAGGACCTCCCCCTCATCCACGCCCTTGGCCATGGGGGCGGACCACGCCACGCCCTGCCCGTGCAGCATCATGCCGCCACCCGCCAGCCAACCACCCGCCAACGCGGCCCATGCCCACGCCAACGGCCTCATGCAACGCATCCAAGGGGATTTCACGATTTGAAGCCCTCAGACTACCGGCCACCGCCCACGCCTTACAACCCAGCATTGCCGCCTGGACATCCCCGCCCC
>CAYSGH010000022.1:0-55813 GCA_964430505.1 uncultured Akkermansia sp. | reverse complement strand
CATCGCCGCCGCCGCGTGAGGGCACGCGGCCTACAGACGGACCCACTGCCGTTTCGAGGTGGATCGGTCCAAAGGGGTGGTCCTGGGCCTCGTGTCGGTGGCTTGGCGGCGCGCCTTGGTTTGCGGGACGCGGGCTTCCGCCCATGGCGGAGGGACTCGAAGGGCGGGGCACTGCGGCGTCCTTGCGAGCACCTGGCGGCCGGGCATGGCGGTCGTCCCCGCGTCGGGTGCATCCACGATGCCGTTTGCGGGACGGGTCCACGGCGTGCCCGTTGCGCCCGGCCGACCTTGCTACCGCCGTCGCACGCGCAGCACGACGTCGAGCTCGGCGGCGGCCGAATACTTGGCCCGGGGCCGGGTGCGCGCGTCGTCGTCGCGCAAGTCCGTGCCCACGCTGTGGAGGGTGTAGCCCTCGGGGGAACGTTGGTAGCGGATGGGCTTGCCGTCGAAGGGGTCCTCGGGGACGGCGCTGAGGTACGCGGGCACGAGGTCGTCGAGATGATCCGGCACGCGGCCCTCGTGCGAGGCCCGGAATCGCTCGATGGCCAGCATGGCCGCGCCGAGCCGTAGCTTGGCCAGGTGGACGCCGTCCCGGGTGAGGGCGTTGTCCAGCGAGGGAAGGAACATGCGGCTCTTGAAGCGGCCCTTGAGCACGCCGGCGAGGCCCTCGGTCTCCCCCAGCAACTCGGTGATGGGCGGGGCCGCCGTCCGCGCCTTCGGCCATGGCAGCCGCGACGCATCGATCGCCTGCCCCAGGGTGGTGAGGCAGAAGCGTTCGTCGGCGGCGTTCAATCCCAGGGCCGAATACAGCGCCATCAACGTGGCGTGGATCAACTGCGGGCCGGCGGGTGCACCCGGTCCAAAGCCACGTCCCACCCCGAAGCTCCATGCGCGTGCCTGGTCCATCGGGCTTCCATGGAAGCCCTCCATCATGCAGCTCAGCTCGCCCGCCATGGCCCCGGCGAAGCGGTTCGTGGTGGCGAAGGATTCCAGCCGACGTTGCATACGTTCCAGGGAATCCACGGGCAACGGCCCGGCCGACAGCACGTCGGTGACCCCGTCGAGCGTGATCGACAGGGACGCCATGCCCACCAACTGGGAAATCCACAGCGGCTCCGGGAGGAGCGACTCATGAATGAGCAGACCGTCCTCGATGGCCAGGGCGGCCTCCTGGGGCTTGCCGTCCTCGATGGCCACCAAGGCCCGCAGCGCGCACGCCTGGGCGAGGAGCTTCGTCTGCGCCAGGTGCGGCAACGTCGTCAGGAAGCCCGACCTCAGGTCGATCGGGTAGCGCGACAGCCGACGTCCGCGCGCGCGTTCCATCGCCGCCCATGCCTCGGGCGTGCCTTCCACGACCTTGCGCCATCGGGCCAGTTCCTCCGGCGGGACCGGGTGGGGCGGCCCCGGCAACGTGTTGGTGGTGCCCGGCCATGGGATGCGCCCGGAGAAGTAGGGGAAGTTGGAGCTGCCCTTGCTGACGGGCGAGCGCACGGCCCCGGCGGCGTCGATGAGGGGCAAGGCCATGTTGTCCTGCGGGGCGACGGGCGCGTACCAGCGGTTGAGCTCGGCGGGCGTCGTGGGCAGGCCCTGGGCCTTGAAGCGCTTGAGCAGCCCTTGGCTGGCGACGTGGTTGCTCCACGTCCACACGGCGATGGGAGCCGCCAGCACCAACAGGGTCATCCACCCACGCCAACGCCTTCGACGCGGCGGCGATGACGGCAACGACGACGGGCCGGGAATGTCGGCTGAATCTTCCATGGCGTGCGTGGATGACATGGGCGTGCGGCAAGGCAACGGCCCGTCGCCGCAGGCGTTAGGCCCAGGTGGCCGTTACTTGGCCTTGGGCAGGAACCAGCGGCGGTTGCGGCCGTCGTCCTTGAGGAACGGGCTGGCCACGGTGGTGCGCGCGGGCCCGGGCCGAAGGCCGACATGGAACCGGGTCTTGACCGGCAACGCCACGGACCCGGCCGCCGCGTTGTTGATCCGCACGTCGAGGCCGGTGGCGCTGCGATGAAGGGAGATCCGGTTCCAGCCCTCCTTGAGGCCGGATTCAAACGCGGGCAGCTCGATCACTGGCCCCGGCGTCTTGCCCGCCACGCGCAGGACCATCGGGGCCATTCGCACGCCCGACTTCGCGTCCCATTGCCAGTCGATGAACGCGTCCGAGGAACCCGTGGCCTCGGACCACAGCGTGGCGTCGGCGCGGTCGGCCTCGGATGGCACGGGATCGGCGCGGAGGGTCCAGTCGGAGGGCTTCCAGGCGCGGCGCGCGGCGTCGGAGGCGGTCCAGCGGCGGAGGGAACGGCCGTCGTACAGGCAGGACCACGGCTCGGCGTCGGGGGCGGACTGCTCCGGCGTGGCGCGGGTGGAGGGGAGGCGTTGGATGCGGAGGTTGCGCCATTCGACGACGCCGCCTTCGGACTCGAGGGCGATGTAGCCGCGGCGCCAGTTGCAGTCGGTGCCGCCGGAGACCTCGGCCCCATTGACGGAGAGGCGCAGGACGCCGTTGGTGGCGACGATGCGGTAGTGGTTCCACTCGTTGGTGCCCTTGCTGCGCAGCTCGCGGGGGAAGCTGCGGTCGCCCTTGCTGGGGCTGAACGGCTTCATCGTGGAGCCGTGGATGGGGAAGATGTCGCCGTGGGTGGTGAACCAGTCGGACGTGCCGTAGCCGTGGTCGAGGACCTGGACCTCGATGGCGCGCAGGAAGGGTTGGCCCGGGGCGGGAAGCGGGCCGGACCAGATGAACACGCCGGCGTTGCCGCCGGACTTCATGTGCCGCCACTCGAGCTCGAGGACGAAGTTCTCGAACTGGCGCGTTGTGCGCAGCGCGCCCGTGGGAATGCCATCGCAGTGCAGCACGCCATCGCGGACGACGAAGGTCTCGGGCGCGCAGTTGACGTTGACCCAGCCGTCGAGGTTGCGGCCGTTGAAGAGGGGCTCGAAGGGGGGCTCGGGCGCCGCCGCGAGGGCGACGGCAACGGAGAAGGGCAGGGCGACGAAGAGGGGGGAGGCTTTCATGGGATCGGTTGAATCAGTCGCAGCGGTCGGATCATTGGGGTTGGGCGAGGTACGCGAGGAGGTCGGCGAGGTCTTGCGGGGAGAGGCGGTCCTCCAGGCCTTCGGGCATGAGGGAGCGGCCGGTGTTTTCGAGGGACCGGAGGGACGCGCGGGGGACGGTGGCCTCGGTGCCGCCGGCCTGCCGCAACACGACGTTGCCGCCGTCCTCGCGCACGAGCAGCCCGGTGGATTCCTCGCCGTCCTTGAGCACGGCGCGCCATGCGGTGAAGGACGGGGCCACCTCGCGGTTGGGGTCCAGGATGCCCACCATCAGCTTCTCCGGGCCGCTGGACGCGACGGATGCGAGGTCGGGACCCAGCGCGTGGCCGGCGTTGCCGAGCCGATGGCACGAGGCGCACCGCTCGTTGAAGTGGCGCGCGCCGTCCTTGGGTTGGCCCTTCAAGGACAACGTCCCGAGGTAACGATCCACCACCGCCTTGCGGTCCGGCGCGGCCTCCCCCAGCCAACGACGCACGTCCGCCTCATGTCCCGGCACGCCCGCCGAACGCATCGTGCGCAGCGCGTCGGCGTCGAGGTCCGACGGCTTGGCCCAACCCATGTCGAAGGCTTCCAGCAAGGCCAGGCGACCTTCGGGGCGCCGCGCCAGCAGGCGCGCCAGCGCCATGCGGATGGGCGGGGAGGCGGGCTCGATCCGGCTGGCCAGCGCGCGCGCCCAATCTTCCCCGCGCAGTCCGCCCAGAAGCTCGATCGCGAGATCGCGCACCTCGTTGGGCTCGCCCGGTGCCGAAAGGCGGTTCACGAGCAGGCGCGCCGCGTCGTCGCGGCCCGAGGCAGCCAGCCAGCGCAACGCCGCGCGTCGCGCCGGGGGTTCGTCCGCGTTGGCGTCCGCGATCCCTCCTTCCGGCAGGTGAATGCCGCGCAGCACGGAGGCATTGCGGTTGGTGACGAGGACCAGCGCCTCGCGTTCCACGGGCGCGAGCACGCGGCCCGGGTCGGCCGCCGCAAGGGAGCGTCCCGATGCCGTCCTGCCCTCCGCCAACGCCGCCAGCAACCCCAGCCGCAGCGAGGCCAGCGGAAAGTGCGGAACGTCGGCGATGACGGCCTCAAGCCCCGTCACGTCCCGGCGCGCACCCATGCGTCGGGCCAATGCGACGAGCGCCGTCCCATTCTTGGACGAGTCCCGGAACAAGGCGCGCCACGTTTCCAGCTCGATCCCCCGCGTGGCGGGCAACGCCACCTGGCGAACCCGGTCCGGCCCCAACGCCAGCAAGGATGCCAGCACCGTCGCCCGGCCCGCGCCCGGCCATGACGCGGCCCGCCTCGCCACCTCCATGCGGACGCGTGCCGACGGATCACGCGCGATCGCCGGGCCGGGGTCGATCCCCAGGGATCGGGCGAGCCCCACGGCGGCGGCGCGGACGGCCTCGTGCGAATCCTTCAACGCGGCGCGCGCCGTGTCGGCGTCGAGCACGCCCATGGCCTGCAGCTCGTGCAAGGCGTGCAGGCGCCCCGCGACGGTCTTTCCGGAGCGCGCCACGCTCTTCAACGGCCCCGCCAACGACGGGTCGGCCGCCGCATGAACCCACCGCGCGGCGGTGTCCCGATGCCATCCGTTGGGGTGGTCCATCCACCGGACCCAATCGGACGGCCGGCCCTGCTGAAATGCTCCCAAGCGCCGCGCGGCGGCGGCCCCGTCAAAGCCCGTCGGTTCCAGTCGCCACACCCGGCCGCGGTCCCGACCCGAGTCCAGGTCCAGGTGCCGCTTGATGCCGTCGGGCAACGACCACGGGTGCTCGATCGTCTCACGGCACATGTCCAGGACCCACAGGCAGCCGTCGGGCGCGTTCACGAACTGCACGGGGCGGAACCAGTTGTCGGTGGACGCGAGGAACTCCCGGTCCTTCTCGTCCGGCACGCGTTCGCCCACCCATTCCAGCCCGTCGGGGCCGGGGCGAAGGCGCTTGCGATGGATGAGGTTTGAGCCGCAGTCCGCGATGAAGGCATGGCCGGCGACGTCGGCCGGGTAGGCGTCGCCGCGGTGGACGGTGACGCCCGTGGCGCCCGTGAAGTAGCCGGAGGGACGGCCGCCGCCCTCGATCATGCCCTCGACGAGGCCCGACACGCGCCACCGGGTGCGCAGGACGCGCCACGGCTCGTCGGGCGAGCGCCGGAACACGGTCGCGGCCGGGCCGTCGGCGGCGATGCTCGTGCGCGTCGCGGGAAGGGCGTGGCCGGGCTCGGCGGTGACCCCGCCGTCGTCGTACAGGACCTGCTGGAGGTGATCCGAGTTCGAGCACAGGTACTTGAGGCCCTGCGCGTCGAAGCTCATGCCGTGTTGGCCGCCGCCGGGCGTGGCCGCCAGCACGAGCGTGCGCGGGTCGAAGGCGAAGTCGCGCCCGCGCAGCGACACCTCCGGATGAACCGTGGCCGGGTCGAGGCCCGCCTTGCTCAGCCATGCGCGGACGAACGGAGAATCCACCCGGCGCACCTTGCCGGACGCGATGCTCGTGGCCCCGTGCAGGCGTTGGTCCACGCCCCATTGGAACGAGTTGAGCAGCGCCTGCACGTTGAGCCGGACGCCTTCCACCGACCCGGTGTCGGAGCCGAACCCGGTGAAGACCACCTCGCGCACGTCGGCGCGGCCGTCGCCGTCGGTGTCCTTGAGGTACCAAATGTCCGGCGTGGCCCCCACGAAGACGCCGCCGTCCCAGCACGCCACGGCCGTGGGCCATGGCAGCTCCTCCGCCAGCACGGAGGCCTCGTCGAACCGGCCGTCGCCATCGGCGTCGCGCAGCCGCCGGATGCGCCCGAGGCGCTCGTCGCGATGCTCGGAGTAGTCGCGCATCTCGACGACAAAGGCGGCCCCGGACTCGTCGATGGCCATGGCCACGGGGCTTTGGACGAGGGGTTCGTGGGCGAGGAGACGGGCCTGGAAGCCGGGCCGGACCGTGAAGGTGGCGGCGGCGCGGTCCGGGGGCGTGGGCGGGACGCGGGGCATCTGGGACGCGTCGGCAACGGGCTCGGCGGCCCATGCGCGGGCGAGCCCGAGCAGGAGGAGGCCCGTGCAGCGCTTCGATGGCATGGGCGCAGGATGCGGGAACGGGCGACGGGAAGGCGAGAGGGGAGTGGGGGGCGGGCGGCGAGCGGCGAGCGGCGAGTGGCGAGTGGGGAGCGGGGAGCGGGGAGCGAGGATCGGGGAGCGAGGGGCGAGCGGGGGGCGGGCGGCTAGATCAAGGCGACGTGATGGTGGCGGAGGAAGTCGTCGGCCTCCGGCATGTCCGGGAGGTTCCCCACGGGCGTGGCGTGCAGGCGCGATGCCATGCCATCGCGGTTGAAGAGGACGAGGCAGGGCTCGTGGTTGAACCGGCTTCGGTAACGAAGGCCGTCGAAGGCGGCGGGGTGCTCCTGGATGCGCAGGCCCCATTCCATGGGGATGGCCAGGTCTTGGGAGGTCAACGCCCCAAGGTCCACCTTGGCGCGCGTCGCCGTGTGGGCGTCCGTGAGGTCGCACAGGCGCAGGTCCGGGACCCGAACACGGCTTGCAGACCGCGACCTCCACAATCCGAGCGAGACGGGCGAGCCCTCGTTGAGGATGTCGTCGCCGAACCGCTCCCAAATGCACGTGGCAAGGTCCTCCGCGAGGTACAGGACGGGGAACGGGCACGCCGGATGACTGAAGCGATGCGCGGGATGCAGCATGAAGTGAACCGCGCCCATCCCCGTTTCGTGGAGACGCCACAGGTCTCGTGACGGGTACGGCGTC
This sequence comes from uncultured Akkermansia sp., assembly GCA_964430505.1. Classification (GTDB taxonomy): domain Bacteria; phylum Verrucomicrobiota; class Verrucomicrobiia; order Limisphaerales; family UBA9464; genus UBA6176. Next base: position 49,032 of record CAYSGH010000022.1, on the reverse strand, counting down.
ACGGGCAACGGCGTCTGCGCCAGGGTGGCGGTCGGCCGTCGGATGGGCCTTCGGGACGGCATGGGGATGCGGGGAGGTGGGTTACCGCGCCACGTAGGCCTCCGCCGCCCGCAGTGCGTCCTCCACCCGGCCCTCGCGCAGCGCGTCCAAGGGCCGCCGGCCACCGAGCGATTCCCGCGGGGCCAGGAAGAACGCCACGGCCGCCCAGTCGTCCACCACCGCCGAAGCCCGCAGGATGGCCAGCACGGCCTCCATCCCGGGAAGCATCCCGTCGGACGCAAACTGCCACACCGGGAACCGGACGGCGTTCTGGCGTGTTTCCCGCCACCCGAGGAGGCGGCCGCGCTTGTACCGGTCGAGCACGGCCTGGCGCGTGATGAAGCCCAGGAAGGGCCGGGCTTCCTCCGCCGAGACGCCCCCGCCCTCCATGTCCTTGAGGGATTGCCGCGCTTGGATCCCCCGGGCCATGGCCTCCGCCAAGCCGCCGCGGGGCCGCGACGGAGCCCCCAGGTTCCGGGACGCGGCATCCACCAGGATGCGCGCGACGTCCGCCACGTCATGCCGGGTCAGCAGGGAACGAAGGAGGGACTCAATCCGGGTGACGTCGCGCCGCGACGCGGCAGGCAGGGGTGGCGCGCCCGGGGACTCGGCGGGTTCGGCAGGGTACGTTGCCATGGCGACGACGCTGGGTGGGTTGCTGAACTTGTCAAGTTTGACAAGGCGGCGAGTGGCGAGTGGCGAGTGGCGATTCCCGCACTTGTCCTCCTTCCGCCCCGACCGGCACCCTTCTCCCCCATGGCCGCCCTGGGCACCTTCGAGCACTTCGCCGACGAGATCGCACGTCTCGTCGAGCAGTTCGACCGTCACCTCGTCGAGTACAAGGGGCCCGCCTATGACGAGGCCAACGTCCGCAAGGACTTCCTCGACCCCCTCTTCCGCGCCCTCGGCTGGGACATGGACAACCGCGCCGGCCTCATCCCGCGCGACCGCCAGGTCGAGATCGAGAGCCGCACCGCCGTCGGCGGACGCCATCGCCGCGCCGACTACCTCTTCCGCGTCGCCGGGCGCGAGCGCTTCGTCTGCGAGGCCAAGAAGCCCTCCGTCGAGCTCGACTTCCGCCACGCCTTCCAGGCCAAGCGCTACGCCTGGAACAAGGGCCTCCCCGTCGCCCTCCTCACCGACTTCGAGCACCTCAAGGTCTTCGTCGTCGGCGGACGCCCCGTCCCCGACCAACCCGACGTCGGCCTCTGGAAGTCGTGGGACTTCCGCTCCTTCCCCGCCGCCGCGCGCGAGCTGTGGGACCTGCTGTCGCGCGAGGCCGTCGAGGGCGGCCAGATGGATCGTTGGCTGGAAGGCCTCCCCAAGAAGCCCTCGGGCAAGGGCCGCCAGCAATGGGTGCTGCGCCCGGACCGGTCGCGGGGATTGGACGCCGACTTCCTGGACTTCCTCGACGAGGCGCGGCGGGGGCTGGCGTCGGACCTCTATCGCCTCAACGAGCGCGAGGACCTGCGGGAGGGGAACCGCCTGAACGAGGCGGTGCACCGGATCCTGGACCGGCTGTTGTTCCTGCGGATTTGCGAGGACCGGGACATCGACACGGGGATGCGCCTGGACTCGGTGGTGGCGACGTGGCGGCGGGGGCAGGAGCGGGAGGAGGTGGGGAGAAGGGCGCGGCAACAGGGGTTGCTGGAGGAGCCGCCGGGGATGCGGGCGGGCGGTGGCCCGGATGGGAACAACCCGCCTTCAAGCCCGGCGCACGGGCGGGGGCCGGGCTCGTTGTGGTGGGCGGTGGTGGGGCACCTGCGGGCCCTGGACCAGAGGCCGCCGTCGCACGTGCCGTTCTTCAACGGGAACCTGTTCAAGCCGCACTTCAGCGAGGAGCTGGCGGTGGGGGACGCGTGGCTGGCGGGGTTCATCTCGGACATCAGCGACGAGGAGTCGCCGTACCTCTTCGACGTGATCCCGGTGGAGATGCTGGGGACGATCTACGAGCGGTTCTTGGGGAAGGTGGTGCGGCCGCACGGGCGCGGGGTGACGGTGGAGGAGAAGCCGGAGGTGCGGAAGGCGGGCGGGGTGTACTACACGCCCCGGTACGTGGTGGACCACATCGTGGAGGAGACGGTGGGGCGGTTGGTGTCGGGCCGCGCGCCGGAGGACACGGTGGGGCTGCGGATCCTGGACCCGGCGTGCGGGTCGGGGTCGTTCCTGATCCGGGCGTACGAGCGGATGTGCGAGCACTGGCAGCGGTGGCTGGCGGGGGAGCTGAAGGCGGCCATGGAGAAGGCGGCGGAAGGGGCCGGGAGCGAGGCCCACGCGGAGGCGGCGCGGCGTTCGGCGCGGTCGGCGTGGGAACGGCGTCGGCGCGGGTGGTGCTGGGTGGAGGAGGGGACGGGGGACGTGCACCTGACGGTGGAGCTGAAGCGGCGGATTTTGACGGGGAACATCCACGGGGTGGACCTGGACGGGGCGGCGGTGGAGGTGACGCAGTTGTCGTTGTACCTGAAGATGCTGGAGGGGGAGAACCGCGCGACGCTGCGGCGGGAGCGGGAGCTGTTTGCGGCGGGGACGCCGTTGCTGCCGCCGTTGCAGGAAAACATCCAGTGCGGGAACACGCTGGTGGCGTCGGACTTCTCGATGATGCCCGGGGAGTTGGTGCGGGTGAACGCGTTCGACTGGCCGGTGCGTTTCCCCGGCATCATGAAGGCGGGCGGGTTCGACGCGGTGATTGGCAACCCGCCGTATGTGTTGTTGCAGTCGGTCGATGACGCGCCGGTCTTCGACTACCTGGGCAGGACGTATCGGTCGGCCCGGTACAAGATCGACACCTACCAGGTGTTCATGGAGAAGTCGGTGGGCCTCGCGAAGACCGGGGGAGCCATCGGGTTCATCACGCCCAACAGCTTTCTTCGAAACAAGCACGCCCACGAGCTTCGGTCCCTGCTGCTGGAAGGAGCCGAGGTCCGGTCGTTGCGCGTCTTCTTCTACCCGGTGTTTCGCGGGGCCAGCGTGGACACGTGCATCCTGATCGCCAGCAAGGGTCGCCGGGCCGGCGCCGCGGACCGCATCGATGTGGTGCGCTCGACGGCGCCCGGTCAGTCCACGGCGTCCGGGATCTCGCAGGACCGATGGGAGGCGCATCCGCGCAAGGAGTTCTTCCTGCCCGGCGACGAGGGGGCCGACGCCCTGGTGCAACGGATTCGAGGGCGAAGTTTTCCGCTGGGCGACGTGGCGACGGCCTACTTCGGCATCCAGACGCACGACCGGGCGCGGTTCGTGCGGGCGGCGAGGGAGAGGGCCTGCGACAAGCCCGTCGTGGACGGCGTGCACGTGCAGCGATACGACCTGCTGCCGGGGACGGAGTTCGTCGAGTTCCAGGCGTCGGCGATCAAGAGCGGGGGCAAGGCGACGGTCCACGAGGCCGCCCGGATTGGCGTCCGGCAAATTGGGCGGACGCCCGTGGCCACGATGATCCCGGCGGGCATCTACGCCCTCAACACGATCTACAACATCCACTTCATCCGGCCCACGCCGCTCCGCCTGGAGTTTGTGTTGGGCGTCCTCCTGTCCTCGACCTGCCAATGGTTCTGGCTGCACCACTTCTACGACCAAAAGAAGACGTTCCCGAAGGTGAAGAAGGAGGCCTTGCTGTCGATGCCCATCCCGCTCCTGGACCTTGGGATCCCGGGTGACCGAGCGCGGCACGACGCGTTGGTGGCGTTGGTGGAGAAGATGCTGGCGTTGGTCCCGAGGCTGCGGACGGCGCGCGGCGAGACCGAGCGCGCGACCTTGCAGAACGCCGTGACCGCGACGGAGCAACAGATCAACGCGGCCGTGCACGGGTTGTTCGGGCTGGGGCCGGAGGACGTGGCGGTGGTCGAGGCGGGCGCGAGGGCGGGCTGATGGAACGGACCCAACCCGCGAGCAACGGCCACCACGGGACCCATCGAAGGCGATCCCCCGAAGCCGAGGGACGCGGGGGGCGGGCGGCGGGGCTTGACTTCGTTTGCAACTGGGATTTCTGTCATGACAGAAATGAACGCTGAAGAAGGACTCGGCCGCGTCGAGCAGCGCTTCGTCCTTCACTGGGGCGAGATGGGCGCCCGCTGGGGCGTCAACCGAACCGTCGCCCAGGTCCACGCCCTCCTCCTCCTCGCCCCACGGCCCCTCCACGCCGAGGAGATTGCCTCCCTCCTCGGCGTCGCACGCTCCAACGTTTCCACCAGCCTCCGGGAGCTCCAGGCCTGGGGCATCGTCCGCCTCGTCCATGTCATGGGCGACCGCCGCGACCACTTCGAGGGCCTCCAGGACACCTGGGAGCTGTTCCGCACCATCGCCATCGAGCGCAAGCGCCGCGAGATGGACCCCACGCTCTCCGTCCTCCGCGAGTGCATCGGCGAGGCCGAGTCCGCCAAGTCTCGGGATCCGCACGTCGAGGCCCGCCTGCGCGAGCTGCTCGGGTTCTTCGAGGCCACGACCTCGTGGTTCGACCGCCTCCGCGCGCTCCCCGTGCCGGCCTTGATGCGCCTCGCCACCATGGGCGACCGCGCCCTCAAGCTGCTGGGCGTGGGCACGGGCGACGGCGAGGCCAAGGGAGGAAAACGATCATGAATGCTGCCATCCAGTTAATGAACGGAAACCCCGTCACGAACGCGTCGGGCGGCTCGGGCCGGGAACAGGGTTGGGTTGGTTTCGACGCCACGTGCCCGGTGTGCACGACGTTGGCCCGCCGCTGGGGTCCGGCCCTCGCGCGGAGGGGTTATCCGTTCGTCCCGCTTCAGTCGCAGGCCATGGCGGACCGCCTAGGGCTGATGCCGGGCCAGTTGCCTGGCGAGATCCAACTGGTGCTGCGTGACGGGTGCACGCTGGGCGGGACCGACGCGTTGTTCTTCCTCGCACGGAAGGTCTGGTGGATGCGGCCCCTTGCGGCCTTGGCCGGATGGGGCTGGGCGCGGGCGCGCGTGGACAAGGCCTACCGTTGGGTGGCGGCCAACCGGCATTGCCTTGGGGACGCGTGCCAGGTGCCGCTCCGGCGGGCCACGCGTGGACACGCGGCCTTCTTCGAGACGCCGTGAACGCGGTGCCGGACCCAGCGGGTGGCGCGCACGGGCCATCTCCCGTCGCGTCCGGCGCGTCCGGCGTGGAGTCCGGATGGCGCGACATTCTCCGGGGCCGGGGCGAGGTCGGGCGTGGGCGTTTTGGGTGGTGGGGCTTTGGCTTGGCCGCGTTGAAGTGGAACCTCGACCGACTGTTGCTGGGACTGGTTGAGCAGTCGTGGGACTGGTCAGCGCAGGCTGGAAAATTGGCGAGGCTGTACCTGTGGCAGGGAACGCCCGAGGGCTGGGACCGGGGCGACCTGGCCATGATGCTGGCCCTGTCGCTGCCGTTTCTCTACGTGGGGGTCATGCTGACGCTCGCGCGGCTGCGGTCCGCGCGGATGTCGGGCGGGTGGGTGCTGTTGTTCGTGGTGCCGGTGGTGAAGCTGGTGTTCTTCGCGGTGTTGTGCGTGGTGCCGGGAAGGCGCGCGCCTTCGGGCGAGGCCGACGAAGTCCGCGCGCCCGCAGGCAGGCCGGCCGTGTCGGCCATGGCGGCGGCGGGGTGGGCGGTGTTGCTGGCGACCGCGCTGTCGGCGGGGCTCGTGTGGGTGGGGGCTCAGTGGCTGCAAACGTATGGCTGGGCGCTGTTCGTGGGGTCGCCCTTCGCCATCGGGTTCGTGACCACGTGGGTGTACACATGGCGACGGGAGGCGTCCCTGATGGCCTGCCTGTGGGTCACGTGGGGAGCCCTGCTGGCGGGGGGCGCGGTGTTGCTGGCGGCGGCCTTCGAAGGGGTCGTTTGCCTCGTCATGGCCGCGCCCCTTGCGGCGTTCTTGGGAAGCGTGGGTTCCGCCACGGCATGGGCGGTGCGGCGGTCGTGGGGCGGTGCCGCAAGCCCCTCGGGGCCGCCGTCGCTCGCCTTGGTCCTGATCCCGCTCAGCATGGGGCTCGAACAATGGCTGCCCCAGCCGTCGCCCGTGCGTCCCGTGCGCACCGTGCTGGAAGTGGACGCCCCGCCGTCGGTCGTGTGGCGACACGTGGTGACCTTCTCGGAGTTGGAGCCCCCGACCGAATGGATGTTCCGCATCGGGCTGGCCTATCCCGTCCGCGCGGAAATGCACGGCACGGGCGTGGGAGCCGTCCGGCGATGCCACTTCTCCACGGGGCCGTTCGTGGAGCCCATCACGGTGTGGGACGAGCCGCGCCGGCTGGCGTTTCGCGTCGAGTCCAATCCGGAGCCCATGCAGGAATGGACGCCGTACCGCGCGATTCATCCGCCGCACCTGGAGGGGCACTTCCAGTCGAGGGCGGGGGAGTTTCTGCTGGAGCCCTTGCCGGGCGGACGGACGCGGCTTCAGGGAACGACGTGGTACGAGCATGGGCTGTGGCCGGACGTGTACTGGCGCGGTTGGTCGGACGTCATCATCCACGCGATCCACGGGCGGGTGCTGCGTCACGTGAAGGCCTTGGCGGAGGCGGACATGGGGCGGGCAGGGGACGGTGCCAGGGGTGCGGCCGTCGGCGCGGGAGCGGTGCGCCGGTGAAGTTTTTTGAACGGGTGCTTGCGCGGCGGGGGGAGATTGTGATTTTTTTCACGAGTCGTTTGCGCGTCGTTCGCGCTGGCGAGGTTTCCGGGCAAAGCGCCCCGGTCTTGCCGAGGTCCTGAAAGGGCCTCGGCTTGGCTTTTATGGGGCACGTCTGGGTGAAAAACCTCGTGGCAGGGCGTTGGAGGGCGGGCGACGGCACCGTGGACGAGCGCGTTGCTCCCGATGACCGGGAGCCAAGACAAGGCGGTTTCAAGGCCCAGCGGGGGTCCTGAACGCCGCCGAGGAAAGGTTGAACGAGCATGTCGGACATCTTCCCGAAGTGGACGAACCAGTTGCCGCTGATGGCGGCGGTGGCGGCGCCGATTCTAGGGCTGACGGCGATTGCCGGGATCACGTACTACGTGACGCCGAAGTACACGCGCGTCGGGTACCAGCCCAAGCAACCCGTGGCCTTCTCCCATGCGATCCATGCGGGGCAGCTCAACATGGACTGCCGTTACTGCCACAACGGCGTCGAGAGCTCCTGGTTCTCCAACATCCCGTCCACGTCCACCTGCATGAACTGCCATAGCCAGGTGAAGAAGGACTCCGACAAGCTGGCCTTGGTCCGGGATTCCTTTGCCTCCGGGAAGCCCATCGAATGGGTCCAAATCCACAAGGTCCCCGACTACGTTTATTTCAACCACTCCGTGCACGTGAACCGCGGCATTAGCTGCGTCCATTGCCACGGCGAAATCCAAAAGATGGAAGAGGTCGCCCATTCCAAGCCCCTTTCCATGGGCTTTTGCCTCGAGTGCCATCGCGAGCCGGAGAAGTACATTCGGCCGAACGAGCTGGTGACCAAGCTCGACTGGAAGAACACGGGTTTTGACGGAAAGAAGGCCGTGCATGACTGGAAGGTCCAGCCCGGCCAAAGCTGCTCCACCTGCCATCGCTGATGAAAACTGTTCCCCCGCCGTGCCCGGAGCCGGAGGTCGGCCCGAAATATTGGCGTTCGCTGGACCAGCTCGCCGACAAGCCGGAGTTCCGCCAGTGGATGGAACGCGAGTTCCCGGCGGGCGCGAGCCTTGCTCCGGAGGGCGAGACCCGGCGCGACTGGATTAAGCTCATGTCCGCGAGCTTCATGCTGGCGGGCGTGGGTGGGTTTGCGGCGGGGTGCCGTCGGCCCGAGGAGGTCCTCACCCCGTTCGCCAAGCAGCCCGAGGGCTACGTTCATGGCAAGGCCCAGCACTTCGCCACGGCGCTGCCGATGCGAGGATCCGCCGTCCCCTTGGTCGCCAAGTCCCATGACGGACGGCCCGTCAAGCTCGAGGGCAACCCCCTCGTCCCCGGCTGCGGTGGCACCGACGGCTTCGCACAGGCCAGCCTTCTCAACGTTTACGACCCCGACCGTTCCTATCGTCACCTGAAGGGCGGCGGCGACGCCAAGGTCGAGGCCGTTCGCGATGCCTTGGCGGAGGTTGCCAAGAAGGCTTCGGCCAACGGTGGCGAGGGCCTCGTCTTCCTCGCCGAACGTTCCAGTTCGCCGACGCGCGCGCGGCTGCAGGGCGAGGTCGCCAGGAAGTATCCCAAGGCCAGGTGGCATGTGCACGAGGCCGTGGACTTCGCCATCGCGAACGAGGCCGCGGGCCTCTTTTATGGCGCCGACGTCCAAGTCTTCCACGACCTCTCCAAGGCGCGCCGAATCCTTTCATTGGATTGTGATTTCCTCGGTGCGGAGGCCGAGGCGTACCGCCTGATCCGCGGATATGCGCGCGGCCGCAAGCCGTCGAAGGAGACGATGTCGCGGCTTTATTCCGTGGAGTCGCTCATGACGTTGACCGGCGGCAACGCCGATCATCGGCTGCGCGTTCGGCCCACGGACGTTGTTCGTGTCGCCGCCCGCATTGGCGTGGCGGTGTTGTCCCAGTCGGGAGCGACCGGCGAGCTGTTGCCGGCCTTGCAAAAGCTCGCGGCGGGCGCGCCGGTGACGGATGCGTGGGCGGACGAGTGCGCCAAGGACCTGCTGTCTGCCAAGGGTGCCGCCGTCGTCATGGCGGGCTATGCGCAACCGTTGGCCGTCCATGTCATCGCCCAAGCCCTCAACTCGGTGTTGGGAGCTCATGGGTCCATCGTCCACGCCATCCCGGCAACCGTACCCAAAGCCGACGGCGGCATTGCAGAGTGCGTCGCCGACTTGTCAAAGGGCGTTGAGACGCTCGTCATCTTGAATGGCAATCCTGTCTATGATGCCCCGGCCGACCTCGCGTTTGGCGAGGCGATCAAGAAGGCAAAGACGGTCATCCGCCTGGGCCAACAGGAAGATGAAACCTCTGCCGCCTCGACGTGGCATCTTGCTGGGGCCCATTTCCTCGAATCCTGGGGCGATGCGCGCACGGCGGACGGAACCTTGGTCCCGGTCCAGCCCCTGATCGAGCCCTTGTTTGGTGGCCTGACGGACCTCGAGGTCTTGGCGCGGATTCTTGGCATCGAGAAGCCCCTGCCGCTGGACCTCGTCCGGGCAACGTTTGGACAGGACGAGGCCGCCTGGCGTGGCTTCCTGCACGACGGCTTCGCCAAGGACAGCACGCCAAAGCCCCTGGAGGCGTCCATCATCCAACTTAGCAAGGCGACGGCCTACCTTGCCGGCTACAGCGCTCCCGTGGGGTCCGACTTCGACGTCGTCTTGCAACGGGACCTTTCGGTGGACGACGGCCGCTTCAACAACAACGGATGGCTGCAGGAGATCCCGGATCCCATCACCAAGGTGACGTGGGAGAACGTGATTTTGGTTTCGCCTGCCACGGCCCGTGATCTGGGCGTGTCCGAGGCGGCCCACGCGAAGGACGGCCAATACCGGCAGCCGTTGATCACGGTGACGATCGGCCAACGCTCGGTGGAGGGACCGGTTTGGATTCAGCCCGGCCTTGCGGACAAGACGATTGGCCTTGCCTTGGGATACGGGCGCAAGGCGACGGGGCGCGTGGGTCGTGGCAGCGGATACGATGCGTATCCGCTCTACCTCAAGGAGGGCCGCCATGTCGCGACGGGCGCGAAGGTGTCCGTGGGCAAGCGGCGGCACTTGGTGGCCGTCACGCAGGAGCACGGCCTGATGGAGGGCCGGCCCGTCATCCGCGAGGCGAACCTCGACCAGTTCCTCGGCAAGCCGGACTTTGCCAAGAACATGGACCTGGAGGCGCACCTGCCTCATTACGTCCCCTACAAGGACAAGCCGGACGGCCGGAGCTTCGACAAGCGACCGCAGAACATTTACGAGCATCCGTACGACCAAAACCCGGAGACGGCGTCGAAGATCCACCAGTGGGGGATGGTGATCGACCTGTCCCAGTGCGTGGGTTGCAACGCCTGCGTGGCGGCGTGCCAGAGCGAGAACAACATCCCCATCGTCGGCAAGGACCAGGTGGCGCGCGGCCGCGAGATGCATTGGATGCGCATCGACCGCTACTACAGCCACGACCCGAAGGCCGACGTGAACTCGGACACGGCGGCGGAGGACCCGCAGATGGCGATCCAGCCGATGCTTTGCCAGCATTGCGAGGCGGCCCCGTGCGAGAGCGTGTGCCCGGTGAACGCGACGGTGCACGACGAGGAAGGCTTGAACGTCATGGCGTACAACCGGTGCATTGGCACGCGGTATTGCGCCAACAACTGCCCGTACAAGGTCCGGCGCTTCAACTTCTTCGACTACAACAAGCGCGAACCGGACTACGCGGCGGCGCAGGACCAGCATTTCCTGAACTTTGGCAACCTCTACAAGGGGCCTGCGGGGATCAACCGCAACGCCGCGCCGGAGTGGGAGATCATCAAGCTGGTGCGCAATCCGGACGTCACGGTCCGCATGCGCGGCGTGATGGAGAAGTGCACGTTCTGCGTCCAGCGCGTGGAGCAGGCCAAGATCGCCCGAAAGGTCCTTGTTGGGAACAACGGGGACGTGGCGGTTCCGGATGGGACCATCCAAACGGCCTGCCAGCAGGCGTGCCCGGCGGAGGCCATCACGTTTGGCAACATCCTGGATGACAACAGCTCGGTGTCCAAGCTGCGCAAGGACCCGCGGAACTACACGGTCCTCGGCTTCTTGGACATTCGACCGCGCGTGACCTACCTCGCGCGCGTTCGCAATCCCAACCCGGCCATTGCGAAGGCGGAGGGTCGGGGCGAACCGGATTCCCTGCGGGACTACGAGCGGTTCCGGCATGAGAGCCCCTTTGAGCAGCACGGGCACGGCGAAGGCCAAGCCCCGGAGAAGCACGCCGGAGTTCCGGCCCAGAAAGGAGACGCCTGATGGCCACCGCAGCCACGACAGCCGCCGCCAACATGGCCAAGCATGACGTCCACCACGCCCCGCCGGTGATCGCGGACCCGCCCAAGGAGCTGGCCCGCGAGCCGCTGGTGTTGAACAACCGTTCGCTGGGCTGGATCACCGAGGCCATCGCTGGCATTTGCGAGAAGCCGATGCCCAAGTGGTGGTGGCCGGCGTTCATCCTGAGCGCGGGCGGCATGAGCATGATGTTCGCCCTCGTCGCCTACCTGATCTCCACGGGCGTGGGCGTCTGGGGGTTGAACCAGCCCGCCGACTGGGCCTGGGACATCACCAACTTCGTGTTTTGGATCGGCATCGGCCACGCGGGCACGCTGATCTCGGCGGTGCTCTTCCTGCTGAGGCAGAAATGGCGCACTTCCATCAATCGCGCGGCGGAGGCCATGACCCTGTTTGCCGTGGCCTGCGCGGGCATCTTCCCCGTGGTCCACACGGGGCGTGTTTGGTTTGCGCTGTACCCCGGTTACTTGATTCCCGTTCCGAATGCCAACGCCATCTGGCCCCAGTTTCGCTCGCCGCTCCTCTGGGACGTGTTCGCCGTTTCGACCTATGGAACGGTCTCGCTGCTGTTTTGGTACGTGGGACTGATCCCCGACCTCGCGACGCTGCGCGACCGTGCGAAGACGACGCTTCGCAAGTTCTTCTACGGGTTGTTTGCCCTCGGTTGGACCAACTCCAACCGTCACTGGAGCAACTACGAAAAAGCCTACCTGATCTTCGCCGGCCTGAGCACGCCGCTGGTGTTGTCGGTGCACTCGATCGTGTCCTTCGACTTCGCCGTTTCGCAGGTTCCGGGATGGCACACGACCATCTTCCCGCCGTACTTCGTCGCGGGCGCCATCTTCTCGGGCTTTGGCATGGTGTTGACGTTGCTGATCCCGATGCGCGCCCTGTTTGGGTTGCATGACATCATCACGACCCGCCACATCGAGCTGATGTGCAAGGTGTTGTTGGCGACGGGTTCCATCGTCGGATACGCCTACGGGATGGAGTTCTTCATCGCCTGGTACGGCGGCAGCCCCTACGAGCTGTATGCCTTCAAGAACCGCGCGTTCGGGCCCTACTGGTGGTCGTACTGGTGGATGATCTCCTGCAACGTCATCAGCCCGCACCTCTTCTGGTTCAAGAAGCTGCGCACGAGCGCCGTGTTCGTCTGGATCGTCTCGATCTTCGTGAACATCGGCATGTGGTTCGAGCGGTTCGTGATCATCGTCACGTCGCTGCATCGGGACTACCTCCCGTCGAGCTGGGGCTATTTCACCCCGAGCTGGGTGGACGTGTTCACGTTCGTGGGAAGCTTCGGGTTGTTCATGACGTTGTTCCTCCTGTTCATCCGGTTCCTGCCGGCCATTGCCATCAGCGAGGTCAAGGGCGTGACGCCGCAGGCCGACCCCCACCATCCGCTGGGCGGCGCGAAGGACCATCATTAAGGCACGCGACAAGGAAACCACAGCATGAGCGCCACAGGCAACAAGCCCCACGGCATCCTCGCCGAGTTCGAGACGGCGGCGGGCATCATGGACGCGGCCATCCAATGCCGCGACGCCGGCTTCACCAAGTGGGACGTGTACACGCCCTTTCCCATCCACGGCATGGATGACGCGATGGGCCTGAAGAAGTCGCAGGTGGGCTGGTTCACGTTCGTGGGCGGCGTGACCGGCTTCACGACGGGCATGACCATGATTTGGTTCATGAACAAGTTCGACTACGGCCTGGTGGTAGGCGGCAAGCCGCTCTTCACGCCGTTGTTTGCCTTCCCGGTGTCCTACGAGCTGACGATCTTGCTGGGCTCGTTTGGAACGCTGTTTGGCATGTTGCTCCTGAACCGACTGCCGCGGCTGCACAACCCGCTCCTGGGCAACGCGCGCTTCAAGAGGGCGTCGGACGACCGCTTCTTCATCTGCATCGAGTCGGAGGACCCAAAGTTCTCGGAGGAGGCCACGCGCGCGTTCCTCAAGGACAAGTGCCACGCAAGCGCGGTGGAGATCGTGGAGGCCTGACATGCGCAAGTTCATCGCATATTTCCTTTCGATTTGGGCGCTGGCGGTCCTCACGGTGGTGAGCGTCGCCGGGCTGCGGGGCGGGTTGTCCCGTCGGCCGCCGCTCGAGGTGTTCCCGGACATGGACCGGCAACCGAAGCTGCGTCCGCAGACGACGGCGGGCTTCGCCGGGTTTGTGGATGGCAAGAGCAGCCGCGTGCATCCCGCCGGGACGGTTTCCCGGGAGTCGGCGCGCGCCCTGGACGAAGTGGCGACGGGCAAGAAGGCGGATGGCGCGTGGGTGGACGCTAGCCCGGTGCCGGTGACGGCGGAATTGGTTCGGCGCGGGCGCGAGCGTTATGACATCTATTGCGCCCCGTGCCATGGGTTGGCCGGAGACGGCAATGGCTTCACGACCAAGTTTGGGATGGCGGCCGTGGCCAAGCTCCATGACGAGCGCCTGATCAAGATGGCCGATGGCGAGATCTTCAACACGATCACCCACGGAAAGAACCTGATGTATCCCTACGCCGACAAGCTGGTCCCGAAGGATCGTTGGGCGGTGGTTTCCTACGTCCGCGCCTTGCAGATCAGCCGTCTGGGCAAGAAGGAAGAGATTCCTGACGCGGTGCGGGCGACGTTGAAATAAGGATTTGGATGAAGACCTTGATGAACTGGATGCGGCCGCTGATGGCGGTGCTGGGGCTGTCGCTGGCGATGGCCGTGGGCATCGGCCGGGCCACGGCCGAGGATGCGCCCGCCAAGGCCGCTGCTGCTGCGGCAGGCCATGCGGACTCCAAGGTGGGCGGGGCCGACGCCCATGCAGGCCATTCCCATGCCGGAGAGGCGCCTTCCTTCGCGCGGGTATTCGGTCACCGATACCTCACGGCCTACATGTTTTGCCTGAGCCTGTGCGTGGGCTCGTTGTTCCTCATCTTCATCCATCACCTGTTTGACGCGTCGTGGTCGGTGCCGGTGCGGCGCGTGGCGGAGCAGTTGTCCAGCCTGTTGTTCCCCTGGATGGCGATCCTTTTGGTGCCCATCCTCGTGTTGCAAAAGGACATCTACCCGTGGTTGTCCATCGATCCCGCGACGGACCATGCGTTGGACGTGAAGAAGGTGCTGTTCAACAAGTACGGGTTCAATCTGCTGTTGCCGGCATTGGTGCTGAGCTGGGGCCTGATTGCGCGGACATTTAGGAAGTGGTCCCTCGCGCAGGACCAGGACGGCGCGGCGATCTGGACGCGCAAGGCCCGGGTCCTGGCGGCGGGCGGGATCTTCTACTTTGCCTTCTCGCTGACGCTGGGCTGCTTCTACCTGATGAAGTCGCTGCAGCACCAGTTCTTCAGCACGATGTACGGCGTGTACTACTTCGCGGGCAGCGTTTGGACGACGCTGATCACGGTGTGGGTGATCATCTTGTGGCTGCGGGACAAGGGGACGCTGAAGGGCGTGGTGCACAAGCGCCAGATCCAGGACGTGGGCGTGTGGTTCTTCGCCTTCACGGTGTTCTATGCCTACATCCACTTCTCGCAGTACTTCCTGATTTGGAACGCCGCGATCCCCGAGGAGACGTTCTGGTACGTCCGCCGTGAGCATGGGGCATGGAAGTGGGTGGGCTTCACGATCTTGTTTGGCCACTTCTTCGTCCCCTTCCTGACGTTGTTGAACCAGGACGTGAAGCTAAAGCCTGCGATCATGCTGCCGATGGCGGCGTGGGCATGGCTGATGCACTACGTGGACATGACGTTCAACGTGATGCCCGTGTGCTTCCCGGAGGGACCGGAGTTCTCGCTGCTGGACCCGCTGCTGTGGCTGGGGATGTCGGGCTTCCTTGGGTTCATGTTCCTGAAGAATTATGGATCGGCGGCGCCTTACCCGCTGCGGGACCCGCGGCTGAAGGAGGCGGTGACCCACCATGAAATCCCGGCGGCCGGGGCCGCCACGCACCACTAGGAATCACCATGAGCGACAACACATGCTGCTCGGCGAGGATGCGCAAGGCTGCGGCCACCTTCGTCGGCGTCCTGGGATCCTTCCTGATCATCGGCGCGCTGGCCTGGTTGGTGGTCGGGCAGGGGGGCGACGAGGTGGACGCCGCGGCCGCTAAGAACCGTTTGGCCGTGCGCGAGAAGCTCGAGCAAGAGGCCAAGGCCGAGCTTGGGAAGTTCGCCGTGGATGGGGCCAAGGAAAACCTTGCCCGGCTCTCGGTGGAGCGTGCGATGGAGGTCTTGGTGGCCGAGTGGGGCACGGACGCGGCGCAAGGTCGCGCGAAGCTGCTGGAGCGGCTGGAGGCGTCGAAGAAGACGCAGAGCTTCGAGTAAGACAAGGGCGGCGACAGGACCCAGAGGCTCGATGACCCCGATGTTTCTCCTGATGTTGGCAGGCTCGATGGCGGTGCCGGCCGTGGCGCTGTGGGCGCTTCGGTGGGCGATGCGCCACGGGGAGTTTGCCATGCAGGAACGCGCCGCGTTGCTTCCGTTTGACGAGGAGGAGCCGGTGGGCCGGGCCACGGACATGCTCTTGAACCAAAGGACGGCAGACCGATGAGTGTTCCTTCCAAGACCCTTTCGGCATTGATGCCGGGCGATGTTTCGTCCGGGGATGGTCGGAAGGCATTGCTGGCCGAGATCGACGCCTCGTGCCGGGTGCCGGTGTTGTTCTTCGTGTGCAGCGGGCTTGCGTGGCTGCTTTTGGGCACGCTTCTGGCGCTGGTCACGAGCATTAAGCTGCACCACCCCGGCTTCTTGTCGTCGTGGGAGTTCCTCACCTTTGGAAGGGTGCGTCCGGCGCACCTGAACACGGTCATCTACGGGTGGGCGTCGCAGACGGGCATTGGGGTGACGCTGTGGCTGATGTGCCGGCTGTGCCGGGTGCCCTTCATCGCGCCCGGGCTTGCGACGGTTGCTGCGGTGTTTTGGAACATCGGATTGACGATTGGCACGGTAGGCATTTTGGCCGGGGACTCGACGGCGATCGAGTGGCTGGAGATGCCGCGGTACGCCACGCCCATCCTGTTCGTGAGCTATGCGCTGATCGCGGTTTGGTCGGTGATCACGTTCCGGCTGAGGGCGGAGCGGCACTTGTACGTGTCACAATGGTATCTCTTGGCGGCGTTGCTCTGGTTCCCGTGGTTGTATGCGACCGCGCAGATCATGCTGGTGATGGAGCCGGTGCGTGGGACGGTGCAGGCGGCGGTGAACTGGTGGTTTGCGCACAACGTGCTGGGCTTGTGGTTCACGCCGATCGGGCTGGGGGCGATTTACTATTTCATTCCGAAGGTGATTGGGCGGCCGATTCACTCGTACTATCTGAGCGTGCTGGGCTTTTGGTCCTTGGCGTTGTTCTACAACTGGAACGGCTTGCATCACCTCATTGGCGGGCCCCTGCCGGCGTGGATGATCACGGTGTCGATCGTGGCGAGCGTGATGATGCTGGTGCCGGTGACGGTGGTGGCGATCAACCATCATTTCACCATGTGGGGCCACTTCTCGAAGTTGTGGCATAGCCCGACGCTGCGGTTCGTGGTGCTGGGGGCCGTTTGCTACACGCTGACCAGCCTGCAGGGCATCGCCAACTCGCTGAGGTCCTACAGCGAGGTGGTCCACTTCACCCATCACACGGTGGCCCATGCGCACCTTGGGGTGTACGGGTTCTTCACGATGGTGATGTTTGGGTCGTTGTACTACGTGCTGCCCCGCATCACCTGCCGGGAGTGGCCGTGCCTTGGGTTGGTTTCGATTCATTTCTGGGCCTGTGCGCTGGGTCTGTTCCTGTACGTCGTGCCGCTGAGCGTGGGTGGCTTCCTGCAGGGCCTGGCGATGAACGATGCCTCGGTGCCGTTCCTCAAGGTCGTTGAGGGGACGTTGCCGTGGCTGAAGCTTCGGACGCTGGCCGGGTTGCTTCTGGGTCTGGGTCATGTGGCCTTCGTGGCGAACGTGGCATGGATGTTGGCCCGGGTCTTCGGGCCGTACCGCAAGCCGGTGGTGGCGTTGCTAACGGGCGTTGAGACGCCCGCCGTGGTGGGGAAATAAGGCGATGAACTACGGACCCCTACTTTTTCTTGGAATCCTGTTCACGCTGGCGTCGAGCTGGGTGGGCTTGGTGCTGATGCCCAACCGCCAGTTGGGTGGCCTGACCCCGGACACGAGCACGAATGCGGCCGGCGTGGTGGTGGTGTATCCCCAGGCGCGCAACGGCGAGGCCCAGCAGGGGGCGGAGTTGTACCGTTCATTGGGCTGCGTTTATTGCCATAGCCAGCAGGTTCGGCCCGATGGCTTTGGGGCAGATATCCAAAGGGGCTGGGGCAAGCGTCGGACGGTGAGCCGCGACTACATTTACGACAAGCCGGTGATGCTGGGGACGTCCCGGACGGGTCCGGACCTGACGAACATCGGGGAGCGGCAGCCCAGCGTGGACTGGCACTTGTCGCACTTGTACAACCCGCAGATCACGTCCAAGGGCAGCGTGATGCCGCCGTATCCCTTCTTGTTTGAGGTGCGCCCCGTGGGCTCCCGGGGGCCGTCCCCGGACGCCCTCAAGCTTTCCGGCGAGCATGCGGCTCCGACCGGGCATGAGGTGGTGCCGACAGCGGCCGCCCGCCAGTTGGTGGCGTACTTGCGAAGCCTTAAGACCAGCACGGCCTTGCCGGAGGCTCCCTTGCCCAAGAAGGCCGACGGCGACGACGCCCCAGCGGCCGCGGGCTCGGCCACGAACGCACCAGCTTCCAAATGAGCGCGGAGACCCACCAACCCACGTCGGGCATTGGGCCCGGATTGGACCGAGGCGAGGCCACGGATGTTGTGGACCTGCACGCGGCGGTCCTGCGCGAGCGGCCGGAGCCGATCGAGGGACGCGAGCCCCTGAACCTTTGGCTCGTCGTTTTGATTGGCGTGATGGTGTTTTGGGCGGGCAGCTACCTGACCCACTACTCGGGCGGGTTCCGGGCGGACGAGTTTTCGGAGACGCAGATCAACCCGGTGCCCCCGCCGGTGGAGGGTGGGGGCGGTGCTGAGGACCCTGTTGCAAGGCAGTCGAAGGCCGGTGCAATTGTGTTCACAACCTATTGCCAGCCGTGCCACCAAGCCGATGGCAATGGCGTTCCCAATCAGTTCCCGCCCTTGGCGGGGTCGGAGTGGGTCCTGGCCGAGGGCCCAAATCGGCTTGCCCGGATTGTGCTCAACGGCTTGGCGGGACCGGTGAAGGTCAAGGGGGTGGACTACAACAACCAGATGAACGCCTTCAAGGACAGCCTAGATGACGGGCAGATTGCGGATGTGCTGACGTACATTCGGAATGCATGGGGCAACAAGGCGTCGGCCGTGACGGCGGCGGAGGTGGCGGTGATTCGCAAGGAGACGGCAGCCAAGGCCGATGCCTATGCCGCGGCGGAGCTGGAGGCGGTGCCGGTGAAGGGTGGCGGTGGCGGCGCGGCGGGTGCGTCCGCAGCCTTGACGCCCGCGCAGTTGAAGGAGGCGTTGCTCAAGCTGCCCCCGGCGGACCTCAAGGCCTTGGTCGAGGGGTTGCCGAAGTAGGGGTTGGCTTGCGTTGGGCTCGCCGGCGCTGGTGGTTGCTGCGAATGCGCAGCGAGGTGTCTCAGGCGTTGTTGGCGGGTTTCCACGGGGCATGCCTGAGGAATCCAGTGATTTGCCCTGGCGGATGGAATCGAACTTGGACTGCGTTGGCTCGGATCTTGGAAGGCCGTCCTCGCGGCCCACGTGAGTCCGTGGCAAGGCTCCTAGAGCTCGTCCAACCCATATCCATCCCATCCATAAAAGGGCGTTCGTGCCTCAAGCCCATGGTTTATTCCCTGAAGCCGGGGTTTGGCTGCCCTTGCAGGTCTCATGCGTATAGAGTCGAGACTACCGGGGGCGTCGCCCGGGCTGGCTTGGGTCTCCCCTTTGAGCCGTTGAGACCTTGAAGAAAGGGCGTTAGGCACCATGCGTCTTCGAAGTCGTGTGCCGAGCTCATGACCGAGGGTTGCTCACCAAAAACGTCGAAGCATGCCCATAAACCTCATGAAGGGGTTTCTCCGAGATTGACGGACTAGGCGCTTCTGGGTTTTTTTCCACAGCACGGCTCCCAAGCGTGGATGCCGAAGGCGACAAACAAGACAACCATGAGCCGTTCCGAGCATCTTCCTTACCTTCGATACACCAGGCGTCAGCGCATGGACAAAGCCGTGCACACGCTGGAGGGAATCCTCAAGGGGATGTCGATCGACGGACGCCTCAACAGGGCGGAGTGCCAGGAATTGGGGAGGTGGTGCGAGGAGCATCGCGCATTGCTGGGAAGGCATCCGTTCACCGAGTTTGTACCGAGGGTGCATGCCGCCATCTCCGACGGCATGATCAGCGAGGAGGAGCAAGCGGACATCCTGTTTCTGTGCAGGAACTTGTCTTCGGAGAGCATTTATTTTGATGAGCTTACCAAGGGGATTCAGGTGCTTCATGGAATCCTGCACGGCATTCTCGCCGATGGATCGATCACGAATGAGGAAGCCCAAGGTCTTCGTGCATGGATCGATGACAACTCAGATTTGCGCGGCACGTATCCATTTGACGAGTTGGACAGCCTTCTGACTGCCGTCCTCAGGGACGGAAGGGTCGATGCGGAGGAGCAGGCGTTGCTCAAGGAGTTCTTCGGCGACTTCGTGATGCTTCCCCAAGGCGAGCAGGGGGATGCGGTGGGCGATGATCCCGGCCGGGTTTACATGGGTTTGAGGGGTGTGTGCGCGGCTTGCCCGGAGATTGAGTTTTCCGGGAAATCATTTTGCTTCACGGGTGCATCCACACGGGCGGTTCGTGCTGAGATCGAGGGACACGTCCAGCGCCGTCGTGGAATCTTTCGTGACACGGTTTTCCGGGGCTTGGACTACCTCGTGGTTGGGGCTGCAGGCAATCCGTGCTGGGCGTTTTCCTGCTATGGACGAAAGGTAGAGCAGGCCGTCTTGCTGCGGCGGAGCGGAGACAGGCTTGTTATCGTCCATGAGCATGACTTTTGGGATGCCCTCGCAGACCATGCCGTTTAGCCGGACACGGCCTGGGCCCAGCCCATGGCGTGCCCTCGCCGCCAGAGGGCGTACGGTCAATATCCCCCGCCCTCCCGTCCCGGTACCTTGGGAGGTCATGGGCCTTTTCCTCCGTCGTCACTAGCCCACCAGGAACGGCAAGGGCCACGCGTACTGGAGCCCTGTCGAAACCCAACGCTCCCCCTCCGGCAAGGTCACCTTGCGACAAACCCTCTAACTCGGAGAGACTGACCGAGTCCAACAGGAAGCCTGGGCCTCCCTCGCCACCCGCCTTGTGCCCCCGTTCCAGCCCGCCACCTCCCAGCTCTTGGTAGCCCCGGCCACCGCGCCCGCTCCCCCACAGCCCCTGCCCACCGTCCGATTTTCCCAGTTCACCTTCCACACCCCCCGCCCTGACTCCGGCAAGGCCGCCTCATCAGGGCTGGCACGCTTCGACCGGACGGAGGCCTGGGGCGTTACCTCAGTCTAACGTAGGATGGCCCGATGGGGCGGGTCGGATGGATCGGATGGAGCGGGTGATAGCGGTTGTCCTAAAGCCGGCAGAGGCCGGGCCCCTTGCCCTGGCGCACATGGCATGCGGCATCGCCGTTGCCGTGTGAGGGTACTCGGCCTACAAACTGCCCAACTGCCGTTTCTAGGGTCATCCGTCGGCGCTGATGTTCGTGTAGAGGACCGGTTGAGGTGCGCCATTTCGTCATCGGTTCCCATGCCAGGGTTGGCCGCAGGCCTTTGGGTGGGCGATGGCGGTCGGCTTGGGATCCGGCTGCGACGGCCGCGGGTCGCAACCAGCCCGTGCACGTCGAGGGGCGTGAGCCTGCGGTCGGCCGGGTGGGGTTGGGCGAGCGTGGCGCGCCGTAGCGGACCGGCAGCATGCCCATGGCCTTCGACCCTGCTCGGGCGGAGGGGTGGATGAGGAGCCCAGGGCTGTCGGTGGCGGCGCCGCGCGTGCGCGTGGCGCTTGGACGGATCGGATGGGCGTGCCAGGCGGCGTGGTGGCCGGGGCGCAGGGGGGAGAATCTGGGGTGGTTCATGGCGTTGCTTGGCCGGGCGCGGGAATTGTGCTTGTGTTAGGCAGATGAACGAGCCGCGGGATACGCACCAGAAGGCGCTGCAAATCAACCTCGATGCCAGCAAGTATGGCGTCTTCGCGGAGATTGGCGCCGGCCAGGAGGTGGCGCGCTGGTTTTTTCGTGCCGGGGGAGCGAGCGGCACCATCGCCAAGTCGATGTCCGCTTACGACATGGTGGTGAGCGACGCCATTTACGGGCCTACGGACCGCTACGTGAGCCGCAAGCGGCTGATTGCGATGCTCGACCACGAGTATGGGCTCTTGGTGGAGCGCCTGGCGGGGAAGCGCGGCGCAAGCACGAGGTTTTTTGCCTTTGCCGACACCGTTGCGGCGCGGAGCTACTCCCGTCGGGACGAGACGCACGGGTGGATGGGCATTCGGTTCCAGACACAGCCGGGTGCGGAGCCGAGCGACATCCTGATGCACGTCATCATGTGGGACCGCGAGAACCTGCCGCAGCAGGAGGCGCTGGGGATCCTTGGGGTGAACCTGGTGCATGGCGCGCTGTACCACCACGAGGATGCGTCCATGATCGTGAACGACCTTCTGGATGCCCTGACGATCGAGCGCATCGAGGTGGACATGATCGAGTTTCGGGGGCCGGCATTTGAGGGCGTGGACAATCGCCTGTTGGCCTTGCAGTTGGTGGAGAAAGGTCTGACCAACGCGGCGTTGTTCCGTCCGGATGGCAAGCTGGGGCAGCCCGGCGACATGCTGTACAAGAAGTGCGTGCTGGTGGAACGCGGTTCCTTCCGGCCGGTCACGCACGTGACGGTGGACATGCTGCGGGCGGCCCTGGCCCAGTTCATTCAGGAACCGAAGGTGGACGGGGCGGAGGTGCAGGTCCTGATGGAGATGACCCTCAAGAACTTGTCGAACGAGGGTCGCATCAATCACCGCGACTACCTCGACCGGGTGGACCTGCTGCGCGAACTGGGCCATCCGGTACTGATTTCCAACTACGGCGAGTTCCATCGCCTGGCCAGCTACCTGTTTCGCTTCACGAAGCAACCCATCGGGCTGGTCATGGGCATCCCGACCCTGCGCGAGCTCTTCGAGGAGAAGTATTATGCCGACCTCGCCGGAGGCATTCTCGAAAGCTTCGGGCGCATGTTCAAAAACGAGCTGCGCCTCTACGTGTACCCGTACCGCGAGCCCAAGTCCGGATCCATCATCACGGCCGGCAACCTGCGCATCGCCCCGCATCTCCGGCACCTGTACATGTACTTGGTCGAGAACCACTTCATCCAGGGCATCCGGGACGTGTCGGATCAGAGCCTCGACATCTTCAGCCGTGACGTGCTCCGGATGCTCCAATCTGGCGAGGCGGGGTGGGAGTCTCGCGTGCCGGCCCGGGTGGCCCAGCTCATCAAGGATCGCAAGCTACTGGGGTATCGGGAGCCGGGCGATGCGACGCCTGCTCCGAGGTCGTCCTGACTCGTCACGGTTCCGGCCTTGGCTCCGGGGCCTCAGGCGCGGGCGACGCGGGGCCAGCGCGCCCGGAGCGCAGACTCCAAGCCAACCGGGTTCCAGTCCAGGTCGGACTTCAGTGCGCTGGAATCGCCCACGTTGTCCTCGCCCAGCATGATCCATTGGTCGCGGCAGAGGGGCGGGGTTTGTCCCAACACGTCCGCCACGACCTTTTCCAGCATCCATGCCTGGGCTTGTGCCGCCCAGTCGGGCACGGGGAGCAAGCAACGCCGGCGGCCTGTCACCTTTAGGACGAGTTCCAGCATGCCGCGCAGGGTCCAGCGTTCAGGCCCGCAAACGTCATAGGTCCGCCCCACGCTCGCCACTGTCTCCAGGGACCCCACCATCGCCGTTGCCACATCCCCGACCCAGACGGGTTGGAACAGCGTCCGGCCTCCGCGCAGGAGGGGCAGGCACGGGCTCCAGCGGCTCATCCGCTCGAAGAAGCCCAGGAAGCCATCCCCTTCGCCATGGATGACCGAGGGCCGGTGGATCGTCCACGGGATGCTCGATGCGCGCACGGCCTCCTCGCCGGCCCACTTGGTGGCGTGATACCGCGAGGGTGCGCCCGGGCGGGTGCCCAGCGCGCTCATTTGGATCCAACGGCGAACGCCGGCGCCTCGCGCGGCCTCGAGGACGCGGGCCGTCCCCTCGCGGTGCACGCGGTCGTAGGTTTGGCCGCGAACCTCCGCGATGATGCCTGCGAGGTAGAGGACCGCATCACAGCCCGAGCATGCGCGTCCCACCGCGTTGGGGTCGCCGAGGCTTCCCGCCACCCATTCCACACCCGCCAGGCGGCTTCGTGTGCCCCGGCTCAGGACGCGTGCCGAATGGCCCTTTGCAAGCAATGTCGAAACCACGGCCCGACCCACGAAGCCGCTCCCGCCCACGACGAGGACTTTCATGTGGTCACCCTACGCTACTCCAGCGGGGGCCGCATCTTGCCCGTCCCGAAAGTGTCTCCCATGCCATCCCGTGACGTGCGCGTCTCCCGCGCTATCGTCTCGGCATGGCATGCATGAGCGCCCCCGAAGTTCGTCGATCCATGACAGGCATCCCCGCGTGGACACGCTCTGGAAAATGTATCCACCGCGAGTTTGTCTTCCCTGACTTCCCGTCGGCGATCCGCTTTGTCACGCGGGTGGCGCGGGCCGCCGAGCGGGCGTTTCACCATCCCGACATAGACGTTCGTTGGAACCGCGTGCGGTTGTCGCTGACGACCCACGACGAGGGCGGACTGACGGACCGGGACTTTGTGTTGGCGGCGCGGTTTGACGTCTTGTCGGCGAACGGTCGGGTGCGGGCCCGGTCTTGAGGAAGCTCGTGCGGGTTGATGGGCCGGCACGGGGGGGCGGGTCATGCCTTGGTAAAGTAGGCGCGTTGCTTGGCGCTGATGGCCATGCCGAGCTTGTCCATCACGGCCAGCATGTCCTCCCAGACCTCGCGTTTGGTGGCGGGGGTGTCCTGACGCAGCAGGTAGGAAGGGTGGTAGGTGGGCATTAAGGGCACGCCCGCAAAGTCTGCCCATCGCCCTCGCATCCGCGTCACTGAAAGCTTTTGCTGTCCCAGCAATCCTTCCAGGGCCGTCCCGCCCAGCGCCACGATCACCCGTGGCCGGACAATCCGGACCTGCTCGAAAAGGAAGGGGATGCACGTGGCCATCTCCTCCGAGGTGGGCTTGCGGTTGCCGAAGGCTTCGCCGGGAGTGTCGGGACGGCACTTGAGCACGTTGGCAATGTACACGTGGTCTCGGCCGAGGCCCATGGCCACAAGGATCTTCGTGAGCAGTTGGCCTGCGGGCCCGACGAAGGGTTCTCCGTGCTGGTCCTCGTCGCGTCCGGGCGCCTCGCCCACCAGCATCAAGGCGGCATCCGGGTCGCCGACGCCGAACACCACGGAGGTGCGCGCCCTTGCGATGCCCGCACATTGGATGCAGGCCTTGGCCTTGGCGTGTAGCGCCGACAAGGCGGCGATCTTGGCTGCGCGATCCATGGCGGGGCCGACGAGGGCGGGCCGAGGGGGCGGCGCCATCGACGGTGTGGCGGGCGGGGACTGGGGGGCGGTGGGCGCCGAGGTGATCCCGACGGCACGGTTGGAGGCGGGGCCAGACGGTCGCGGATCCTCGCGATGACCGGTGCGAGGCCGAGACAGAGGGCCGGTCGCCTCGGCCAGAAGGGCAGGGGACAGGACGACCCAACGGGCGCCGTCGTCACGCAGCGCCTCGATGTGTCCCACCAGGGCGTCCAGCAGTTGGCGTGTGGCCGAATCGCTCACGGGCCAAGGCTGTCCGGCAAGGTTCGGCGGTGAAAGTGGAAAGGGGCTGCGGCGGAGTCGTGGCCCGCCGCCTGGCGCGCCCCTGCCCGGTCCGGTCGTCAGCCCTTCTCGATGCAGGCGTAGGCGTTGTGGTTGTGGATGCTCTCGTAGTTCTCGGCCTCGACCTTGTACCAGGCGACGTCGGGATGGGCATTGAGGCGGAGCGCGACGTTGCGAACGAGGTCCTCCACGAACACGGGGTTCTCGTAGGCGCGCTCGGTGACGGCCTTTTCGTCCTCACGCTTGAGCAGGGAGTACATCTCGCTGCTGGCGGAGGCTTCGATGAGTGCGATGAGGTCCTCGATCCAGACGACCTGGGTGGTACGGACCTGGACGGTGACCTCGCCTCGTTGGTTGTGCGCGCCGTATTTCGAGATGGCCTTTGAGCACGGGCAGAGGGTCGTCACGAGCGCCTTCACGGTGAGCACGAAGTCCAGCTCGCTCCCATGCAGCGAGGCGTCGAAGCGGACCGTGTAGTCCAGCACGCCCTCCTTGCCCGAGACCGGCGCCTTCTTGACGAGGAAGAACGGGAACTCCATCTCGACGTGCGCGCTCTGGGCGACCAAGCGCGCCTGCATCGCCCGAAGCATGTCCGGGATGTTCTCGACGTGGACCACGCTGCCATGCTGGTTCAACACCTCCACGAACCGGCTCATGTGGGTGCCCTTGAACTCCATGGGTAGGTCCACGAACAGGCCGACGGTCGCCACCGTGTTCTGCGGGGCCACATGCGCCTTGTCCCGCACCTGCAAGGGCACGCGCAGGCCGCGCACGCCCACCTTGTCGATCCGCAGGCCGCGTACGTCCGGCTCGTTCTGTTTGTCGCTCAATGGCTTCATCGGGGTCATGACCGAACCGTGCGCGCGCCTCGTCTCTCGGATGGGAGCCTGCGAGGCGGCGATTGTTGAATCCTTGCTCATGGGCGACGGTATCACCCATGCCAAAAGCAACAACGGGATTGTTCCCCCTCCCTTGAATTGTCACGAGGCAGCGCGGACGTTGCCCCATGCAGCAGCCCAAGCTCGGCCTTGCGTCCCAGTTCAATCCCTTGCCCATCCTCACCCGCGCCCACGCCCTCGTCGCGCATCCCGTGGTGCATGGTGCGCTGGCGGGGTTCCTTGTGTTGGCCGTGGCCAACTCGCGCCTCCGGGCCGAGCCCTTGCAACGACCCGCGCCCCCGCCCCCGTCCGCGCCCGCATTCCGCATCGCCACGTTCAACGTGGAGAACTACCTCGTCCGACCCGCGCCCGGCCGGAAGCCGAAGCCCGAGTCCAGCCGGGCGCATGTGGCGCGATTGATCGTGGAATCACGTGCGGATGTGGTGGCGCTTCAGGAGGTGGGCGACAACGACGCGCTGCGGGACCTCCAGCGCCGTTTGGGAGGCATGGGCTTCCCGTTGCCCCACGCCGAGATCGCGCGCGGCCATGACACCAACATCTGCGTCGCCGTCCTGTCCCGGTTCCCGTTCCTGCACCGTCGGCAATACACCAACGAGGTCTTCCTGCTCGACGGGCGGCGCCTTCGGTCCAGCCGGGCCTTCGCGGAGGTTTCGTTCTCCCCGACGCCCGCGCACCGCGTCATCCTTCTGGTGGCCCACCTCAAGTCCAAGCGCGCCGTTGGGCTGGCGGCCGAGTCCGAGATGCGCGAGCAGGAGGCGTTGCTGCTGCGCGAGAAGGCGGATGCCCTGCTTCGCGCCGACCCGGATGCCAACCTGGTCGTGTGTGGCGACTTCAATGACACGCCGGACAGCCCCGCGCTGCGCGCCCTCGTCGGGCGCGGCCTCATGGCGCTCATCGACACGCGTCCCGCCGAGCCCATCGATGGCGGCGCATCCCCATCGGCCACGAAACGTTCCATCACATGGACCCATCACTTTGCGCGCGAGGATGCCTACACGCGCATCGACTACCTCCTCGTCAGTCGCGGCCTTGCGCGCGAGTGGCGGCGCGAGGACACGCGGATTCATGCGACGCCGGACTGGGGTCTGGCCTCGGACCATCGGTTGCTGGTGGTGGGATTTGACTCGCCGGACCGCTAGGCCGGTCGTCGCCGCCCGCCTTGCGGTCGGGCGGGGCGCGCCATGAAGCGAAGCAATCGGCGCGCCCACGCGCCCGCGTAGTCCACGCCCACGCGCCGGGAACGGTCGATGGCGGGCCGGTCCCCCTCCAATCGCTCCAGGATGAACAGGCGGTCGCCCAGCAGGTCCTCGCCATCCCAGGACCGGTCCAAGCCCAGCGCACGGCACACCAGGCCGGGCCCCGTCGTCCGCGCGTCGATTCCCGTCAGCGGCTCCAATGCCCGGATCAAGACCGCCGCGCCGTGGCCTTCGGGCCCGGTGACCGCGTTCAGGCAGAAGTGCAACCCGTAGATCTGGTACACGTACGCGTGGCCCGGAGGGCCAAACATGGACCCGTTCCGCGCCGTGATTCCCTTTGAAGAATGCGACGCCCGGTCGTGCGGGCCCAGGTAGGCCTCCGTCTCCACGATCCGTCCCAGACGCAGCCCGAGCCCATGCCGAAGGACCAGCCGGCATCCCACCAAGTCCCGCGCAACCTCGGCGGCGTCGCGCTCGTAGAAGGAACGTGGCACGGGCGTTCCCGCCGCGCATCCTGTGGCCTCCCTTCGGGCCGTCATCTCACGCATCGCCGCCACCATTCGAGAGAATGCGGCGCGCCCTCCGAATCCACGCCTTGTCCCGTTGTCGCTGGAAGCGGGGCGCATGGTCGTCGTCGGCGACGGCTTCGCGCGCGAGGGCGAGGGCCTCCGCCCGACGGCCATGGGCCAGCAGCAGCTCCGCGTGCTGGACCCGGGCCCGGGGGTAGCCGTGGTTTTGGTTCACCTCGTGCCAGTGGTTGAGCGAGGCCGGGGTGTCGCCCAGCGCGGTCAATGCCTCCGCCAAGGCCATCCGCGTGTGGCCGTAGTCATGGCGAGGGTCCTTCGCCAGGACACCCTCCAGCAACGGGCGCGCCTCCGCCGGGCGTCCGAGGCGCATCAGGCACTGGCCGAGGTGCGCCGCCGCATCCATGTCTTCCGGGTCCCTCGCCAGCGACGCACGGTAGCTGGCCTCGGCCTCCTTGAACTTGCCCCGGGAGAACATGAGGTCCGCGAGGTCGAGGTGGTCCCGTGCATGGTCGAGGTCATGGATGCGCGCCCGGATTTCCCGCATGCGTGCCCTTTGCCGTGCCCCGGGAAGCTCCAGCCCGGAAAAGCCGCCCATGCCCCCCCCGGCCGCGGGCCCCTGCTGCCGGTACACGAGGAAGAAGTACAGCATGGCCGAGAACACGGTGAACACGGCGATGCACACCGCCCAAATCCATTCCTGGCGGCGCAGTGCATCCACGAACATCCACAGCGAGAAGGCGAAGGCCAGCAAGGCCACGGGGCTGCCCAACAGGAACTCCGGGTGGAACAAGCCCTCCAGCAACGACCCCAGCAACATGGCCGTCACGATGCCCAAACCGCACCGCCGGTCTAGCGGCAAGGCTTCCTTCCCCCATCCTTGCTCGACGTCCCCGACGCTCCCGCGCATCGACATCGGCCCCAGCCCTCGCCCATCCTTGTCCCAGGCATGGCAAAACGAACGCTCGTCATTGGCGTCGATTCGGGCACCCAGTCGACGAAGTCTTTGGTGGTGGATGCTCGCGATGGCCGGGTCCTCGGATCCGGATCGTCGGCGTATGGCCTTCTGCCGGGCCTGCCCCCGGGCGCGAAGGAACAGGACCCGGCCGCATGGACCAAGGCCCTCGTGAAGGCCACCAAGGCCGCCCTGCTTGCCGCCAAGGCCGACGCGTCCGAGGTCGTCGCCCTCTCGGTGAGCGGCCAGCAGCATGGATTCGTGCCCCTTGACCGCGCCGGCCTTGTGATCCGGCCCGCCAAGCTCTGGTGCGACACCTCCACGTCGGCCGAGTGCGCCGAGATTGAGTCGGCGTTGGGCGGCACCCAGGCGGCTATCCGGGCCGTTGGCAACGCCGTGCTGCCGGGCTTCACCGCGTCGAAGATCCTGTGGCTGCGGAAACACGAGCCCCGCCACTACGCCCGCCTCGCCACCGTCCTGCTGCCCCACGACTTCCTCAACCACTGGCTGACTGGAGTGGCCACCATGGAGTTCGGGGACGCCTCCGGCACCGCCCTCTTCGACGTCCGCAAGCGCCGATGGTCGGAGCCGGTTGTGGCGGCCATTGATCCCGACTTGATGGGCAAGCTTCCCAGCGTGGCACCCAGCGATCGCCCGGCGGGACGCCTCCGCAAGGATGCCGCCCGCGCCCTCGGCCTTCCCGAGGGCGTCCTCGTCGCGGCGGGCGGCGGCGACAACATGATGGGTGCCATTGGCACCGGGAACACCCGGCCCGGCGTGGTCACGGCCAGCTTCGGCACGTCCGGCACCATCTATGCCTGTTCCGACAAGCCCGTCGTGGATCCTTCGGGAGAGATCGCCGCGTTCTGCGACTCGACCAACCGTTGGCTGCCCCTGCTGTGCACGATGAACGTCACCGTGGCCACGGAGATGGTTCGCAACAGCCTCGGGCTTGACCACGCCGCCTTCGAGCGCATCGCCCGCAAGGCGCCGCCGGGCTCCAACGGCCTGCTTCTCCTTCCTTATCTCGAGGGCGAGCGCACCCCCAATGTCCCCGAGGGCACCGGCGTGTTCCTGGGCGTCCGGCCCGCCGTGCACGATGCCGCGCACCAGGCGCGTGCCGCCATGGAGGGCGTCACCCTCGGGATGAACTACGGACTGCGCCGCCTCGCCAGCCTTGGCGTCCAGGCCCGGCAGGTGCGCGCCACCGGCGGCGGAGCCCGCTCCCGACTCTGGCGCCAAATCATGGCCGACGTGTTCCACGCCGAGGTCGTCACCCTCAAGGTGGCCGAAGGCGCGGCCTTTGGGGCCGCCTTGCAGGCGCTGTGGTGCTGGCGGCGCGAGTCCGGGGAAGCCGTCCCCATCGAGGCCATCACGGATTCCATGGTTCGCGTCAACACCGCCGAGACCGCCGTCCCGGGCAAGGCCGCCGCCACGTACCGTGAACTCCAGGCCCTCCAGGATGCCGCCGGCCTCGCGCTGCGGCCGTTCTTCAAGGCCCATCGTGCCTTCGTCTCGCGCTGACGTCAGGGCCTGGCCCCGCGCCGATGCGACCGCCCCCACCGAGCCGCCCCATGCCACGACCCATTTCCATCTGCGTGGTCGATGCCTTCGCCTCGCGGCCGTTCGAGGGCAACCCTGCCGCCGTTTGCCTGCCTCCGCCGGATGCGACCCCGGCCTGGATGCAGGCCGTGGCCTCCGAGTTGGCGTTGTCCGAAACGGCGTTTCTCCAGCCCGATGAAGACGGTTCATGGGGACTCCGCTGGTTCACCCCCACGCGCGAGGTGGACCTGTGCGGGCACGCGACGCTGGCATCCGCCCACGTCCTCTGGGAGTCCGGGCGGCTTGCTGCATCCGCGACCGCGCGATTCCGCACGCGCAGCGGTTGGCTGCGGTGCGAGCGTCCAAGCCCGCCCGCCATCCGCATGGATTTTCCGTCCCGTCCCGCCGCGGCATGCGATGCGCCCGGCGGCCTTGCCGACGCCCTGGGAGCCGACATCCGGTGGTGCGGCCGCAGCGCCGACGACCTGTTGGTGGAGTTGCCCCATGCATCGGTTGTGCGAGGCCTCGCCCCCGACCTGGCCGCGCTGGCATCCTTGCCCGTTCGCGGCGTCATCGTGACGGCCGCCTCGGACTCGCCCGCGCACGACTTCGTCTCCCGGTTCTTCGCGCCGGCCGTGGGGGTACCCGAGGATCCCGTTACGGGCTCCGCGCATTGCACCTTAGGTCCGTTTTGGGCCGCCCGGTTGGGCCGTGTGTCGCTCCGGGGCTGGCAGGCCAGCCGGCGCGGGGGTTGCGTTGCCGTCGATGTCCTCGGCGAGCGGGTCGCCCTTTCCGGCCACGCCGTCACCACCTGGCGCGGCGAGTGGGTCGCCCGCTGATCCAGGCTGGCCCTACACCGAAACGCTTTCGCCCGTGGCGAGGAAGTGCAGCCAACGCGACGTCACCGGCCGGCCATGGATGCGCGACAACGCGAGGGAATAAACGGCCAGTTGCGGCCGGTACCTGTCGGCCTTCGCACGCGTCATCGCGCCCCGTTCCACCCGGTCCGTCTTGAAGTCCACCACCAGGATCCCGTCGGCGTCCACGACCGCGAGGTCCACGACGCCCTGGCCCACCACGAACTCGTCGTCAGCCAACCCCTCCGACACGCGGAACCCCAGCGCCCGCAGGTCCGCGCCCGTCAACCGCACCGTGAACGTCTCCTCCCGCAGCAGCCCTGCCTTGCGCCGACGTACCTCCTGCCCCAGCTCCGAGGCCCAGAACCGCCCCACCGCCTCCATGTCCAGCAACGCTGCCTCCCCCGCGTCCATCCGTCCCTCCGCCACGAGGCGCTCGCGTTCCCCCGACAACTCCGCGGCCGTTCCCGTCCGCTCCACGTCCACCCATTGCATGAACGCGTGATGCGCCATGCCGCGGTCCACCGCCGTCGCATCCCTGGGCTCCGATTCCCCGTGCCGAAGCCGTGACGCGCGCCGCAGCACGTCCAC
Organism: uncultured Akkermansia sp.; assembly: GCA_964430505.1. Classification (GTDB taxonomy): domain Bacteria; phylum Verrucomicrobiota; class Verrucomicrobiia; order Limisphaerales; family UBA9464; genus UBA6176. Next base: position 17,709 of record CAYSGH010000022.1, on the reverse strand, counting down.
CGCATCGACGTCTTCCTCCATTCGCCGACGCAACCCCGTGGCCGTCACCTTGGCGACCTCCGTTGTTGCGCCCGCATGGGGGTACGACGGCAAGTCCATGGACCACAGCCCTGCGTTGGCTCCCGTGCCCGACCCGCCGTCGGCGGGCGTTGGCTGGGCTGGGACCTCGTGCCACACCTTCCATGCGAACGTCCCGGCAACGTCCGCGTCCAGGCCCGCCCTCAAGCCACCGGGCACCGCCGACAGCAAAGGTCCCAGCCATTCCAGCGGGCTCGTCGCACTCTCGATCACCGACACCGGCACCGCGCCTGTTTCATTTCCGACGCGTCCCGCCACCTCCGGCCAGCGCTCTTCCAAGGCCTTTGCGGTGGTCGTGCCAAACAACAGCAAGCGATCCGCCGCGCGCGTCAACGCCACGTACAACAACCGCAGCTCCTCGCCCAGCAACTCGCGCCGCTCCCGACGCCTCGCCAGCCACATGGCCGCGCTCGGATAGCGACGCCCGTCCTCTCGCTGCACCAGCGGGCACAGCCCCATGCGCTCCTCCCGCACGATCCGGCCGCGCGTGAGGTCCGTGAGCTGAAACCGCGCCCCGAGCATCGCCACCACGACCACCGGGAACTCCAGCCCCTTGCTCCGGTGCACCGTCAGCAACCGCACCGCGTCCTGCGCGTCCCCCGAGGCTGCCTCCACCGTGTCCGCCAGCTCCTGTTCCTCCAGCCACGCCAGGAACCGGTACAGGCCGCCGCGGGCCCCTGCATCAAAGCCCCGCGCAAGGTCCAGGAACCGCCGCACGTTGCCCAAGGCCTCCCCACGGTCCGGCAGCGACGCCGCCCAGGCCTCGTAGCCCGTCTCGTCCACCGCTGCCTCCAACGCCGCCGCCGCGCCCGACCGCAACGCCATGCGGCGCCAGCGTTCGTGCCGGCCGAGGAACAGGCGCAGCCGTTCCCGCGCGACGGACGCCGCCGTTCGCACGTCCTCCCCGCAGTCCCTCAAGGCCTCGGGCTCCTCGTCCCTCGCAAATCGCTGGATCAGCGTCCACCAGTCCCGCTCGCCCCGGCGCGCCATCCGGATCGTTGCCCACGCATCCGGTTCCCAGACGCCTCCCATGGGCGAGCGCAACACCGTCGCCAAGGGGATGTCCAGAAGCGGGTTGTCCAAGCATTGGACCAAGGCCCGCAGGTCCTGCACCGCGTGCGCCTCGAAGAACCCCGCCTGTCGCGCCGCCAAGGGAACCCCCGCCGCCCGGAACTCCGCCGAGAAGTCCCGCACCCGACCCGTCATCCCGCGCAGCAATACCGCCATGTCGCCCCACTGCACCGGTCGCATTGATCCCTGCCGTCGATCCCACACGGGCGCACGGCACTCCTTCAACTCCTTCAACCGCGCTGCAATCAACCGTGCCTCCCATGCCGTCGTCGTCGGGGCCAGCCCGGGCATCGAGCCGGAAGGGATGCCTGGCGCGCCGTCGCCAGGGTGCGTGCCCCCGGCCGGCAAGGCCGCATCCCCCACCTCGTCCTCGCCCACCGCGCCCTGCGACGTGACCCGAAGGTGAACTTCCACCCGCGGCGCGGGGTCGGAAGCCGACCTCAGCGGCTCGCGCCCCGCCACGTCACCGAACACCAAGGCCGCCTCCGGCCCATAGCCCACGCCGCCCACCTCTGGCCGCATCAACCGGCCGCACACCAGGTTTGCGAATCGCAGGACGGACTCCGCGGACCGAAAGTTCCCCGTCAAGGGGATCACCCGGCCTTCGCCTCCATCCCTGGACCACCGTGCCGCCGTTTCCTGGAACAACCGCGGTGCCGCGAGGCGGAACCGGTAGATGCTTTGCTTCACGTCCCCCACCAGGAATCGACTTGCGCCCGTGCCGTGCCCGCTGACCGCCCCGAGGATGGCCTCCTGAGCCGCGTTCACGTCCTGGCACTCGTCCACCACCACCATCTGGAAGTGTTCCCGGCACCAAGCCGCCGCCGCGCCCGGCCGTCGCACCAGCAAGTCCAGCGCTCGCTGCTCCAAGTCCGAAAAGTCGAGCCCGCCACGTCCCCGCTTCGCCGCGTTGAACTCGCGTCCGAACCCCCGAACCGCCTCCAGCAACCCTGGCATCCAGGCCCGGCACGACTCCCAGTCCTCCGCCATCGGGTCCACGCCGTTCCTCGGCTCCAGGGATCGCAAGAAGTCCACGTCCTCAAAGAAGGGTTCCATGGGCTTGCCCCAGGACGTCTTCTTTCCCTTGGGGTATTCCGCGGGGTTCTCCGCCAATGCATCCCACCATGCGCCGCGCCCCAAGCCCGCCTCGGGCACGCCCGATCGCAGCCGCTCCACCCGTGCCGTTGCCACCGGATTGTCCTCCAGCATCGACAGCCGTTCCGTCCACTCGCGCGCCCAGTCGGGCAGCGCCTCCTCCAACCACGCACGCCACGCCTCCAACCCCGCGCCCCGCCACAGCTCGAACTGCCCCTCCAACCATCCTTCCGGGTCCGCCAAGGTCTGGGCATAACGGTGGATCGAACGCACCGCCCGTGACGCCTCCGCAAAGTCCCCGTCAAACCCGCCCTCCACCCACCGTCGCAAGGCCACGTCGCCCGCCTCGCCCGACCGCTCGGCCTCCACCCATCGCATCCACGAAGCCCGCGCCAGCCGCCCGGACTCCGTCTCGTCCAACACCGTCACCCCCGGCTCAAGCCCCACTTCCACCCCATGCTCGCGCAACAGCCGCAGGCAGAACCCGTGCAGCGTCCCAATGGCCGCCAGGTCCAGCCGCGCCACCTGGTCCGACAGCGTCGGGTCCAACGCCCAAAGCCCCTCGAGTCGCTCCCGGAGGCGCGACCGCATCTCCTCCGCCGCCGCTTCCGTGAACGTCACCATCAGGATCCGGTCGGCCGGCACCCGGCCCGCCGCACGCGACAACCGCTCCGCCACACGCGCCACCAGGGTCGAGGTCTTCCCCGTGCCCGCCCCGGCCATCACCAGGACGTTGCCCTCCGAGGCGATCGCTTCCTGTTGTTGGCCCGTGACGTTCATGATGCGCGATGCGCGCGAATGGGTGGTGACCAGCAACCCGCGCCCGGCTCACCCGCGACCACAGCCGCCCGCAGGGCCATGACCGTCGAAGCCTCCAGGGTCATGCCCGTGTCCACCACACCCCCCGCCCCCGCCACACCCGCGACGGTCCGCCCCGTCTGGTGCCCCGTTGGCATCCGTTGTTGCCGCCGCCAGCGAGGCGTCCGCGACGCGCCGGAGCCATTCCCAGGAGTAGATGCCCGTGTTGTGGCCATCCCGCCACGCGGGTTGCACCGCATAGCCTCCCACCGGACGCAAACCGGCCAATTCAAACGCGCCTGTGCCGTAGGGTCGTTCCGGGGGCCGGTAGGTGGTGCCGAAGATGTCCTTCTCGCCCATGCATGCGGCGCACGGGCAAAACCTGCGAAGGGTTTCCCAGGGCAGGAATTGCTCCGCACCATCGTCCCATTTCAACGCCACCTCCCGCCCGATCACCTGGATGTCCGTCGGTCGCATGACTCCACGCTGCGGCTTTTCCCGCGCTGATCGCAAGCCTTGCTCCGTCTTGGACAACCCACGGCCAGCCATCCCGCGTGGCCGAAGCTCCACTGGCTTCGTCACGAAGATAGGAACAAAGGAAAGAAGCCATGACCACCGACCTCCATCACCCGCTGATCACCGAGTTTCCCGAACACCGCGAGGCCATCCATGACCTGAAGACCGCGAACGCCCACTTCCGCAGGCTCTTTGACGAGTATCATCGTGTGGACCGTGAGGTCGTCCGGATCGAGGGGGAGATCGAGCCGGCCAGCGACTCCGTCACGGAGGGGCTCAAGAAGCGGAGGCTCCAGCTCAAGGATGACCTGCACCACATGTTGGTCGCCTACGCGAGGCGCTGACGGCACGATTGCGGGGGGCGAAAGCAGGACCGAGGTCCTGGTTGCCCGGATTGGTCCGGAACACCCTGGGCATCGCATGTCCGAGGAGATGGCCCGTGCATCGTTGGAGAACGCGCCGTTTCCGGGGGGTGAAAAAAGCATTGGATTTGGGACGGGAATCGGGTGTAGTTGGATGACGGAAGGTAGTGCATGAAATCTAAGACCACTGAGTTCTATCCGAAGACGATTGCCATCGCGTTGGCTTGGGTGGCTTGCAGCGCCGCTCAGGCGCAGCTACTGGACGTGGCCTTCAGCAACATGTCGGCTGCCACCCTCGGCTACTCGTCCCCGGACCCCAACACCTACTATGGTGCCTTGGTCTCGCTTACCCGGACTGGCACGCTCGGATCAGTCGGGTTCTCCCTGTTCAATGGCGCCGCGTCGGGTGGAAGCATTGTTGCCGGGACGATGAAAATGTCCATCTATGACGCCTCGCAGGGATATTCGGGCGGGCCCGTTTACCTCCCGCTTCTCGCTACCCTGTCCATCCCGCTCAACCTTTCTTCCTCGCCTTTGCTTGCCGGCTACTACCTCACCTACTCCACCGGGGACTTGAGTTCCCAAAAGATTTCTCTCACGTCCAAGGTGCTCCTCACCCAGCAGTTTGAACTGACCCAAGGCCAGGCAACGCGGTTCGGGATCGCCGCGTCGGGAACCGCTCCGAGCACGGGTTCATCGACGGGACAGTACTTCCTGAGCAACTCCCAGAATGCTGCTGGATTCTACTCGGCCAACGGTGGTGGAAACGCATTTCCCCTGTACCAGATTACCCTCTCCTCAAATCTGCCCGTCGTTCCTGAACCCGAGACGTACGCTGCCGTTGCGGGCCTCGTTTTGGTGGGTTGGTCGGCTTGGCGTCGGTTCCGTCTAGCGCCCTCCGGCTCCTGAATGGACCCAGACATCGCCGTCGAAAGGACGGCGGGCGTTCAACCTCGGCTCCAAACCTTGGAGTCGGGGTTTTGTTTTTTGCCAGAGGACCTCGGCAAAGCAGCCGCCTCGGAATGCCAGAAGCAACGATGAGAGCGTTGGCGGGCAAGCTGGAGAGCGAGGTGAGGGCCACGACTGAGGGAGCGGTTGAGGTGGGATGGCGTGACCGCGCTGGGAGCAACCGACGCCCCGGGATGAACGGGCACCCGTTGGCCACGGCTTGATGGAGGTTTGGACTTGGGCCAACCTTTGGCGCTGATTGTTGCATCAGATAATCCTGATGAATTGATTTAAGGCTTGGCCCATGCCAACCGCCATGGGTATCGTCGCGTCCATGATGCAAGCGGCCCTCCCCGTTTTCTCACGTGGCTCCGCCTTACTGGATCTTTTGGGGCAACGCCTCGTCATCATCGATGGCGCCATGGGCACCATGGTCCAGCGCTTCAAGCTTTCCGAGGCCCAGTACCGAGGCGAACGATTCAAGGACTGGTCCGGCAAGGACCTCAAGGGCAACAACGAGGTCCTCCTCCTCACCCAGCCCCACGTCATCCGCGACATTCACGCCCAGTACTTGGAGGCCGGGGCCGACATCATCGAGACCAACACCTTCTCGGCCACCACCATCGGCCAACACGACTTCTTCTTTCGTCATCCGGAGGGCCGGAAGGACCCCGCCTACTTTGATGCCGTCATCCAAGACCCCTTCCTCCGTGGCCTTGCCCGCGAGATGAACCTGGCTGCCGCCCGGGTTGCCCGCGAGGCCGTCGAGGACGTGGCTGCCCGAACCGGCTTCCGCGGCATCGTCGCCGGGGCCATCGGCCCCATGCCCGTCACGGCGTCCATTTCCCCCGACGTCAACGACCCCGGATTTCGTGCCGTCACCTTCGATCAACTACGGTTCCAATATCGCGAGCAAATCGAGGCCCTTCTGGAAGGCGGCGTGGACGTCCTGCTGGTCGAGACCGTCTTCGACACGTTGAACGCCAAGGCGGCCTTGTTCGCCATCGACGAGGTCTTCGCCGCACGCAACGAGCGCGTGCCGCTCATGATTTCCGGCACCATCACCGACAAGTCCGGTCGCACCCTGACCGGCCAGACGGTCGAGGCGTTCTGGAACTCCGTCCGCCACGCGCGACCCGTTACCATCGGGTTCAACTGCGCCCTTGGACCCGAGGAACTCCGGCCCCACGTGGAGGAGATCGCCCGCATCGCCGACACGCACGTTTGCATCTACGCCAATGCGGGCATGCCCAATCCGCTGCTGCCTACCGGCTTCCCCGAAACCCCCGAGTCCATGGCCCCCCAGATCCGGGCGTGGGCGGAGGCGGGCTGGCTCAACGTGCTGGGCGGTTGCTGTGGAACCACTCCGGACCATATCCGCGCGATGGCGGAGGCCGTGAGGGGCCTGCCGCCGCGTGTCGTTCCCGAGGTCGCGCCTCACCTCCGCCTCGCCGGCATGGAGGCCTTCAACGTCACGCCCGCCACGAACTTCGTGAACATCGGCGAGCGCACCAACGTCACCGGCTCGCCCCGCTTCTCCAAGCTCGTCCTCGCGGGCAACTACAGCGAGGCCGTTGTCGTTGCCCGCCAGCAGGTCGAGAACGGCGCGCAGGTCATCGATGTCAACATGGACGAGGGAATGCTCGATGGCGTCGCCGCCATGACCCGCTTCCTCAACCTGGTCGCTGCCGAGCCTGACATCGCCCGCGTCCCCATCATGGTGGACTCCTCCAAGTGGACCGTCCTCGAGGCCGGCCTCCGCTGCCTCCAGGGCAAGGGCATCGTCAATTCCATCTCCCTCAAGGAGGGCGAGGAACGCTTCCTCGATCAGGCCCGGCTCATCCGCCGCTTCGGGGCCGCCGTCGTCGTCATGGCCTTCGACGAGCGCGGCCAGGCGGACTCCTTCCAACGCAAGACCGAGATCTGCGCCCGGTCCTACAAGCTCCTCGTCGGGGTCGCCGGCTTCGATCCCCAGGACATCATCTTTGACCCCAACATCCTCACCGTCGCCACCGGCATCGAGGAGCACAACGACTACGCCGTTGCCTTCATCGAGGCCACCCGCTGGATCAAGGCCAACCTCCCCCACGCCAAGGTCTCCGGCGGCGTCTCCAACATCTCGTTCAGCTTCCGCGGCAACAACGTCGTCCGAGAGGCCATGCACTCGGCCTTCCTTTACCATGCCATCCGCGCCGGGCTCGACATGGGCATCGTCAACGCCGGCATGCTGGAGGTGTACCAGGAAATTCCCCCGGACCTCCTCGCGTGCGTCGAGGACGTCCTCCTCAACCGCCGGCCCGACGCCACCGAGCGACTCGTCGCCCTCGGCGAGGACCTCAAGAAGCGCTCGGCCGGCACCACCCAGGCCGCCGTCGTCGCCGACGAGGCCTGGCGCTCCGGCACCGTCCAGGAACGCCTCCAGCACGCCCTCATCAAGGGCATCGACGTCCACGTCGAGGCCGATGCCGAGGAGGCCCGCCAAAAGCTCGGACGCCCCCTCCTCGTCATCGAGGGCCCCCTCATGGATGGGATGAACGTCGTCGGCGACCTCTTCGGGGCCGGAAAGATGTTCCTGCCGCAGGTCGTCAAGTCCGCGCGCGTCATGAAGAAGGCCGTTGCCTACCTCACCCCCTTCATGGAGGCCGAGAAGCAGGCTGCCGCCGCCGCCGGGGCTGCCACCCAGGCCCAGGGCCGCGTCCTCCTCGCCACCGTCAAGGGCGACGTCCACGACATCGGCAAGAACATCGTCGGCGTCGTGCTCGGCTGTAACAACTACGAGGTCATCGACCTCGGCGTCATGGTCCCCACCGACAAGATCCTCGACGCCGCCGTCCAGCACCGGGCCGACGTCATCGGGCTCTCGGGCCTGATCACGCCGTCGCTGGACGAGATGCAGCACGTCGCCCGCGAGATGGAGCGCCGCAACATGCGGCAACCCCTGCTCATTGGCGGGGCCACCACCTCGAAGGCCCACACCGCCGTCAAGATCGCCCCGGGGTACCGCGAGCCCGTGGTCCACGTGCTCGATGCCAGCCGTGCGGTCCCCGTCGTGTCCGCCCTGCTCAGCCCGGACCAAAAGGCCGGTTTCGTCGCCCAGCTTCGACTGGATCAGGAATCCGCCCGCAACCAGCACGCGGGCAACCGGCGCAAGCTCCTGACCCTCGACGAGGCCCGCCGCCGGGCGCCCACGCTAGCCTTCGACGACCTTCCCCAACCCGCGTTTACCGGCGTCCGCCTGCTCGACACGGCACCACCCCCGCGCACGGCGGGCATGTCGGGCTCCGACGCGGCCCTTCCTGCGGAGGCCATCCGCCTCGAGGACCTTGTCCCTTTCATCGACTGGTCCCCGTTCTTCCACACCTGGGAGTTGCGCGGCCGGTACCCCGCCATCCTGGAACACCCGCGCCACGGCGAGGAGGCCCGCCGACTCCATGCCGACGCCCTCCGTCTCCTCGACGAGATCGTGTCCCGCCGCCTGCTGCGCGCCCGCGCCGTCTATGGGTTCTTCCCCGCCAACCGTGTCGGCGACGACGTCCAGGTCTATGCCGACGCCGGCCGTTCCCGCCCCTTGCAACGCCTCCACTTTCTGCGCCAGCAAATGGAGAAGGAGGATGCGTCGCCCAACTGGTGTTTGGCCGACTTCATCGCGCCGCGCGGCACGGCAACCCCGCCGCCGGACCACCTCGGCGCGTTCGCCGTGACCACCGGCTTCGGGCTCAAGGAGATCGTCGCCCGTTTCCGCGCCGCGCAGGACGACTATCGCGCCATCATGGCGGAGGCGTTGGCGGACCGTCTCGCCGAGGCCTTTGCGGAATACCTTCATCAACGCGCCCGTAAGGAGTGGGGCTACGGCTCCGCCGAGAGCCTCACGATGGAACAGGTGATCGACGAGGCGTACCGTGGCATCCGTCCCGCCCCTGGCTACCCGGCCTGCCCGGACCACACCGAGAAGCGCCTGCTTTGGGAGCTGTTGGACGTCGAGCGCCAGGCCGGCATCACCCTCACCGAAAGCTGTGCCATGTGGCCCGGGGCCAGCGTCAGCGGCCTCTACTTCGCCCATCCCATGGCCCGTTACTTTGCCGTGGACAAGCTCGACCGCGACCAAGTCGCCGACCTTGCCCTGCGCAAGGGCATGGCTGCCGCCGACATGGAACGTTGGCTCGGCCCGTGGCTGAACTACGACGCCTGAACCGGTAACCCCGGGTTTCTCCATCCAGGCATGAGGCCGCGTGCCGTTCGTGCGGATCGCGTGGTGGCCCGCATGGATATCCCTCGCGTCCGCGCAAATCCCTTCTGGCCTTGCCTTGCCCAAACCGGGCACCCTCTCCGCGAAATGCCGGGATTAACGACAGGCAACAAGGCCAGCACCAGCACCGTGGTATCGCGAGACGTGGTCGTGAGGAACCGCCAGGGCATCCACGCGCGTCCTTCCGCGGCCTTCGTGAAGCTCGCCGCCCAGTTCCGCTGTGAGGTGACCCTTGAAAAGGACGGCGAGTCCATCAACGGCAAGAGCATCATGGGCCTCCTCATGCTGGCCGCCGGTCCCGGTTCCCGCATCCGCATCGTCTGCGACGGCGACGACGCCCTGTCGGCCGCCGACCAACTCGCCGGACTCGTCAACGGCGGCTTCGGCGAGGTCTAGCCCACCGGCATCGCACCGTTCGGACGGGTCCCTGTTCCCCATCCCTACCAGCTCCAACAGCCAGCGAGGCATCCATGTCGGACTTCAACATCCACTACGTCGCCAAGCTCGCCCGCGTTGCGCTCGCGCCCGACGAGGAGCGGCGCCTTGGCGAGCAACTTGGCAACATTCTCGGCTACATCGCGAAGCTCCGCGAGGTGGACGTGTCCGGCGTCGAGCCCATGTCCCACGCCTTCCCGCTTGCCAACGTGGCCCGCCCGGACGAGCCCGCCGAGTCGTTGGCCCACGACGACGCCCTGCGCAACGCGCCCTCCCGCTCCGGCGGCTTGTTCGTCGTCCCCAAGATCGTCGAATGACGCCGCGCCCCCTCCGGAGGATCCCCCCATGCTGCATCGACTGACGATTTCCGAACTCACCTCGCGGCTCGCCTCCGGCCAGGTGTCGGCCACCGATGCCCTCGAGGCGTGCCTGGCCCAGGTGAACCGCGTGGATGGCAACGTCCGGGCCTTCCTCTCGATCGACCGCGACGATGCCCGCGCGCAGGCCCGTGCCGCCGATGTCGAGTTGGCCGCCGGACGTGGTGGCGCCGCCCGCCCCCTGCTGGGGGTCCCCATCGCCCTCAAGGATGTCTTGTGCCATCGCAACCAGCCCGTTGGTTGCGCCTCCAAGATCCTCGAGGGCTACGTCTCGCCCTACGACGCCACCGTCGTCGCAAGGCTCAAGGCGGCGGGGGCCGTCCTCTTCGGGCGTCTCAACATGGACGAGTTTGCCATGGGCAGCTCCACCGAGAACTCGGCCTACTGGACGACCCTCAATCCCTGGGATACCACCCGCATCCCGGGCGGTTCCTCCGGCGGGTGCGCCGCCGCCGTCGCCGCCAACGAGGCCTTCGCCACCATCGGTTCCGACACCGGCGGATCCATCCGCCAGCCCGCCGCTCTCTGTGGCTGCGTGGGCATCAAGCCCACCTACGGACGCGTCTCGCGCTACGGCCTTGTCGCCTTCGCTAGTTCCCTCGACCAAATCGGACCCTTCACCAAGTCCGTGGGCGACGCCGCCCTCGTCATGGAGGCCATCGCCGGGCACGATCCCCTCGATTCCACCAGCCTCAGCGAGCCGGTGCCGCGCTACCGCGACGTCCTCGGGGCGTCCTCGCTCAAGGGCACGCGGATTGGCGTTGTGAAGGAGTTTCAAATTGGCGGCATGGACCCCGAGGTGGACGCCGCCTTCCGCGCGGCGGTCCGGCACCTGGAAGGACTCGGCGCCGAGGTCCGGGAGGTCAGCCTCCCGCATTCCGACTACGCCGCGGCCACGTATTACATCATCGCCCCGGCCGAGGCCTCGGCCAACCTCGCCCGCTTCGACGGCGTCCGTTACGGCAAGCGCGTGGACGGGCCCGACGCCTTCGAGCTGAACAGCCGCACCCGCGGCGCCGGATTTGGCCCGGAAGTGAAGCGGCGCATCATCCTCGGCACCTACGTCCTCAGCAGCGGCTACTACGACGCCTACTACCTCCGCGCCCAGAAGGTCCGGGCCCTCATCCGCCGGGACTTCGAGCGCGCCTTCGCCCAGGTGGACGCCATCGTCACGCCCACCACGCCGACCCCGGCCTTCAAGGTGGGCGAAAAGTCCTCCGACCCGCTGCAGATGTACCTCAGCGACATCTTCACGATCTCCTGCAACCTCGCCGGCATCTCCGGCCTCAGCCTGCCCTGCGGCCTCACCCGCCAGCCACGCCTCCCCATCGGGCTCCAGTTTCTGGGCCGCCCCCTGGGCGAGCCGGACCTCCTTCGCATCGCGCATGCCTACGAGCAATCCACGCCGTGGCATTGCGAGGTCGCGCCCCTTGGCTAGCCGCCGAGCCGCCCCACAAAGCATTTCCCGCTCCCCCTCGTCCGCGCGCCCGTTCAAGGTGCGGGGCAATGAGCGATTCCCCCCCCACCGTCCCCGGCGGCGACGTCGAGGCGATTGAACGGCTCGCTGCCCGTCGCGCCGCCTTGGTCGAGCAGGTGGGCCGCGCGGTCGTGGGCCAGCGCGACGTCATCGACAACGTCCTCCTTACCCTCTTCGCGGGCGGCCACACCCTCATCACGGGCGTCCCCGGCCTCGCCAAAACCCTGCTCGTGCGCTCCCTCGGACGCGCCCTCGACCTCGCCTTCAGCCGGATCCAGTTCACGCCCGACCTCATGCCCAGCGACATCACGGGCACGGAGGTTCTGGAGGAGGACGTGGACACCGGCCGTCGCCGAGCCGTGTTCCTCCCGGGCCCCGTCTTCGCCAACCTCGTGCTGGCCGACGAAATCAACCGGACGCCCCCCAAGACCCAGGCCGCCATGCTCGAGACGATGCAGGAACGCCAGGTCACCGTCGGCACCAAGACCTATCCGTTGCCCCGCCCGTTCCATGTCTTCGCCACCCAGAATCCTATCGAACAGGAGGGCACCTACGTCCTGCCCGAGGCCCAGGCCGACCGATTCATGTTTTGCATCCTGACCACCTACCCCACCCGGGCGGAGGAGGAGCGGGTGGTGCGCAACACCACGGGCAACGACGTGGCCGACATGAAGCCCGTGCTCGACGGCCCCGCGCTCCTCGACATCCAGCGCCTTGTCCGCGCCCTGCCCGCCAGCGACGACGTCATCCGCCATGCCGTGCGCCTCGTCGGCCGAACCCGGCCGGAGGACGAGTCCGCGCCTGAATACATCCGCGAGTTCGTCCGCTGGGGCGCCAGCCCGCGCGCGTCGCAGTTCCTGGTCCTCGCCGCCAAGGCCCGCGCCGCGTCGCTCGGCCGGCTCTGCGCGGACTTCGAAGACGTCTCCCTGGTCGCGCGCCAGGTCCTCCGCCACCGCGTCCTCCCCAACTTCAACGCCCGCGCCCAGAAGGTGTCCGTGGAATCGCTCCTGGACCGCCTGCTCGCGGACACGCGCCCCGGAGCCCAATAACGAGAGCCCCAGCCCGCGCGCGCCATGCTCCTCGAGGTCCCCTTCATCGACGACCTGCCGTTGCTCTCGCGCATCGTCGTCGAGGGCTTCCTCGACGGCCTCCACCGCAGCCCCTTCCTCGGCTATTCCAGCGAGTTCGCCTCCTACCGTCCCTACGCCCCCGGCGACAACCTCCGCCACCTCGACTGGAAGGTCTGGGCCCGCACCGACGCCCTCTACCTCCGCCAGTTCGAGGACGACACCAACCTCCGCTGCCACGTCCTCCTCGACACGTCCGCCTCCATGGACTTCGGGGAAGGCACCGCCAACAAGTTCCTCTCCGGCCGCATCCTCGCCGCCGCCCTCGCCCACTTGATGGTCCGGCAACGGGACGCGCCTGGGCTCGTCTTGTTCGGCCCGGACGCCCGCATGGCCCTGCCCGCCCGCGCCTTCCGCGAGGCTGCCATGGAGGTCCTCGCGCTCCTTTCCACCGCCCGTCCCGGCGGCGAAACCCGCGTTGATGCGGGCCTCGACGTCCTCGCGCGCACCTTCGTCCGGCGCGGACTCGTCGTGCTCATTTCCGACTTCTTCGCGTCGGAGCCCGACCTCCTCGCGTTGCTCCGCCGCTTGCAAGGCATGAACCAGGAAGTCCTCGTGTTCCACCTGCTCGCGCCCGAGGAACTCGACTTCCCCGTGCAGGGCAACTTCATCATGAAGGACGCCGAGACGGGCGAGGAACGGGTCGTGGACGCCACCGAGTTCGGGCCTGCCTATCGCGCGCGCATCGAGGCGTTCTGCGAACGCGTCCGCGCCGGCTGCCTGCGGCACGAGGCGGATTACCAAAGGCTCAGGACCGACGAGCCCATTGGCGTCGCCTTGTCGCGCTACCTCGAGAAGCGGGCGACCCTCTAGGCCATGCCCTTCCTCCTTTCCAACGCCGCCTTCCTCCCGGCCCTCGCGGCCCTCGGCGTCCCGCTGCTCCTGCACCTGCTCCTGCGACAGCGGCAGGTCCGCATGCGGTTTAGCACCGTCCGCTTCTTCGACGACATCCCCCCTCAGGCCAAGTCTCGCCGGCGCGTCCGCAACTGGATGCTCCTGCTCCTCCGCATGGCGTGCCTCGCGCTGATTGTCCTCGCGTTCGCACGTCCATTCCTGCCCGTCGCAACGCCGACCGGTGGCGTGCAACGGCCGCGTCGCGTGGTCGTGCTGCTCGATCGCTCCCTCAGCCTCCAGGCGCGCGACCCGTCCGGGCCACGGTGGCCGCAGGCTGTCGATGCAGCGCGTCGTGCCCTTGCGGAACTCAGGCCGGGCGACCGCGCCGCGCTGGTGGCCTTGGACGCCCACCCCTCCGTGCTGGCCCCCATGGGGCCATCCTCCGTTGCCATCGCGGCGTTGAAGGACCTCCAACCCGGGCACCAAGGCTCGTCCATCGCCGACGGCCTCGCCGAGGCCCTGCGCGTCCTCGGCCCGCGCACCGAAGGCATCAACGCCTCCGTCGTGGTCGTGTCGGACCTGCAAGACCCCGCCGTGGCCGACGTCGCCTCCGTCCCCGTGCCGCCGGACGTCCGGGTCGTCCCCGTGGCGGTGGGCGAGCGCCGGGCTTCCAACATGGCCGTCAGCGAACTTCAACCCGACCCGGGCGGCGAGATCGCGCCATTCCTCACCGTGGCCAACCTTGGCGACGTCGGCAGCGCCACAACCACCGTGGAGTTCCGTATCGACGGCACCCCCACGTGGTCCCGGAGCGTCAGCGTGCCCGCCGGGGCCACGACCAACCTCGACCTGGCATTGCCCGCCCTGTCCGCCGGGTGGCATCGGGCCGAGGCACGCCTCGTCTCGGCCGATGCACTCGAAGCCGACAACGTCCGAGTGGCCACCTTCCGTTCGCCGCCACCCTTGCGGGTGGTGATCGTGGAGGGCCGGCCGGCCGCGCGCTCGTTCCAACGGCAGTCCCTCTTTCTCGAAGCCGCGCTCGCCCCCAACCGCGACCTCACCAATGCCCCCGGCGGCCGGTTCCAAGTCGCTACATGCACCGCGGCCGAGTTGGCCGGCCGCCTCGCCGTTCCATCCGACGGCCCGCGCGCGCCATGGGATGTCGTCCTCGCCCCGGCCCAACGCGACTGGCCGTCCGAATCCATCGAAGCTCTCGAACGCTTTGTGAGGGCCGGCGGCGGCACGGGCTTCTTCGTCGATGCCTCCGTTGCCCCGGGGGCCTTCAACGCCGCCCTCGACCCCCTGCTTCCCGCCGAGGTCCTGTCGCCCGAGTCGGCCCCCGTCGAGAACCCCTGGCGCATCGCCATGGCCGACCGTTCCTCCGCCTTGTTCGATGCCTTCAGGTCGGCCGGGTCCGGCAACCTCGCCGTGGCCGAGTTCCTCCGTCGCTGGCCCTTGCAGCCCATCCCAGGCGCCCGCGTGCTCGCGCGGTTGGACGACGGCATCCCCTTGCTCGCAGGCCGTTCCCTCGGGCTGGGCCGCGTCGTGCTGGCGGGCTTCCCGCCGGACACCTCCGCCGGGGATTGGCCCAAGCACAAGACGTTCGTCCCCTTCGTCCACGGGTTGGCGCGGCACCTGGCCGGGCGCGACGACGACCGCCTCGTCCTGGCCCCGCCCATCGCGACGTGCGGAGCCGAGGTGATGATCCCCGTGGCCGCCCCCGCGCCATCGTCGGGAGCCGTCCCACCCACCAACGCCCCCGCCTACAAGGTCTTCTGGCCCGACGGAACCCAGTCCGGCGCGTCGCCCGACGACTCGGGCAACCTCCGCCTGGAACCCAGCCAGCCCGGCGTCGTCCGCATCGTCGGGACCGACGGCAGGGACGTGCATCAAGTCGCCGTCAACCCTCCCGCGTCCGAGTCCCTGTTGTCGGGCGTGACCTCCCTGCAACTGGAGCAACGCATGGACCGACGCGACGTGGGCTCCGGCGGGACCGTGGCCGCCGGATGGCTCGGCGCGGACCCCGGCCGACGCGAGGGGTGGCGGTTGGTGCTGTTGTCGGCCTTGGGCCTGCTTCTCGTGGAGACCGTCGTTGCCAACCGAACCGCGTCATGAACCCGAAGCCGCCCCAGGACGACCCGCATCCGCTGGTGCTTGCCACCCAACGCAAGGACCGTGCCCTGCGCCTGCGGGCGGCGGCGCGGGCGGCCGGGGCCGTCCTGGTCCTCCTCTTGGTTTTCGCCGCCACGGACTATGTCGCGTCCTTGCCGCCCTGGGCACGCTGGACGGGATCAGCCCTTGCGGCCGCCGCCCTTGCGGCCGGCTTCATCCAGGTGCGCCGCATCCTGAAGTCCCCCACCCGCGTCGAGGACGCCGCTCGGGATGTCGAGGCCGGCCAGAAAGGCCTCGGCAACGAGGTCGTCACCGCCGCCGAGTACCTCTCCGGCCGACGCCGCCCCTCCAACGACACGGAGGCCGTCATCGCCGCCGCCCTGTCCCGGCGGGCGGCCCGCCATGTGGCGGAGGGCACGCCGGACTACCGACGCCGGCTGGCATGGCCGGCGCTGGCAGCGATGGGAGCAACCGTCCTGTTGCTCGCGCTCTTTGTCGGGCTTGCCCCGGCCGCTTGGATCTCCCTCGTGCGCGCCGCCGTGCCGTGGTCCCGCGCCAGCCACACGCGCATCGTGCCCGGGCTGGGCTCCGGCGAGTTCCCCGTCGGCCTTGCCCTGGTCGTCACCAACCGCATCGAGGGCCGCATGCCGCGCACGGCCGCATGGCAACAACGCGAGGCTCCTGGTGCCCCGTGGCAATCCGTCCTGTTGACCGTGACCAACGGCGTGGCCCGCCACGCGTTCACCGTGCAACGCAACGTCGAGTGGCGCCTGCGCGCAGGGGACGGCGTCACGGACGTCTTCCGCCTCGACGCCTACACGCCGCCGACCGCCACGAATTTTCACGTCCGCCTCACGCCCCCCTCCTACACGCGCCTTCCGTCCGTGGTCCGCCAGGTGCCCGACATTGCCGCCGTGCGCGGCACCCGGGCGCAATGGTCGCTCGTGGCCAACGTCCCCTTGTCCGCCGCCTCGCTCCGCCTCACCAACGGCGTCGTCATCCCCCTCCGCCGCGACGACGACCACCGCTGGTCCACGGACATCACGGTTCTGACCAACACCGCCTTCGCCATCGTGCTGGCCGACGCCTCGGGACGGACCGGCCTCGACACGGGCCTCCGCCGCATCCGCGCCCTCGCCGACGCCCCGCCTTCCATCGAGGTCACCCGGCCCGGGCGCGACATCCGGGCGCGACCCGCCGACGTCGTCCCGCTGGAAATGGTGGCGTCGGACGACTTCGGGGTGGCCCGCGTTGAGTTGGTGTACCACAAGCTGGGCGGGCCCGAGCAACGGGTGCCCGTTCCCATGGGCGCAATCCACGACGGCAAGATCCCAGCCCGTCTCGCCTGGGCCTTGGCCCCGATTCGGGCGAAGGAGTTCGAGGTGGTCGCCTACCACGCCGAGGCCCGCGACGCCAACGACGTGGACGGTCCCGGCGTCGGGCGTTCGCCCGAGTTCTTCATCGAGTTCAACGAGCGGCCCGACGCCGCCGAACGCCCGCAACAGGGCAAGCCCGCCGGGCAAAAGCTCAACCTGCTGACCGTGCAAAAGCAGATCGTGGCCGACACCGCCGTGTTGCCTTCATCGCCCACAAAGAAGGCCACCGACGCCCTGGCCCAACGCCAGCGTGACGCCCTCGAGTTCGCCCGGATGTACCAGCAAGCCCTCCAGTCCCAAGGGGCCGAGCCTGAGGCCTCCGAACGCATCAGCGAGGCCGTCGCCGCGATGGAGCAGGCCGCGCAGCGCCTCGATGCGGCCGACGGTTCACGTGCCCTTCCGCCCGAGGAGAAGGCCTTGGCCGCCCTCTACCAAACCCTCAAGGCCATGCCCGCGCTCCGCGACCTCCCGATGGAAAAGCGCGGCCAACCCGAGGAGTCCGCCCAGCCCCCGCCGCCCGAGGTCAAGGTGGTGCTGGAGGAGATCCAGAAGAAGCAAGACGACCCCGCCCGCAAGGCCGCCCTCGAGCAAGCCCTCCAGGCCCTCGAGCAAATGGCCGCCACCCAATCCACCCTCACCGCCGCCACCGAGCCCCTACCCACCCCACCCACCCCACCCACCCCACCCACCCCACCCACCCCACCCGGCCAACCCGGCCAACCCGGCCAACCCGGCCAACCGGGCCAACCGGGCCAACCGGGCCAACCGGGGCAACCGGGGCAACCCACCCCGCCGAGTCCATCGAGTCCATCGAGTCCATCAGGTCCATCAGGTCCATCAGGTCCATCCCCCTCCTC